>CASDOW010000014.1 GCA_949282195.1 uncultured bacterium | reverse complement strand
ATGCTGCTATCACCCATGTTTTTTGCCGTAACACATAAATCATCAATTTGCATAAAATCAGGGCTTGGACAGGTAAAACTTGTGCAAGGGGTGCTTGAAAACGGATTTTCTAAAATATATCCGTTTTCACAAGCTAAACACTGACTTTCTGTACATTTTGTGCATTTGTCAAATCTGCTTGAACAAGGTTTACATATTTCATCTTCATTTAAAAATTCACCCTCGGGGCAAATAAGACACTTATTATCATTACATTTTGTGCAATCTTCTCCATAAGTATCCGTGCATTTTTTACAAGTGCAACTTTTTGTATCTTTATATTCATCAAGCCCACAAACTAATCCGCTGCACACAATACAAAAATTACTAGTACACAATGTACAATTTTCGCCAAATTCAGCACATTCATTTGTAATATCAGAAACTGAACCGCCGCCACCGAAGATTGAATTAGAAAACTTCTTTGTAATTAACGGCGTAAAAGCAGCCGTAATACAACTAATTACAATTAGACTGATTAATAGCTCAATTAAGCTGAATGCTAAAGAGCTTTTTGCATTTTTTAGTAACATATTTATTAACTTCCAATTTGATATTCCGATTTAAAGATAAAAATTTTATCTTTAAGTATGTTACTATATTATTACAATAATATAAACATGTACATCACCTAAATAAAATATTTTTTTAAGAATAGCGAGAAATATACCTTATAATATCTTTTTTGCTTGCTTAATTTTTGTTAATAAATATGTTACTAAATATATTTGATAGTAACTTAATTATGGTTCATAATTTTTATAGCAGACCTTATCATATTAGTAACGTACTTATTAAGGAAGTTATATGGATAAAGTGTCCCTTGGAAGAAAAATAAAAGAAGCCAGACTTATAAAAGGTTTAACACAAGCTCAGTTGGCTGAACTTGTTTCGTTGCATGAAAAGCATATTTCAAGAATTGAATCAGGAAAATATATGCCTACTTTGGATAATATTGTTAAAATTTTTAAAACTTTAGATATAGAATTTAAAATGAGTAATTTGGATATAAATACTCCTGTTGAAAATAATGTTGTTAAAACAGAGCTTTTGAAATTTATCAATAATTCACCTGAAAATGAGCTTGAATTTTACTTAACATTGTTAAAACAAGCTCAAAAAGGTTTAATTAAATATAAATCATCAATAATGGGTAATTAATTATAATTCAATATCTTCCCAGTCACCCATTGATCGTAATTGTTTTTCTTTAATTCTATGAACGGTAGCGTCGACAAGAAGGTCAAAAGATTTGAAGTCTTTGATTTTTGGTGAAAATTCTTTAATTAGAGTATCTCTTACCATTTTTTCAAGTTTTTCATTATCTTTGTTTATATCTTTTTTGTCTTCGGGAATAAGATAATCAATATATCTTGAACCTATTTTGCAATCTTGAAATTGTGAAAACATAGTCCATTTTAATTTTGGGCTTAAATCTTTTAATTTTCTCACAATTTTGAAATTTTCGAAATTCATTCTGACCTCTTGTTTAGTTTTGTCATGGTATTGTTGATTATTTAAAGTTTGCTAAATAAATAAAATGATAAATAATCAAAGATATGTTTACAAAAGTTTACTTT
The DNA here is from genome assembly GCA_949282195.1 of uncultured bacterium. Lineage (GTDB taxonomy): Bacteria > Cyanobacteriota > Vampirovibrionia > Gastranaerophilales > Gastranaerophilaceae > RUG14156. The sequence goes on along the minus strand of CASDOW010000014.1, from coordinate 89,596 downwards.
ATTAAATTATATAGTATTTTTTTTGTTTTGCAAAGAATTAATATTTTCTTTAAGTTAACTGTTATCTTCAAGTAAAATTTGAATTTATGTAAAAATTGATACATACTTTTATTAGATTTTCTTTACATCTAAAAATTTTTAAAATATAGTTAAATTAAAAGTAAATTTAAGAGGGCTAATAAGTGGATAAGTTCAAATTAGATAATTATGACAGACAACCTGCCGAATATCCCAGATATTCAACGAATGCAAACATTAAAGTAGTTGGTGTTGGCGGCGGCGGCGGAAATGCAGTTAACAGAATGATTGCCTCCGGTCTTAGCGGCGTTGAATTTTGGGCTATGAATACAGACGCTCAGGTGCTTGAAATGTCCAGTGCCCCAAGAAAAGTTCAACTTGGTACAAAATTGACTAATGGTCTTGGTGCAGGTGGAAATCCTTCAGTAGGTGAAAAAGCTGCCGAAGAATCAAGAGAAGATATCACAGTTGCACTAGATAGCGCAGATATGGTTTTTGTTACAGCAGGTATGGGCGGCGGAACAGGTACGGGTGCTGCTCCTGTTGTTGCTAAAATTGCGAAAGAAATGGGCGCTTTGACCATTGGTGTAGTTACAAAACCTTTTAAATTTGAAGGTAAAAAAAGATTAGCACAAGCGCTTCAAGGGCTTGAAAAATTAAAAGAAAATGTTGATGCATTAATTGTTATTCCGAACGATAAATTAATGGAAGTTGTTGAAAGAAGAACAACATTTAAAGATGCATTTTCTGTTGTAGATGAAGTTCTTTTATGCGGTGTTCAAGGTATTTCAGATATTATCCTTGTTGGCGGTTTAATTAACGTTGACTTTGCCGATGTTAAAACAATTATGCAATCATCAGGTTCTGCCTTAATGGGTATCGGTAAATCATCCGGTGAAGGTAGAGCCATGGAAGCTGCTAAATTGGCAATTGATTCTAAATTACTTGAAACATCAATTAACGGAGCAACCGGTATTATCATGAATGTTACCGGTGGTCCTGACATGACATTGTTTGAAGTTAATGAAGCTGCAAATGTTATCCATGACGCTGTTGCGGATGATGCCGATGTAATTTTTGGTGCTGTTGTTGATGACAGAATTCAAGGTGAAATTCAAATTACAATTATTGCAACAGGTTTTGAATTGAAAAACGGCGAAGTATCTGCCCCGAGCGCAGCAGATAATAAATTATCGGCAGCAGGTTTATTTGGCGGATTTTCAGGTTCAGGAATGAACAGTTCTTCTTCGTTCCCGTTTGGTATGCCTTCAACTTCAGAAGAAAAACCACGCGAGCAATCTGTTCCTTCTTCATCAAGTTCATTGGATATCCCTGAATTTTTAAATCCAAAAAACAGATTATAAGAAAAAATATATAATTTAAATATGACACACAAAATAAGTTTGTGTGTCATATTTTTTGCTTTTTATTTTGAGTAAAATATAATAAAATAAGATTATGGAGTTAAAACAAAAGAGCACGAAATTTTTATTTTTAGTATTCGCTTTCATATTCATTGTGATATATTTTGCGCTTGCGTCTTTTTCACAGATGAAGTCATATAATTTTTTATATAAATTAACTCTGAAAAACAAAGTAGCTTCTTCTGATGTTGTTTTAATTGCCATTGATGATAAATCTCTCCACGAAATCGGCAGGTGGCCATGGAAAAGAGAGTACTATCTTGAAATATTTGATTATCTTAAAACTTATACAAAAGCAAAAGTTATGGGGTATGACGGGCTTATTATGGCTCCTGATTTAGAATATCCGTCAAGCGATGAAAAGTTTTTTTCTTCAATAGATAGGTTTGACAATTTAACAACAGGAGTTGCTTTTTCATACGATGAATTTGAGAACAATATTGATAAGGATTATTATAATAAACTTTTGCTTTCAAAATCAGATGTAAAAATAATTGACAAAAGAACTAAAAATAAAGAGCAAAGTGATTTTAAAAGCTTTACTGCTTTGCAAAAAGAATATTTTAAAAATGTTAATTCGATTGGGTTTGTTAATGTTCCGACTGATTCAGACGGTTATATAAGACAAATTGCCCAATTGATTGATTACAAAGGCACTTTGTATCCTTCTTTATCTTTTTTAATGTACAGTAAATATACGGGTATTAAAGAATTTATTTTGTCTGATAATTTTATATTTGGTTTTTCGGATAAACATACTCTTAAAATTCCAATTCACAACAAGAAGGGGATGTCGATAAATTATATTTGTTTTTATGATCTAAAAGACATAAATTATTCGCATAAAAAATACAGCGCTTCTGATATTATAAACTCTTATCGGGCCTTAAAAAAAGGAAAAAAACCATTATTAGACCCTTCTGTGTTTGATAATAAAATTGTTTTCATAGGGGCAAACGCAAATGCACAAGCGCTTAACGATATAGCAAGAACTCCTGTTAGTGAAACTTTTTCAGGACTTGATATTCAAGCGACAAATTTTGATAATTTATTAACAAATAATTTCTTTAGGATAACAAGTCCTTTATATAATTTCTTTATTTGTTTATTTATTTTTATTTTGGTTTTCTTTTTGACTAATACTATGCCTATAATAAGCGCTTTGTTATCTTGCACTTCGATAATGCTGATTTATATGTTTTTTGCATTGTTTATGTATTATAACAAGGTTGCAATAAGCGTTATTTTGCCTGAAGTATTTGTTATTGTTTCGATAGCTTGCGCTTATTCATACAGATATTTAATTGAGGATAATAAAAAGCTTAAAATCCAAAGGGCAATGGGCAAATATTTGTCTTATGATGTAATGCAAAATGTTGTAAAAAATATAGACAATATTTCTCTTGGCGGAAAAAGGGCTAATATAACAGTGCTTTTTGCTGATATTAGAAATTTTACTTCAATATCGGAAACCATGGATGCCGATAGCGTGTCTATGATTTTGAATGAATATTTTTCGGCTCTTGTTCCAATCATTGAAGAACATAACGGCGTGTTGAATAAATTTATGGGTGACGCTGTATTGGCAATTTTTGGCGAACCTAAAAAGAGCAATAATCATGCGCTTGATGCTGTTAAATGTGCTTGTAAAATGTTGAAAAAAGTTAAATATCTTCAAGATAAATGGCTCGAAGAAGGCAAACCAAGAATTGAAATTGGAATAGGAATTTCATCAGGAGAAGCTTTTATCGGCAATATCGGTTCTCAAGAGCGTCTTGAATATACAGTTATTGGCGATACTGTTAACACTGCAAGCAGAATAGAAAATTATAATAAGGTATATAGGACAAATCTTTTAATTAGTGAATCAACTTATGAACTTGTAAGGGATTATGTTGATGCAATTACTATTAAAAATGTTGCAATTAGAGGAAAAGCAAACAGAATAAATTTATATGAAGTTATAAGATTGGTTGATTAGGAATAAATTTTGAGTTTTGATGAAATATACGAAAAAATAAAACAAGCTATTACGCTTGAAATCAAATATCAATATATTGATTTTGACGGGCGGAGAATGAATTTTTCAAAGTTTATGCTCGGTATTTTAAATGATGTTTTAAAAAACATTAATAAAATCGAAAAACAAAATATTCTTCATCTTATTAATCTTTTTGAATCTTATCATATTGATAGTGTTAACAATAGAAAATATACAATAGATAGAACACTTGAAACTTTTGCAAGATTAAGAAAATTAATTAAACCAAAAAAAGAAAAACAAACTGAAGAAAAAAAACAATTTCAAGATGAAATTGAAGATATAGATGTTGCCTATGTTAAAGGGGTTGGACCTGTAATTGCTAAAATGTTTAATAAAATGAACATTTTTAAAGTTAAAGATTTAATAGAATATTATCCGAGAAAATATATCAGCTATATTGGTCAAAAGAAAATTAGAGATTTAAAACTTGGTGAAACTGTTTCTTTTTTTGCAACTATTATAAAAGTTAGCCATAGAACAACAAAAAATAAACTGACTATTTTCACTGTTTATGTTAAAGATTCAACAGGGGTAATGCCGATTAATTTTTTCACTAAGACTGACAATCGAAGGCTAATTGAGCATTATAAAAAAATGTATCCGATAAATTCGAGCGTCATGGTTTTGGGAAAAGTTAAATATGATGATTACTTATCAGCCACAACAATAGAAAAGGCTCAAATTCAGGTTTTAGGGCAAGGAGAAATTCCTGATTTTAATAAAAATTTGATAATGCCTGTTTATTCTTTGATTGAAGGGTTAAATCCAAAGACCTTAACAAATGCGATAAATAATGCTTTAGTTAAGTTTCAAGACAAGATAGTTGAGCCTTTACCAAAGTATATTTTGGATGAATTAAATTTAGAAGATAAAAAACAGGCTATTTTTGATATGCATAATCCAAAAAGTTTGGAGCAAATTGAAAAGTCCAGATATAGACTTGTTTTTGAAGAATTTTTTTCAATGCAGTTAAATTTAGCTCTTTTGAGAAAGGCTAATCAAAAAAACAAGACAATAAAACTTTCTATTAAGGAAAACGGGCTTGTAAATCGTTTTATCAAAAATTTGCCTTTTGAATTAACGACTGCACAGAAAAATGCCATAAATGAAATTATGCAGGATTTGAATTCTGAAATTCCTATGCAAAGGCTTTTACAGGGCGATGTCGGTTCAGGAAAAACGGTTGTTGCCGCTATTATTTTATTGTGTGCAATTGAAAACGGATATCAAGGGGCAATCATGGCGCCGACTGAAATTTTAGCCATTCAACATTATAAAAATTTTTCAAATTGGCTAACTCCATTAGGGCTTAGCGTGGGTTTATTTACAGGCAAAAACAGTTCAAAAACAAGAAGAGAAATGCTTTTAAATTTGAAAAACGGTCAAATCCATGTTGCAGTCGGCACCCATGCTTTAATTCAAGAAGGAGTTGAATTTAATAATTTGGGAGCAATTGTAATAGATGAACAACACAGATTTGGGGTAAAGCAAAGAAATGCTCTTTTAAACAAAGGCAAAATGCCTCAAATGCTTAATATGACAGCAACTCCAATTCCAAGAACATTAGCATTAACTTTGTGCGGTGATTTGGATGTGAGCGTCATTGATGAACTTCCGAAAGGCAGAAAACCAATAATAACAACTCTTGGTGGCGCAAGCGAAAGAAAAAAAATATATGATCTAATTAAAAAAGAGATTTTCTTTAAACATCAGGCGTATATTGTTTACCCATTAATTGATGAATCCGAAGCAATAAGTGCAAAAGCGGCCACTTTAGAAGCTCAAAAGCTTCAAGAAGGAGAATTTAGCCAATATAAAATCGGACTGTTGCACGGGAAAATGTCAAACGCGGAAAAAGATGAAGTTATGAATGATTTTAAAAATGGGAAGTTTGATATACTTGTTGCAACGACGGTTGTGGAAGTTGGCGTAGATAATCCTAATGCTACGGTTATTGTTATAGAAAATGCTGAAAGGTTTGGCTTATCTCAATTACACCAATTAAGAGGAAGAGTCGGAAGGGGCGAAGCCCAGTCTTATTGTGCTTTAATTACGCAAGGAAGCGCTGAAGTTAAGAATAGACTTTCAATTATGACAAAAACAAATAACGGTTTTATAATTTCCCAAAAAGACCTTGAATTAAGAGGACCGGGGGAATTTTTGGGGACAAGACAATCGGGTCTGCCTGATTTTAAGTTGGCGGATATTGTGAATGATTCTGATATTTTGGAGTTAGCTCGAAAATATGCTCTTGATTTTGCAAAAAAGCAAAATATAGATGATTTTCCGATTTTAAAGAATGAGGTTGAGGCGAACAATCTTTTTAGAGGCTAGGTTATTTGTTTAACTATATTGGTAGAAGTTACTCTAACTCCAAATTTATCTTCTATAACAATAACTTCTCCTTTTGCCACAAGTTTTTGATTAACATATATTTCAACTTGTTCGCCTGCAATTTTGTTTAATTCTACTATTGAACCTTTTTTAAGCTCCATAACCTCTCTTATAGAGGATTTTGTTCTGCCTAATTCAACACTTATATGCATTGGAATATCGAGCATTATATCAAGATTTTTTTTAATTGCATGGTTTACTGTCAGGTTTTCAAATTCTTGGAATTTGACAGGTCTTACAGTGATTAATTGATTATCTTCCGCAGTTTCTTCACTAAGATTAGCGGAGTTATTTTTTTCAAGCTCAAATTCATTATCAAATTTTTCGTTTGATAAATCTTGATTATTTAATTCTGAAGTTAAATCTTCATTATTTATATTGTTTTTATTTTCTTCCATTTTAACTGCTTATTGAATAATAAATTGACCAAAACTTACTCTCATAACTTCTCTTTGACCTTCAAAGACATTATTTACCATTTCTGTTATTTCTTCTTTTGCTAATTCTTTGCCTGTTGGAGTAGATAACTCATCTGAAGTTTTGTTTGATAAAACCGAAATAACGGCATCTCTAATGGCAGGTTTATAACGTTCCATTTCCGAAATTATGCTTGCATTAGGGTCAACAGGCGTGCTTGCGCCATGTCCGCCTTGAGGTTTGGCTTCTGCCATAGCCTGAGAAGTTGCAATTTCTTCTTCTGTTTTAGATAGTTCCATTGCTATTCCGACTTTTAAATATCTTCTTGGGGTAGTGTCGGCTAAATTTAGAATAAAGTCCCCTAAATCCAATAAAATACCTTCTTGTTTTACTTCTTCCATTTCTTCTGTTTGTTCTTCGTCTGTTGGAATTAGTTTAGATATTTTTTTATTAAATGAAGTGTCTAAAAGTATATACATGATAATCATTGCAATAATTATTACAATCAGCATTACAACATTGTTGATAATCATTATTGCATTTGGGCTTAACTCTATTTGTTTTTTATTTGGGTTTTTATCCTCTTTATCATTTAGGGGTTTTACCATATTTCCTCCGTTGAATGGTTACAGCCATTCTTGATTTTGTGTGTTATTCTTTTTAAATATTTTATTCTTAAAATTGATTATACCATTTTTTGTTTTATTTCCTACATTTTTTATTCCTGCTTTTGTATCGTTTGTAAATTCAATGATATTGTCTTTTGTATCTTCTTTTAATTTTTCCGTATCCCATTTTTGTCTATCGATTTCTGACAGTTCTTTTTTAGAACCGATATTATGTTTGTCTTTTGCATATTGTTTAATGTTTTCTCTTGTAATATATGTTGGCGGTTCAACATAATTTGGGTTCAACATTTTCATTTTAACATTATAAGCAATATCAGGACTTATATATTTAGAGTATTCTTTTAGTCTTAACATTCCTTCGTAGTTATTTGAAATAGTTGTGTCAAGGTTTTTCATTTTGTTGTTTCTGATGTTTTTAGCATAAATGCTTTCCCAAAGCATCAATTCTTTTTCAACATCAACAAATGCAACATAAACGCTAACTCTATGTGTTGGATTTACCACATCCATGCCTGAAACATTAAATACATTCCACATGGTGTTCTTTAAAAAATCACGTTGAATATCCATACCCATTGAAACAATAATCATCTTTTTGACACCGATATTTTTGGCAATTTTCTTTAAAAGCGGATATTCGATATTATATCCTTGTTGCAGACCTTGGAGAGATTCAAGGTCATATTGTCTTAAACCTGCTGCTTTTAGGGCATTTTGTGTTGCGTCAATTGCAACAACTTGAACATTTTTTTTGTTTAATTCGCCTTTTATGTCTTGAGCAAAAAACATAGGGGTTCTAAAATATGCATTATAATAGTTAACGGGTGTTAAAAGAGTGTCTGTAATTATGCCCACTTTTTCTAGTGCAAAGCAATTTGGGCTACTACAAAACAGCATAAATAATAATAAAAATAATTTAAATATAATTCCCCTCATCATAACAATAAAATTATCAACTATATTATTTGCATTTAAAATCATATATTTAGTTGATTTTTTTGACTTTTTTAAAATTTTCATTAAATAAAAAAGTGAATAAGTCGTTATATTTTACAGCTTAGTGTGCCTTGAAAGATAAATATAATGCCTTTTAGATATAGATTACAAAAAATCTTAGAAATAAGAATAAGAAAAAAAGAAGAGCAATTACAGGTTGTAATCAAGGCGCAAGAAGAAGTTAGTCGAATTGAATATTTGATAATTGAAAACAGAAATCAAATTGAAACCTTAACAAAACAGATGAGAAGCGCTGACCCTATGATGTATGAGCAATTCGATAAATATATTAAACATCTTTGGGAAGAGGATGAAAAACTGCAAGAAGAAAAAAGGCAGGCAATTGAAAATTTGAACAAAGAAAAAGAAATATTAAAAGTTAAAGAACAAGAGGTAAATGTTTTAGAAAAGCATAAAGAACATCAAAAAGAAGACTATATCAAAGAGCAAAAAGCGCTTGAATTGAAGGAATTAAATGAAATCGGTTCACAAAAGTTTTTTATAAGAAATAGAGAAAATCAAGAAGAACAAGAGTTATTAGAGTATTTAGAAAAACAAAAACAAAATGGAAATTAATGCCCCATCTACAATTGAATATGATCAAAATATAGTTGACCAAACGGCTTTAGAGGGCGGTGTATCTCAAGAATATATTGCCGTTAAACCAAGTTCGCCCTTTGGCGATATAAGAGAAAAGCTTTTAGAAATTATTTCTTTTATTTCAGATAGCAAAGAGCCGACTTTTGAAGAACAGTTAAATGAAAAATTTTTAAATTTGGATTTTGGTTCGGAGTATGATATAGATTCAACTAAAATTGGCGTAAATGACGCAATATTTTTTGTTAATTTGCTAAATCAAAATAATATAATAAATTACACTGTTCAAGATGATAAGATTTCTCTAAATGTTGATGATGAAACGATTAAAGCTTCAAATTCGCTTTTGAATATGCTTCATAGTTCAATTGAAACAAAAAAAGCGATAAGATTAGATTTTGATAAAGATGTAACCGTAATTTTAAAACTGGATAAAGAAGGTAAAATTTTGACTCATTTTATCCCGGGAAGCTTTGAAGTTGAAAGTTTTTTGAAGCAAAATATTCCCTGTTTAAAACAAAGATTTGACGATGCACAGATAAATTATTCACAAATCGGATATTCAAGATATAAAGGTGAAAATAATAATTCTAATAATCAAAGAAAAAAAAGGAGTAATCAATGAGAGATTCCTATATTAATGCAATGAATACACAAAAGACAACGGTTCATTGGATGAATGCAATTTCTGAGAACCTTGTTAATTTATATACTCCCGGTTACAGGGAAAATCAAATGACATTTAAAACATATCTTGACGCTGCTGTTCCTGACAGAGTCTTAAAAAACACCGGACAAGGTAAGGCAATCCCCGGAACCTCAAATGAAAATGTATATCTTGAAGGCAATGGTTTCTTTGTTTTGAGAAATGAAGAAGGAAGAATTGCCTACACAAGATTGGGTGAATTTAAGTTTGACGGCGAAGGTGTATATAAAGCGGCAGACGGGTCTAAAGTTCAAGGCTATATTTTAAATGATAAAGGCGAAATTATGTCAGGAACAAAATCTTTATCCGATAATGCATATGAAGACACAATCGCTCAAGGCGGAGCTTTGGCTGTTCCGACAACCGAAATAAAACTATGGATTGACCCTGATAACGGCAAATACCTTGGAAAGTATGATGAGTATGAAATAAAAGGCGATGGGATTTTATATGGAAAAGCTAATAACGGTAAAGATTGCACACCTTTATATAAGCTTGCGTTAATGAATTTTCATAATCCTCAAGAGCTTTTTGAATATAAGCAAGGTCAATATTTAGAAACAGAATATTCAGGAAAACCTGTAATAGGAAAAGGTGAAGTAAGAAGCGGCTTAATTGAGTTATCAAATATTGATTTTAAAGCTAATGCGACTTATTGGCAAGAAGCTAATACGCAACTGGATTTATCAGGTAAAATAATGTCAACTTATAAACAGCTTTTACAATCCGCAATGGAATTGTTAAGCTAAATTTTGAATAATGTTGTTATGAATAAAAATTTTATTAAATTAATAATTTTTTTAATCTTCTTGATGATTAATCAGGCTTATTGTCAAGAAGATTTTTTCATAGACACTTATTTTGAAGAAACAAAAAATCCTAAACCAAAATATGAACAAAAAGTTGATGATATTAAAGAAAAGATAAAAGAAAAAAAAGAAGAAAAAAAAGGTTTTTTTGCAAAATTTAAAAAACAAAAGAAAGAATTTAATTATTCATCTAATAAATACGAAGAAATTCCAAAAGGTTATTATGGTAAACTGCCTGATATTGAGGCTGATTTTAAATATAAAAAACAATATTCTAAATCAAGCCCTGGAACCGATATAATAGTTCCAAATGATAAAGAAAAAAAAGAAGATAATTTCCAAAAAGCTCCTTTTGATGACGCTTTGTTTTTGGATGTTATAGTTAAACAGGAAAAATCGTCAACTTATGTTAATGACCTTCAAAGGGTTAAATATGCTCTTAATAATTTAAAAAAATGCATTGAACAAAAAGGCGATATTCAAAGGTTTAATGCTTGTGTAAATTTAGTTGATTTATATACAAAAAATCTTAAAACAAAATATCAAAATAAGCCCGAATCTCATAAAGAAAGCTATTTGGAGATACTTGCTTCTAATTATTATGCAAAAGAATTGGGTAATTTAAAGTATGACTCGAATTATTATTCAAAATATATCCCTGTGAACAATGGAAAATATTCAAGTCAAAATATAGATATAAAAGAACAAGCTCTTTTAAATAAGGTTAATAAGGCAATATTTTTAATTAATCAAGAGCGTTAATAAGCTACACCTTTTTCGTTTAGTCCGAATATAAATACGTCTTCACCTTCTTCATTTGGCTTATCTGTGCCGTTTGTATCTATGTATAATTTGCCCCAGCATTTGCCTCTCTCGGGAAGTATAGCATCAGGGTCTAAAGGTATTTTTGGTATTGGGCAATCTTCGATTTTTTCCAATACTTCTAAGCCGACATGGATTTGGCTGGTTAATTTTGCACCTGCATAAGATTCTCCTGAAGAGCAATAGCCGGTATTATCACAAAATTCTTCACCCACATTTTCTATTTTCATATATTTTGAAAATAATTGAAGAACTTGAGTTGCATCTTTTGTTGTTCCGTCATCATTAATTATTGCATATTCATATTCATCTAAAATTTTAGTCATAAAATCGCCTGAAGGAACAGCTTGGGTTTCTTTTTCTCTCATTTTTTGACTTGCTTTTTCAAATTCATCTATTGCTTTATATGCGCTTGCAATGTTGCTTTTTTTGTTAAACATTTCAGGTTTAATATTTAATAACATTACAACGGCAAGTATTCCCATAACTGAAATACATATCATTATTTCTGCAAGTGTAAATGCTTTTTTCATTTTTTCTCCGTTTTTAATTTGATTATAATTTTATAATTTAATTTGTGCAATTAATCTTGTTTTTATTCAGATTAATGTATGAGTTTATTTGTTGAAAATTGTAAATAAAAAAGGAAGATGCTGAGTCTTCCTTTTTTTGGTATTTAAATAAAATAAATTATTGTAATTCAATTTCGCTATCTGTTGCGTTTTGATCTTCACTTTGTGAGCTTGAATCAGAGCTTGTGTCAGAGCTTGAATCTGAGCTTGAGTCAGAACTTGAGTCTGAGCTTGAGTCAGAGCTTGAGTCTGAGCTTGAGTCTGAGCTTGAAATATCACTTGGTGCGCTTCCTGTGGCTGCACTTTGAGCTGTATCTGTTGTATCTTCAACTTCGTCAACGGTTTCTTGTGAATCTGATACAGACGCTTCCGGTGTATCAGTGCCAATTCCTGTATCACCTTTGCTTACATCGGGCAGCGGAGGGCAGTCCGGTGCTTCTGAAGGAGTTTCTGTTGGTGCTTCTGAAGGAGTTTCTGTTGGTGCTTCTGAAGGAGTTTCTGTTGGTGCTTCTGAAGGCGTTTCTGTTGGTGCTTCTGAAGGCGTTTCTGTTGGTGCTTCTGAAGGCGTTTCTGTTGGTGCTTCTGTTGGTGTTTCAGAAGGTGCTTCAGAAGGAACTTCAGACGGTGTTTCGTCAAAATCTACTTCGCTATCGTCTGCGTCTACTTTATCATCTGTTCCGTCAGGAGTTGACGGTGTTTCAGAAGGAACTTCAGAAGGAACTTCAGACGGTGTTTCAGAAGGAACTACAGACGGTGTTTCAGAAGGAACTTCAGAAGGAGTTTCAGAAGGAACTACAGACGGTGTTTCAGAAGGAACTACAGACGGTGTTTCAGAAGGAACTTCAGAAGGAGTTTCAGAAGGAACCTCTGAAGGAGTTTCAGAAGGAACTACAGACGGTGTTTCAGAAGGAACCTCTGAAGGAGTTTCAGAAGGAACTTCAGACGGTGTTTCAGAAGGAACTTCAGAAGGAGTTTCTTCTGGTGGTACTTCTAAAGTTACCGGAGTTTCAGGTTGAGAAACGGGAACTTGTTCTATTCCGGGTTCATGTAGAAGATAATCTTGATATGTTGTTATTTCATCTACTGTATAATAACCTGTTCTATCGTTATCACCTTGTTGGTATTGGCTAAAATCCATAGAATCCGGATTGTATTTATCTGTTACTACGTTTGGATCTGAATCTATAGCTCCATAAACAGCACCTTCTGCATTATTAACATTGGTTCTATCTGTACCTGTTGTATTTGCAAAAGCGTAGTCATTATAGTCTTGCGGTTGAATCATAAAGGCTTGAGTTTTATCGTCGCTGTTACCTGCAACAACGCATATTGTGCCGTCGTCTTCAATTTTAGCTACAACACCCATATGACTTTGGTTTAAGAAACAGATATCGCCTGATTGTGTTTTATCTGCAGTTATTACAGCTCCTGCCTCTTCGGCTGCTGCTTTTACATATACAACTGTCCAAGCGTCATTTACGCCATCTCTATTTACGTCTTGGCTTATATCTTTGTACCATTGTGCTTCTTCCATGCCTGATTCTTCTATTACGTAATTAGCGTATGCAGCACACCAAGCAACGCCTCCTTTATCGCTATCTGCGCCACGTCCGCTTTCTGCAACGAAAATATCTGCATCACCTGTTTTTTCACTTCTGATTTCGCCGTCAATGATATTTTTTTCTTGGGCCAAAGTTGTTCTGATTAATTGTTCTTCGCTTGAAAGCTCGCTAAATTTATCAACAGTTACCTCTTGCATAACAGGTTGTGCTTCTTGTTCAACTTCAGTATGAATGCTCTCATCACTGACAGTTTCTTGAGAAGTGTTAATGCCACATGATGAAGCTAGGGTGTTTAGCGCATTTTGAACATTTGTTTGAGTATTTTTCCAAAAATCTTGTATTTCAAATCCCATGTCTAATTCCTTCCTTGCTTAAATTAATACACTTACACGAGAATATACTTCTTATAATTCATATATTCCACGCAAAGAAAAAACATAACAGTTAAAAAATAATTTAAGCCCTAGCAAGGTAATTAAATGCTTTTCTCAACATTTTTCTAACAATTTGTGCGAATACAAGTTTTTTAATGTTTTTGTAATTTATTGATTTTAAGCCTTTGGATAAATCTAAAGAACGCAATAATATTATGATTTCAATAATATTTAAAGTTATTCTTATTATTTTGCTTATTTGAATGAATTTTTTATTGGTTACAACGGAAACGAATTTGTTTATTGTGGTTATAGTTTTTTTGATTTTACTATTAACAATAAAGATTATTTTGCTTGAAACAGTGAGTTTTTCATTAATTAAAACAACGCGCTTTTCAAGCTCTATTATTTTTAAAACTATGATAGTGCTTAAAATAACTTCTAAAATTATTAATAATATAAAGACAAAATCTAGCATTGATAGTATTATATATTGTATAAATAAAATTCTCTATACGTAAGTTACACTATTTTAAAAGGTAATAATGGATTTTAAAACTGCAATTATCTGGTTAGGCCGCACTTATAGATTATTGGAAAAAATAAAAGCGCAAGATAAGTTTCAATTAGACGCTTTTATTGATAACAATTATCCTTGGCTTGTGTCTAAATTGCAAATGTATGCTAATTTTGCTAAAGTTGCTATATGCGCAACTAACGGCAAAAAGACAACTCTTGATTTAATAAATCAAATTTTAATTAAAGATAATAAAACTGCCATATCTAATGTTTCTAAAGAAGCTAAAATATACCCTGTTTTAACTTCTATAATTTTGGATTTGTCTAAAACTTTTAGTGTTTTTAATGATGATATTAAGAAAGATTATTATCTAATGGCAATGAATTGTTTTGAATTGCCGTTATATTTTAATACTATGAAATTTGATTATTTGTTGTTGAATAATCTTTTTGTTGACCAAAAAGACTGTTATTCTTTAGAGGAAAAAAAGAAAAAAATCCAAGAAGCAATTGTTTTAAATTCAAAATTGGATTTAATAATAAATGCTGATGAACCTTTATTTTATGAAATAGATGAAATTAAAGACGATACGGCATTTAACAAAAAAAGAAATAAAATATACTATGGCTTTAACAATGTCGAATTTGCTTATGAAGATGAAAATTCGGCACAAAAAAATGATATAACAAGATGTCCTAAGTGCTCTTGTGTATTGGATTACAAAAAAAGATTTTATTCTCATCTGGGTCAATACGATTGTGAATGTGGTTTTAAAAGACCAAAGCTTGATATAAGTGCAGATGTAAAAATATTCAGTGATTATTCTTTTTTAAATGTTTATTATGATGATAACAAATTTGTTTTTAAGGTGCCACTAGGGGGGCTTTATAACGCTTATAATGCTCTTGGGGCAATTTCTTTGGCGCTTGTTTTAGGTGTAAACAGAAAAACAATAACATCTGCTTTTGAAGATTATAAACCTCTTAGGGCGAGAGATGAAATTATAAGATGTGAAAACAGAAATATAAAAATAAAAACTGTTATAAATCCCACTTCTTTAACTGAAGCTATAAGGGAACTATATGGGGTAAAAAATAAAAAAATCGTATTTTGTTTGAATGATGATATTCTTGACGGCGTTGATACAAGCTGGATTTGGGATTCTAATTTTGATGCATTTAAATATTTTGAAAATAAAATTTATATAACTTCAAATCGTTTTGATGATATGGCATTAAGGTTAAAATATGCCAATATAAACCCTTGTCTTTTAGTTATGGATGGCTCAATTAAAAGTGCGGTTAAGACTTGTTTGTATGAGCTTGAAGAAAAAGAAGAGATGATTATTTTTGCAACACCAAGCTGTATAAATGAAATTTATAACATATTTAACCATTATCAATCTAAAATATTGCATTAATTGAAAAAAAGATATAAAATAACGAAATCAACTATTTGTGCGCTGAATTATTTAATCAATTTAAACAATTTTTTGCACCGGTGGTCGAATAAATAAGCAAATTAAAATAAGGAGACCAAAATGTACGAAGATCAAAACCTAGTATGCGAAGATTGCGGAAAAGAATTTGTATTCAGCGCAGGCGAACAGGAATTTTATGCCCAAAAAGGACTTGTTAATGTTCCTAAAAGATGTCCTGATTGCAGAAAAGCTCGCAGACAAAAATCAAGAAGAAAAATGTATGATGCAGTTTGCTCAGAATGTGGTGCAGCAACAAAAGTTCCTTTTAAGCCAATTGAAGGTAAGGAAATTTATTGTAAAGAATGTTTTTTAAAAAAACAACAACAAGCTTAAACTAAATCGGAGGTTAATTCCTCCGATTTTTGTGTATTGCTTAATTTGCAAAAAACATGATTTAAGTATATTATATACTTGTCAAAATATATAATAAGGAATTAAAATGTCACCTCGACAGATTGGCAATATAGACGATAGTAAAAATATAATTGAAGCAATAGAAGATAATAAAGACAGGATAGATAATACAAAATTAAATGCGGTAATTAGGGCATTTATTGCAAATATTGGGATTGCATTGGTTAAGTTTATCTGTTTTTTGATATCAAAAAGTTCCGCAATGTTGGCTGAGGCTATACATAGCGGGGTCGATTCTTTTAACAGCATTTGTCTTATGGTTGGTATAAAACGAGGTTCTCGTCCTGCTGATAGCGAACATCCTTTCGGATATGGTTTAGAAGCTAATATATGGGCAATGTTTGCTTCTATATTAATGCTTGCCGGTGCTTTTGTTGCGATTTATCATGGTTTTGATAAATTATTTAATCACCACGATATTTCTGAATTATTGAAAAATTATAATTATATTGCAATTGCTCTTATAATTAGCATGATGTTTGAGGCTTGGGCTGTTTCAAGCGCAACCAATGCGGTTATTGAGGAAGCTCAAATTGTTGAAAAAAATTCGATAAAGAAATTTTTTATATCTTTAAAATACATTAGAAGAATTCAATCTCCAACAACAAAATTTGTTTGGTATGAAGACACAGCAGCGTTTTTGGGCGTGTTTATTGCTTTGGTTTCTCTTACTATTGCTAAATTTTTTATGCCAATGGAATTTGCATATATTCCTGACGCAATTGCTTCAATAATAATCGGTATAATCCTATTTTGCCTTGCAATATACCTTTTAAAGAATAATGTTAGTTCTCTTACTGTTCAATCGGCTCAACCAAGGGTTGAAGAAATAATCAGAAACGTAGCTTCAACTATCCATGGGATAGCAAGAGTTGCAGAATTAAAAACCATGGATTTAGGAACTTCAGGGCTTGTTGTTAATATGACTATTGAAGTTGACCCTGAGACACAAATGAAAGACGCTGATGATATAGCTCAAATGCTTGAGAGAAAAATTAAAAGATACGTTAAAAATATAAACGATATTACGATTGAACTTCAGGCGGATGATGAAGAAGATAATTGGGAAGAGAAATTTGAAAAATTAATTAAAGAAGGCGAAAACATAGGTGCAATAGATAGCCACGAAGGAAAAATGCTTTCTAATTTCTTTTCTTTTGCAAATACGGTCGTAAAAGAAATTATGGTTCCAAGAACAGAGATTGTTTTTGTGGATTGCGAAACAAACATCTATGAACTAGCAGATATTATTATCTCATCAGGTCATACGAGATTGCCTTTGTATGAAGAAAATATTGATAATATTTTGGGTGTAATTAACGCAAAAGATGTTTTGAAAGTTATTAAAAATAACAATATAGATGAAACATTTAAAATTAAATCGATTGCAAGAGATTTATTAATAGTGCCTGAAAATAAATTTATCAGCGATTTATTATCTGATTTTACTTCTTCAAAAAATCAGATAGCTGCTGTTGTGGATGAACACGGAGGAATTGCAGGTATAGTTACTATTGAAGATATTATTGAAGAAATTGTGGGTGAAATTTATGATGAATTTGATAAAATAGAAACACCTGAAATTGTAGTAATAGATGAAAACACTCTTGAAGTTTCGTCAAAAACAAGTATTGATGATATAAACGAAAGATTTGACCAAGATATTTTAAGCGAAGATTTTCAAACAATCGGCGGTTATGTTTTTGGTTTGTTAGGCAGAGAGCCTGTTGTGGGTGATGTTGTTGAAGATAAAAATATTACCTATACAATTTTAGAAGTAGACGGAATAAAAATCGTCAGAATAAAGATGTATAAAGCTACTCCTTTTGTGGATAAAGAGGAAGCAAAAGAAGAAATCAAAGAGGAAGAATAATGAAGCTTACCGTATTAGGTCCAGGATGCTGGGGTTTAACTATTGCAAAATTAGAAAACAATAATTTTGATGAAATATGTGTCTGGGGAAGAAAAGAAGATATTTCTAAAGAATTAAAGGAAGAAAAAAGAATTGAAAAACCTCTTAAAATTGAGCTAGATAAAAAAGTCGAAATAACCGACGATTTGGCTTACGCGCTAAAAGGTGCCGAAATTATTCTTCTTGTAGTTTCAACATCAGGAATACGTCCTGTTTGTGAGCAAATTAAAAAAATCGGCTTAGAAAAAAATCAAATTCTTGTTAATCTGTCAAAAGGGATTGAATTACCTTCACTAAAAAGGATGTCTGAGGTAATTTTGGAAGTTTTGCCCGATGTTAATTTTGCAGTTTTGTCAGGCCCTACTTTAGCCAGAGAAATTATAGAAGGCAAGCCGACATTAGCTACAATTGCTTCAAATGATATGGAAATTGCTTCAAAAGCTCAAAAGTTGTTAAATGTTCCTTCGTTATTTAGGCTTTATACTAATTCTGATATGATAGGGGTTGAATTGGGCGGAAGTTTAAAAAATGTTATAGCGATTGCTTCGGGGTTTGCAAGCTCTATGGGGCTTGGAGACAATCTAAGGGGGTCTTTGTTAACTCGCGGCATGGCAGAAATGGTAAGAGTCGGAGTCGCTTTGGGAGCTAAAGCTCAAACTTTATATGGCTTATCAGGCATGGGGGATTTAATTGCAACCGCTTCAAGTCCTTATTCAAGAAATTACACAGTAGGCTCATTGATTGCTCAAGGTAAAAAGATTGATGATATTTTAGCTCATTTAGGTTCAGTTGCTGAAGGTGTTAAAACATCTAAAGCGCTTTGTGAATTGGCTAAAAAATTAAATATTGATGTACCTGTTTCAAATGCTATATATGAGGCAGTTTATACTGATATTACCCCGAAAGAAATTTTAGATAAATTGATGAACAGAAAATTAAAAGAAGAAGATTAAAATGAAAAAGTTTTTATTTTTGTTGATGACTTTAATGTTTTGCTCTAAAGTTTTTGCAAATTATGATTTTTCGATTAATAACAGAAATATTTCATACAACGAAGATGAATTAAAATTTTATGAAAACAATAGGCTTTTAGGTGAAAATGAAGTTAGGGAGTTATTTCCAGATTATGAAATTGTTTTAATTTCTGATTTTGATAAAAATAAAAAATATTATATGAAAAATTCACTGTTTAAATCTAAAAAGATTTTACTTTTAAACGATACAAGAAGAACTTTTCATTTGTTCTATGTTTATCCTATAAGTTCAAGAAATCAAATAAATTCGGATGATAAAGATTATAAAGTAAAATCTTTGATAACAGTGTATGGCAAAAAGAATGTCAGACTTAAGCATTTCGGGCTTGATGAGTTTGAAATTGTTGTTAGGTAGTTGTTAAGGAAGATTACAAAATATTCCTTTGGTATTGCAAAATTATTTTGTTATTATAAAATTAATATTGTCAGAAATCCCAACATCGAACATAAGAATTTAGCTTTTAATTAAAAGCTTGTTTTGTGTTCTTTTTTAGTTTTAAAGGATATATCAGAAAATAAATTACATTAAGAAAGGTAATAAACGTGGAAGAAAACAAAGAAATCCAAGAAGTTGAAGTTTCTACTGAAACAGTTCAAGAAGAAGCAGTAGTTGAAACAGCTGCTGAAGCTCCTGTTCAAGAAGCTAAAAAACCTCAAAGAAAAAGCAGAAGAAGAAAAATTGAAACAGTTGAACCAACCGAATCAGAATGGAAAGAACAAGTTGTTCAAATTCGTCGTGTAACAAAAGTTGTTAAAGGTGGTAAAAAACTATCTTTCAGAGCTATTGTTATTGTTGGTAATAAAAAAGGTCAAGTGGGAATGGGTGTTGCAAAAGCAGCTGAAGTTATTATTGCAATTCAAAAAGCAGTTGCTGATGCAAGAAAGAACTTGATTACGGTTCCTCTATTCAACACAACTATTCCCCATATGATTACAGGCAGATCAGGAGCCGGTTCTGTTGTATTAAAACCTGCTTCAAAAGGTACCGGTGTTATTGCGGGTGGTGCAGTTCGTGCCGTATTAGAACTTTCAGGAATTGAAAATATCCTATCTAAATCATTAGGTTCTAAATCTCCTCTTAACGCTGCAAATGCTGCCTTAAACGCTCTTAAATCTTTAAGAACATTTAAAGATGTTGCAGCAGTTCGTGGAATTAGCGTAAAAGAAATGTTAGGACAAAAATAATTTAAAGGTATAAAAAAATGGCAGATAAAAAAATAAAAATTAAACAAGTAAAAAGCACAATTGGTGCTTCAGAAAAACAAATCAAAGTTGTTCGTGCACTTGGTTTAACTAAAAAAGATCAAGTTGTTGAACACAATGCAAGCGCAACAATTCTTGGTATGGTTAATAAAGTACCTCACATTGTATCAATTGTTGAATAGTAATTTAAAAATAAGGAAGGTTTAATATAATGTTAAATTTAGAAGATATAAGACCGGCTGAAGGTGCAACTCATACTAAAAAACGCAAAGGTAGAGGTATTGCATCAGGTCATGGTAAAACATCTTGCCGTGGTAACAACGGTGAAGGACAAAGATCAGGAAATTCTCACAAACGCGGTTTTGAAGGTGGTCAAATGCCTTCATACAGACAAATGCCTAAATTAAAAGGCTTCAAAAATAAATTCAGAGAAGTTTCTGCTGAAATCAATGTTGCAAGATTGGCTGAATTAAATGTTGAAGAAGTAGATTTAGCTTATTTGCAAGGTGTTAAAAAGGCTCATTCTTCCGCTGTCGCTTTAAGAGTACTTGGAAACGGTGAAATTTCAAAGGCTGTTGTTGTAAGAGCAACTTACTTCAGCCCAAGTGCAAAAGAAAAAATTGAAAAAGCAGGCGGAAAGGCAGAATTAGTATAATGCAACAAAATATCGATTCAGATAAAGTTGTGCAAAATTTAATGGCAAGTTGGCAAGCAAGTGGATTAAAGCAAAAGCTTATATTCACTTTTGCCATTATTGCTTTATTTAGATTTAGTGCACAATTGCCGATTTATGGCATAAATAATGAAGTATTTTTAAATCTTGCAAGTGGAAATAACTTAATAGGCTTCTTGGATATGTTCTCAGGGGGCGCATTGGGTAAAGTTTCTATTTTTGCTTTGGGTATTGGTCCTTACATTACCTCATCAATTATTATGCAATTAATGGCGGTAATTATACCAAGTCTTGAGAGATTGCAAAAAGAGGACGGCGAAGCAGGCAGACGAAAAATTCAACAATTGACAAGAATTTTCGCGGTAGGTTTAGCTTTGTTTCAATCAATCATTTTTGCACTTGCGTTATATAAGCTTCCGGGGGCTATAATGCACGGGGTTAATCCGATGATGTTTTTTGTGGGTTCTGCTGTATCATTAACAGCGGGCGCAATAATTGTCATGTGGTTAGCTGAATTGATAACAGAAAAAGGAGTCGGAAACGGCGCTTCGTTATTAATTTTTGTGGGTATTATTGCCGGTATTCCTTTGTATTGCGATAGAACCGCAACTTTAGTTTCTCAAGATCCAATGCTTCAATTGGGGCTTGCTGTTTTGACTGCAATATTTATTGCAACAATAATATTTATTATTATTCTTCATGAAGCAGCAAGAAAAGTTCCTATTGTTTCAGCGAGAAGACAAGTTGGAAATAAAGTTTATGGCGGACAAAATACCAATATTCCATTTAAGCTTAACCCCGGCGGTGTAATGCCGATTATCTTTACTGTTGCTATTTTATTATTCCCTGCAACAGTATTAGGTTTTGTTCAACAAATGCACATTCAAAATGTTGTTGTTGCAGGCTTTTTTGAAAAATTAAGCCTTGTATTCAGCGCAAATTCTACAAGTTATTATGTTATTTATTTTGTTTTAATTGTTACATTGACTTTCTTTTATGCATCAATTATTCCTTCTATGCAGCCAAAAGAAATTGCAAACAATTTAAAAAAATACGGTTCAGCTATCCCGGGGGTAAAACCCGGTAAGCCCACTGCCGATAAATTGAATGAAATTTTAACAAGAATAACTTTTATAGGTGCTATTGCTCTTGGTATTATTGCCTTAATTCCAACAATTGCAACTAAAATCACAAACATTACAACATTCCAAGGTATTGGCGCAACAAGCCTAATAATCTTGGTTGGTGTAGCTCTTGATTTTATTAATCAAATCAAAACTCATATGTTAGCTAAGAATTACGAAAGTTTCTTACAACAATAAAGGATAAAAAATGAAAAAAGTATTCATATTTTTAGGCCCTCCGGGGTCAGGCAAAGGAACTCAAACATCAAGATTGGCAGATAAATTATCTATTCCTCATATTGATACAGGTTCCTTGTTAAGAAAAAACATCCAAGATAATACTGAGCTTGGCATTATAGCTAAAACATATATAGATAAAGGTCAGTTAGTACCCTTAAAAGTCGTGGCTGATGTTATTAAAGACAGATTATCTAAAGATGATTGCGCTAATGGCTATATTTTAGACGGTTTCCCTCGTTCGGTTGAACAAGCGGAAGCGCTAAAAGATATCATGGCTGATTTAGGTAAATTTAGCTTAAAAGATGACACTATGGCTGTTTATTTTGATATTGATAACGAAGTATTAATTCAAAGATTGATAAACAGAAGAAGTTGTCCAAATTGCGGTACAATATATAATTTAATCTCTAATCCTCCTAAGATTATGGATTATTGCGATATTTGTGAAACAAAATTAACAACAAGAAAAGATGATAACGAAGAAACCGCAAGAGCTCGTTTTGAAACTTATGAAAAAGAAACAGCTCCATTGTATGACTACTTTAAGCAAATGGGCATTTTGAAAGAATTAAATGCTGATGTTCCTATAACGGATATGTGGGAAAATTTAAAGGAAATCATATTTGAAGAATAAAATCAAAACAAAAGACCCGAGAAATCAGGTCTTTTGTTTTATATAGCTATTTTTACAATTACTTTTTTAATTTCTTCTTCATTTTTAACGCTAAGCATTGGTGCATGGACGTCATTTGGGTAAAAAATTACGAAATCGCCTTCATAAACATCGATATAGTTGAATTTTTCTCCGTCCAAAAATTCTATATCTTTTTCGTTATCATAAGGACTAATTGTGTTTTTAAAATCTTCTAATATGCCAAAGCCCATTTTTTCTTTGCCTTTTATAACATATTGAATATCGATATATTTTCTGTGTACTTCCCATTTTTTATCTTCTTTTGGTTTTGTTTTAAGGGTTTGAACGTTTGCAAAAATTTCATTTCCTTCAATTTCATATTTTCCGATTGGCAAAGATTTTAAATCCGTATTAATTAAAAAATCAAACCCTTTTTTGATTTTCTCCCCTAATACATTGTATTGAGAAGTGTTTTTTAGTCTGTCAAAAATCATTTTCTACTCCTTTTTTCAAGCAACATTACTTCCAGTAAAAATTTTTCAAAATATTTTTTGATTGCGTAAATAAATCCGAATTTGCCTTCAAAAATTGCTTTTTTAAAAATGTACCAATATATAAAACTAAAAATCGGTTTAAGAAAAACTGAGCGGCTTTTGTTGATTGATTTTATGATGTTTTTATTTTTTTCTATAATTTTATTTACGCTTAAAGTAATGTCATTTCTTGAAAAAACCAGTATACAAGCGCTTTGTTTTTTGAAGCCGTCTTGAATTTTTTGGATTTTGCCTTTTTTTAATTTAAGTTCAAGCGAAAAATCGTTTTTTAGTTCGCAATAGCCCTTTTTAAATAATTTTAAAACATTTTTCTTTCTTGCAGCTTTAATTTCTTTATTTAAATAAAAATACTTTTGATTGAATGAAAGCGCGAATTTATTTTTCTTTGGATTTTCGATGTAGCTATGGATTTTTGAGATTAGTTTTTGAGGAATAATTTCCCTATCTTCCAAAAGAAAAATCCAGTTCCCCTGGGCTTCATCCATTGCTTGATTTAGCCCCAAGGAAAGTTCGTTTTTATTTATATAAATTATTTTTGTTTTATATTCCTTAGCGATTTCAATTGTGTCATCTGTTGAATTTTCATCCACAATTATAATTTCATCAAGTTCTTTTATAGCTTCAAGGGTGTTACAAAGATAATCTTCGCAATTATGTGTTTTTATTATTGCCGTAATTTTTAAATCTTTTTCTTCCATAATTTGATTTTATCATAGAATTAAGGTTCTGAGGGGAGTTTGATATTTCCTTTAACATCTTTTGCAATTCCTACTGTTTCAAAGAGTGATTTTGAAAGGTCTTGTTGAGAATTGGCGGGTAAAAATTTGCCGCTTGTCATTAAGGCTGTACATCTTAATTGATTATTTGCTTCTGCGTCGTGGATATCAAAAGCAATAACGTCAATTACAACATCATCTCTTGTTTTCATAAGCTCTATAACATAAGTACAAGGGCTTTCGTCGCAATTTTCTCCGCCATCAGTTAAGAGGATTATGTGTTTTTTACCTGTAGTGCCTATGAAATCTTTATTTATTGCTTGTTTTAGTGAATATGTAATAGGAGTCCAGCCTGTTGCGTTTGTGGCATATAAACTGCCTAAAATTGATTGATAATTATTATATCCTAAAGGCACTGTTAAATTAGAAGCTTGGCAGCCCTGAAGGTATGTAAAACCTGCCTTGTGCCCGTATACTCTTAAGCCTGTTTTTATATCAGGCGGTATTTTAGGTAAAATTTCAGCCAAGGTATTTCTTGCCATGTCTACTTTTGTCATTCCTTGAATTGTGTCATTCATGGAGTTTGAAAAGTCGACAATAAAAATGATTTGCGCGTCTTTTTGTGCTTTAGACACGCTTTTTGTTACATCTGTAATGTTTTGCGGTGTATAAATTTTATATGAATAATTCGGTTCACTTTTAACAAAAGGCGCTATGCTAAGTGCTCCGATAAAAATAACAGATGATAAAAATAATATTTTTTTTCTCATATGTGACATTATAGCTTGCCTTTAATTATATTTTGATAGAAGAAAGTATTATTTTAATGCTACAAGAGCATCATTTGATAATTCTTCTATTAATTCTTGAGCTGTTACTATCTCTATTGGAGAATTTTCGTCTTTTTTAAGATAAATTGTTTCAATTCCTGATTGCACAATAAATCTTTTGCATAAAATGCAAATTATATTGTGCCCCCAAATATAAAGACTTGAACCCTTGCACCTGTCTTGTCCTGCTTGGATTATTGCATTTTGTTCGGCGTGAATACTTCTACAGGTTTCATACCTTGTCCCTGAAGGGATTTTGTTTTTTATTCTGTAACATTCTCCAAGTTCCATACAGGAGACTACTTTAGAAGGCACTCCGTTGTAGCCTGTTGCTTTTATCTTTCTGTCTTTTCCCACAATAACCGCGCCAACATGGGCTCTGATGCAATTTGAGCGTTTTGCAACGGTTTTTGCAATTTCTAAAAAATATTCATTCCATTCAAGCGGTTTTAAATTATTTTCTTCCATTGTTTTAATCCTTATTAATACTTCTATTTTAGTTTAAAGATAAACTAAAATCCACAAAATATAATCTTTGGGCATGCTCGATTTTACTTTAGATAGAAGATTGTTAAAATATATTAAAAAATATTAAAAAAGTTTCATCATGCTAAAACATGCACTACAACATGATTTCAGCATGATTGAAAGATGTCATATATGCTAATAAAATTAATATTTTGCCACTTTAAAACTATATTTTATAATTAGAAATGTGAACATTAATTGTTCGCGAAAGAATAATGTAGAGTATTTTTTAAGGCTTTTGAATGAGTGTAGTTTTAAATCTTGAAAAAATTTTAAACGATACTAAAAGCTACAATCCAAGGATAATTGCAGTAACAAAATACTATGGCATTGAAAAAATGATTGAGGCATTTAATGCCGGGTTGAGGGATTTTGCAGAGAGCAAGGCTGTTGAGTCTGTTGAAAAAATCAACAAAATAGATGATACAACGAAATCTCAATCGATATATCATTTTATTGGACATTTACAAACTAATAAAGTCAAATATGTTGTTGGAAATTTTGAATATATCCATTCCGTTGATAGTTTAAAATTAGCACAATGTATTGATTTAGAGGCAAATAAAAAAGGCATTAAACAAAAAATATTAATTCAGGTTAATAATGCACTGGAACCTCAAAAGTTTGGCGTTGCACCTTGTGAACTTGAAAATTTAATCAGTGAAATCTATCAATTAAAGTCGCTAGACCTTGTTGGTTTGATGAATATAGCACCTTTGATTGATGATGAGGCTCAACTGCATAAGCTGTTTAAGAATATGAGGGAATTAAAAGAAAAATTCAATCTTTCTGAGCTTTCAATGGGAATGAGTCATGATTATAAAATAGCCCTCGAGGAAGGCGCAACAATGATTAGATTAGGCAGAATTTTATTTGAAAATAATTAAAGGAGAAAAGATGGCACTTTCAGAAAAAATTAAAGAAATTATCGGCGCATTAACCGACTCTTTAAACCCAATGGGTGAAGAACAATATGACGAAGAAATGGAAGGCGGATTTGATTCTGAATATCCAACAGATAGAAACGCAGCGCTTCAACCAAGTTTTGTTGAGTCTAATCCAATCAGAAAAAACAGAGCTAATTTAAGAGTTCTTCCTCAACCTAAAGCAGGAGCTTATGAAGTTGTTGTTATTGAACCAAAGGCATATAACGAATCAATAACAATCGTTGAAGCTCTAAAAGAAAGAAAGACTGTTATTTTAAACTTGCAACTTCTTGACAGAGAACAATCTCAACGTATCGTTGACTTTTTATGCGGATGTACGCACGCACTTGACGGTTCACAAAGAAAAATCGGCGAAAGCGTATTCATCTTTACTCCATCTAATATAAACATTTCTCAAGAATTTGTTAATTCAAAATTATCAACAGATGCTATGTGGACTAAAGCGTAAGTGATGGTTCATTGAGTTAGCTGTTACGGAAAATAGAGAGTTAAATAAAGGCGCATTGATTGCGCCTTTTTTATTATATTCTGTTGAGCACTCGACAATAGTTATTCATATTCTATAATATTATTAGACTATTTATTTTAGGAGAAATGCAATGGAAGAAAATAAAAAAAATCCATTTTCTGAAGATAATAAAGAAAATTTAGAAGATGAAAAAAAAGAAGAAACTTCTGAAGAACAAGAAGTAAATGCTGTTAATTCTGATGATGAAACAAATGAAGAAGAAAATTCGTCTAATGAAGAAAAATCTGAATTAGAAAAAAAATATGAAGATTTAAACAATAAATACATAAGACTTGCGGCGGATTTTGATAATTTCAGAAAAAGAACCCAGCAAGAAAAAGAGGAATTGTCTAAATATACAACAGTTCAAATATTAAATAAAATTGCTTCTGTATTAGACACTTTCGATAGAGCCCAAGAACATTTAAAAGATATTGAAAATTGTCAAACTGTTAAAGAAAGTTATGAAGTAGCTTACAAGCAGTTTTTGGATACTTTGAAAAAAATTGGAATGGAAGAAATTGAAGCAATTGGAAAAGCTTTCAATCCTAATGAACATGAAGCAATTACTCAAGTTCCCACAAACGATTTTGAACCTGATACAATAGCTTATGTTGCTCAAAAAGGTTATAAATTGGAAGATAAAGTTATTAGACCCGCTCTGGTCGGTGTAGCGAAGAAGTTGGAAGATGAATAAAACAATGGATTATTATGAAATATTGGGTGTGGAAAAGTCAGCCACAAAAGATGAAATAAAATCGGCTTTTAGAAAATTAGCCAGAAAGTATCATCCTGATGTTAATAAAGCGCCGGATGCAGCCGAAAAATTTAAAGAAATAGGCAAGGCCTATGAAACTTTATATGACGATAATAAAAGAGAAATTTATGACAGATATGGCGAAGAAGGTTTATCTAATGCAGGATTTAATCCTAATTCATTCAACATGGGCGATATAGATTTATCTGACATATTTTCATCATTTTTTGGCGGCGGGTTTGGCGGCTTTTCTTCTTATGAGAGAAATTCTAATGCGCCTGAGCGAGGAGATGACTTAAGGCTTGATATTGAGCTTGATTTTTTGGAGGCTTGTTTTGGCTTAGAAAAAGAAATCACCATAAGACATCTTGAACCTTGCGAAGCTTGCAATTCAACAGGAATGGATAAAGATGCCAAAGATACGGTTTGTCCTGTTTGTAAAGGTGCAGGCAGAGTTCAAAAAAGCACTCAAACAATTTTGGGTTCTTTTACGTCTGTTACAACTTGCCCTAATTGCCATGGGACAGGGAAAAATCCAAAAGCATATTGTAAAATTTGCCATGGCGTGGGTGCTGTTGAAAAAGAAAAGAAAATCACAATTAAAATCCCTCATGGCGTTGAGCATGGTTCTAAAATGCGCGTGGCTAATGAAGGTAATGCAGGTAGAAACGGCGGAAGAAGCGGAGATTTGTATGTTGTAATTCATACAAGACCTTCAAAAGAATTTGCCCGTCAAGGCTTTGATATTTATACAGAGCTTGAAATTTCAACCCCTCAAGCGGTTTTAGGCGATGAAGTCACAATTAAAACAATCCATGGTGAAGCACTTTTGAAAATCCCTCAAGGGGTTCAAAATGGCGACAAACTTACTCTAAAAGGTCAGGGTGTACCCTACCTTGGCAGTGATACACAAAGAGGAAACCATTATATTACACTAAAGGTAGTAATTCCTAAAAAATTATCTTCACAAGAAGAAAGATTATACAAAGAACTTTATGTTTTATCTAAACAACAAGAAAAAGATAATTTGATTGATAGAATGAAACAGGCTCTTGGAAAATAGAGGCTTTAGGGGGATAAGATGAAGATTAAAAATATAGCTTTATCGATAATTTTTATGTTATGTTTGACGTTTAACAATGTTGCGTCTGCAACAAAGCTTCCTCAAGACGTATGGAAATATATAAAACAAAACCTTCCAAATGCCCAACAAAGGTTTGATAGTGTCATAACTTTGAGTGATGATGTTATGTATATTCCTCTTTATCCTCCCTCTGATACTACTGTTGATAGTATTCAAATTGACTATACGTATCCTGAAAAAAAACCTTTGTCAGCTTTACCTGAAGTAGTTTTATTTAATAACGGATATTCTTTATTGAAAGTTTTCAAAGATGAAAAGGGCAATTACACTCTAACAAAAAAAGATGACTTACCAATTAAGGTTCGCCTTGGTTTAATGCCTCAAGATATGCTTACTCCAGTCGGATTAAAAATGCCTGAAAGTTTGAAACTCACTCTTGGGGATTTGTTAATTCCCTCAAAAGAAGAAACTTCCCTTGTATTAAAAGACAAAGATAAACCAAAAAGCCCTTATGCGCCGCAAGTAAAAAGAAATCAGTTTATTCCTGTTGTTGATTTTAAAGATAAAAAAACTTTTATAAATCCTCAAAATTCAAAGTTTTTAGCGGTTTATGACAATACTTCCAAAGAACCGCTGTATGAATTAAAGTTATCATCAATGCCTTCTAAAATTGTTACGTCTGAAAAGTCAAAAGTGGCGCTTGTTTTATATTGGAGTACAAAAAATCTTGAAATAATTGATTTAAAAGACGAAAGAACAATTGCAACAATTCCGATTGACGCTCAAGCAACAGATGTGGCATTGAATAAAAAAGAAAATCTTGCTTATGTAACAAGTCAAAATGCTAAAGCGATTTATGTGATAAATTTGAATTCCATGCAATTGGATAAAGTGGTAAAACTTGACCAAAAACCTTCACAAATAACTTATTGTGATTTTGATGAATCGATATCATTTTACGATGAATATTCTCAAAAAGTATTTAATGTTACAAAAAGCGGAACAGAGTTTATCGTGCAACCCTTAGGGACAGTTGCAAATGTTTCAAAGATATTAGCTGATTCGGCAAATGTATATGTTTTATCAAGAACTGATTCTCAATTGTATGTTTTTGATAAGGCATTGGCTAAACAATTGAATGTTATTGATATTGATAAGAAACCGACAGACGCACTAATCCATGATCATAAAATATTCATTTTGTGTTCAAAAGAAGGCTATATGGATGTGTATGACACAATTGAAGGTAAGATTATTTCAAGAGAACAATTATCAAAAGAAGGTTTTTATTCAAAATTGACCCTAATTCCGAACGACAATAATATTATGATTACGGGAATTAATGCTAAAAATTATTTAATATATAACCCAACCACAATGAAATTAGTTAAAGCGCAAGAATCTTATGTTGATGTTGCCAATATAATTATTCTTGATAAATCTCAAAGGCTGTAAATGGAACAAGAAATTAAAAAAATAAATCCTCGATATTTTGACGATAAAACAGAAGAAATTTTATCTTTGCTTGAAAAAACAAGGACTGAATTTTGGAATTTAGATAGAGAATGTGCCAATTTTTTAAATACTCTAATTAAAATAAATAAATCTAAAAATGTTCTTGAAATAGGTACTTCAAATGGCTATAGCGGAATATGGATTTTAAAAGCCTTGAAAGAAACAAAAGGAAAATTAACAACGATTGAATTTTGGGAAAAAAGACAATCGACGGCTAGAAAAAATTTTGCTTTTTGCGCTCCCGATGTTCTTTGTGAGCCTAAAATCGGGTCTGCTATTGTTGTTTTGGAAGATATTTTAGATGAAATTAAAAAAAACAAAAGAGAAAAATTTGATTTTATTTTTATTGATGCAAATAAAAAAGAATATATTGATTACTTTAGATTGGTGGATAAAATGCTTGTAGAGGGCGGAATTATTCTTGCGGATAATATTTTATCTCATTATGAAAAAGTAAAAGATTATGTGGAAAATTTATTTAATAATCCGAATTACCAATCTCAAATATTAGATTTTGGCAGCGGAATGATGTTATCAAGAAAAAATTAAAGAGGCTTAAAGCCTCTTTTGTTGTGTCCCTTTAGTCTTGTAGCATTGCCTTAATTAAATCTTTTTATGCATTGAATGCAGAAATTGCCATTGGTATATTGGTGTCGTTGGTTGATGAAATATAGCTCATTGTCCAAATAAACATAGTGCAAGAAATTATTGTAAGCATTACCAAAAGACAGTTTACTAATTTTGTGTCTGTCATTTTTTCCTCACTGTTTTGTTTATGCTACTGCACAGAATGATGATGTTGATGAGCTTGCTGCAGGTGTGCTTGAAGCAATTGAGCCTGCTGTTTCAACTCCGCCAAAAGAGCTGTTTTGTTTTGGTGCGTATGCAATAGAGCCTGCTGTTTCGTGTTTTGTATTATATTTTGATGCTTGTGCTAAATTAAAACCAACTGAAAACATATTTATTATCTCCTTCGTTTGATATTCGTGTTTACATATATATAAAAACGATATACTTTTTATAATTTCGGAGTTAATAATTTTTGTTACATTGCTTAATATTTTACAGATTAAATTGCAGGATAATAGAGGCAAATTCTTCATCAGAAGCTGTTTTATATACTGCTTTTGCTTGTTTCATAATTTCAGCATTATGTCTTGCAGAATGCATTATTGTTCTGTATTTTTCTTCCAGTGCGGGAAGTTTTTCAATGTTTTTTAATATTCTTTTATCTTCTGATAATAAGCTGCAAGCTTTTTGAATATCGTAAATTGTTCGCCCCTGTAATTTCTTGCTAAGAGTTTTTTGTTGTTCTTGTATTCTGTTGTTTAGCTTTCTTGCTTTTCTGAGCTTTGTTCTGAGTTCTTTTATTTTTTCTTTTTTTATTGCAGATTTTTCGATATTCGTAAAATATTCAATTATTTCAGAGGTTGCTTGTTTGGCTAATTTATTTTTTATGCCATCCAGTGCATAATTCAAAATTTCAATTGTTGTTTTTCTTAATTTCGGATCGCTTATTGAGTGCGCTTCTTCTATTTGCTTAAGCGTGTTGTCGTAAAGTTGTTTTAAATGTAAATAATTTTCATAATCAGCTAAATTATCCATGCTTGCAAGGTTTAATTCTTCAAGTTTTTTATTTCTGTCTGAGAGTCTTGTAATTTCCGCTTTTAGCCTTTCGATGTCATCTTGAATATGACCTGTTGCCATTATTTTGTCTTTTTCTCTTTCAAGGGCAAAGTATTGTGCTATCAGTGATTTTAATTCCGTTATTTGTCTTTCGTTTTCTTCCTTTAGTTCTTTTGGTGTTTTTTTGCCTGAAGTTATCTGTTCGAAAAGCGGCGAGTTTTTTGCGTTTTGTATCATATTGTCATATAAATTGCCTTTGCGAAACATTTCATTTAGCGTTTTTTGGTGTTTTGCCAAGAGGGCATTTCTGTTTTTAATTTTTATTAAAGTTTCACTGTCAAAGGTTGAATCAGGTTTATGTAACCTTATTCTTCCTTTGCTTATTCGAAATATGGTTTCTATAACATCTGTAATATAGGTTTCATAGTTGTCGGGTATTTCGCCTTTATCCAGGCTTTCTTGTATTGTTTGAAGATAATCTTGGAGGCGTTCTTGGAAATTGGGGATGTCTTGCTGCCAATCAAAAAAATCTTTGTCGTCCTTTTTTTGATTGCAGCTTGCACAATCGCAAATATAATTAGTAGGTTTGCTTGCGCCGCCCTTTGATTCTGCAACAAGATGTTCTGCTGTAGGGCGAGATTGTTCAACCAGTTTTAGCGCTATTTCTCTTGATGTTCTATCTTTTGAGTATTTAACGAAGAAAGAATCTGCGTCGTTAATTGAGTTTGGTAATTTAGATATAATTTCATGGATTTTATCTTTATTTTTATCTTCTTCAACTGCCTTTAAAAATTCATATATGAAAACTTTTCTTGAAAAATTAACAGGACTTTCGCCTTTTATTCTTTTTTCGTGTTTTTGAATTATGCCCCTAAGCGCTTGTAGTCTTTCTTGATTATCTATGTTTTGCTCTATAAATGCTTTTAATTCTTTGGTGGTGATTAATTGTCTTTCAATTAATGATGCTATGCTTGAAACTGCT
The DNA here is from genome assembly GCA_949282195.1 of uncultured bacterium. Lineage (GTDB taxonomy): Bacteria > Cyanobacteriota > Vampirovibrionia > Gastranaerophilales > Gastranaerophilaceae > RUG14156. The sequence goes on along the minus strand of CASDOW010000014.1, from coordinate 56,951 downwards.
TGTAATTCCACAAGTTGAGAAAGTTCTAAATCGGGATTTTTTAGCGCTAAGTCTTTAATTATATTTACAATTTGTTGACGCTGCGGATTAAAAATACTTTTTTGGGGGATACTTGGTTTATTGGTGAATATGCTTTCATCTTCATATTTTTCAAGAGTTTTGGCTAAAATTTCTCCTTTTTTATTATAAACATCATCCACAAAAGTATCTTGTTGGTTTTTATTAAGCATAATATAACCGCAAACAGGACAATGCAGGTTGATTATATCTTTTACTTTAAAGCTAGCAGTTGATGAAGCACCATTAAATACTACAGCATTTTTAATAAATACATCATTTTGTAATGGAATATTTTGAAATCTTGTAATGCTTGAAGACTGTTTTTTTAAATGTTTTATTGGATTAAAAGATAAAAGACTGATTTTCATCGATAAAATTACATATTCTAAATTATATATTTATATAAAAATCATAAAAAAATTTTTTGCTTATTATATAAAAAATGTCCACGAGAGGATTCGAACCTCCGACATTCACCTTAGGAGGGTGACGTTCTATCCATCTGAACTACGTGGACATTTATAACTTGATTTTAGCATAAACTTATTTTATAGTATATATATCTTTGGGTTTGTAGCTCAGTTGGTAGAGCAGTTGACTCTTAATCAATTGGTCGTGGGTTCGAGTCCCACCGGACCCAAAGTTTTTTATTTTTAATTTTTACATTTACATATCTTTGTAATAAATATTGTATAATATTAGAAGTTAGATAGAGTTTTGTGAATAGAGAGTAGTTTTTATGAAAAAGTTTTTGTCTGTTTTTATGATGTTACTTTTATCTTGTGCTTTTGCTGCTGATAAATTGCATGTTGAAGCGCTGAACAGTTTTTCAAGTGAAAGTGTTGAAGCAGGATTTCAATTTGATGTTAAATTAGTTGATGACGGCACAATGAATGATGTTTATATGTTAAAAGGTGATATCCTAAATTGCGTTTTAAAGAAAGTAACCGACCCAACAAGAGCTAAAAGAGATGCTAAAATTTATTTTACAATAGAAAGCTATGAAGATTCTAAAGGGGTTCACAAGGTTCAGGAGCCTTTAATTGCAAGATATGCAAAAACAGTTTTAAATAAAGAAGAAATTAAAAAAACACCTCCAAAAAAAGTTGCTAAAAAGGCGGCAAGCACTGTGGGTAATTTCTTTATGAAAGGTTTTTCTTATTGTGTTTCTTTTGCTGACGGTTTTGCAACAAACCCTGAAGGCAACAGGCTTAAATCAGGTGCAAAACAGGTCTATAAGGATTCTTTTTTATCCATGGTGGAATATGGCAGCGAGGTTAGCGTAAACGAGGGTGATATTTTTTATTTGGTTATAAAACCTCTTAAAGAAGAAGTTGAAGAAGAAACGCAATCTCAAGAAGAAGCTCAAAATGAAGAGATACAAAAAGAAGTAACCCAAGATGAAGAAATACAAAAAGAAGAAGTTGAAAAATTAAACAGTGAAGAAACAACTTCACAGCAAAAAGAAATCGTTGACGGAATTGAGGTTGTAAAAGAAGTAAAAGAGTAGCAAAAGATGTATATGAAACACCTCTTTTTAAAAGGGGTGTTTTTTTATGTTAACTTTTGTAAAAATAAAACATTAAATCCTAAAGTTTAAATGTTTGTGTGTCGATATTCATTATGTAGATGACAAATAAACAATAGACAATAAGGAGCAGTAAGTTATGGATATTAATCAAGTAAGATTTGGAAGTTATTCAATAGGAAATTCATCTATTGGTGCAAAAAAAAGCGAAGGAAAACAAAAGCAAGAACAAGTAGCGCAAGAAGCAAAAAATGAAGGTGTGAAAAAAGAAGTAAGCGCAGATGAATTGTTTAGTGCAATGAATATTGCAGGCTTACAAAATAAAGCTCAAATTAATATCAACTCAAGAGCAGAAATCAATCCTGCTGATTATTTGAGCGAAGATAGAATTAAAGACATCGAAGCCATGATGGGTAAATTTGAATCCGGAGTTAGTCAAGTTGCGGATATGATTGAAGCAGAACTTCCAGGTGCATTATCGCAACAAGATAAACTTGCCCTAGCTGCCAATATATATGCAGCTGAGTAAGAAAGAGAAGTTTTTCCTTATTCTCCTCTATTGTTTAATTTTTAGCGCCGTTAAAGTTATCTTTAGCGGCTTTATTTTTATATTTTTGAATATAATTAATGGCTTGTTCTTTTGTTGAAATTTCTTTACTTAATTGCATTTCGAGCAGTTCGTTTGTTATTTTGCCAACCAGTTTAGACGGTTTTATGTTTAAAATCTCCATTATTTCCCTGCCGTTTAAAAGGCATTTTGGATTTTGTGCCATAGATTTAATTTCAAGATAATAATTAAGTAAATTATCAAGATGAGAAAGAGAAATTTTAATCATTTCATCAGTTACTGCTTCTCCTCTTGCACTTAATCTGTCTGCTTTTGAAAGTTCAATAATATCGGGCGTATTGACGCCAAGTTTTCTTATGAAGCGTGCGTAGGCTTTTTTGTTATCCGAGCAATTAATAAGACTGGCAGGATAGATGTGGTATTTAACCATATCTGAAATATATGAAATTTGTTTGTTTGAAAATTTTAATTTTTCTAATTCTTTTTTAGCTAGTTGCGCTCCTTTTAAATCATGCCCGATAAAGCGGTGTCTGCCTGAAGGCTCTATTGTCCATGTTGAGGGTTTTCCGATGTCGTGATATAAGGCTGCAATTTTTAAAAGAGGATTATTGGATTTAATGTGTTTAACCGTTTCAATTGAATGGTGAACTAAGTCAAGGTGGTGATGAGTGTTAGGAGGGATTTTTTTGATTTCTTTAATAAAAGGAAAAACAATTTCTAAAGCTCCATTTTCAAACATTTCTAAAAGGGTTTCTATAAGAAATTTCCCTTGAAATAATTGAATTATTTCATAATTAACCCTTTCTTTTGCGCTTGAGTTAATCATAGAAAAATTTTTTTTAGAAAAATCTTTTAAATTTTCTTCAATTTTAAAACCTGTAATTGATTTAAAACGATACATTCTTAAAAATCTTAGAGAATCATCAAGCATGTTATCATAAGAAATTGTTCTGATAATTCCTTTTTTTAAATCTTCTAATCCAAAATTGGGGTCATAAAGTTCTTTTTTGTTTAGGTCATAAAAAATTGAATTAATTGTAAAATCTCGTCTTTTGGAGTCTTTTTCAATGTCATTTTCAATTGCTTGAGAGATATCGAAATAATTTTTTTTGTCTTTTAAAACAACTCTGTATATTTTATTTTCGCTATCCAGTTCAATAAAAGTTCCTTTTAGCTTGTTTGAAATTTCTTTGGCTAAATCAATTGCGCTATCAAGACAGACCAAATCTCTGTCAGATGAAATTTCATTGTTTAAAAAATAATTTCTTAAATATCCGCCCACAAGGAAGACTCTGTGGTTAGTTATAATATCATCAATTTTTGATAAAATTTCATCTTTTATTATCATTGTTCAAGCCTCGAGATAACATTTGAAATTGCTGCTGTTATTGCGTTTGGAGCTTTGTATATCATATTACCCAAAGTAATTAATTTATAGTTATTTTTTTTGAAGTTTTCAAATTCATCTTCTGAAAATCCGCCTTCAGGGCCAATTACAATAGCAATTTCAGAGGTCTTATCAATATCATTTAAGGCTGTATTGAGGGTTGAATTTTCATATTTTTCGGCAAAAATTAAAATGTTTTCTTTTTTAAAGTTTGAAAGAATTTCTAATAACGGTTGTATTGGTTGAATTTTGGGTATATCAGCACGTTCACATTGTTTGAAATTTTCTTGTGCAATTTTTTGCCATTTATCGATTTTATCTTGCGGATTTTTAATTTTAATTGATGTATTATCTGAAATTATCGGATATATTTCTTTAACACCTGTTTGAGTAGCGTTTGCAACAGCTAGATTTTGTGCGTCATTTGCTAAAATTGATTGAACCAAAACTAAATCATAAGGTAAAATTCTGTTTGATTTTTCTTTTTTTAAAATTAATGCTCTTAGAGAGTTTTTTGATGTTTTTTCAATTGTGCAACTGTAGATGACTTGATTTTCGTCGATAAATTTGATTTTTTCTCCTTCTTTTTTTCTTAAAACTTTTAGGATGTGAAATAAATTTTCATTATCTGTAAGTTCAATAAAAGGAGTTTTTATTTCTTCTTTTTTAATCAAAAAATGTGGCATAACAGTATAATTTTAACATAAATTATTTTGTTTCTAATACAAATAGACTATATTTTTAAAAAATGATTAAGGTCATAAAACCCGCTTATAGCCTGAAAAATTGTTTAAAATTATACTTTAGTATGAAAATTTTATACTAAAGTATAAAAAAATATTTTCGATATTGTTAGTAGTTAAAAAATGGAGAGAGAAATTATGGCTATTACATTAGGAACAAATATACCTGCTTTTGTTTCACGCATGTATCTTAATTCTACAAGTACAAGTCTGACAGAAACCATGGAAAGGCTATCAAGCGGAAAAAAGATAAATAGTGCGGGAGATGACGCAGCAGGGCTTGTAATTTCAGAAAACATGGAAGCTCTTGTCAGGGGTTCAAAGCAAGCTATGACAAACATTCAAACAGCAGAAAGCTTTTTGGCTATTTCCGAAGACGGCATGGTATCAATTTCAGATCATTTGCAGCGTATCAATGATTTATTGGTTAATATGGCAAATGATACAAACGATATTGAATCAAGAACTGCGGCTGTTAGAGAAATTATAGAGCGTATTGATGAAATTAATCGTCTTGCTGAAAGTACAAACTTTAACGGAAGAACAATGTTGGACGGTTCAGCAAAAGAAATTTATGTACAAATGGGTCCTGATGAAAGTGAAACTTCCTATATTGAAATATCTTCAGCATTAACCGATTGTCATACGGAAGCTTTGGATGTGGATTTGCCTGCTGTTTTAAATCCGGATGCACTTAAATATAATGACGGTGATGATAAAATTGCAATTCCAAATCCTGACGGCACAGGTTATGTTGATTCTGAAACAGGCGACCCTGTTGCACAGATTACCGATCCAAATGATTTTGAATCCGCATTTGACCCAAGTAATGAAAATTGTAGAGCTTATATGGAAAAAGTTCAAGCGGCAATTTCTGAATTATCAACAAGACGAGGTATGCTTGGTGCATATGAAAACAGAATGCAAAGTTCATATGATTCTTTATCAACCAGAATTGAATCATTAGAAAGCGCAAAATCTGTTTATGTCGATTCTGATATTGCGGAAGAATCAACAAATTTTGCTCAACAGCAAATAATGCAGCAAATTAATATTTCAATTTTATCAAGCGCAAACGCTATGCAGCAAAGTGCCTTAGCATTGCTTGGAGGCTAACAACTATAAATTTAAATTTTCTCTCCATTGAACTTGCTTTTATTTATATAAGAGCAAGTTTTGTTTTTAAAAAAATAGAGAAGTTTTCGTATATGTTTTTTGAAATATTTTCGTTAAAAATTTCATAGTAGCTGTTTTTGTCTAAAATATTAAGACTATCGCAGGAAACTTGTTTTGCTTCTTTTTCCTGCATTGACAAAACCCAAAAGTATTCATAAAGAGCATTTTTGTGTTTTAAATCTTGATTTTTAATGTAGTTGTTGTGATATAAAATATCCAGAGTATTTTGAATATTTTTTTCGATTATTTTAGGCATTTCGTCTTTGATAAGTGCGTTGATTTGATTAAAATCAAAATGAGTGCCGTTATTTAGGTGTTCTTTTAAGATGCTTTTAAAATCAGAATTATTTAGAAGGAAATTAATAAAATATTTCTCTAAATCTAAAAAGCTTAATGAAGCAAAATGTTCAATAATTTTAATATCATCTTTGTTTTTAATGTATTTTTTTAGTCCAAAATAATCTTTATCTTTCTTTCTTTGAAGAATGTGCGTATATTCATGGGCAATAGCTGATAAAACTTGTAATTCCTCTTTTTCGTCATCAGGGAATTTTATATAAATGGTTGCTGAATTTATGTTGTCATTTTCATCTTGTTTGACTTCATAATGCGCATAACTAAAACCTTCCAGCTTATTTTTAAAAGAAGCAATGTTTTCAATATTGATAACAAAATCTTCGCAATTATTAAAGTATTCTTTTATTTTGGGAAAATTAAATTCCTTGATGAAGTTGAAAAATTCAAGAGCTTTTTTAGAATTATTGTCTATCATAATAAAATTATTTTAACATTTTAGATGTCAATTGCAAAAAAAAATATTTTTGCGTATTATATAAATAACTCACTCAAACCTCGCAGATAACGTAAGTTATTTTTGTGAAAGGAAAGAACAATGGCAAATATTAAATCTGCAAAAAAAAGAGTTTTAATCGCTCAAAGAAACACTGAAAGAAACACAGCATTTAAAACATCAATCAAAACAGCTGTTAAAAAAGTTTTAGCTTGTGCTAAAAGCGAAGACAGGGCTGAATTAAATGCTTTGTTGTCAAAAGTATACCAATTGTGCGATAAAGCTGCAGGTAAAGGTATTTTACATAAGAATACCGCAGCCAGAAAAAAATCAAGATTAACTAAAGCTGTTAATAAAATCATTAACAAATAGTTTGAGTTAATAAGATTGAAAAACCCGAGGAAGTCATTAGCCTCGGGTTTTTAATTTATTTATTTATTTATCTTCCGTTGTTATAAAGATTTTTTTGCCTAAGCTAAATCTTTTGCAATAATCTATTAAGTCATCTTTAACATCAGCACATAATATGTACAATGCTATGATATTAGGTACACACATTGCAATCATCATAGCATCTGTTATTTCAATTACTGATTTAACATTCATAACAGAACCGATTACAATAAATACACAATAAATTAAATTAAATGCAAGGGCGCGTTTTTTACCTTCTCCAAATAAGAATGTCCAAGCTTTTTGTCCGTAATATGCCCAAGAAATCAGGGTTGATATTGCAAATAATATTGCAATTATTGAAAGAATTATTGGGAAAAATGGAATTACTGATTGAAATGCTCTTGAAGCAAGTTCTATTCCTGAAATTTCTTTTGCAGCATGTGTACATGCTCCTGAAAATATAATTGCAAAAGAAGTAAATAAACATAAAATACCTGTTAAAAAGGTTTCAAGTAATGCAACAAAGCCTTGTGAAACAGCTTCTTTGGTTTGTGCTGCCGCATACACAATTGCCGCCGCTCCTGTTCCTGCTTCGTTACATTGAACTGAGCGTCTTAAGCCTATAATAATCGTGCCGAAAACTCCGCCTGCAACTGCTGTCGGGTGAAACGCTTCTTTTGCAATTAAAAGAATTGCGCTTGGAATATGTATAATATTGGCGCATATTACAATTAAGCCTGAAATTATATACATAGCGCACATTGTGGGCACTAAAATTGTTGTTATTTTTGCTATACTTTTAATACCGCCAACGGTAACAAGTCCGATTAATATCGCAATTACAAGACCTACAAGCCAAGCACAGCCGTTTAATATACTGTCTGCCCCACCGGTCATAAATATAATTTGTCTTGTGGATTGATTAACTTGAATCATATTTCCGCCTGTTATACCGCCGCCTATGCAAAGTATTGCAAATAATACCGATAAAGGTTGACCAAGCCATCTTAATTTTTTTCTTGTTAAGCCATGGGCAATATAGTGCATGGGTCCGCCTGATATTGAGCCGTCTTCATTAAATCTTCTGTATTTAACGGCTAAAGTAGCTTCAATGAATTTTATAGACATACCCAAAAGAGCGCCTGCAAAAATCCAAAATGCAGCCCCGGGGCCTCCGATTGAAATTGAGATTGCAACACCTGCGATTGAGCCTATTCCTATTGTTCCTGATAAGGCAGTTGCTAATGCCTGAAAAGAAGATACTTCGCCGCAATCGTTTGATGTATTGCCATTTGAGTGTTTATGAGGTTTTACAATGAGTTCAACAGCGTGTTTAAAACCCCAAATGCACACTCCTCTAAAATAAATCGTGAAAAATATTCCTGCAAATAATATCCAGAAAATAATTAAGGGAACTTTATTTCCAAAAAAGTTAATCGGATAAAAAATAACATTTGCAATAGCGTCTGAAACAGGTGCAACGTGTTTATCCATAAAAGCATTAACATTCATTGCCTGAGCTTTAAGTGTGAAAAATAAAGTTGTCAAAAGTATGGTAAATAATTTGTTCATCCTGTAATAAACCCTTTCTAGTTTTTTTGGGCAGATTTATATTATCAAGAAAAAATCAAAAACTCCATTTAACCGAAGCACATTTTAACATTTTGTAAATAACTTGCTTTTAAAATTTGTTAAAAATTGCGTTTTTATATTATTCTATTGTGTATGAAATTAGTATTTAAAATGTTATTTTTTCTGGTATGTTTTGTTGGTTTGGCTGCTTTTTCAAAAGAGGTTAAATTTATTCACATTACAGATGTTAATTTGAATACAAAAAATGCTTATTTACTTCAAAATACAATTAAAGAAATTAATGAATATTCTGATATTGATTTCGTTGTTTTTGGTGGAAATAATATTTCAAGTACAAATATAGATAATTTAAATACATTTTTATATCTTTTAAAAAAAGTAAATAAAAAATGTTATGTATTGTTAGGTTCAAGCGACGTTTTTGCTTCAAAGGGAATTGATAAAAATTATTACTTAAAAAGAGTTAAAAGAGCTTTGCTTTTTAGACACAGCGACAAACCGAATTATGTATTCAAGAAAAACGGATATGTTTTTGTAGTTATGGACGGATCTAAAGAATATTTTCAATCTACAAACGGATATTATACAAAAGCCGAGCTTGATTGGCTGGATAAGACTTTAGCAAAATATAAAAACGATAGAGTAGTTATATTGCAACATTTTCCGATAACTTTGACTAAATCTCAATGGCTTCAAACAGCAAAAATAGAAGAGTATATTGCAGTTTTGAAAAAACACAATAACGTAAAAATGATTGTTTCGGGTCATTATGGAGATAATGATGAACAAAAAATCCATGGGATTTATAATATAATTACTGAAAGTTACTCAAAAAACGGTGCATATAAAATCATCGATATGGATTTAGATGATGATTATGTTGCAACTTTTCTTGTTAAATAAAAAATATTAAGTTTTCTAAAAATTAATTTATTTAAGTAAAAAATCATCGGTTTTGATGTAAAGTCTTTTGTTTTTTAAAAAAATATTTAAAAGATATTAAATTTGTATAAAAAAAATTCGGTTTTTTAAATTTTTCATATATGATTTTACAATCAAGTTTTTATTTTTTTGTATTGCCTTTTTGACAAATTGAGCATTTCGAATAAAAATAAAAGCAAACAGGTATTTAAGGAGGAAATATGACAGATACCAAATCAAAAAAAGAAAAAATTACCAAACTTTGTGAAGAAAACAACGTAGGTTTTATTAGGCTTCAATTTTGTGATATAAACGGCACAATTAAAAATCTTTGTTTGCCGATAAGTCAATTGAATAAGGTTTTAAATAATGAAATCATGTTAGACGGTTCTTCAATTAAAGGTTTTAGAAGCATTGAAACATCTGATATGTATTTCTTTCCTGACCTTGACACTTTTACAATTTTGCCTTGGTGTGAAAGAGACGGCGAAAATGTTGCAAGAATTATTTGTGATATTCATAATGCAGACGGTACTCCTTTTGAGGGCTGCCCGAGATGTAACCTAAAAAGAATGATTGCAAGAGCGGAGAAACTTGGTTATAAGATGAATGTTGGTCCTGAGGCTGAGTTTTTCATTTTTGAATTGGACGAAAAAGGTCAAGCAACAACAATTCCGCATGATAAAGGCGGTTATTATGATGCGGCGCCAACGGATTTAGCTGAAGACATAAGACGCGATATTGTAGGAACGCTTGAAGCTATGGATTTTGAAATCGAAGCTTCCCACCATGAGGTAGCCGACGGTCAACACGAAATTGATTTTAAATATGCAGACGCTCTAACAACTGCCGATAATATTATCACATTCAAATATGTAGTTAAAAGTATAGCAGCCGAATACGGAGTGCATGCAACATTTATGCCAAAACCGATTTATGGAATAAACGGTTCAGGCATGCATTGCAATTTATCATTGTTTAAAGACGGTAAAAATCTTTTCTATGCTCCTGATAGAGATTTTCAATTGTCAAAAGAAGCACTTTATTCAATTGGTGGTGTTTTAAAACACGTTAAGTCGTTTACGGCAATTACAAATCCTCTTGTAAATAGCTATAAAAGGCTTGTTCCGGGGTATGAAGCACCTGTTTATTTGGCTTGGAGTTTGGCTAACCGTTCGGCTTTAATAAGAGTTCCTGCAAAACGCGGTGTTGCAACAAGAATAGAATTACGTTCTCCGGATCCTTCTTGTAACCCATATTTAGCGCTTGCTGCAATTTTAGGCGCAATTTTAGACGGTATTGAAAATAAAATTGAGCCGCCTTTACAAGTTGAAGAAAACATCTATGAAATGACTCCGAGAGAATTAAAGAAAGCAAAAATTGATTCACTTCCGGGAACCTTAATTGAAGCAGTTGAATTAATGGAAAAAGATGAAGTAGTTAAAGACGCTCTTGGTGAACATATTGTAAATGAATTTGTAACAGCTAAAAATATTGAATGGGATAAATATAGAACAAATGTTACAAAATGGGAACTTGATTCATATTTAGATAGTTATTAATTTAATTAAAGGCGGAGTTAATCTCCGCCTTTTAAATAATTTGATATTCTTTTCCTTTGTTAATTATTAATTGCGCTGCAATATCAAGCTGATGATAGGTTAAATCTTTCATAACACAAAGCCTTAATCTGCATTCTTTTCTTCTTGTCGCAGGATAAGTTACTATATTAACATAAACCCCTTGTATTCTAAGCTCTTGGTATAGTTTAAATAATTTCTTTTCATCATATATCATAACAGGAATTATTGCGCTTTGGGTGTTTCCTAAGGTAAACCCTGCTTGCAGGAGTTTCTTTTTTAAATAATCTGTTTTTTGCATTAATTCGGCTCTGCCTGCTTTATCTTTTTCAAAGAGCTTAAAAACTTCAATTAAGCCTCCTGCAACAGAAGCAGGCATAGCAGTAGAAAAGAAATATGTTCTTGCGTAAAGTCTTAAATATTGTATAATCTCTTTTTTGGCGGCGCAATATCCGCCCAAACCTCCGGGAGCTTTAGATAGCATACCGACATTAAGGTCGATTTTATCTTGAACGTTGTAAAATTGGGCGCTTCCTCTGCCTGTTTTTCCGACAATACCTATGCCATGGGCGTCGTCTACCATGACTTTACATTTATATTTTTGAGCTAATTCCGTAATTTTATCAAGGCGCGCAATATCTCCATCCATCGAAAATACGCCGTCTGTTATTATTAGTCTGCCTGAAATGTTGCCGGGAATTCTATCTAAAATGCGTTCTAAATATTTCATGTTGCCATGGGGGTAAACTTTAATTTGAGCACCTGATAATTGGCAGCCGTCATAAATTGAAGCATGGTTTGCGCTGTCATTAATAATTATATCTTCACTGTTACATAAGGCAGATATTACACCCACATTTGTTCCATAGCCCGAAGGAAAAACAATTGCGTCCTCACAATTATAGAATTTTGCAATCTTTTTTTCTAATTCTTTATGTAAATCGCAAATTCCGGCATAGTTTGATACGGCACCCATGCCCATACCGAATTTTTCAACTGCTTTTTTACTTGCTTCAATAACTTTTGGGTGGTTTGCAATATTTAAGTAAGAATTTGACCCAAGCATTATGACGTCATGACAATAGCCGTCTTTTTCTTTTAATTTAACTATTGGAGAAAGCTTATTTAAACTTATCATTCCAAGAGCTTCATTTCCTGTCAAAATGCCGCTTTTTAGGATTTTATCAACTCGATAAGTTTTTTCAAATAAATCTTCATTTTCTTTTGTGTGTATGAAATTTTCAAATTTAATGTTTATTGCTTCAGTTTCTGTGATAGACAAAATTAAACCTTTCTTTTTAATCAAATAAATTATATAAATTTTAATCTTTATAGAAAATAGACAATAAGCTAATATGGTGTTATTATAAATTTTTTATAGGAGTGTCTAATGTTGAATAATATATTCGAAAAAATTTGTTTTAACGCTTATAAATCGCTTAATCCGCTTATGATTAAGGCGGTTATCCCTTTTGTAGATGTTATAAGAAAAATAAATAATAAACCGCAAATTCCTTTAAAAGAAAAACTTGCGGAGATTGATTTTCCTGATTTTTCTTCCGATAAAGTAATATTAATCCATGGCGTTTCTGTGGGCGAAGTTTTATCTTTAGAGAATTTAATTGTGAAAATTAAAAAATCTTTTCCTGAAATAAAATTAGTTATAACAACAGGAACAGTCACAGGGCAAGAATTAGCAAAGAAAAAATATTCTGAAATTGCTGATTTTATAACTTATTTTCCGCTTGATGCTTATAAAACTGTTGAAAAATTTTTAAATTCAATTAATCCTCGTGTTATTTTAATAGCTGAAACTGAGCTATGGCCTAATTTTTCATATTGCGCTAAGCAAAAAAATATTCCCTTATATATTATCAATGGCAGAATTTCAGATAAATCTTATCCGAGCTATTTAAAAATTAAAGGGTTTTTATCAATTATTTTAGATTGTTATCAGGGCATTTTTTGTCAAAGTGAATTAGATAAAGAAAGATTTATCTCAATCGGAGCAAAAGAAGATAAAACAATCGTAATGAAAAATCTAAAATTTGAAATTGAGAAAAAAACTTGCGATATAGATTTAAAACAAGAAGGTTTTAAGGTTTTAATTGCAGGTTCGACACACAAAGGCGAGGATGAAATTATCTTAGAACAATATAAAAAATTGAAGAAAAAAGTTCAAAATCTAAAATTGATTATTGCACCAAGACATTTAACAAGACTTGATGAAGTGAAAAGTTTAGTTCAAAATTCAGGTTTTAGTTATGGCCTAAGAACAAAAGAAGATAATTTCTTAAACAACGATATAATTATTTTGGATACTTTGGGGGAACTGTCTAAAATATACAACATTGTTGATGTAGCTTTCATTGGCGGAAGTTTTAATAAAACAGGAGGTCATAATCCTCTTGAAGCTACAATATATTCTAAACCAACAATTTCAGGACCTTCAATTAAAAATTTCAGAGATATTTATTCAATTTTAGAGCGCGAAGCAGCTTCTTTTGTGGTTAAAAATGAAATTGAATTATATAACACATTAGAAAAATTATTCCTTGATGATGAATTTTATTTAAAAATTTCCGATAATTGTTTAAATTGCTTCTATAACCAACAAGGTGCATCACAATTTGTTATAGAAAAATTGAAAAATGTGTTATAAAAAAAACTGATGTGGAATTAATATAATACCGGGTTGACGTTCGTGGAGATAAAAGCCCTCGACTGCTCCCGATGAAGATTAATTGGTTTAATCTATGATTAAAAGCTCCCTTAAAGGGAGCTTTTCAGATTTTATTTATTTAAATCTTTTAGGTCTTTAATTTTTAGAGCTAAATAAGGATCGTTTTTATCTGTATCAATTAAAAACATTGCAAATGTTTTATCAAAGTTGAAGTGTCTTGGAGTTGTTTGAATTGGCATAGCCATGCATTTTGTCATGATGGCAGCTTCAGATTTAACTTTTCCACCTTTGTTGTTTAGTTCTAATTGTATTGTTTCAATGGCTTCTGAGAAATATAAATCCGTTCCTTTGATTTGTTTGTTGCATAATTCCGGGTATTTTCTTTCGCCTTTGATTACAAGATTTGGAACCTTAAGAGTGTCATTTGGGTTAAAAGTTTCGCCTTCTTTATATTCTTTTTGTTTTTTTAGCATTTTAGAATATAGGGTTTTTAGGCTTTTGTTTTCATCTGTTCTATAAAGATAAACGATATCGTTTGTTTTTGTTAAAAGTTGAACGGCATAATCATTTTCATTGTTATAGAATAAAACTCTTATGTTTCTATCTAAAATTTCATTTGAATTATCGGTAATTCCAAAGAAATCATATTGTTCAGATGAATTATTAAAAGAAGATTTTTCCAATACATCAAATTCATTGAAAAATTCAAATTCTTTTTTAAGCATTGCATAGGCGTAATAGCTGCCTAATCTTTTTGTCCAATCAAGAGAATCTAGGATATCTGAAGTTTCATTGAATTTTTCTTTAATATCTTTTTTGATTTGTTCTTTTGCTTCAGGAGAAGTTTCTCCGTAGCTTGTGTAATATGATGATTCATTTAACATATCTTTGTTAAATTCTTCATTATTAAGTGCTTTTAATTCTTTTGTTTGTCTTTCTCTTACAAATTCAATATCTCTTTTGATGATATTATTTTTCATATCATTAAAAACAAGTTGAAAAGTTCCAACCCAAGCTTGGTTTGGTGCTTTTGAATTTGATGAAAACAGTGTTAAAATATCTAAGTTTGAATTGGCGCAAAAACCTCCTGCACTTAATAATACAGCACTTAGCGCCGTTAGTAAGATTTTTTTCATAAAATAACTCCTTCTTGACTCATTTATAAAGTATATACTTTGCTTATTGTCCTGTCAAATTGATAAAAAAGTTGTTGGTAATCTTCCCTGTGTCATCCTGAACTGGTTTTGGGGTCTTAATAATTTTGCGTAGTATAATTTAAGCCCGTTTATTTAGGATTAAAAGTACACACTGTATGTTAGTAAGATGCGAAAACAAGTTCAGCATGGCAATAGTAAAGTCTGTTTTAGTAATTTTTAGTGAACATGAATTATTCTTCTATATACTGGACTGTCATTCCTGTTATTAACAATTAAATAATAACATAATTGGAATATGAGTCAAGAACTTAGACAAATTTTAGCAAAAAATATTGAAAAATTAAGAATAAAACAAAAATTAAGTAAAGAGCAATTGTCTTTAATTTTAGGTGTGGATAATTCTTATATTTCTAAATTGGAAAAAGGTAAAATAAATATTACCTTAGATAAAATAGAATTGCTTGCAAATCATTTTGAAATTAAACCGTATTTATTATTAAAATAAAGTATTCATTTTTAACCATACGTTAATTTTTTTATGCTAAAATTATTCTATGAACGAATTATTAATGCCGGCAGGTAGTATTGAAAAAATGAAATATGCGTTTAGCTATGGAGCTGACGCAGTTTATCTTGGGCTTGTGGATTTTTCCCTAAGAGCCTTAAGAAAAGGCGAGTTAATTGATGAAACAAACCTGAAAACTGCTGTTGAAATAGCAAACAAATTAAATAAAAAAGTATACTGTACGTTAAATATTTTTGCTTATGATAAAGATATAGATAAACTTTATCAAACCCTTGAAGTGATTAAAGACGCAAAACCCCATGCGCTTATTATAAGTGATTTTGGAATATATCGAGTTGTTAAGAAAAATCTGCCTGATATTGATATTCATATTTCAACCCAAACTAATATTTTAAATTCCGAAGCTGTTAAATTTTGGCGAGATATGGGTGCAACAAGAACAATTTTAGCAAGAGAATTGTCTTATGAGCAAATTGAAAAAATAAGAAAAGAAGTCCCTGACATTGAGCTTGAAATGTTTGTCCATGGCGCCCAATGTATGGCTTATTCAGGCAGATGTTTATTGTCAGATTATATGACAGAGGGAGAAAGAAAAGCTAATCAGGGAAATTGTGCTCAGGCTTGTCGTTGGAGCTATAAACTCTTAGAAGAAACTCGCCCCAATGAATATTATGAAATAGTTCAAGATGACAAGGGCAGCCATATTATGTCAACCAAGGACCTTTGTCTTGTAAGGCATATCAAAAGACTATGCGATTTAGGAATTGATTCATTCAAGGTTGAAGGAAGAACTAAAAGCCTTTATTATGTTTCAGCGGCAACTAAAGCATATAGGCAAGTTATAGACGGACTTATAAGCCCGGAAGCTGCTTTTGAAGAGTTGAAAAAAGTTGGTAACAGAGGTTATTGTGAAGGCTTTTTTGGCGGAAACCATGACTCAAGCTGCTATTCTTATGATATTTCAAAAGGCTTAGCAGGAGCTGATTTTTTAGGAATTGTCCAAAAAACAATTGATGAAAATACTTTTGAATTGTTAATTAAAAATAAAATTTTATTAAATGATGAAGTTGAAATTATCACTCCAAAATATTCAACTTTAGCTCGAGTTATAAAAATATTTCACAATAAAAAAGGTGAAGTTGATACAGCTAACACAAATGATTTAATAAATATCACGTTTAATTGTGATAATAATGATTGGAAAAAAGAAGCCGATTTTGCGCTTATTAGAACAAAAGGAATGAAAGAATTTTAGTTTATGTTTTTAGAACCTGATTTTAATCTTGAATCTATTTATGATATTGATATATCTGAGTTAAAAAGTGTTGGAATAAAGTTAATTCTTTTTGATTTGGATTCAACTCTGATGAAATCTAAAAGCGGAAAATTTTCTTTTAAAACTTTGCAATTTTTGAACGACTTAAAGACAAATTTTCATCTTGCAATTGTAACTAATAATAAAAATGAAGAATATATTTCAAAAGCACGTTCTCAGGTTGATATTCCCGTTTATTCAAAAGCAAAAAAACCCGACACTAAAGTTTTATTATCGGCTTGTAAGGATTTTAATGTTGAACCTAAATATGCGCTAATGGTTGGAGATAGACCCTTAAGCGATATATTAGGCGGCAAAAGAGCAGGCATGGCAACGATTTTAGTTGATTCAATATCAAAAGACGAAGAAAATTTTATAGTTCGTTTTGCAAGATTTTTAGAAAGACTTGCGATAAAAAAATAGTTTACATAAATTAATAAAGACCTCAAAAAGCGCAAAATATAATTTTTTGTTGTTTTGTAGCAAATGATGTAAATTATATTTATATAATTTATTAAAATATGCGATACAAGAAAGGAATAAAATAGTTATGTATTCAATGACTTTTAAAAAGCCATTAGCAAGTGTTGTGCGTGTAGCAATTATTGAGGATTATAAACTGACAAGAGTCGGTTTAAAATGTGCGCTTGATAAAATTGAAGGTATAGAGGTTGTAGCAGAAGCGCAAAATGCCTTAATGGGGATAGAAATTGTTAAAAAATTACACCCTGATATTGTGCTTATGGATTTAGGTTTGCCCGGGATGAACGGGTTTGAAGCCATGGATAAAATAAAAAATATATCTCCTAATACTAAAATTGTGGTGTTAACTGCCCATGATAGCGAAGAAGATACAAGAAATTCTTTTAACTTTGGCGCAAGCGCATATTGTTTAAAAGACATTGACCCTCAAACATTATCCTGTGTTATAAAAAATGTTGCAAAAGGAGCATTTTGGGCAGATTCAGCTGTAGCCGACACTGTTTTTAAAATGTTTAATAAACCAAAGATGTCTTTTGAACATGGATATTATAATTCTACAATTGATAAAAAATTAACCCCAAGAGAAAACGAAGTTTTAAAATTATTGGTAAAAGGCAAGTCTAATGCTGAAATTGCTAAAGAGCTTGTTGTTTCAACTCATACAGCTAAAGCTCATGTTTGTTCAATTTTACAGAAATTTTGCGTTGAAGACAGGGTTTCAGCTGCTGTTAAAGCGGTAAAAGAAGGCTTTGTTGCAATATAAGCTTTGATAGCAATTATTTTCTTTTAGGTGTTTTATAAAAATACCTAAAAGAAAGGGCAATAAGTGAAAATTTCTTCATTTAATGTACAAAATAAAATAATATACGGTTTGTCTTTCCAAAAGAAAGATAATAAAAAGGCTGATAATACATTGATAAATGAAAATTCTGATACGGATACTTTTGAAAAAGAAGACTTTGTTTTGCCCCCTTATGTTACAAATGAAGATTTAATAAGAACAAAAGCAACTATTGAAATGGAATTAAAAGCAGGGCATATTCCTCCTTTTAAGGATGAATTTTCAAAATCTGAACTTATAAAAGCAAGGCTTATATCTCTTTCTGATTTTAGAAGAAAATATGGTGAACTTATTCCTTAATTTATCTTAACTTGACGATTATAGTATTTTAAAATACCATTACCTTATAAATTATCAAAGGAGAGTTTAATGCGAATTTTGCCGGTTAGCTATAAACAAAACACTTTAAAAACATCTAAAAATAATTCAAAATTGATGAATTATACCAATTCACCTTTGACATTGAAAAATGACACTGTTAATTTTGCCTTTAAGGGTCAAAATGGAAGCAGTCTAAATCTTTCAATGGTTTTAGATTTATTAACAAAACCAGATGAAAGTAAAAGAAATTCATTGTTTTATGCAGATTTTGATGAAATAGAACAATATAATAGAGTTCTTGGCGACGGTGCCCCTGTAATATTTCAGGTTGCAACTTTGGCGCAAGATAAAAATAAGCAAAATGTTATTCATAAACTATTTATTGATACGCTTAAAACTTATGTAAATAATCTTGGTAAAGATAATTATGATGAAAATTCGTTTGATTTTCAAGCTCCTTTAAAAATGGAAAAACTATCTTCCGTATTAAAAGATAAATCCCCCGAAACAATCGAAAAAGCATTATTAATGTGTGATAAATACGGAAAAACACCTTTGCATTTTGCAAATATTTATAATTTAGCTACTTGTAAAAGATTATATGGTTTTACCGATATAAGAGATGTTTCTTTGAATGCTATTTTGGGCAATAAAAATGAAGGCAGCTCATTAAATAGTGCATGTGCGAATTTAATTTATGCTATTGCCGATTCATTGGGCGATAAAGCTCCCGAGGTTTTTGCAAAAGCGATTACAATTCAAGATAGAAAAGGCAATACTCCATTACATTCGATTTCAAAAGAAGCCTTAGAAGCTATTATAGATGTATTGGATGATTCTGCTCCTGAAGTATTGGCTCAAGCAACCTTAATACCGAATAAATCAGGCGCAACCCCTTGGTTCAACACAAGGGAAGGAGTTTCGGATTTATATATTGAAGCGCTTTCAGATAGTGCTTATGATGTACTCAAAGAGGCAGTTTTAAATCAAAGCAAATATGGTATAAATGGGTTTTTCAATATATCATCTCAAAAATTAGACTTATTAATAGATGTTTTTGGTGATGACGCTCCTGAAATTATCAAAGAAGGATTATTAGCAAGAGATAAAAAGGGAAAGAGCATGCTAAGCTATGCTTCTGATAGCGAAAAGGTAATGTATCAAGAGCTTTTTGGCGATGAATATACTAAAATTGAAAAAGAAGCATTTAAGCCCCTTGGTTTAGCTGATAGGATTTTTAAAATAAAATTATTTTAAAATAAAACCTAAAAAGAAACTTGAAATAATAAATATGCCAACAAAAAAGTATGTAACTTTATTTAAGCCTTTTTCTGTTGATTTTTGAGATGAAAATAATTGGCTTGCTGCTCCGATTGAAGCAATTCCATCGCCTTTTGGTGAATGTAAAAGTACCAAAATTACTGTAAATATTGCGCTAATGATTTGTAGTGTATAAAAAAATGTTGTCATTGTTTTTCCCTTTAAAATTATACTTTTAAGATAACACAAAAATATTTCAAAATAAATTAGAATTTAACAAAAAGTTTTAATTTACCGTTATCACCCCTAAAATTAATCCAACCTGTTTTAATTTGATTGTTGAAATCATATACTTTGACTAAAATCCAATTTCCCCTAACGAGCCAAGGAACTATTTTTCTTGGTAATTCAATTGAGCCTGTTGTGTTTGATTGTTTAACAGGTGCAGCATATAAGATTTTATCAGTTTTTTGAAGGTCTTTATATAAATACAATCCGTATTTTTTCCCGTAAACATCAAAAAAATCACTCCAATTGTAAAACTTATTAGCTCCTTCTTCAACCCAGCCGCAAACAGGGTTTTCACCTTGATTAAAACAAACAAGACTCCAGTTTTGTGTTTCATCAAGGGTTGTTAAAAGGGCAATTTTGTTGTTAATACTGTATGCTGAAAATACTTCATCAATTTGACATCTGTTTTTGTTTACCAAACAAGAAACGTTTCCTTTGAAATCAAAGTTGACCGTTTCCATTATTTTACCGCCTTTGTCGGGGGTTTGGCGCATTACTAAAGGGCTTTGAACGCTGGTGTAGCCAATCCCGTATCTTCTAAGAGAGTTGATGTAGTAGGGTAAGACATCTGCATTTGCCCAAAGGCATATATTAATAAAAATAAAAGCTGTTAATAAAATTTTTTTCATTTTAGTTTTCTATCCATTTTCTAAAGAAGTTTATTCCGCTATTAGAGCTTTTTTCAGGGTGAAATTGAACGGCACATATATTATCTTTTTGAACAGATGCACAAAATTCAATTCCATAACAAGCCATTGATGAGATTATATTTTCATCTTTTGGTTTAACATAGTATGAATTTACAAAATAAAAATAATCATCATCTAAATAAGAATTATTTTCGGTTGTTTTAATTTTATTCCAGCCGATTTGAGGAATTTTTTTTGATATTTTTATATCAAATTTTTTAACTTCACCTTCTAAAATTCCGAGCCCTTTTTTGTTTGGGGCTTCTTCGCTTTTTTCAAAAAGAATTTGAAGCCCAAGGCATATCCCCAAAAAATTAATACCTTTGTTAACGGCTTCTTTGATTGTTTCGATTAAGCCTGATTTTTCAAGGTTGTTCATTGCCTGCTCAAAATGACCTTGTCCGGGAAAAAGAAGCTTATCGGCATTTAAGATTTCTTCTTTTGAATTTGAAATCGTGTAATCATAGCCAAGGTAATTAATCATATTACCAAGGCTTTTAATATTACCTGAGTTATAGTTTATGATTACTATGTTATTTTTCTTCAAAATAGAAACCGTCTTCTTTCATTCTGTTGATTATTTCGTCTAAATCTTTATCAGCTGCAACAACAGAAAGTCTTACATAGCGCGTTGCGTTTTTGTCAAATGCAGTTCCGGGGACAATAACAATCCCTGATTTTTCAAGCATTTGATTTGCAAATTCAACGCAGTCTTTAAATCTTTTTGGAATTTCGAGCCATAAA
This sequence comes from uncultured bacterium, assembly GCA_949282195.1. GTDB lineage: Bacteria > Cyanobacteriota > Vampirovibrionia > Gastranaerophilales > Gastranaerophilaceae > RUG14156. Next base: position 35,899 of record CASDOW010000014.1, on the reverse strand, counting down.
TAGAAAGTTGTTTTTGGCATTTCGATATTGTAGCCTAAAGATTTTAGACCGTCTGTAAATTTTTGAAGTTTATTTTTAAATTTTTCATTTTGCTTATCAATATAAGTTTGTCCTTCCTTGCTTTCTAAAAGGTCTGCTCCTGTATATTGAAGGACTTTAAAAATACCTGTGTCCACAGTTGATTTTGTTCTTGAAAGCATTGTTATGGCAGTCGAATTTCCGCAAGCCCAGCCAAGACGCCAGCCTGTCATAGCGTATGATTTTGAAAAGCTGTATAGTTCAATACAGCAATCCATAGCGCCCTTACATTCAAGAGCGGAGTGCGGTTTGTAATTTTCATCGTAATACATTTCAGCATATGCTGCGTCAGAAATTAAAATTATATTGTGTTTATTGCAAAAGTCAACGCAATGTTGCAAATATTCTAAATCGCAAGTGCAGCCAAGAGGATTGTTTGGGTAATTTATGATAATTGCTTTAACCTTTTTTGGGTCATTTCCTTCTTTGATATATTGATTAAATACATCCTCTAAGTTGGGTGTATAGTTATTTTCTTTTGTTAATTTAATTCCATATGCTAAAGCGCCTGATGCTTTAATCATTTGAGTATATGAAGCGTATCCCGGTTGGGGTATGAAGATTACATCTTGATTTTTTTCATCATCGGTTGGGTTAACTATTGCTCGAACTAAGTTTGCAATACCTTCTTTAGAGCCGATTAGGGAACAGATTTCTGTTTTTTCATTTAATTCAACGTTAAATCTTTCTTTCATTCTGTTTTTAACTGCTTCTAAAAATCTCATTTCTCCTTTGGGAGTTGAATAGGTGTGCATTGAATCAATGTTTAAATATTCTGTTGCTTTTTTTATTGCAAACTCGGGAACTCTTTCAACGGGTGCGCCCATTGAAAGCGCTATCGGAGCTCTGTTTTTAGCTTTTAAGGCCGGGGTTAATTCAATCTGGCGAGCTTTGATTTCAAACATGATATAATTTTGCATTGATTTAATTTTGTTGTTAAAAATTTCTTTGTTCATACTTTGTACCCCTTTATTGCTTTATATATTTTAAAATGCTCTCAAAATATAGTCAAGATTTACAAAAAATAGGGTATAATATATAAATGCGAGATGGAGATTATCTGCGCTAGAAACGGAGAAAACTATGCACATTCACGTTAACGGACGTAACATTGAAATTACAGATGCTATCAAAGCTTACGTCAAGGAAAAAGCCGGAAAAGTAGCTGGTCATTATGAATTGATTGATTCAATTGACGTTATTTTGTCGGTAATTAAAAACCCCTCCGTTAGTGATTCTCACATTGCTGAGGTTAATTGCAAAATTGGCGGTGAAACAATTCGTGTAGAAGAAAAAGCAGAAAATATGTATGCTTCTATTGACCTTGTTTGCGACAAACTTGAGCGTCAAGTGAGAAAATTTAAAGAAAAAGGACTGTCAAAAGCAAAAGGCGGTGTTGAATCTATCAGAACTACGCAAACAGAAGTTGAGGTGTAAATTCATAAAAGTATAAAAAGTAAAAGCGAGAGTTAACTCTCGCTTTTTTCGTTATTTTTGTTTTCTATTTCTTCCATAAGAATACTTCTGAAAATTTTTGCAGGATAATAATCAGGAACCATGTTTAATACCCGATTTACGCTATCAAGCGCTTCCGGTCTGTTTTTTAGAAGATATTGACATTGTGAAAGAATTAAAAGCGCTTCAGGGTCTGCATAAAACAGTCTTAAGCTTTTTTGACAGAAAGTAATTGCCAATTCAAAATATCCGTTTGCATATAGTGCTCTTGCAATAAATTTATACGCTTCAGGATTTGACCTGTATAAGATATCACAAGAACTCACCAGATTTTGCGACCATTCAATTAATTCATTTTCTAAAAATAAGTTAAGGTAAACCTCTAAAAATGCTCTTGTTTGAAAAAATGTTGCAATTTTTTCGGCTTTTAGATTGATATATCCTAAAACACATAAACCCCAAGCGCAGGCAGGGCAGCGTCGTTCATTTTGCTGCCAATATTCACGCGCTTTTTTTTCGTCTTTTAATAATAAAGAACAAAGTCCGGCTTCATAATACTTATTTTTTTTGCTAAATATTTCAAGCGCTTCTTTATATTCGCCTTTATAAAAATGTTGTTTTGCAATTTGCTCACTGCGCTTCATTGTGTTTAATTTTCTTCATAAGATCGAAACTTTTTGTTTTTTGTGTGGCAATATGGCTAATTGTTTCAATATCTGCCGAATTAGCTTGTTTATTTGATTTTTTAATTTCGTTATAAATTTCTTCTCTGTATATTTGCACATTACTAGGTGCATTTACGCCGATTTTTACAGAATTTTTATAACTTTCTAAAATGACAATTTCGATATCGTCATTGATTATTAATTTTTGATTTATTTTTCTTGTTAAAATCAGCATTTGTTTATTCTTTCGTTTCTTTGTCTTCAAATAGTTTATATCTTACTTGAAAGTCTGTGTTTTTTAATACAATTTGCATTGCTTTTTTATTGGCAAGGTTAACTACAATAGGTGCAAGCATATTAACCGTTGCGCCTTGAGGATTGGATGAAGGTATATTTGCTATGTTACATACAAATATATCGTCAGGGTTTTCTATTTCAAGCTTTTGTGCTTCCTCATCAGGGATGTTGAATTGATAATCTATTCCAAAAAAACTGCACAATGTAATTGGAAAAGCTAAATCCATATCTTCAATAGATTGCAGCCATTTAAAGGGTGACTCTGGTTTGTAGTCTATTATTGTGTATTTTGTTAAATCGCTAAAACCGATTATCGGGGATACAAAGTCAAAAATGGTATTTTTATCTATTTCAACTTCTCCGAATTTTGTTGTTTTTAGGGTGATTGTATTGGTATTTTTATCCATTTTTTATATTCCATAGTTTAGAAGATTGTTCTGTTGATTTGTCATTTGATTGTATAGGAACATTTTTGCAAAGTCAGTGTTTGAGTTATTTCCTAATAATGCTCCGTATGGGTTTAGGTTTGTACTTGGTAAAAATCCGAATTGATTAAATTGTCCTGCTTGCATCATCGGGTTTAGGTATGTTTGCACTTGAGTGTAGGGATTCATCCCGATTTTAGAAAGCGTATTTAGGGCTGAAGCGATTTCTTCGTTTGTGGGCATTGACGCATCTGATTTAAGATTGCTGTTTTGATTTTGCTGTTTTCTTTGATATTCGCTTTCTTGAACTTTTCGTTCCATTCTTTCTCTTGTGATTCTATCCATGGCTGCAGGGTGAATTTGTTTTCCTGATTGGATGAATTTTGTCATTTCGTCAACTTCTTTTGCTTCTGCTGCTTCTTTAGGTTTACACATTTCATTGTTTGGATTTCCTAAGCAATCCAAAGCTCTTTGTGAATAATGAACAAGAATTTCATTGTCATTTTTATCTATAACTTCTTTGTATAGATTTTGTGCTTCACTTTGTCTGCCCAGTTGTGTATAAGTAAGAGCTGCATAGTATTTTGCAAGCGTGTTATCAGGTTCATTTTCTAATATTTTTGTTAAATCTTGCAGAGAACCTATAAAATTTTGTTGTCTGTATTTTGCAATAACAGGTTTCATTGATTGGCTGACATATGGTGCTTTAGGTACAACATTTTGTGTTGCTGCTAAAGCTTTAGAGCCAATAAAACCGATTGCAAAAGTTAAACCTAAGATTATTAAAAAAGTTTTTTTCATGGTTATTATATCCTCTATAATTAATTTAATTATTTTTATACATATGACAACATGTTTATTATATCGTAATAATAGATTTATACTTAACTTAAAAAAAATTTTTTCCTCTAAACAGTTGAAAAATAATTCTAATTTTGTAGAAAATAACTTATGATTAAGTTATAATCAATTAATATGAAAATTAAGATTAAAGAAACAGCTAAAAATAAAAAAAATTACAGTCTTTATAAATTGGCAAAAGTTATGAATTTGCCCGAACAAACAATATATTCCTGGGCAAAAGGAAGAACGCAGCCTTCTTATATAAATCTTGATAAATTGTGTGATGTTTTAGAATGTAAAATTGAAGATATTTTAGAGGCTGAACCCGTTCAAAGTAAGTTATTTTAAAAAAACTCTCGCATTTTGCGAGAGTTTTTGATTAATTGGTTTTTATATGACCGCTATTGGTATAATGGTCAACATCTGCATTTTTCTTATTAGCAATAATCTTTCCTTTTAGGGTGTTATATGCTAATATCAAAGCACCTGCTATTGTTGCGATTGTTGCAATTCCTTTGTGACCTTTTAGATATTCTTTATAGAATTTTTTAGGCAGAGTTAAAAGAGTTTTGGCATTTTCAATCGGTGCTTTTGTGATTATTGAAGGAGATGCTTTAATGGTTTTGATTGCAGCATTTCCAAGGTCTTTGGTTGTGCCTGTAAGAGTTCCTAAAATTTGACCTTTGGATTCTTTAATGTTTTTACCTAAAACACCAATTGTTCCCGTTGCAACCGAGCCAAAAACAAGACCCTTGATAAAACCAAAAGAAGTGCTTGTTGTTGTATTAAAGTTTTTAATAGTATTTATTGCACCATTTCTAAGGTTGTTATAGATATCTACACCTTTTTGCAGTTTTGTCGGAGCAGTATTCGCAGTGGCATTTGGGGATACTTCAATTGAAACAGGACTTTGTGCTTCAGGTGTTTTTGGCGATTTTTGAAAATCTTTGAATATTTCTGCGCTATTTTTGGTTTCGTTTGCGCAAAATCTGACATTTGAGTTACATTTTAACGGTTGAATCATATTACACCACCTTTGCTACATATATCTAAACACCTGAAATAAAATAATTGCCCTTTGCGGAGAGTATATTGTTTATATTTTACAAAAATTTACATTAAATTTCAATTGTTAAAATTTATAATTTTACATTTCACATGGTTTGTTATAAAATGGAGTCCCATCGTTTAAGTTTATAGAAAAATGAATCAAGAATATAAAATATACAGTAGATTTATTAGCCAGAAACCTGCGGTAAAACATAAGAAAAATAATGACCCCTTGTCAAAGTTTCCTTTAAGGGCTTGTACATACTCAAATGAGGTCGGAGCGGCAATAAGTCCGATTAATAAGACTGCCGGCACATTGTTGTGGGCTCCTGCGTTATTGTATTTAGGCGCAGACATTTATGATAAATATAAAAATGAAGATACGACATATTCTCCAAGCGCCAGAAGGAGTTTAAGACAGGCCGTTTTTCAGGGTTTAGCAAGTGTAATAATGCCTACTTTGGCGATAAAAGCAGGGCAAAAAATCGGTGTTCAATTGGCAGGAATTAGCGATTCTTTAAGCGTTTCAGATAAAAAAGAATTAATTGAATTTACTATGGATTATTTGACCCACAGTGAATATCCAAAAGCTGATAATAAAGGATTTTGCGATGGGTTGATTGATTCTTTTAAACAAAAAGCTCAAGAGAATAAAAAAAGTCTGGAAAAGAAGAATGTTTTTTCTAAGATTGTCGGAATTTTTGTCGAGTCAGAGGCTCCTGAAGCTACAATGGAAAGGTATTTAAAAAATCAAAACGATAAAAATCCTGTTATTGTTTATTTAAAAGAGCAGGCAAATACCGCTATTTCAATTATGAATGATGAAAAAGCCATAAAATCCGACAAATATAAACAATATTACGTTAAATCGCTTATTAAATTTGAAGATGCTGCAATTGCAAGAAAAAATACCGTTTTAAAGCTTTTAAAGGATAAAAATATAGCTAAAAGTATAGTAGCAACCATATCGGGTTTTGTTGCTTTGTTTTTGTTGATAAAACCAATAGATTATTTTGTGGAAAATATTTTAATGGAAAAATTGGTTAATCCTTTATTTGATAAAATTCCTTCAAAAAACAAAAACAAACAGGAAAATCAATAAAAATGATACCATTGTTTTTTTGTGATATTTTTAAAGTATGTTTACAGGTTTAATTGAAAAAGTTTCCAAGGTTGAGAATATAACTTTTGATAACTATGGTGCAAAAGTCTATTATAGAGCTGATTTTGATGATGTAAAAATCGGAGATTCGATTGCGTTAAATGGTGTTTGTTTAACTGTTACATCGATTGAGAAAGATATTTTTTCAGCAGATATTATGAAAGAAACTTTAAATGTTTCAAATCTGAAGAGTTTAAAGAAAAATGATGAAATAAATCTTGAAAGAGCGCTTAAGATTAATTCAAGGCTGGATGGACATATTGTATCAGGACATATTGATACTACGGCAAAAGTTATCGATATCAAACAAGACGGTTTTTCAAAAAGAATTAAATTTAATTGTAATTCTGATTTGATTATAAAAAAAGGCTCAATTGCAATTAACGGCGTTAGTTTAACCGTTTCGGAAGTTTATGAAAACGGTTTTGAGGTTTCTTTAATTCCTGAAACAATCGAAAAAACAAACTTAAAAAATTTAAAAATTGGTGATATAGTTAATATTGAATATGACTTGTTGGGAAAATATGTTCAGAAAATTCTATCACCAAAAAAAGAAGAAACAAAAATAACTTTGGAATTTTTGAAAGAAAACGGATTTTAATCAAAAAAGGAAATAAAAATGTTTAGCTCAATTGAAGATGCGCTTATAGATTACGCTAAAGGAAAAATTATAATTGTAGTTGATGATGAAGACAGGGAAAATGAAGGCGATATGATTTGTAACGCTAAGTTTGCAACTCCCAGTAATATTAACTACATGGCTCAAAATGCAAGAGGGCTAATTTGCGTTGCAATTGATAGAACAATAGCCGAAAAAATGCAATTAAATCAAATGGTTGAACAAAATACAGAAAGCATGAAAACCGCTTTTACGATTTCAATTGATGCTGATGAAAAATATGGCGTAACAACAGGAATTTCGGCGTACGACAGAGCTAAAACAATTGAAGTATTGATTAATTCTTCAAACCCTAATGATTTAAGACGTCCGGGGCACCTGTTCCCTTGTGTAGCCCGTCAAGGGGGAGTTTTAGAGCGCATTGGGCACACTGAAGCAGTTGTTGATTTAGCAAAATTAACAGGTTTGCCTTTAGCGGGTGCAATGTGTGAAATAATGACAGAAGATGGACACATGGCGCGCAGAGATTATATTTTAAATTTTGCCAAAGAACACGATATTAAGGTGATTACTGTTTCTGACTTAGTTAAATACAGAATAAAAAGAGAAATGATAGTTAAAATGGAAGCAAGCGCAAAGCTTCCTACTCAATTTGGCGAATTTGTAATATACGGATACAGAAATATTTTAAATAACAACGAATATGTTGCTTTAGTTAAGGATGATAAAACAAATAAAATTCCTATGGTTAGAGTACATTCAGAGTGTCTTACAGGGGATATTTTCCACAGCCTAAGATGCGATTGTAATTATCAATTGCACTGCGCCTTAAAAATGATAAATGATTACGGGAAAGGTGCATTGGTTTATATGAAGGGTCATGAAGGCAGAGGAATAGGTTTAATTAATAAAATTAAAGCGTACGCTCTTCAAGATGAAGGTCAAGATACGGTTCAAGCCAATGTTTCATTGGGGTTTGCTCCTGATTTAAGGGATTATGGTATAGGGGCTCAAATTTTAAGGCAGTTGGGATATTCAAAATTTAATCTTTTGACAAACAATCCGACTAAAATAATCGGGCTTGAAGGTTATGGTTTAGAAATTAATGAGAGATTGCCGATTGAGCCGGTTATTAATAAATACAACGAAAAATACATTAAAACCAAAATAGAAAAAATGCATCATTTGATTAAATAATTTTATAAAACTATACACAACTTTACATAAAATTTGAAAAATAAATATTTTCCATGGTACAATTTACAAAAACCTAGAAAGTATTGCTTTTATGTATGAAACCGCTATTTTAGAAGAAAAATATTTTAGAGTATTTCAAGGGGCATACAATGATTTTCGCCTCAAGGCCAGAACTGATTATAAATTCGAGATTGACCCTTTAACATATGAAGATTTTGTTGATTCTTATAAAAAGAATTTAATTAATTGTATAGTTTTGTTGGAAGATTCTATTCCGACGGGTTTTTTAGCTTATACAACCGTACCTAATGATGTAATCGAATTGTTTGTAATTCATTGTTTGGGTATGGAAGATATAGCAGAAAAGAGAATACGACTTTTTGATAAGTTTATGGAGCAAACAAAATCTCAAAGAAAACATTGTGTTGTAAGTTATGCTATGCTTGGCATACAGGAAACTTTTAAAAAGGATTTAGCTTCATATGGTTTTAAATTCATAGATACAGGCGTTGTTGTTTTTGATATTAAAAATAAACAGCTTATAAAAGAAGTTTCTCAAAATAATTATTCAAATCTCCCAATCGGCTATAAATTAACCCCATATAGGGACATATATTTTGAAGAATTAGCGGAAGTTATACATAATTCATTTAAAAATTCAAGTGATGTTAACTTTGACGTAAGATTTTCATCGTTGGACGGATGTCGTGATATTACGCATAAAATTACTACATCAATATATGGCAGATTTTTACCTCAAGCGAGCAAAATTTTGTTATACGAAAACAGGCTTGTAGGCTTTTGTTTAGCTAATGTTACAGGTGACGGGATTGCAAATTTGCCTTTAATCGGAATTTTAGAAGAACATAGAGGACAAAAACTGTCTGTATCAATGGTTAAAGCCTCGGTGCTTGATGTTGTAAAATTACACCAAGGCGGAATAATTGAGTTGAATGAATTAAATGCAAGTTTAGATTTAAATCTTCAAAGCGCGGTAAGAATGTATGAGTCAGTCGGCTTTGTGCAGTCTTATAAATATTCCCAAGCTTATTTACCGAGAGGATAGTTAATTAATAGGAGAAAACATGTTTAAAGTATTGGTAACAGACAAAATCAATGATTTGGCTGTAAAAGTTGTAGCACGTGTGGCGGCTGCTGATAATCTTCCTACTATGGATGAAGATAAATTATGTGAAATTATAGGAGGATATGACGCGCTTTTGGTTCGTTCGCAAACAAAAGTAACGGCAAGAGTTATAGAAGCAGGTAAAAAACTAAAAATTATAGGCAGAGCCGGTGTAGGCGTAGATAATATTGATGTTGCAGCAGCAACCGAAAAAGGTATCATAGTTGTTAATTCGCCCGACGGAAATACCCACGCTGCGGCTGAGCATACAATTGCAATGATGATGTCAATGTCAAGAAATATTCCTGCTGCTGATAATTCCGTTAAACAAGGTTTGTGGGAACGCTCAAAATTTACCGGTGTTGAAGTGTATAATAAGACTCTTGGAATTATAGGGCTTGGTAAAATCGGCTCACATGTTGCACAAGTGGCTTTGGCTTTAGGGATGAAAGTTGTAGTTTGCGACCCTTATGCAAATAAAGAGTTTGTTGAAAAAATGGGCGCAGTTTATGTTCAACATTTGGACGATTTTTGGCCGATGTGTGATTATATAACTATTCATACTCCTAAAACAAAAGAAACAACAGGTTTAATCAATGTAAATTCAATAAATAGAATGAAAAAAGGGGTTAGAATTATAAATTGTGCAAGAGGCGGCATCGTAGATGAAAAAGCTCTTGCAGAAGCACTTGAAAACGGACAAGTTGCACAATGTGCTATCGATGTATTTGAGGATGAAAAAAATGTTTCTCAATCTCCGTTAATCAAATGTAAAAATGCTGTATTGACTCCGCATTTAGGCGCAAGCACCGATGAAGCTCAAATCAACGTTGCTCTCGATGTTGCAAATCAGGTTGTTGATGTTTTATCAGGCAGAAACGCAACCAGCGCAATTAATATTCCTGCTCTAAAACCTCAAAAATTGGAGGCTGTTAAAGAGTATATGGGTTTAGCTGAAAATATTGCTTCAATTGCTTCTCAATTATCAAAAGGCGCAATAGAAGAACTTGATATTATTGTAAGCGGAAAATTGACAGAGCTTGATGTTTCTCCTTTAGAAATTGCAATTTTAAAAGGAGTTTTAAGCGCAAATTTGGTTGGAATAAACTATGTAAATGCTCCTTATATTGCAAAACAAAGGGGTATTGAAGTTAAAACTTCAAAATCAAGTGGTATAGATAATGCAATAACTCTAAAGATTATTTCAAAAGATAATGAAACTCTTGTACAGGGGGCTTTAATTGCAAAAGGCATAAAAAGAATTACTCAAATAAATGAATATTCTTCAAGTATTGAACCTAAGAAACATATGCTTTTTGTTCCTCATATTAATAAAGTAAATATGGTTGCTCTTGTTGCGGGTGTCTTAGGAGCCGATAATGTTAATATTTCAGGTATGAATGTTATACAAAATTCAGATGATGAAAATAAATCAATAATGATATTTAATATCGATTCAAAAGTTGAGAGTGCAACTTTAGATAAAATTGCACAAATTGACGGTGTTGATATAGCTAAATATGTTAGTATTTAGCCTGATTGGGCATTAAAACCCCTCTGTTTATGAGGGGTTTTTTAAACTTTTTTCTGTTCTGTGGGCCATGATAGCTAAAGATGAGATAATTCCAAAAATTCCGCCTAATACTATTGCTCCGAGCAACATTCCTCTATGTCCTTTAAATTTTTTATTAAAGAAGAAACTTTTTAATTTTTGGGGACTGTCGTTAATTACGTTTGTTATACCCTTTAATGTGTCTTTTGTTTTTTGCCAGAGGGTTAATTCAACCCCTTCTTCGGTAATTGTTTTTGCTTTTGTAAACGAATCCACCAAAAAGCTTTTAATCTTTTTTTCTTCTAAAGCTGCAATAGTACAGCTTGCACCAAACGCGCCGATAGCACAACCCATGGCTGTGTTTCTTACAGGATTTACTCTTGACATAGCACTCTCCTTATACACACAACAACACAAATTTTAATAACACAATCTTTTTTTATGATAACTCTTTTTTGATAAAAATACTAGTCTAAATGGGCTAAATTGTTAATGTTTGTGTGTTTAAAATGTTTTTTTCATATAAAATAAGACTATGTTCGAACTAAATAAGACACTAACTTATCAGAGTCTTGTGCTTTTTTGGAAGCAAATAAAAGACTTTTTAATAACTCTGGGCGAAATCGGAGTTAATTTTTCGCGCGTCGCAAGATATATATTAGGGCTTAGGATAAATGTTTCAGAAACAATTGAGCAATCAAAAAGGTTCGCTTTTGACAGTTTACCTATCAGCCTTACAATTGTCGGAATGACATCTGTTATTATTGCTATGCAATTAGCGCCTGAGCTTGCTCGTCAAGGGGGTGCAAGTTATACGGGTATGTTGTCTGCTTTAGTAATGGTTCGAGAGCTTGCGGTTGTGATGAGCGGTTTTGCTATTATTTCCATGGTAGGTTCATCTTTTGCTTCTGAAGTTGCTTCAATGGCTGTAACCGAACAATTAAGCGCAATGAAGGTTTTAAGAGTTGATCCTATTGAATATCTTATCGTGCCAAGATTTTGCGCAGGAGTTTTATTTATGCCTGTGGTATTTATTATTTCTGCTTTTTTTGGTTTGGCGTGCGCGGGTTTTGTATCTAACTGGACTGCTGATTTGAGTTTGTTGAACTATGTAACATCAATGTGGCATGGGTTGTATGTCAGAGATATTTTTATTGCAATATTAAAGAGCTCTTTTTTTGGCGGTACAATTGCGCTAATCAGTTGTTCTTGCGGTTATTCTACGAGAGGCGGAGCTAAAGAGGTCGGTTTAGCTACTACTAAGGCTGTTGTTTGGTCGTTTTTGGCAATAGCAATGTGGGACTTTGTTTTTGCATCTATATTTTATCTATAGAAACGGAAAGAAAAATGACGCTTGAAGTTAAAAATCTTGTTAAAACATTTGATTCAAGAAAAATACTAAATAACATCTCTTTTAAAGTCCAAAATGGTGAGACTTTGGGCGTGATTGGTTTTTCAGGAAGCGGAAAATCAACTTTATTGAAAATAATTGCAGGAATTTTATATGAAGATTCAGGCGACATAATTTTTCCTAAAGATTCTGAAGTTGCAATGGCTTTTCAATACAGCGCATTATTTGATTTTTTATCTGTCTATGATAATATTGCTTTTCCTTTGGTGGAGCGAAAAGAGTTCAGGGGAAAATACAGTCAAGATGAAATATCAAAAATAGTTCATGAAAAGCTAAAAATGGTTGGTTTAGAAGGAATTGAAGAAAAGTATCCTTCTGAATTATCGGGCGGTATGCAAAAAAGAGTAGGGTTTGCTCGTGCAATCGTCACAAATCCGAATATAATTTTATATGATGAACCGACAGCAGGGCTTGACCCTGTTACATCAACTATGATTGAAAATTATATTGTTCAATTGAAAAAAGAATTAAACGCAGCTTGCGTTGTTGTAACACATCAACTTTCCACTATTAAAAGGGCAGTTGATAAGGTTATTATGTTATATCAGGGTGATATTGTATTCACTGGAAGCGTAGATGATTTATTATCAGGGGTTAATCCTTATGCAAGGCAATTTGTCAGCGCTTCAATACAGGGCCCTATGAATATAGCAACATAAAATTAAAACAAAGGAATAGAAAATGGATAAAAAAGGAAAATATTCTTCATCATTAAAAGTTGGTATCTTAACCTTAAGTGCTATATTTATTCTGATATTTACCGTTCTTTGGATTAAAGGCAGAAGCTTATCAAACGGCGAGAGAATTGATGTTGCTTTTAAGGATATTAACGGAATAAGAGCGGGTTCTCAAGTTCAAATGATGGGGCTTAGAATAGGTCAAATTGAAGAAATTACCCCAATAATTAATGGCAAGGACAGCTACATTAATATACGTTTTGTTGTAACGGAAAAAGAAATTGAAATTCCTCATGCTTCAACCATTTCTATTCAGCAATCAGGCTTAATCGGTGAACAATTCTTAGAGGTTACTCCCCCAAGAGCGGAAGTTATATTTTCGCCTTTGAAAAATACCGCAAAAGCAGTTTCAGTAAAAGACCCCATATTTATGGAGTTATCAGAGGGTATTGTACAAATCGGCAAGGTGGTTGATGTTGAAATATTGAAAAAAAGTCAACTTCCCTACATGGAAAAACAAAGAATAAATACTAAAAATGCAATGAAACTTGCCTATGTTATTGAGCTTCCGGGCTTGATTTTAGATAGAGAGATGATAGATGTAAAATTTAAAGATAATAAATTGATGTTTGAATTAGCAGACGGCGAAATTCTTCAAACTCCTAAAAAAGATTTGAAATATACCGTAATTGAACCTATGAGAATGTCTGAATTTATGGATTTAGGCTTTAGAGCAACAAGGGCAATGCTTGAAACTAACGATAAGATATCTGAAATTTTATCTGATGAGTTTATAGGTTCAATTAAAAGCTCGGCTCAAAATATTAAAGAATTAACAAAAAATGCTAATACAACTCTTGATAAGGCAGCATTGTTAATTGATTCAAGCAAGGCTGAAATTGAAGGTTTGATTAATCAATCTGAAGAATTAATTGATAGCTTAACTCAATTATCAAATAATGTTAACAGTATTGTGAGCGATGAAAATCTTAAAAACGATGTAGTGGGCAGTATTAAATCAGTCGGCAAGATGTCTGAAAATATCAATAAAATTTTAGAAGATGCTCAAAGTAGAGAAATCATTGATGATATTGATGAAACAATGAGAAATTTAAATGAAATTACAGCGTATATTAATGAATATACTAAAGATGAAAAACTAAAAGAAGATATTACAAATACAATCAGCAATTTATCTAATATTACCGAAAATATTTCAAAAATAATGAATGATTATAATAAACTTGAAGATGATGAAAAATTAAAACTAAAATCGACTGTAAAAGATGTTTTAACAATTACAAAAAATGTTAAAAAATTCTCAGAAAAATTAAACAAGAGATTTTTATTATTTAGATTGATGTTCTAATATTATGAAAAATATAAAAACTAATTTTCAAGATATACACTATTCAAGACAAAAACCTGACTTTGTCTTGAATAGTGTTTTAAAAATTGCCGAATTTTTTTATAAAAATGTAATTGATTTTAAGAATTTTTTATATAAAAAAAATATCCTAAAAGAAAAAAAAATTGGAGCATATGTAATTTGTGTTGGAAATTTGACAACAGGGGGAGTAGGTAAAACTCCGATAGTTGCCAAATTAGCAAATGAAATATCTAAAAATAAAAAGGTTGCAATAGTTTCAAGGGGTTATGGGGCAAAATTATCAAATAAAACTCCTAACATAATAAAGGATAATAAAGAGCTAAAATTTCAAGACGGCTCTTTGTGCGGTGATGAACCATATCAATTGGCTAAAAAAGTTAATAAAAATGTTGTTGTAATAACTTCAAAAGATAGAATTAAAGCCGGTGAACTTGCGATTATTAAATTTGGGACAGAGGTTATAATTTTAGATGACGGTTTTTCAAACAGGTCAATAAAAAAAGATAAAACAATTTTAGTAATAGATTCAAAAATGCGTTTTGGAAATAATCATCTTTTACCTTTGGGACCTCTAAGAGAACCAATCAGTGAGATTAAAAGAGCGGATGAAATAATTTTAGTTAATAAAGGTGATGAGCGTTTTATTGACGCAATTAAATGGGTAAAAGACAGTTTTGATTTGCCTGTAAAACAGTGTGTGATGACACCTAAAAGAATATACAATATGCAGACGGGTGCAAATATAAAGAAAAATGTAAAAAATGTAATTTCTTTTTGCGCAATTGGTCAACCTGTGCAATTTTTTGATTTTGTTGATAAATATTATCATCAGGAGCTAAAAATTGCATTTGATGATCATCATAAATATACCATGGATGATATTAGAGATTTGATTAAAAAAGCAAAAGAGCTTGATGTTAGTGTGTTTATTACAACACAAAAAGACGAAACAAAGTTAAAAAGCTTAATTAAAGATATTGTTGGCTATTCATTTTGTATATTGGAATTGGAAAACACAATTCAAGAAATTAATTAAAAGCAAAAGTTAGTCTTTTCGATATATTCAATAGCTTCTTCCATTGTGTTGAAGACTTGAATTGCGTCTGTTAAAAAGACATATTCAAGGGCCTTAATAACATCATCACAAGGTTTAATTATAATAAACATACCGTCTTTTAAGCTTGTTGCTTTATAGACTTCCGCAAATAAATTAGCAAAATTATCGGAGAATATTTTAATATGTTCCATGTTGAAGATAATATTTTGCTTTCCTGTTAGAACATTTGCGTTAACTTCTTTTATGATTTTATCAACATATTTTTCATTGTTAACTTTGTATAATGTCAAAGCGCAAATATTGTCGTTGATATAGTACCTTGTAAATTCTTCGCTTGCAATTTTGCTAACAGAGTTTGAAATGAATTTTAAAACTTTTTCATGCCATTGCGGAGCTTTTGGAATAAATTCATCAATAGCTAAATTATATGCTTCTTGGATAATTTTGGGGTTATCCGTTCCCGAAATGGCGATAATTCTGAAATCTTTGTTTTCTTTGTTTTTGATTTCATTTGCAACTTTGATAAGTTCAAAGCCGTCTTTATAATCAGGTAAATATAAATCTAATACCAAGAAATTAAAGTTTTTCTTTTTAAATTCCGCTAAAGCTTCTTCTTTATTTCTTGCAACATAAACGTTCATGCCGATTTTTTGAAGCATAACTGATAATTGAAATATTGATAATTCGGTGTCATCAACAATTAGTACGTTAGTAACTTCAGCGGTAAAGAAGCTTAGAGGCGTATTAAAATAGTTAAGCTTTCTTTCAAGCGCAATAAGAGCTCTTGAAATTAATTCTTGATAGTCCTCTTGGGTATCTGCCGCAATCTCTATATTTGATAATTTTAATAAATCATCAAATTGTTCCTTAGTAATTTTAATTTCATTTTCCATATTGTAGATTATACAATTAATTTAAGAAAAATGCTACAAATAAATTTTTATTATATAATAATATTTATTAAAGATTTTAAGGAGGATGCATGGATAATACTTTAAACACCAGAGCTTTCGGTAAAAATGATATAAGAGGAATTTTTCCTTCTGAGGTTAATTCTGCCTTGTTTTTCAGTTGTGCGAAAGGGTATGTTGCTTTTGCTTTAGAGCAGTTTGAAAAAATGGGGCAAAAAAAACAAGCTCGTGAGCTTTTATTTAGTGTTTGTATGGATGCAAGAGTTCATTCTCCGGAATTAAAAAAAGCCATAATTCAAGGTGTAACCTCTATGGGGGCAAACATACTTGATTTAGGTTTAGCTCCTACTCCTTTAGGGTATTTTAGCGAATTTGCAAAAATTGAACCCGAAGTAACGGAAAATAAAAAAGTTATGGGTGCTTTGATTGTTACGGCTTCTCATAACCCAAGCGAATATAACGGCTTAAAAATGACTTTTAACAGAAAAAGTCTAAGTGAAGAACAAATTAAAGAAGTAAAAAACTTAACAATAGAATTAAATGAAAAAAGCAACGGATATAGACAAGCAATAAGCGGTTTTTGCCATGAATACGATATAGTTTCAAATTATCAAAATAAAATCTATGATATGTTTGGTACAATCGGAAAATATGACGGCAAAAAAATCAAAGTTGTTGTAGACAGCGCAAACGCAACAGGCGGAATTGTCGCACCGCAGTTGTATAGAGATTTAGGATGTGATGTTGTCGAATTATTCTCTGAACCGGATGGAACATTTCCCAATCATCATCCAAACCCTTCTGATATCAAGACGCTTGATGCTATTAGAAAAGCAGTGGTTGAAAATAAAGCCGATTTAGGCATTGCTTTTGACGGTGATTCAGATAGAATTGGTGCAATAACTTCTGAAGGTGAAGTTTTATCGGGCGATAAATTGTTGTTGATTTATGCAACGGATTTAATTAATACTCTAAAAATCCATGGCGAAAAACCAAGCATAGTGTCTGAAGTTAAATGTTCTCAAGTTTTATATGACACAATTGAGAGCTTGGGTGCAACTGCAATTATGACAAAAACAGGTCATGGCTATATTAAATCTAAAATGAGAGAGGTAGGTGCACTTTTAGCGGGTGAAATGTCAGGTCATACTTTCTTTAAAGACAGATATTTTGGTTATGACGACGCAATTTACGCCGGTTGCAGATTGATTGAAATTGTTGCTAAAAATAAAATGAAAAATCCGAATTTTAAATTATCGGATTTATTGGAGCCTTTTACAAAAGTATATTTATCTGATGAAGTTAGATTGAAATGTCCTAATGAATATAAAAAAGATGTGTTGGAAAAGCTAAAAGGTTTAATTAATTCAGAATTGTTTAATTCAAAAATCAAAGAAATTGTTACCATAGACGGTTTAAGAATAATTTTTGAAGACGGTTTTGCACTTATCAGACAAAGTAATACCGAACCTGTATTTACTTTAAGGTTTGAAGCAAAAACAAAAGATAAGTGCGAAAGCTATGAAAATATTCTTGTTGGTGTAACAAATAAGTTAGTAGAAGAACATACAACTCAAAAAGTATAATATCTAATAGTACTTACTTCTAAGAAAAAAACCTTAAAGTATTGATATAATATTGAGTATGAAAATATTGAAGATAAATTTAATAGTTTTTATATTGATGTTGTTTATAAATGCTAACATTTATTGTTTTGCACAAAATCCGCAAGATATTCAATTATCTAAAATCGAAACTTCAATTTGGGGTTTCGATTATCAAAAAGATGATTTGCCAAAAAGGTTAACAAGAATTGAAAATAATGTTTTTGGTCAGGCTTCAAGCGGTTTATCTATAGATAAAAGAATACAAAAATTAAATGAGGCTTTAGGTTTTGAATCTTACGAGGATAGCAAAAAACAAGCTTATGAAATTGATGATACTGAAGTTGCAGGGGTAAATTACCCCCAAATTGATGCACTTGAGTATCAGATGTTTAATACTACTTATGAAAAAGAAAATATATATAAAAGATTAGACAGATTAGAAAAGAAAATCTTCGGCTCAAGTCAAGACGGCAATTTGGCTTCCAGAACCGAAAGATTAAAAGCGTATATTAAAAAAGACGCAATTGCTCAAGATCCTTCATATCATTACGAAAAACCTTATACAATGACACAAGATATTGAGCAGTATATGGGTTCGCAAAATAAATATGAAAATTCCGATATTTTCATCCAATTGGCAGGTCTTGAAACAATACTTTTTTCTAAAACTTATTCTCAAGACCCTGTAGGTTTAAGATTAAACAGGCTAGAGCGAAAGATATTTCAGCGTGATTTTTCATCAGATGATGAATATTTAAGGCTACAAAGGCTTCAAGCTGCAGCTAACGCGCAACAAACCGCAAAGCTTTATGAAGCTAATAAATTCCAAAAATATACTTCAACAGGTATGCAAATCGGTTCAATTATTCTGATGATTTTAGCTTTAATCTTATAAAAAAACAGCTCCTAATTTAGGAGCTGTTTTAATTGGGTTTTACACTGTTGCCATTGTTTTTTCAACGCATTTGATAAGCGTTTTGGCTACTGTTTCTTGTTCTTCTTTAGTGATTTCAGCAAACATTGGTAAAGAAAGAACAAGTTTTGTATCTTTTTCTGTATGAGGAAGCATACCTTCTTTGAAATTGTATTTTGCGTGAACTTTTTGAAGATGTAATGGGATTGGATAATAAATCATTGCCCCGATACCTTCATCTGAAAGAAGTTTATGAACTTCATCTCTGTTTGGAATTTTAACTGTGTATTGATGATAAACACAATATGTATTATCAAGCTCTTTTGGTGTTTCAATTAAATCACAGTCTTTAAACAGTTCATTATAATAGCTTGCGTGTTCCCTTCTTAATTTGTTCCATTTATCGATATAGGGAAGTTTTACTCTTAAAATAGCTGCTTGAATTTCATCTAATCTTGAATTTACACCGATTTCATCGTGGTGGTATCTGATAGCTCCGCCATGGTTTCTTAGGGCTAAAATTCTGTCTTTTAAATATTGAGAATTTGTTGTTACCATACCGCCGTCACCCATTGTGCCAAGGTTTTTGGTGGGATAGAAGCTAAAACATCCTATGTCACCTATTGTTCCTACTTTTTTGCCTTTATATTCAGCGCCTATTGCTTGGCAAGCATCCTCAATAACAAATAAATTATGACGTTTAGCTATATCCATAATTACATCCATATCACAGGGTTGACCATATAAATGCACAGGGATAATCGCTTTTGTCTTTGGAGTAATTGCCGCTTCAATTTTTGATGCGTCAATATTAAATGTATCAGGGTCAATGTCAACAAAAACAGGTTTAGCTCCAACAATTCCGATTGATTCAGAGGTTGCAACAAAAGTAAATGCTGTTGAAATTACTTCATCACCTTCCCCTATATCAAGCGCACGAAGTGCTAAATGAAGTGCGTCAGTTCCTGAGTTTAGCGCAACTGCGTGTTTAACATCAAGATATTCACACATTTCTTTTTCAAATTCTTTGTTGTTATTGCCAAGAATATAAGAACCGCTTCTCATAACTTCTAAAACGGCTTTTTCTGCTTCAGAAGCAATTGTTTCATATTGTCTTTTTGAATTAATAATAGGAATTTTCATTTTTATCTCCTCGATTGTACTTCCCTTGCATATTAATAGTAGCATATTTTTCCATGATTGCTTATTAAGATTAAATAAAGATTTTTATTGACAAGATTGTAATTTTTTTTGTGTTATAATTTTATCGAATAGAGACGTTTAAAAAAGGAGAAAATAAAATGACTTTTAAACCTGGTAAATGGCAAACTGAAATCAACGTCAGAGATTTCATTCAAAGAAATTACACTCCA
This sequence comes from uncultured bacterium, assembly GCA_949282195.1. Lineage (GTDB taxonomy): Bacteria > Cyanobacteriota > Vampirovibrionia > Gastranaerophilales > Gastranaerophilaceae > RUG14156. The sequence continues at coordinate 16,091 of CASDOW010000014.1, read as the reverse complement.
TATGACGGCGATTCAAGTTTCTTAGCCGGTCCTACCGAAGCTACAAAGAAACTTTGGGACGAATGTTGCGAGCTATTTAAAAAGGAAAGAGAAAACGGCGGCGTTGTTGATATGGATACAAAAATTGTATCTACAATCACTTCTCATGGCGCAGGCTATATTGATAAAGACCTTGAAAAAATCGTGGGTTTACAAACAGATAAACCTCTAAAACGTTCACTTCAACCTTTTGGTGGTATCAGAATGGCTGAAACTTCTTGCAAATCATATGGCTATGAAGTTGACCCTGAAATATCAGAAATTTTTACAAAATACAGAAAAACACATAACCAAGGTGTATTTGATGCTTACACTCCTGAAATGAGAAAAGCTCGTCACGCTGCAATTTTAACAGGACTTCCTGATGCATACGGTCGTGGTCGTATTATTGGCGATTACAGACGTATTGCTCTATATGGTATTGATAGACTGATTGAAGATAAAAAAGAACAACACGCTTTAGTTGACGGCGAAATGACACCTGATAAAATTCAATTAAAAGAAGAACTTATGGAACAAATCAGAGCTCTTCAAGAAATGAAAGAATTAGGCGCAATTTATGGTTATGATATCTCAAAACCTGCTCAAAATGCTAAAGAAGCTGTTCAATGGTTGTATTTCGGTTATCTTTCAGCAGTTAAAGAACAAAACGGTGCTGCAATGAGTTTAGGTAGAACATCAACTTTCCTTGATATTTTCATTGAAAGAGATTTACAAAACGGTACTTTAACTGAACAAGAAGCTCAAGAATTAATTGACCATTTCATTATGAAATTAAGATTGGTTAAATTTGCAAGAACTCCCGAATATAATTCTCTATTCTCAGGCGATCCTACTTGGGTAACCGAATCAATCGGCGGTGTTGGCGTTGACGGACGTCACATGGTTACTAAAAACTCATTCAGATATCTTCATACTCTTGAAAACCTTGGTACTGCTCCTGAGCCAAACATGACAGTACTTTGGTCAAAAAGATTACCACACAACTTTAAACAATACGCAGCTCATATTTCAATCACAACTTCATCTATCCAATACGAAAATGATGATATGATGAGAGTTACACACGGTGATGATTATGCTATTGCATGTTGTGTTTCATCAATGGTTGTAGGTAAAGAAATGCAATTCTTTGGTGCTCGTGCTAACTTAGCTAAATGTTTATTGTATGCTATTAACGGCGGCGTTGATGAAAGATTAAAAGAACAAGTAGGACCAAGATTTAGACCAATCACATCTGAATATCTTAACATTGATGAAGTAATGGAAAGATATGAAGATATGATGGAATGGCTTGCAGGTCTATATGTTAATACTTTGAACGTAATTCACTATATGCATGATAAATATTGCTATGAAAGATCTCAAATGGCACTTCATGACAGAGATGTAAAACGTTATTTTGCAACAGGTATTGCAGGTCTTTCTGTTGTTGCCGATTCACTTTCAGCTATTAAATATGCAAAAGTTAAAACAATCAGAGATGAAAACGGTATTGTAGTTGATTATGAAGTAGAAGGCGATTATCCAAAATATGGTAATAACGACGACAGAGTTGACCAATTTGCAGTGGATATAGTTAAGAAATTCATGTCTATGATTAGAAAACACTATACATATAGAAATTCTATACCTACAATGTCTATCTTAACTATTACATCTAACGTTGTATATGGTAAAAAGACAGGTAACACACCTGACGGAAGAAAAGCAGGTATTCCATTAGCACCGGGTGCTAACCCAATGCATGGTCGTGATACAAATGGTGCAGTTGCATCATTAGCTTCAGTAGCTAAATTACCGTTCAATGACGCTCAAGACGGTATCTCAAATACTTTCTCAATTATTCCTAATGCATTAGGTAAAGATGAAGTATTTATGGGCGACATTCAATTAGACTGCGGATGTTGCGCAGGAAACGTACAATAGTATTTCAAAGGGTAATATTACCCTTTGAATTTCAAATAAAGGAATAAAATTATGACTACTCAACAAGAAGAAAATTTAATTAACTTATTAGACGGTTATGTTGAAAAAGGCGGACACCACCTTAATGTTAATGTTTTTAACAGAGATACTCTATTAGATGCGCAGGCACATCCTGAAAAATACCCTCAATTAACAGTTAGGGTTTCAGGTTATGCCGTTAACTTTATCAAATTAACTAAAGAACAACAAGACGATGTTATTTCAAGAACATTCCATTCTAAATTAGGTTAATAATATAATAAAAATCAATAGGAACAAGGCAGAGAATAATAACTCTGCCTTGTTTGCGTATTAAGAATATATAAAGCTATTATTATTTATGTAAATATTTAGTTCTTTTATAATATAATTATGTTTGTAGCTTTGGAGCATTATATTGAAAAGTTCTAAAAAACTTACATTACACATATTTATTGCGCTTGTCGGCGGCATTTTGTTTGGTTGGTTAATGCCTCAATATGCCGTGAAAATGCAGCCTTTGGGCGATATGTTTTTAAGAATGGTTAAAATGATTATTGCCCCTTTGATTTTTGCAACGCTGGCAGTCGGCATAGCAGGTCATGGTGATGTTAAAAATTTGGGTAAAATCGGATTAAAAACCATTGTTTATTTTGAAGTTGCAACAACAATAGCTTTGATTTTAGGGCTTGTTATGGCAAATCTATTAAAGCCAGGTGTTGGTTTTAATATTGATACAAGTTCTATTTCTATGGCAGTGGTTGATTCGATGAAAACGGTGCCGCAAGGACATTCTTTAATTCAAATGCTAGTGGATGCTATTCCTGTAAGCATATTTAAATCCATGGCAGATGGAGATTTGTTACAGATTGTTGTCTTTGCAATATTTTTTGCCCTTGCCGTTTGTGCTGTCGGTCCTAAGGCTCGTCCTGTTTTGGATTTTCTTCAAAGTACGTGTGATGTAATGTTTAAATTTACGGAATATGTCATGAAGTTTGCACCGGTTGGGGTTTTTGGTGCAATTAGTGCAACAATAGGGCAAAATGGCATAGGTGTTTTATTGAGTTATGCTAAATTGATATTTATTACATATTTTTCTTTGATAGTTTTTGTGGCGTTAGTTTTAATAGTTGCTTGTAAAATTATAAAAGTTCCTTTTGTTGGGCTGTTAAAAACTATAAAAGACCCCGCGCTTTTAGCTTTTACAACTGCTTCATCAGAAGCGGCATTGCCAAAAGCAATGAGTCAAATGGAGAAATTTGGGGTTCCAAAAAGTATAGTAAGTTTTGTTATGCCTATGGGTTACACTTTTAATCTTGACGGTTCAACTATGTATTTAACTTTGGCTACATTATTTTGTGCCCAAATAGCGGGAATTCACCTTTCAATTGAACAACAATTGATGATTATGTTTACCCTAATGCTCACATCGAAGGGAATTGCGGGTGTACCAAGGGTTTCTTTGGTTATTTTAACGGGAACATTGACGGGTTTTGGCTTACCTTTGGTTGGTGTTGCAATATTGCTTGGAATTGATCAGATTTTAGATATGGGTAGAACAACCGTTAATTTAATCGGAAATTGCGTTGCAACAGCGGTCGTGGCATATTGGGAAAATGAATTTGACCATAAAAAAATGAATGATTTTTTAACAACTCAAGATAGTTAACAAATATTAGCCATAAAACTAATATAAAAAATCAAATTTAATAATATATTTTCAATATGAAAATATTATTTTATGACATTAGAGATTTTGAACTAGATTTTTTGTTGGAAAAAATTCCAAATACAATTGAACCGTATTTTTTTAAAACTCCGCTTGAAAAAAATACTTATATTGACACAAAACACCATGATGCTGAAGCATTGAGTGTTTTTGTTTCATCTCAACTGGATAGTGAGGTTTTATCTAAGTTTAAAAATTTAAAATATATTTTTTTAAGATGTGTAGGCTTTTCTAATGTTGATTTAGAATATTGTAAAGAACATTCTGTTTATGTTTTTAATACTCCAAATTACGGTAATTCAACGGTTGCAGAGTATGTTTTTGCTCTTATTTTAGCTTTGGGAAAAAAGATAATGAAATCAACCGTTTCTCTTAAAAATGGTGATTCTGACGCTGTTCAATTAATGGGAATTGAGCTTTTAGGAAAAACTATGGGAGTTATCGGCGCAGGTGCAATAGGAAGAAAAGTTATAAATATTGCCCATGGGTTTGGCATGGATGTTCTTGTTTATGATATAGAAAAGAAAGGCGCATACAATTTTGTTTCGTTAGAGGAATTATTGGAAAAATCAGATTTTGTTTCAATAAATTGTCCTTTAACCGAACATACTCATCATTTAATTAATAAAGAAACTATTTATAAAATGAAAAAAAGTGCATTTTTAATTAATGTTGCGCGCGGTGAAATAGTTGATACAAAAGCTTTATACATGGCTTTAATGTATAATAAAATTCAAGGTGCTGCGCTTGATGTTGTAGAGTGTGAGCAATTGCTTTGTTCTAATTGGAAAAAATGTTCTCATACTCAAGATTTGAAATATGTTTGTTTGAAAAAATATTTCTTTATTGAAAAATTAATGCGTTTAGAAAATATTATCATAACTCCCCATAATGCTTATAATACAAAAGAGGCGAATGAGCGCATATTAGAGATGACGCTTGAAAATATTCAATCTTCATTTGATATAAATAGTGGCACTAAAAATCTTGTTTTGATATAATAATTTTGTTATGCAAACAATTAATAATTATATCGAACATACAATTTTAAAACCTGATGCGCTTAATTCCGATATTGAGAAATTGGCGGCTGATGCCATTAAATATAACTTTTTTGGGGTTTGTATAAATCCTTGTTATGTTGAATTGGCACATAGTTTATTAAAAGATACCGAAACAAAAATTGTAACGGTTGTGAATTTTCCTTTGGCTAATAATACAATTGATATGACTTTATTTCAGGTTGAAAAATGTCTTGAAATGGGCGCGGATGAAATTGATACGGTTTTAAATATTTCAGCTTTGAAAAATAAAAACTATAAAAAAGTTGAAGATGATATCAAGAAAACAAAAGAAATTTGTGCCGAGCACAATTTAAAAGTTATTTTAGAAACGGATTTATTAACAAAAGACGAGATAATAATTGCTTCAAATTGCGCTGCTATTGGCGGAGCTAATTTTGTTAAAACTTCAACGGGATTTGTTAAAAATGGTATTGGGGCAACCGTTGAAGATGTTAAATTGATGTATAAAACAGTTTCTTCGCTCGGGCTTGAAGTAAAAGCGAGCGGCGGAATTAAAAATTATGCTCAAGCAATAGAATTAATAAATGCCGGTGCCAGTCGTTTGGGAACATCAAGCGGTGTAGATATTATTTTAGGAGAAGTTCAAAATGTCTAAAGAAGAAAACAAAATCACAATACGTTCAGATAGAGATACAGACTACACTTTTATGTATAAAGGCGAGGAAGTGGTTTTGAAAGCAAGAAGCGTTGTATCTGTTGCCGACGGACTTAAAAATGTCGTGTTCCCTACTGTGGCTATGAAAATCATGAACAACTTAATTGTAGTTAAGGATGATGTTAAATAATGGAAAATAATGAAAATAATCAAATTATTATAACTGTTACAGGAAAGGATAAAGTTGGAATTGTTTCTTCTGTGTCCAATTCTTTAGCTGAACACAAGGTGAATATTGAAGATATTAAACAAACAATCATGCAAGATAATTTTGTTATGATTATGCTTTGCAATATTGAAAAAATGGAAGTTTCTTTTAAAGAATTCAAAGATGATATTTTAAAATTATCTGATGAGCTTGGAATGGAAATTTGGGTTCAAAAGAAAGAAATTTTCGATAAAATGCACACTATTTAAGGAAGATAATGAATACAAATTTCAACCAAAAGCAAATTCTTGAAACAATAAGGATGATTAAAATTCATCACTTGGATATTAGAACAACTACTTTATCATTGAGTTTGAGGGATTGCTGTTCAAATGACACCAAAAAAACCGCAGCAAAGATATACGATAAAATTATCAAATATGCTTCTAATTTGGTTAAATTTGCAAATGAAATTGAAAACGAATATTCTATTCCTATTGTAAATAAAAGAATTGCCCTAACACCAATTTCTTTAATCGGGGAATCTTGTGATGATGTGGATTATGTTTATATTGCAAAAGCAATAGATAAAGCAGGTTCTGAAGTAGGGGTTGATTTTATAGGCGGATTTTCAGCACTTGTTGATAAAGGCTTTACAAAAGGTGATTTAAGATTTTTTGAACAAATTCCTGAAGCCTTAGCTCAAACAAATAAACTTTGTTCATCTGTTAACCTTGGAACATCAAAAGCGGGTGTTAACATGGACGCTGTATTAAAAACAGCGGATGTCATAAAAAAGACGGCAGAATTAACAAAAGATAATGACAGTATAGGGGCAGCTAAATTTGTTTGTTTTTGTAATGCTGTAACGGATAATCCTTTTATGGCGGGGGCATTTTGCGGAATAAATGAAGCAGAATGTGCGCTAAATATTGGAGTATCAGGGCCTGGGGTTGTATCAAGTGCTATTGAACAATTGGATAAAACTGCTGATTTTGGCGAAGTGGCTAACATTATTAAAAAAATGGCATTTAAAATTACAACCACTGGAGAGTTGATTGGACGCAGACTTGCTAAAAAATTGAACATTCCTTTTGGTGTAATAGATTTATCTTTAGCACCTACTCCTTTAAGGGGTGATAGTGTTGCTGAAATTTTTAAAGCTATGGGTTTAGAGCACGCAGGCGCCCATGGTACAACAATGGCACTGGCAATGTTAAATGATGCAGTTAAAAAGGGTGGAATTATGGCGTCAAGCTATGTTGGCGGATTGTCAGGTGCTTTTATTCCTGTTTCAGAGGACGCAGGCATGATTGAGGCTGCTAAAATCGGCTCATTAACCATTGATAAACTAGAAGCTATGACAAGCGTTTGTTCTGTCGGGCTTGATATGATTGCAATTTCGGGTGACACTCCAAATTCAACAATAGCAGGTATTATAGCTGATGAAATGGCAATCGGAATGATTAATAAAAAAACGACCGCAGTTCGAATTATTCCCGTTATCGGGAAAAAAGAAGGCGAAGTTGCTGAATTTGGCGGGCTTTTAGGATCTGCTCCGATTATGAAAGTTAACTCTTATTCATCTGAAGTTTTTGTAAACAGAGGCGGCAGAGTGCCGGCTCCGCTCCATAGTTTAAATAATTAAAAAGAAGAAAATATGTTAATAGATACACACGCTCACATAAACATGAATTCTAACCCAAAGAAGGCGATAGAAGAAGCGAGAAAGGCTGATGTTGGGATAATTATTGTGCCGAGTGCTTCAAGTGATGATTTTGAGCCAATTTTAGAATTGTGTCATGAATATGAAAATATTTATGCACTTTTAGGGGTTCATCCTGAGGATTGTGAAAAGTTTAATGATGATACAGCAAAAAAAATTATCGAGCTTGCAAAGGATAAAAAGGTCGTGGGAATTGGCGAAATTGGGCTTGATTATCATTACACAAAAGAAAATAAAGATATTCAAAAAAGATGTTTTATAACTCAAATTGAAATTGCCAAAATGCTTGATTTGCCGATTGTGGTCCATGACAGAGAGGCTCATTTTGACACTTTAGAAATCTTAAAATCAACAAAAGCCCAAAGGGTTTTATTGCATTGTTTTTCAGGTTCTGTTGAGTTTATGAAACAGTGTTGTAATCTTGGCTATAAAATTGCGCTTGGGGGAGTTGTAACTTTTAAGAATGCAATTGAGCCTAAAGAGGTTGCTCGCGAGATTGAATTAAAAGATTTAATGCTTGAAACAGATTCGCCATATTTAACACCTCATCCTTTTAGGGGCATGGAAAATTCTCCTAAATATATTGGTTTTGTGGCGAAAGAAATTGCTAAATTGAAAAATATACCCTATGATAGTATTGTGTTTGAAACATCAAAAAATGCGAAAGAATTTTTTAATATAGTAGAGGAGTAAAAAATGTCACAACAACAAATAAAAGGTAAAGTAATGACAAGACAGGCAGTACTGCTTTTTTGCAAAGACATGGCGCAGCCTTTAGTTTTATATTTTGATAATGCGCAAAAAGTGTATGAAGATATTAAACTTTTAATAAACATACCTGATGTTAAATTGGTTGAATTTGAACCTTTAGGGCCGATTAAAAAAGCTGCAATATTGTCTGATAGAATTGTTGCAGTTGCTATGCAAGAAGAAAAATATATAGCTCAGGAATAAAAAGTGGCAAAAAAAAGACTTGATTTGATTTTGTTCGAGAGGGGTTTTTTCAACACAAAAAGCGCTGCAAGTGCTTCTATTTTGGCACATAATGTTAAAATAAACGGCACAATAGTTTCAAAAGCAGGCGAATTGTTTGATGAAAAAAAATTATTTGATGAAAAAAACCCTGCTTCAATTGAGATTGATTTTCTTCCATATGTTTCAAGGGGCGGATTAAAATTGGAAGCTGCAATCAAGGCTTTTAATATAGATTTAAAAGATAAAATCTGTATAGATATGGGTGCTTCAACGGGCGGTTTTACTGATTGTATGCTTCAAGAAGGGGCAAAATTTGTTTATGCACTTGATTGCGGGTATAACCAATTAGCTTGGAAGTTAAGGAATGAGCCAAAAATTAAATCAATAGAAAAAATAAACGTCAAGAACTGCACATTTTTTGACGTTTATAATACGGAAGAATTGCCGCAAGAAGAATTACCTTCTTTTATGAGCATGGATTTATCTTTTATATCCATAAAGAAGGTGCTTGAAAATTGCAAGAATTTAATTAGAGATGACGCAAGTGCCGTTTTATTAATTAAGCCGCAATTTGAAGCAAAAAGGGAAGATATTGAAAAAGGCGGCGTAGTAAAAGATGAAAAAGTCAGAAATGAAATAATAAAAGATATAGAAGAATTTTGTGCTTCTATTGGTTTTATTTCTCAAGGGGTAATTGAAAGCCCTATTCAAGGTGCCAAAAGCAAAAATATTGAATATCTTATATATTTAAAAAGGGGAGTTTAATGCCAAGCGTAGTTGATAGTTTGAATTTGATAAGTAAGACCATGGAAAATATTCTTGACTTTGTGGCTCAAGATGAAGTTTTGTCAAATGATTTTAGAGAATATCTTGAATTAAACAATATTGAAATTGAAACAGAGCGCGAATTTAATAATGTCATAATTCAATATATGCTTGATATGAAAATGCAAAATGGTTTGAGGGTTTTAGAATATTACAGAAGAAACAACAAAACCTATGATGAGATTATAGACGCGCTTTTAAATTCTTTTTGCGGTGTTTTTAAAATAGAAAAAATATTGTCTAATGCTTACGATGTTGAATGTTTAACTTCGGGAGCAAAATTAACCTTAATTCCCATGGTGAAAATGAGCCACCTGAAGCAAATCGGCAGATATGATTTTATTCAAGCAAGAATTTTAGAGCTTGATAATGTTCAGTATATTTTAGAAATTTATGATGTAATTTCAGAATATAATCTTTACGCTGCAACAACTTCTGCTATTAAATATATGCTTCAAAACCCAAAAAGCGCATATTTTAAAAACGAAGATAAAAGAAAACAGCTGGAAAAAAGCGTTGCTGAATTTTGGGAGAAATTTAGCGATTGTTTTGAAAATCAATTTGTTATAACAACCAATAAAAAAATCGATAAACTTATTGAATATTTTAATAAATTTCGTCTTGATAATCAAAAAGAAGACTATTCGGGATTGATTGAGAAAGTTGAAAAGAATAGATACATTAAAGTTCAAGAGCTTAATTGTGATGATGAAACATTCATGCAAAATGCAATCGGCGGTTTTTCATCTCATAAAGAAATATATGATGTTGCGCTTTGGATTGATAAAAAAAGAGGTTTATATATAATTCCTTTCTTTGAAACATTTATGAAGTGTTTTCAAGAAGATATTGAAAATAAAAATGAATGTATAAAAGAATTTTTAACAAGCGATAAAATTCCTCCAAGCGTAATAAAATATGCAAAAGAAAATAATGAAAACTTTTTTGAAGTTGTGAACAAAGTTTTAAAGACAAATTTTTCAAATTTAGAAGAACTTTTGTTTAATACAAAAACCGCTTTTATTGATAGCGGCGTGTTTTCGCCTGTTATTACTCTTTTTAATTCGGAATTATTTTCAACCCTAATCGGAATAGAAGAAAAATCCCAAAAAGATACGCCTAAAAGCGAAGTAGGAAGAAATGACTTATGTCCTTGCGGTTCAGGATTAAAGTATAAAAAATGTTGTGGTAATAAAAATAGTTAATATTAGCTTTTAAAAAAATAAAAAATATGTTATAGATATGAATATATTATAAAAAGGAGTAGAAAATGTCAGAAGAACAAAATGTTAAAAATGAACCCAAAAATAATCAAAGATGGCTTGTTATTTTAACAATAGTATCTTTGTTATTTTCAATTAGCGCCTTAACAATATCTTCATTGACTTTTGTTGGTGTTGATTCAGGAAGTAACGGCGGCAAAGTTGTGATTTCAAAAAAATACGATAAAGGTAAATCTTTACAAAAGGCACTAAACACAGGAAAACCCGTATTGGTATTCTTTTATACAGACTGGTGCGGTTTCTGCCAAAAATTTGCACCAACTTACTACAAAATTTCAAAAAATTCAAAAATCAAAAAGAATTTCGCTGTTGCTTATGTAAATTGTGAAAAAGATGAAAATAGAGCTTTGATGTCTGAATATGGTGTTCAAGGTTTCCCGAGCGTATTTGTTATTGATAATCAAGGAAAAAGAACTCAATTAGACAATAATACATTCTTCAGTGAAGATTCAAAAGATGTTGTAGCAAAAAAAGCACTTGAGTTAATTGGAGAAGATGATTAATAAAAAATAATACAAAAAAAGAGGCTCCAAACTGAGCCTCTTTTTTTATTAACCTAATTTAGAATGGAATGTTCTTGAGATAACATCATCTTGTTGTTCTTTAGTTAATTTGATAAAGTTAACAGCATAACCTGAAACTCTAACTGTTAATTGAGGATATTTTTCAGGATGTGCTTGTGCGTCTAATAGTGTATCTCTGTTAAAAACATTAACATTAAGGTGGTGTCCGCCTTTTTCAACGTAGCCATCCAATAGATTGATTAAGTTTTCTTCTTGTTGAGTAGTAGTCATATTAACATCTCCTTTTTATTCTTTTTCAAATTCTTCTTTTGTGGCTAAGCATAACGGGCAAACCCAATCAGAAGCCAAATCCTCAAATCTTGTGCCTACTTCTATTTTGTTTTCTAAATCTCCCAAGTCTTCATTGTATACATAGCCGCATAGTGTACATGTGTATTTTGCCATATTCGTTTCCTTTTTTATTTTTATTCCCTTTTTTACATTTTTATTATACACTTGTTTTAACAACATTTCTGTTGTTTTTACAACAAAAAGGAAAAAATATGCAAAAATATTATCAAAAAATTAAAAATTCACCTATATTTTACGGAATGGCGGATTTTGAACTCGACAGAATGCTTGAATGTTTTAAAGCTTCAATAAAAAATTACGAAGCAGGGGACACCATAATAAGAAGAGGGGATATAATAACAAAAATATATGTGATATTAGAAGGTGAAGTTAATATTGAAAAAGACAGCTATTGGGGCAGAAGAATTATAATTCAAAAACTCCATGAAAATAACAATATCGCCCTATCTTTAGTTGCTTCTAAAAATACGGAATCAAATATAAATGCAATTTGCACCAAAGACGCTACAATTTTAATTTTGAATTACGAAAAGTGTTCTGCTATGTGTCAAAATGCTTGTATGCACCATGGGGCATTTATCAGAAATATGTTTAAAATTTTATCAAAGGAAAATGTTGAGCTCGTAGAAAAAATTGAAAATATTTCTCAAAAATCAATAAGAGATAAATTATTGACTTATTTATCAAATGAAAGTGAGAAAAATAAGTCTAATATGTTTGAAATTCAATTCAATAGGCAAGAGTTAGCGGATTATCTTAATATAGACCGCTCTGCGATGTCTTTTGAATTGTCTAAATTAAAACGGGAGGGCTTGATTAATTATAAAAAAAATAAATTTATACTTCGTGTTGAAGTTTAAATATACATTATATTGACCATGTTTTTTATTTTTAGTTTATAATATATTATACGTAAAATATTATAATTGAGAGGTGCCATGACAAATACAGTTACAATCGATGATAAAAACATCGCAACAATAGATATGACAATTGATGCAAACACTGCTAAGGAAACTTATGAAAGAACCTTAAAAGCGTATGGTGCAAATGTTAATATTGCAGGTTTTAGAAAAGGAAAAGCCCCAAACCATATTGTTGAAAAATATGTTGGTGAAGAAAGAATTAAAGCCGAAGTTATAGATAGACTTTTTCCAAGTGAATTTCAAAAGGCAGTTGACGAAAACAAATTAAATATTGCTTTTCGTCCTGAGATTGAACATATTGATTTCACTATCGGACAAGAATTGAAATTAAAAGCAAAAGTTGAACTAAAACCTGAAGTTAAACTTGGCGCATATAAAGATGTTGAAGTTGAATATAAAGAAGTTAAAACAGAAGACGGTGCGCTTGAAAAAGAACTTGAACAAACAAGAAGAAGATTTTCTACTTTAGAAAAAGTTGATAGATTGGCAACTGACAAAGATACAGTTGTGTTTGATTTTGAAGGTTTTGTGGGTGATGAAAAAATTGAACACGGCGAAGGCAAAAATTATAGCTTAGACCTTGCTAATTCTAATTTTATCCCCGGTTTTGCTGAAGGTTTAATAGGTCATGGTGCTGATGAAGAATTTACAATCGATGTTACATTCCCAGAAGAATACCATGAAGAAAAATTAAAAGGTGCAAAAGCTCAATTTAAAATTAAAATGCATGAAGTTAAAGAAAGAAAAATGCCGGAACTTGATGATGAATTAGCCAAAAAAGCCGGAAAAGATACACTTGAAGCCTTAAAAGAAGACATTAAGAATTATCTTGATATGGTTGTTAAAAATCAAAATGACAGATTAAAGTCAGATGCTATTTTTGAAAAAGTATTAGAAACAACTGAAATTAAAATTCAAGATTCAATGCTGGATAGAGAATATCAAGCAATAATGGATGAAGCAAGACATACAGCTTCTCAACAAGGCGCTGACTTTGATAAGCTTGTTGAACAAGAAGGCAAAGATAATGTGGAAAAACGCTTCAGAGAAGAAGCACAAAAAAGAATTAAAAATTCTTTAATAGTTGAGAAAATCGCTCAAGAGGCTGATTTAAAAATCGAACAAAAGGATATAATGGAACATATTAATCAAATGGCTTCAATGTATGGCATGCCTGCTGTTCAGTTGTTTGAAGAAATGAGAAAAAATCCTAATTCATTTGCTGCAATTTCTCAACAAATCACAGCAAATAAAGTGAATGAATTTTTATTAAATAACAATAAATTTATAGCTAAATAGAATAAAGTTGAAAGGATATAAAATAAGATGAGTTTCGTACCCGTAGTTATAGAACAATCTTCACGTGGTGAAAGATCATTCGATATTTTCTCAAGATTGTTAAGAGAAAGAATAATTTTTCTTGGAACTCCGATTGATGATATGGTTGCAAACTTAATTGTTGCTCAAATGTTGTTATTGGATAGTGAAAACCCTGAAAAAGATATCATGCTATACATTAATTCTCCGGGGGGTTCTGTAACTGCAGGTTTTGCAATATATGATACAATGCAGCACATTAGAGCTGATGTTTCAACAATTTGTTTAGGACAAGCTGCTTCTATGGGCGCATTCTTGTTATCATCAGGGGCAAAAGGTAAAAGACTTGCTTTGCCTCATTCTAGAGTGTTAATACATCAACCTTTGGGCGGTGCACAAGGTCAAGCAACTGATATCGAAATTCAAGCAAACGAAATTTTAAGAATTAAAAAATCACTAAATTCAATTTTAGCTTCTAATACCGGTCAACCGTTAAAGAAAATTGAAAAAGATACCGATAGAGATTATATAATGACAGCTCAGGAAGCGGTTGAATACGGTATGATTGATAAAGTTATCACTTTAGACGAAAAGTAATTAAAAGAAGGTGAATTAAATGCCAAAACCTACAGATACAAATTTAAAATGCTCATTTTGCGGAAAAACTCAAGACCAAGTTAAAAAATTAATAGCAGGTCCTGATGTATGCATATGCGATGAATGTATTGAATTATGTAATGAAATTTTAGACGAAGAATTATTTAATTTTAAACAAGAAGAAAAAGAGCAGTCTTCTGAAATTTCAGTTGAGTCAATTCCAAAACCGCATGAAATAAAAGCATATTTAGATGAACATATTGTAGGACAAGACGACGCTAAGAAGGTTTTAGCGGTTGCAGTATATAATCACTATAAAAGAATTGCTCATAACATGGAATCACCTGAGTCTGATATTGAAATTCAAAAAAGCAATATTTTGCTTGTGGGCCCGACTGGTTCAGGTAAGACCCTATTAGCTCAAACTTTAGCTAAAATGTTAAATGTGCCTTTTGCTGTTGCAGACGCTACAACATTAACTGAAGCTGGCTATGTGGGTGATGATGTTGAGAATATTCTTTTAAGATTGTATCAAAGTGCCGACTATGACGCAAAAAAAGCAGAGCGTGGCATAATTTATATTGATGAAATTGACAAAATTGCCAGAAAATCGGAAAATCCTTCCATAACAAGAGATGTTTCCGGTGAAGGCGTTCAACAAGCATTGTTAAAAATGATTGAAGGTACTATTGCTAATGTACCGCCTCAAGGGGGAAGGAAACACCCTCATCAGGAATTCATTCAAATCGATACCAATAATATACTATTCATCGTTGGAGGGGCATTTGTTGGTTTAGAGAAAATCGTTGAACGTCGTGCCGGTTCAACAACAAGCATTGGTTTTGGTTCTGCTTCTTTATCTGCCGAAGAAAAAGAAAGAGAAAGTGCAAAAATTCTCAAAAAATTACAGCCTGATGACTTGTTGAAATTCGGTTTAATACCGGAATTTATAGGTAGAATTCCTGTTTATACCGTATTAGATCCGCTAGATGAGAAAACTTTAAAAATGATATTAACCGAGCCAAAGAACGCTATTGTTAAGCAGTATGCTTGTTTAATGGGCATGGACGGAGTTGAGTTGAAATTTGAAGATGAAGCAATAGAATTAATTGCAAAAGAAGCACTAAAAAGAAAGACAGGTGCTCGTGCATTACGTTCAATTGTTGAAGAAATTATGCTCGATATTATGTATGACGTTCCTTCTAAAGAAGACATTAAAGAATTTGTTGTAACAAAGGAAATGGTTGAAAAAAAGCAGCAGGAAGGTCAGGGAGGGGAAGTAGTTCAGCTTCCGACCAAGCATAGAGAAGAAATAGCGTAATTTAAATTAAAATATCTAAAAAGCCCTTGTTTTACAAGGGCTTTTTAGTTTTTATACTAAAGTATGATAAAGTTGATACTATTTTTTAATTCTAAAATACTCTAAAAAATTATATATTTACTATGTAATAAGGACATGGACCGCCAAGGTGATATAGAAATGTTTCCCCATTTAATATTGTCGTGCGGTTAGAAAAATATAAAGGAGTATAAAAAATGGCAGTAGTTATCAACACCAATGTGGATTCGATTAAAATCCAAGGACTTTTAACTAAGTCAACAAACGGTCTTTCACAAGCAACAATGTGGATTCGATTAAAATCCAAGGACTTTTAACTAAGTCAACAAACGGTCTTTCACAAGCAATGGAAAGGCTATCATCAGGATTAAAAGTAAATTCTGCAAAAGATGACGCAGCAGGAACAGTTATTTCTGCTCGTATGCAAGTTCAACTTGACGGTAACAAAATTGCTCAAAACAATGTTCAAAACGGTAACGCTATGTTATCAACAGCTGAAGGTAACCTTGATGTTATCCAAGATAATCTATCAAGAATTCGTGATTTGACTTTGCAAGCTAAAAACGGAACTTATTCCGATGAAGAAATCCAAGCAATGCAAGATGAAGTAGAAGAACGTATGGCT
>CASDOW010000013.1 GCA_949282195.1 uncultured bacterium | reverse complement strand
CAAGCGTTGAGCTTGGTGGGCTATTGTGAAACTGGACTAAGGTGACGTAGAAATTTGCTAAAGCAAATTTCACAGGAACATTTAAGAACGCCGAAGCGTTGAGCTTTGGCGTTTGAGAAACCGTACCCGCCAAGCGCCCTTAAACAAGTGAACCATAGTTCACAGGGTGAACTTAGTGAACGAAGTTTAAGGCATAGGTGTGCGAAGTGCGCATGCGACAAGCGTGGAGCTTGGCGCAAAGCACGGAGTCCGTACCGTAAATACAATAAAAGACTCTATAAAAGAGTCCTTTATGGCGCGCTTGGAAACCTTTTGAAGCTCGAATTTAGTGCGACTGCACTTAATGAGAGCAAAAAAGGCACAAGGTGTGTGCCGAGAACGCCGAAGCGTTGAGCTTTGGCGTTTGAGAAACCGTACCCGCCAAGCGCTTTAAAAATCAAAAAAGACCCATGAGGGTCTTTATATGGCGCGCTTGGAGGGATTCGAACCCCCGACCTTTTGGTTCGTAGCCAAACACTCTATCCAACTGAGCTACAAGCGCATATTCAATTGTCCAGTTAAACACAACCGCAAATAAATTCTACAACGTACAAAAATAAATTTCAAGCAAAGTTCAATATTTCTTACAATTTTGCATTAATTAAAAACCACCTTATAATATAACTGTGATTAGTTTTGACAACAATTTAATAGCTTACGAATATTATAAAGACCAATTTGTACCAAAAGAAGTTTATCCGAGCGGAGAAAAAGACGAAACGAAATTAATTGATAAATATTCTTTTAATAAAACCGAACTACCTGTTTTAATTTTAGAAGATGATATCATCTCAAAAGACGGCAAGGGTCTGAAAAAAGGTTTTTATAATGTCATACCCGATAAATACATGGATTTTCTATTGATTTACCAAAAAGGTCAATTGAAAGCCAAAGTTCCTGTTGTTCATATGGAAGTTTTTGAATCATTAAATCCAAAACAGGAAAAACCCAAAAAGATGAGCTATAGGGCATATCAAAGATTTATGGAAAAAAAACAACGTGAATATTTTAGAGGGTTAAATCCTGATGAAATAGATTATAAAAATGTGCAAATACATTATATTGAGGAAGAAAAAGCATACATTATAATTTATAATACTAACAACATAGAATTAAGCGGAATGATAAAATTATAATTTTTCAATCAAAAGATTGATTTTTTAGTCTTAATTCTATGATAACTTTTAAAAAGAATAAATGTATTATCAGGAATTACAGAGAAAGGTGCAAAAAGATGCAAAAGATTTCCCCTCTAAGGTCAAGTATCGAAGCTTTTAACAAATTTAAAGCGCTTAGAGCAAACAAGGCTTCTAAAGCTGAAAAATCAAATCAAGCAACAAATCCGTTCGGAATTACATTCAAAGGTACAGTAATTCAAATGGATGTTTTTGAAAAAACAGAAAAAACACAAGAAGCCAAACAAAATTCAATGTCTTTGAAAGAAAGAATGCAAAATACAGGCAAATTGTTAGCAAGTGCCTGGGTTGGAACTATTAATAAATTTTCATCTTTAAAAACTAACGCAATTGCATTTGGAAATAAAATAAAAGAAAACACAATTGCAGCAGCTAAGAAAATCCAAGAAATCGGCAATACAAAAGTTGAATTTGACATTTTCAAATACAACGTTTCAAGACTGCAAAATCAGCCGGTTAGCGAATTAAGATCAATGTTATCTAACGAATTACAAGGAGTTACAAATGAATAACAGAAGGGTGAAAAACATTATTGAAGCTCTAGGCAAACACAAAGACGCTGAATCAATACAAGTTTTAAATGAATTGGGAACTAATTGCCCGATTGATGAAATCAGAGAATTAACAAGCAAAGCTTTAATCAGAAAAAATACACATGAAGCTCTTGAAATTATGATTGTAAATAAAGGCAAAGGAATTAATGACCTTTCTGCAAGAGTTGCAATGTGTGCTATTAATGAACTTTTGGCTTTAAAAGATAAACAAGAAGCCATTAAAATCTTAGATGATACTATTAACATGCATTCAGAAAAAGAAGTGCAAGATACAGCACGCTCTGTAAAAGCTCTTATGTCTTTTAGCTCATAAAGCCATAAGGATAATATATTTATTCAAAAGCCCTAAAGTATTTTAGGGCTTTTTTAGTTTAAATTTTTATTAAGTATGGTTCAAAAATAATTTTCACATGCTTTGTATAGAGGAAAAATAAACAAAAATCTTGCATGTAGTGTCTTTTATATGTAAAATTATCTTATTAAGAATGGAGCAATAGTAAATGAAAAAAGCATTATTAAACATCATCACCATTGTTGCCTTATTTTTTATGGCAGCTCCGGTAATGGCTGCATATGAACTGGAACAAGGACCTGAAAGTTATCCTGATTTACCTTCAGATCACTGGGCATATGAGGCTGTAACATTTTTAACAGACAAAAAAATTGTAGTAGGTTATCCCGACGGCTTATATAGACCTGACCAAAAAGTTACAAGGGCAGAATTTTCAACCATGGTTATTAAAGCTCTCGGCTTATACGAAAAAGATACACCTGAAATTTTTGACTATAAAGACATAACAAACCACTGGGCAAACAGAAACATACAAGTTGCCTCATACTATGGTTTAGTTAAGGGATACCCCGGAGGATATTTCTATCCTAATAATGATGTAACAAGAATGGAAGCACTAAGCGTTGTTTTAAATGCGCTTTCACCTGAAAATATTGATTCTGAACAAGCTAAACACTTTGTATCAATATATAAAGATTATTCCGACATTCCAAATTGGGCTTTAATTCAAGCAGGACAAGCGCAAATGCTTGGATTAGTATATAATACCCCAGGACATGAAACAACTCTTGAACCAATGCGCCCTGCAACTCGCGGTGAATTGGCAAGATTTATTTTTAATATGATGGAAGCTGTTAAAGTTATTCCAAGCGAAAAACTTAAAGAAGAAATTCAACCGACACCGCCTCCTGAACCAAGAAAAGCCGACGGCTATATTTTAGATAATGTATATTATGACGAAGAATATGCAGTTATTCCCAAAGGAACGGTATTACCTTTAACAGTAGACAGATGCATTAATGCCAAAAAGAATAAAGAAGGCGAACCGTTTGTTGCCAGAGCTCCTTTTAACTTTGTTACAAGGGAAAAATATGTTGTAATACCTGTCGGGGTTCAAATCGACGGCAAAATCCAAAAAGTTACAAGACCTTTCAGATTTATTAAAAACGGATATTTTGCCCTAACCACATCAAACGTTATTGATAACAAAGGAATGGATGATTTAAAAATTATTCCCGCAGTAGGCGAACGTGATGCAGATATGAGAATAATAAGAAACGACCCATATTTAACAAGAACAAGATATAACATAATTCAAGGTCAAAATGAATATATTCACCAGGGTCAAAGAGTAGACTTTGTTCTTTTAGAACCTCTGAGAGTAAAAATCTTCAATGTTGAAGATAATGACATTTAACCAAATAAAACCCTTTAAGACTTCTTAAAGGGTTTTATTTTTTAAATATTTTCATCAATGAATAAAACGCGCAGCCTATCACAGATAAAGATACAAAACTGCTAAATCTCACATCGGATTTCTTTTTATTCAAAACTATTTTATATTTCATATGCGGATTTTCTTTTTCTTTTATGCTTAACGTATCCGCTAAAGGAGTTTTAGAAATATACGGCACTTGAACAACACCAACACAAGGGCGGTTAATTTTCCTCCCCGGCTGGGTGTTAAGCCTTTTAATCTTTTTAAAACCCGTTATCTCGGGTAGCGGTTGAGTTATGTTATTTGCTGCATCCATATCTAAATAAAAACAAAAATTAAAAACTTATTGCCCTTTGATTGAATTTAATTTAAATAATTGTTATAATCTTTTCTATAATATTTTTAAAGGTGTTTAAATGGCTAGAGCATATAAAGCGAAATGGATTATACCCTCAGACGGCAATATATATGAAAATTGCGCTTTAATAGTTGACGAAGGAAAAGTTCAAGAAATCATTAAAGCAGAAAATCTTGATGAAAAAAATTATTCCCACGTCAAAGATTTTAATAATGCAGTTATTACTCCAGGGTTTGTAAATCTGCATAATCACCTGCAATATAGCGACTTGCAAAAAGGCCGAGCCAAAAACCTTAGAGCAAGATTAAAAAGACTCTATACTATTTTTAAAAAGCATTATTTCTTAGCGGGAATTTCTAAAAAATCTTTCGTATATCGTCTTGCAAATTTGTTATCTGATTATTTTTGCATGACAAGAGAAGAAAAAATTGCCTCTTTCAAAAAAGGGGTAGAATTGAGCCTTTTAAACGGTACAACTTGTGTTGCTCAACTTTCAAAAGAAAGTAAGTATTTTGATATTTTAAACGAAATGCCCTTAAAAACTTATTTATTTTTTGAATTATTTTCAGATTCCGTTGACTCAAGTAAAGATGAATTTAGAAACATAAAAAAGAAAATAGATAAACTTCTTAAACAAAAATCTCAAAATACTTTTGTCGGAATTGCACCACACAGTATTTGCTGCGTGCATAAAAGATTGTTCAAAATTCTTGTTAAATATTGCAAGAAAAATAACATTCTAATGACCATAAGATTAGCAGAATCACAAGAAGAAATTGATTGGCTAAAACATGGGTTTTCAGATATCGACCTGTTAAATGAATTTAGCGGAAATAAAAAAATGGAACCTGTTTTTAAAGATTTATCTCCGGCTCAATATCTTGAAGCTCTGGGCGTTTTATCAAAACAGTTGATTATTTCATATGGAAACTTTTTATCCGCTTTTGATTTAGACTTATTATTTAAAAACAAGGTATCTTTAGCATATTGTCCTAGAATTAGCGATAATTTACACAATAAAAAATTAAGTCTTGATACGGTTTTAGAATATTTCCCCAACAGGTTTGGCTTTGGGGTTAATTCGATGGCATTTAATGAAGATTTATCTTTATTAAACGAACTAAAATATGTTAATAACGGACTATTAAATACCGTTGAAGCACTAAAATATTTAACAATAATCCCTGCAAAAATTTTAAGATTAAACAATATCATAGGCTCATTAGAGACAGACAAAGATGCAGACTTTAATGTTTTTGAACTGGAAGAAAATGAAGACTATAACGCACTATTAAACAAACAAAAACCCAGCCACGTCTATATTAACGGTAGACGCGTTGTTAAGAGAGGCGAGCTTAATATAAAAAATTAATCAATAGTATTATAAATTCTATCTCCGGCATCCCCTAACCCCGGAAGAATATAACCTTTTGAATTTAATGCTCTATCCAGCGCTGAAGTTATGATTTTAACTTTAGGAAATCTTGTGTTTACTTTTTTAATTCCTTCAGGAGATGAAATCAAACTCATAAATACAATATTTTCTTCTAAAACGCCTTTTGAAATAAAGTTTTTAATTGAATCAACAGCGCTGTTTCCTGTTGCAAGCATAGGATCTAAGATTATAACTTTAACCTTTTGTTTATCTTCTTTTATTTCTTTTCTTTTATCATAATACCAAACAGGTTCAAGAGTTTCTTCATCTCTATACATACCAATATGATGTACATTTGCAAAAGGCAGTAAGTCCTGAGCTACTTCACAAAAAATCATGCCCGCTCTTAAAATCGGAGCTATAATCAATTGTGCTTCATCATCAAAAACATCACAAACTGTCGTTTCGAGCGGTGTTTCAATCTCTTTTTTTACCATTGGCAAATCTTTTGTTGCTTCATAAATCAATGAATAAGTTATTCTTCTTAGGGCATTTTTAAATCTTTCGCAATCCGTATTTTTATTTCTTATAATTGATAAATTTTGACTTATAATAGGATGATTTAGAATAACTATATTTTTTGCCAATGTTTCCATTTGTGTTTCCTTTAACTGTATATGTTTTTATCCTTCAATACGGAGAAAAATTCATCTGTTTTGTTTAGTGCATCTTCAAGATTGTGACCTCTTTCTATAAGGTTATCGCAATAATTTACCCAGCTTTGAGCAAAAAAAGGGTCCTTGATATATTGGTCAACAGAATGTCTGACATTTTTATCGGCACATAAATTTTCCATGTTCACTTGAGCATGACCTAATGCACCTAAAATTTCCATAGAATCAGCCATGGGTTTACGAATTTCAGGTTCAATCGCAGGCGAATTAGGCACACTTTTATTAACAGAGGACCTTTGATTGGCACTTTGCGAACCTATGTATTTCGGATAACCATTTCTGATGTCATTATTCATTAATTACTCTCCGGTTTGTTTCTCTTGAGTTAAACGCAATAACAGCATTTCTTATACAAAACATGTAATTAAAAAAATTTGCTATTAATTTTAAAAATTTTTTAAAAATTTTACTTCCATCATGAATTTTATATTTCTTAATATTCTACCTTTCAATTTTTATTTTTGCAAGAGCTAAATTTAATTTTCATATTACATTTTTTTAATAAATTGCCTTGATGAAAAATAAAATTATATAATATTTGTGGGTTTTTATAGCCAAAAATGGACATTAGCGTGGATTATAAGAAAAAAGATATTTTTTATAATAAAAATATTAGTATGCTTGTTTTGACATTAACCGAAGCGATTAAGTCTGCTCTGCAAGCATATTGGGAATTGGACTGCGAAGTCTCGTTATTAGCTATCAATGATTTCAGAAACATTAGAGATGAATTTCTTGTAAATAATGTTGATTTTTTTTCGGGTCAAATAAAAGTTGAAAACCATAAACCCGTTATAGTAAGGCTTTCTAAAAATTATATCGAGAATTTCTTAGATTTAACCTTGGATAATTCAAAAAACAGTTTTGATTTAAAAAATTTAACCACGCTTGAAATCAAAATTTTAAACAGTTTTTGTGAATTTATTTATAAAAAATTAAAACCCTCGCTAATACCTGTAAAGGAAGCAAAGCTCAGCGAAAAAAGCGAAAAAAATATCAATTTCATATTTTATGTGATGTCAAATAATTCTGATGTTTCATTAATCATGGTTTCTGTCCCATTAGATAGAGTGCCGTTTGCAGAATTAAAAAAAGTAACATCATTTGATGATAACGATTTCATTAAACAACAAGCAACAGTCAGATTAAGAGCAGGCAGCTCAAAATTAACCTTGGAAGAATTAAAAAATCTGACAAATGAAGACATAATCCTGTTAGAAAACAGTAAATATGACAAATTAACTTTAATTTCAGGAAATTTTGAAAAAGAATTTAAAGTAAAAGTTAACTCCGATATGATAATTAATCTAAATCAGGAAGAAAATGAAGAAATAAACAATGAAATTAATAATGAGGTAACAATGGAAAAAAATCTCTGGGATGATATTCAGGTAGAAATAAATGCCGAATTTGATAAAGTTAAGATGACAATAGGGGAACTAAAACAAATTACCCAAGGTCAAATTGTTGATTTAGGCTCTGTTTTTGACAATGAAATTTCTTTATATGTTGAAGAAAAAAAGGTTGCAAAAGGGGATTTGATTATTATTAATGATAGGTATGCAGTTAGATTAAATGAGGTCATGAGCGCTCCAAAAGCAAAAGTCGAACAAAAACCGCAGCCGCAACAAGCAAAACCTCAAGCAAAACCTCAGCCGCAACAAGCAAAACCTCAAGCAAAGACGCAGCCGCAGCCACAACAGGCAAAACCGCCAACTCAACCGCAACCGGTAAAAACTCAAACAGTAGACGAAGAATTTGACTATTCAGACTTTGAAAAATAAAAAAGGGAATAAAAAATGATAACATACATTACAGCTTTTATATTTTACACACTTGCAATGATAGGCATCTTAATTGTCGGCTATATTGTCTATAAAAAAACAATTTTAACTTCAAAAAAAGACAATAAAGGCCTGATAAAAGTAATTGATTCATTACCTATCGGTCCTAAAAAAACCTTGCTTGTAGTAAAAATTAAAAATGAAAAATTTTTAATTGCTTCAGGAGTAGAACACACAACATTTTTAGCAAAACTTGATGAAGATGATAATAAACAAAATTCAAAAATCATCAGACAAGCAATGCAAAATGCCGATAAAAATATTGACTTTATTCCTAAAAAACAAGAATATGAAAACTTTTCAAATACTCAATTTGAAGAAATAAAAGAAAAACCAAAAGAAAGATTTGATGATTTTGAAAGACTTAAATTAGAAAAATTACAAAAACAATTTAATCAACTATATGCAAAAGCAACACAAAGTCCTCCCGCAAATGATATAAGCGAATTTCACAGAGGTTCTCAAAGAAAAGAAATTTTAAGAGAATTATTAAACGATTTAAATACAAAAGAGGCAAATTTTAATGGATAATTTATTAAAAGATTTAAATCCTGTTATTCAATTATTGGTTGTAATGGCGTCATTTTCGCTATTACCGTTTGTTTTTGTTTCAATGACTCCTTTTTTAAGATTTACGGTCGTTTTTTCAATGCTTAAAACAGCCATGGGAACAAACTCTGTACCACCTGCTATTACTTTAATCGGATTATCTTTGATTTTAACAATATACACTATGGCGCCGGTATTTGATAATATGTATAAGGCATATCAAGTTCCCTATCAAAAAAATCAAAATGTAATTGAAGCGCTAAACGCCAGCTCTAAGCCTTTAAAAGAGTTTATGCTCAAACAAACCCGCCAATCAGATTTAGCCTTTTTTGTTGAAAAAACAAGAGGTATTGCACCTAAAAGCCCTGATGAATTAACTTTGTGGGAAGTTGCACCTGCTTATATCATTTCAGAACTTAAAACAGCTTTTGAAATAGGTTTTATAATTTATGTACCTTTTATTGTGTTAGATTTAGTTGTAGCAAACATTTTACTGGCTTTAGGTATGTTTATGTTATCTCCGCAAATTGTATCAACTCCGTTTAAACTATTGATATTTATTGCGGTGGACGGTTGGAGTTTAATTGTTAAAGGTCTTGTGGAGAGTTTTAACTAATGGAATTATTGGTAGAATTTTTAGCAAAAGGTTTTATGGTAATGCTTTCTATAAGCATGCCATGTGTATTGGTTGCAGCGGCAGTAGGGCTTGTTGTCGGAATTTTGCAAGCTGTTACACAAGTTCAAGAGCAAACAATTGCGGCAGCTCCCAAGATTGTGCTTGTATTTTTATCCATAGTTATTTTAGGCGGATATTTTTTAAAAATTTTAACTAATTATATATATGAAGGAACACACCTTGCATTTGAAGTTGTTCCAAAAAATGAAACTTATGTGCTTCCTTCTGATTACTATAAATACACTCGCCCTTTTAGCGCGGAAATGCAAGATAAAATCAACTCAGACGGAAGTTTGAATAAAGCTTTAATAAATCAAGGTAATATACCTTGGGATAAAAAAGCAACAAAGCATTCCATATATGTAAAATCTAAACAAACACCCGCAAGCGAACCTAATTTTATTGAAAAAATAAAAATACAAAATAGAAATTAAAGGGAGTAAAAATTGGATGAAATTTTAAAACAATTTGCAACTCTTTTTCCTGAAATCAACGGAGTTTTTGGTGCAGGTATAATGATATTTTTGCGCCTTGTGGGATTAATGCGCCTTGCACCTGTTCTATCAAAAAGCGAAATCCCTTCGCTTGTGAGGTTGTCTTTTGCAATTATTTGTACGATTATTATAACAGGTGTTTTAAAGCCAACCGCACCGCCAGATGGAACTCCGATATTCCTTTGTATGGCTTTGAATTTCCTTTTTGGTGCAATTATTGGCTTTGTAGCAAATTGCATTTTAGCAGCAATCTTAACAGGCGGAGATATGATAAATACGCAAATGGGTTTATCTTCAGCTATGATTATGGACCCAAGCACAAAAAGCCAAGTTAGCGTTATGGCAAACTTTTTTTCAGTTTTATCTATTATAATTTTTATGTATTCAGGTGGTTTATATTGGCTTTTTAATGCTTTTATAAAGAGCTTCGAATTATACCCTATGTATAGCGTAAATTTTCATTTTGAAAATATAATCAACGTGCAATATTTAAGCGAAATCACAGGTAATATTTTATTTATGGGGCTTCATATTGCAGGACCGATTTTGCTTGCAACATTAGGACAAGATTTAATTTTAGGGATAATATCTAAAACAGCTCCTCAAGTTAACGTATTTTCTTTGAGTTTCTTATTTAAGCCTGTTATGGGAGCTTTTATATTAATCGTCATTTTGCCTATGTTGATTAATGTTATCACTGATTATTTGGTTTCTTTTGCGGGAATTTTTTAATTTCTTTCTTGTATCCGGTTTTGGTTTCATGCAAGTCCATAGAACATTTTTAATATATGGCGCAATCAGTAATATTATCATTGAAAAAATAATGTCATAGATAATTTTATTAACAGTTACAATATTTACAATAGGAAAAATAAGATTAAAATCTATAACTTTAAATAAAGCTAAAATAATGCAATAAATAAAACCGCAGACATGTATTGAAATTACTCCAAAAACAGCCGCTAAAAGCCTATTTTTAAGAGAATTATTTAACTGTAAGATTGTTCCTGCGATAAAAATAGCTATAATAAAACCTGCAAAATATCCAAAAAGATAATTTTGAATATATTCAAGACCACCACCAAAAACAAATATAGGCCAGATAAAAAAACCTACCATAAGATAAAAAGCAAACATAATAAGAGAATAATATTTACCTAAAATGTAGATTATTAATATCATAATTGGAATTTGCGGAGTATATAAAAGCGTTTTTGTATATAAATTAAGACCTTCATCAGGAACAACTTTTAGCCAAGGGTGGCTTATTGTAATTTGTGTAAATGTTGCTATTATTAATAATAAAAAACACAATGCACACACAACAAGCGTACCAATAGTAAGGGGAGTAGGCTCACCTTTATAAATATATTGATTAAATATGTCCTTATAGCGTTTGTTTATCATTTTTTGCTTCTATTATATCTTTACTAATTCTATCATATAATTCTTTATATTTTTTATCAAAAATATTTTCACTCCACATTATTAATGCATCTTCATTGTTGTCTTGATAATATTTTTTTCTAACACCCAATGACTTAAAGCCGAATTTCTCATAAAGATGTATAGCTTTTTTATTTGAAACGCGGACTTCAAGAGTAATATATTTTATTTTATTTTTGTAGCACTCGTCTATTGCAGATAAAAGTAATATATGGGCGAGTTTTCTATTTTGGAAATTTGGATGTACGGATAAATTTGTCACATGTGCTTCATCCATTATTTTCCATATGCCCATATAGCCCACGCATTTATCTTGCTGAGTTAAAATACATTTATATGATGAGATTTTATTATTTAATTCGGTCAAAAAAGACTCACGAGACCAATGATGTTCGCCGTAGCATAATTCTTCAATTTGAAGAATATCATCAATATTTTCGTGAGTCATTTTTTTGATTTTAAATTTTGTCATGCCATTATGTTAACATAAAAAGGCAATTTAATTAAAATGTTTCAGATAATTTAAAAGCTTGATGTTCAACATGCTCATCAAAATCCATTAAACCTCGATTTAATTGAGAATATTTAGCGTCTTTAGAGTTAAATTTAGCTTTTAAAAATTCATAAGAAACTTTTGGGTCACATTGTTCGCCGCAAGTAAATAAATCAACTGCTGCATAACCATATTCAGGCCATGTATGAATAGCTAAATGACTTTCAGAAATAATAACAACGCCCGATACACCATGCGGAGCGAATAAATGAAAACATTTATTAACTATCGTTGCGCCACATTCAAGAGCAGCTTCTAACATATATTTTTCAACCAACTTAGGATTGTTTAAAACATTCGGATCACATTCAAAAAATTCAGCCAGTATGTGTCTACCAAGATATTGCTGTTTTTGAGGAGCTGTCATATTTCCAATAGGTGTCATTATTGCCAATTCATATTCCCCCTTATAATTAACTATAATTTTTGTCCAAGACAAATATACAATATATCAAAAAAAACTACAATAGGGAAATTTGCTTATTTTTTTAAAAAATTTTAACATTTGTTAATATCCCCAAACGAGCGAACCTTAGTTTGCAGGGCAAACTTAGTGAGCGAAGTTTGGGGCACAGGTGTGTGAAGAACCTTTTGAAGTTTGAAAGCGATAGCCAGAGTGAAGACCAAAACGATGAGTTTTGGTCGTAACTATTGATAGCCGGCGTAGGATAATTGAGGCTGTTTGGCGACTTTAGCCAAACAGAGCCGAAATACCCACAGCCGGAAGAAAGCGATAGCTAAACTCGACTTAGCGAAAACAAAAAAGGCTTAAGTGTGTGGAGCACGTAGGCAGGAGCGTTGAGCTCGTGCCAAGTGCGGAAACCGTACTATGGCGATGCCCACAATCCCTTAGCGAACTTGTGAGCTTTAGGGATTGGAAACACCCTTGGGGTGCGTTTCAAATTCTTGCCGTAGGCAAATTTTACAGGAGCAATATTAAGCGAAGTTTAGAGTCTATAACACTTACATTTTTTATTAAAACACTTTCCATTTTTATCAAGATTTAAAATATCATTTGTTACATATTCAACATCAAAATTATAAATTTCAGATAACTTTGAAATTCTATTATAGTAAATTATTTGCATTTTTGGATTTTCTAAAATTAACACAACTTTTGGTCTTTTACCTGTCATAAAACCATAATAAAGAGCTTGTCCTATACTTTCTGCCCATTTATTATAAAAATCAAATTCAACAGCGTGTAATTCTGTTAAACAATCAACTCTTGTCTTATCAAAATTTTCATATTCTATTATTCCATTATGCGCCCTACACCAAGCTATTTGATAGCTCATTTCATTGTGTTTATGAGAGAGGATTTTAATTGTAGTGTAGTTTTCATAAGCAAATACACATGTAGTTAATAGAATAATGAAAATAATTATTAATATCTTTTTCATACAGATAATTATATCATGAAAATATACCCATATTAATTAGTATATTTAACATTTAATTAGCTTTAAATGAAAAGGATAATAATTTATATGGGAACAAAATTAGATAAACAAATAGGTGCAAGACTTAGAGAATTAAGAGTGAACGCCGGATATACACAAGCAGAACTTGCCGAAAAAGTTGGTTGCGAAACATCTACAATAGGACATTGTGAGATTGGCAAAGATAGAATATCGTTGACTTTATTGAGTAAAATAGCCGATACATTAGAAATAGAACTATATAAATTCTTTATAGCTCGTGAAGCAAAAACTGATGAAAAAACAATTAATTCTATTAATAATCTTCTGAAATCTGCTAGTCGTACTCAATTGGGTTTAATATATGAAATGTTAAGCAAAATGCTCGATATTACTAAAGTTGATTGATATTGCATAATTACTATATGAATGATTTTAAAAAGAAATTTGGTCAAAATGTTAAATATTATAGAAAATTGGCTAAATTAACCCAAGAACAATTGGCTGAAAAGGCAGGTGTTGCTCCAAACACCATAGGCTATATTGAAAGAGGTAAAAATTCAATTCATTTTTCAAAAATACCTTCACTGGCTGAGGCTTTGGGAATAGAAATATATAAATTATTTGTTTTTGTGGAAATGGAAAATAATCCTAATGTGATTTGTGAACTTGTAAAAACCGCAACCGAAAAAGAACAAACTATAATTGCAAATGTTATAAAATCTATTTTAGCTTTAAAATAATTTGTATAATTAAACTTTTTTATAAGGTTACAAGTAAACCTTGCATGTTGGTAAGACTCTGAACCGCTCAAAGAGAACAGAAAATTATGCTTACGCTTTTTGTTCCTGTCAAATTCGCCTACGGCAAAAATTTGAAACGCACCCCAAGGGTGTTTCCAATCCCTAAAGCTCACAAGTTCGCTAAGGGATTGTGGGCATCGCTTTAGTCCAGTGTCGGGCTGTCTGTCAAAACTCAACGTTTTGACATCACGCCCTCACATCCTTGCGCCTTTTTTGCTTTCGCTAAGTCCGTCGGACTAAAGCTCAAGCTTCAAAAGGTTTTCTACTATGCCTTTTAGGGCAATTTTAACGTGAAAATAACTTAATCCGCCCTGCATATATATTGCCCAAGGCTCTCTTGTGGGGCCGTCTGCTGATAATTCAATGGTTGAACCTTCAATAAAACTACCCCCTGCCATTAAAAGATTACAATCATACCCCGGAACCGTATCAGGGATTGGTGTTAAATAACTTTCAACAGGCGAATATCTTTGTACCATAGCGCAAAATGCCTGTTGTTCTTTTTCATTATTAAATTGAATAGTTTGAATAATATCCGTTCTTTTTGTTTTTGATGACGGGAAAGTGACAAAACCCATATCTTCAAAGACTTTTGCCGCCAAAATTGCGCCTTTATGAGCATTTGAAGTAATAGAAGGCGCCATAAAAAACCCTTGAAGCATTATTCTTGTTTGATTGTGCATAGCACCGCCTTCTGCTCCAATTCCGGGGGCAGTTAATCGTCTTGCAGCCATATCAACATATTTTTTCTTACCTGCAATATATCCTCCTGCTTCAACAATGCCGCCGCCTGGGTTTTTGATTAAGCTCCCTGCAATTAAATCTACTCCAATTTCAGTTGGTTCTTGTTTTTCAATAAATTCTCCATAGCAATTATCAACAAAACAGCATATTTCAGGGTTTTTAGCTTTGACAATTTTAATTATTTTTTCAATATCAGCTATAGATAAAGGTTTTCTAAGTGAATAGCCTCTTGAGCGTTGAATTAGGACCATTTTTGTATCAGGTAAAAGATATTTTTCAATATTTTCATAATCTACATCCAGCCCGTCTTTTAAAGGAATTTCAGAATATTTTACCCCATGACCCATTAAGCTTGTATCAAAATCATCACAATTTTTTCTACATCCTATAATTTGCTGCATGGTGTCATAGGGTTCTCCTGCAATAGAAACAAGCCTATCGCCATATCTTAAAACGCCAAATAAAGCGCAAGCTATAGTGTGAGAACCTGAAACAAAATGAGGTCTTACAATTGCGGCTTCTGTTTTAAAAGTATCAGCAAAAACCCTATCCAGAGCTTCTCTTCCCATATCATCATGACCGTAACCTGTTACTGTGTAAAAATGTTCTTCGCCGATTTTATTATTATAAAAAGCGTCTAAAACCTTTTTTTGATTGTATTCTGTTATGTTATCAATATATTCAAAAATATCTTTAATTGAATTTTGTGCATTTTCAACAATTTCATTTGCTTCTTGTTTTAAATCTTCCATTGTCTTATTCCTTTTCAATAAGACAATTTTAGCATTAAAAAAATTTTATGCTATTAAGTAGGGGGGTTTAAGGTTTTAATCTAATTCTACCAATGAAAAATCTTTTCCTAATTTTTCCTGCACTTCTTTTAATAATTGATATGGTGTAATATCTAAACCCTCTGCAATTTTCCAGAGCGTTGTTAAATTTATATCTTTACAAACACCCAATTCTGCCTCTCTCCATGTGGATTTAGACATAAAAATCTCGGCAGAAATTTTATAAATAGATTTTTTGGTTAGTTTTCTATGGGTTTTAATAATATCTCCAAGCGTCTTAATTAATATAATATTATTTTTAGACTTGTGTTGCATATTTTAATTTTAGGTGTAAATTAATATTGCTAGGTTGCCACAGCAACCTAGCAAACGTGGTTAATTATTTGTTACTTAAAGCCATTTCAACTCAACAAAAGAAAATTATATCTATATATAATAAATCAAATTGTTTTTAGCAAATTCACTTTGCGCTAATTTGTTAAGTGCCCGTTTTTCAATTTGCCTTATGCATTCTTTAGTTACGCCATAAGAATTTCCTATTTCTTCAAGGGTCTTTTTATTTTTATCTTCAAGACCGAAACGCAAAACTATAACATTTTTTTCTTTTTCTTTTAAATTTTCAAGGGCTTTTTTAATGTCTTTTTTAAGTTCATTATCTATAACTTCACGCTCAACATTTTGCTTTTCATCCTCAATTATTTCATTAAGCGTTAACTCTTTATTTTCAGTTAATTTTACACCTGATTCAATTGAAAGCGCTTTTGTATAAGCGTTTAAAAATAAATCAATTTTTTCTTCGGTTAAATTTAATTTCTTTGCAACATCTTTTTTAGATACTTCTCTATTTTCTTTTTGCTCCATTTGTTGTTTTGTTTTTTTGTAGCGAGATAATGTTTCTTGAATGTAAACAGGGATATTATAGGCATAAGTTTGTTCTGAAATTGCTTTAAACATTGCCTGTTTAATCCACCAAGTTGCATAAGTTGCAAATTTAAAACCCAACGAAGGATTAAATTTTTCAATTGCAACAACAAGCCCGAAAATTCCTTCTTGAATTAAATCAGAAGTTGATAAAGAGCTTGATTGAATTGATTTTTGAGCAATTTTTTGAATAAGAGGAATATTTTTTTCAATTAACTGATTTCTTGCCCAGATATCATTTTGTTTTGCTTTTAAAATTAATTCCGTTTCAGAAAATTCATAATTATTTTTAAAATTTTGCATGATAAATACCCCTTTGCAACACAAAGAAACTACACTAATAAATCTTAGTCTAACCATTAAATAAATTTTCTACGCCGACAAATTTAAAATAAGATATAAACTTTATATACTTAATATATCATTCAAAATCATGTTTTTCAAGAGGTTTATTAAGACATGTTAAGTTGAAGTTTGTTTTTTGAGGGTATTCTTAATATATCTTAATATTGATAGAAATTAAATATAGCTTGTTTTTAGAGATTTTTATTAAGAAATGTAACAAGATATTACATGTTAAGCAATTCTATACACTATATATACTTTATATATATAAGAGAGAAAGTAAAACATAACGAGGATAAACCGATATCTAAAATCCCCCTTTCAGAAAACGAAAGGGTTTTTTATTGTTTAAAACTTGGTGTATACAAATATAAATAAAAAATTTCTTGAAGAAACGCAAGCTTTGTAGTATTTTTAAAGTGTATACAGTTTACAAAATAAGGGTTAAGGATTAATTATGGTAAAAAAACTTATCACTCAAGACACCAGAATGTTCTTGACGGGTAATGAAGTTATTGCTTATGCGGCAAACGCAGCTGAAGCAGAATTTATGTATGGCTACCCAATTACACCTCAAAACGAAATTATGCATACTTGGTGTAAATTGCTTCCTAAAACAGAAGCAGGTTTTTTACAAACAGAAGATGAAATTTCAGCGGGCTTTTCTACAATTGGCGGTATTTTAGCAGGTAAACGCGCATTTACAGCTACAGCAGGCCCCGGTAATGTTATTATGCAAGATGCTCAATCAATGGCAGAAATGATGAGAATACCTTTTGTTTGTGCAGTTATGCAAAGAGGCGGACCTTCTACCGCTACCGTAATTTATGCTCAACAAGAAACCCGTTTAACCTGCTTTGGCGGAAATGGCGAAGGTTTTAGAATTGTTTATTCAACAGCAGGTCACCAAGATTTATATGACTATATGATTAAATCATTTAATACTGCTTGGAAATATCGTTTCCCGACATTTATGTTAGCTGACGGCTACCAAGGAAAAATGAGAGAACCTGTTACATTGTATGATCCAAAATCTCGCGGTATTACAATGGAACCAACTCCAGCTGCCCTTAGAGCCCCTGGGGTAATCGGAGTGGATAGAGAGGCAACTCATTTAAGAAATACATTTAATCTTGAAGAAGAATTAATGGAACAACTTGATAAATATCAAATTGATTATGACAAAATGAGCAAAGAAGTTGAAGAATATCTTGAATATAAAGCAGAAGATGCTGAAGTTCTTATTATTGCTCATGGTATTGTTGCTCGTTCAGCTATGACAGCAGTTGATGAATTAAGAGCAAAAGGTATAAAAGCAGGTTTGTTCAGACCAATTACAATTAGACCATTACCTGTAGAACCTATGAGAAAAGCAGTTAAAAGAGCAAAACAAGTTCTGTTTACAGAATCAGCAAACGGACAACTTGCTCAAATGTGCTTAGAAAAATTATACGGACTTACAACACCATATCAAACTTTATTCAAAATGGGCGTTGGTGTTACAGGTGACGACATTGTTGCTAAAGTTGAAACAATGGTTCAAGAAATGGCAAACGTGTAAATAATTAGTGAGGAAATAAAATGATTACAACATTGGATGTAAAACCTGATTTAGCTAAAGCACAAAATGCTGCTGCTGGTGCTTCTAAATTTTGCCCGGGCTGCGGTCATGGTATGATTTTAAAAACTTTAGCTAAAACAATAGATGAATTAGAATTAAATGAAAGAGCTGTTTTTGGCTGTGATATCGGTTGTTCATTGTTATCTTGGAACTATATGAACCTAGATACTGTTCAAACACACCACGGCAGAACAACTCCTGTTATATATGGTGTTACAAGAGCTAACCCCGGAACAGTTGGTATTGCCTATATGGGTGACGGCGGCGGTCTTGCAATTGGTGCTCAACACCTTGTTAACGCTGCAACAAGAAGCGAAAATCTTCTTGTAATTGTTGCAAATAATACTAACTACGGCATGACAGGCGGTCAAATGAGCCCTACAACAATGCCGGGTCAAAAAACAGAAACAACGCCATACGGTCGTGATTGCGAAGTAACAGGCAGACCTGCTAAAGCAGCAGAACTGGTTGCTTCTATTGCTGATCCTAATAAATCATATGTTGCAAGAGCTTCTGTTTCAAACTTAAGAAAATTAAACACAGTATTCAAAAAAGCTCTTAAAAATGTAGCCGATGGCGGATATTCTTTTGTTGAAGTATTATCTGTTTGTCCTTTGAACTGGAGAACAAATAACGAAGGTACTTGGGAAAGATTAAAAACAATGGAAGAATGTTTTGAAGTTAAAGAATTTCTTGTTAAAGAAGGATTGGAGTAAATTATGGCAAGAACAAAAATAGTTTTAGCAGGCGAAGGCGGACAAGGCGTTCAATCAGTTGCAAAAATCCTTGTTGAAGCAGGTTATGAAGCCGGAAAAGAAATTCTATATATTCCAAACTTTGGTGTAGAGCAACGCGGCGGCGTTTCAGTTGCTTTTTGTCAAATTGCTGATGAAAAAATCGGTGAGCCTCGCTTCGCGAAAGGCGATATTATAATTGCTCTTTCAGATAGAGCAATTGCAAGATGTGAAACATATACTTCAGAAAATTCTGTTGTAGTTTATGATTCATCTGTTTGTACAACTAAACCGACTGCAAAATGTAAGGAAGTAATTGCTGTTGAAGCAAACAAAATTGCAAACGAACAATTAAGCGCACGCGTATTTAATATCATGATTTTAGGCGTATTATTAAAAGCAACAAACGTACTAAAACTTGAAGATATTAAAAATGCTATGGAAATTGCTCTTGGTAAGAAATTTGACGCTAAACCCGAGTTAAGAGAATTAAATTATAAAGCTCTTGAAATGGGCATGGCTATGGTAGAGAAAGTTGGTGTATAAATGGCAGAAGAAATTCAATATAAAGGCTATAAAGTAGCCGATGTTGCTAAAGGAAAAGCTGATTGGTATATGTTTACAGACCTTTGCAAAGGTTGCGGTCTTTGCATGGTTAAATGTCCTAAAAAATGCTTAAAATGGTCAAAAGAAGTTGGTTTATATCAAACTCCCTGTGTTGAACCTGATCCGGAATTATGCATAGGATGCGGAACATGTGCTATGGTTTGTCCTGATAGCGCAATTAAAGTAGTTAAAAAATAAGATAAATAAAATATCATAAAAACGCCGAGCAATCGGCGTTTTTAAATTTATTATGAATGAAAAATTAAAACTTTATAAACTTAGTCAAAATATTCAACATTATAGAAAATTAAAAAATTTATCTCAAAATGAATTAGCAGAAAAACTTTCTATTTCAAGAGAACATTTGGCAAAATTAGAAACCGCTAAAAGGAAAATAAGCTTAGGATTATTATTTAAACTTTGCGATGTTTTAGGTATTTTAGAAAAAGATTTGTTTGAGTTTAACAAATAAAAATCTTTATGTTTTTTCTAATATTATAAAAACGAGGATTAACATATG
This sequence comes from uncultured bacterium, assembly GCA_949282195.1. GTDB lineage: Bacteria > Cyanobacteriota > Vampirovibrionia > Gastranaerophilales > Gastranaerophilaceae > RUG14156. The sequence continues at coordinate 38,161 of CASDOW010000013.1, read as the reverse complement.
AAAATACAAAATATTCAAAACTTTAATTTTAATAAACCCATATTTGGCACAAATAAAACCTATTCAATTTTAGGTGCTTCAAGCGTTCCTAAAGATGAAAGGGGGGAAGCCGAGCTTTTAGATTATATGCAAATGGCGTCAGATTTTACAAAATATCTTGTACAAAATCAAGACAGTATTATAACAGGCTGCGGGAACAAGGGTATTATGGGTGCTGCATATTATAGTGCTTATAATAACGGTTCAAAAGAGCAAAATAAAGTTTATATAATGCAGCCTGAGTGGGGTGATGAAGATAAAGAGCATTGTAAGATTTTGGGCTATACAACAAGCGAAGCTGAAAGAATAGAAAAATTCAGAGAAAATTCCGATGCTATGGTTATTTTTCCGGGGTCATGCGGAACAATGCAAGAACTAACCACTTTGGTTTTTCAAAATTATTATTCAAAAGATAAAAAACCTATTATTTTAGTTGGTAGAGAATTTTTTAAAGGTATTGATTTGCAATATCAAAATATGCTAAAAAACGGATATTTAAATAAAGTTCAATCAACGGATGAATTGTATAAAATAGTTGATAGCTTGGATGAATTAAAAAAAGCTATTGAATAGTTAATCAAATAATTTTTATACAACAAAAAATAATAATTTTAATTAATCCGAAAAACCAAATCTTTACTCTTCATTGTTTTCATTTTTAATTATCGTTATATATTTTTGCGTAGGACTATTTATGCTTTCTGGTTGAGTGAGTTGAATTAACCCTTTATCAATCAGAGGATTTAATACTGCATTTTTAAAATGATATCTGCTCGTATAACCTGTACGGATTAAAATTTCTTTCAAAGATTTAGGCTCTACGCAAAATTCCAAAATTGTTTTTTCAAAATATGCTTTTTCACTTACTTGCTCACTTACTTGCTCATTTTTTTGATTTACTTGCTCACTTACTTGCTCATTTTTTTCACTTACTTGCTCACCCAACTCAAAAATTGTTTTCTGAGAATAACTTGAGGACGTATTAACAGGAAATAAATTATGTTTTAATTCAAATGTAAAAAGCGTATCATCCTTGATTATTGGATTGTACTTAGCATATTCATGACAATATTTGAATATTTTAGAAATTCCGGAACCCAGTTCTTCAACATATCCAATTCCTCTAAAAATTTTTATTATATTTGGATTTTTAGGATGATTTGTAACGTTATCAGGAGTAATATATCCTATTCTATATGGCTTACTTGTATTTTCAGCTATAATTTTATTTCGACCAATAACAAGCCTTGTTGGTTCACCGCCAATATATTCTTTATGTACAAGCATATTAGCAATCAGTTCGCGAAATATGTTTTCTCTAAGATTTATTCGCCTTGTGCCATCCATGTAAAACGGAGCCGGCAAATTATTGGAAATAAATTTCATTGCAGAATCAAAACAGTCTAAAAGATTTGTTCTTAAAGTTAATCTATCATCATATCTTTCAGTATCTTCAACTTGTTTTATCAAATCAAACTTAAAAGCAGGGACAACAGAAGCAATTTGTTCATCAGTGCCGAAAAATAAAATTCCAGCAAGAGTAATGCCTTGTTTTCCGGTAACAAAATCACTTCTATATAAAGAAGTACGCTTTAAAAATTGCTCATCGTCTAACTCTGCCCAATCATTTTGTTCATTATTAAGTTTAGCTAGTTTTTTAACTCTTTGGATTAAATCCTTTCTCAAATCTGTAATTTTTAAATATGGATAAATTTCATTTTCTGTATATGTTGTATCCTTTAAACGATATAAATCAGAAACTATTTTATTGTTGTTAGTAACATTGACGTCCGACTTATCATTTCTAATAAAAACCTTGTTATTATGCCTATGAACGACCGATGATTCTGGTATATTTACATATAAAATTATTTTGTTTTCGATATTTTTTTCTTTTAATTCTATGCACACAGTGGGATTTATAATATTTGGATTATTCATAGCAGATGTAAAAGTGCTTTTAATATTATTCACACAGTCAGGAGAAATACCGATGATTTCCGAATTATCATTAACACCCAAAATTAAAGTACCGCCTTGAGAATTTAAAAAGGCACAAATTGTTTCATAAGCATCGCTTGGAAACTCAAATAAAGCCTGCTTTAATTCTACTTTTGAATTTTCCCCTTGTTCAATTAATTTCTTAATACGCTCTGGCATGGTTCCATTATACAATACTTTTAGCGAATTTCATATATTTTATGATTTATAATTAATACTGTCAAAAGCCAATAATCTAGCAAACTTTTTATTTCATATGTTTTAAATAAAAAGTTATGCGCATTAACAATCAAAACCAAAATTTTAAAAATATTTCGGCACTATCAAGGCCTCTTAATGCTTTTTATAATGCCAATGCCACAATTCCCACTTTAATTATTGAAACAGGGGTAACTTTAGGCAGAGCCAATGTTGCAAATAAAACATTCGGCAAGCAAGAAGCCTTTGACAGACTAATTGAACAGGGTGTAAGTGCCGTAATATGGATTTACGGTGTTCAAATGCTTAAAAAAATCGGAGATTTTATAGGCAAGAATATCCTAAAAATTCCGCAAGCTGATTTTGATATTGGTTTTGATTATTTAAGAAATCCCGTTAAAAATAATAAAATAAACCCGAAAGCCTATGGCTTTAAAGGAGCGAATATTTTAATAAGTACAGCTTTAGCAACTTATTTTATAGGTTTTGTTTTGCCTAAAATCAGCTATAAATTAAGCAAAAAAGCTGCAAAAGAAAAACAAGAAAATAAAAAAGATACACTTTTGAAAAATTATTCTATTGAAGATTTTAAAAACAATTTAAAACAAAAAAATAATGAAATAAAATTTACTTCTTTAATAGATAAAACAGCTACAGCTGCGCACATTTTAGAAAACAATTCAACAGCAAGACTGTTTATAACTGATTTTGGCGTAATTTCAGGCAGATGTATAAATGCTAAAACTCCGCAAATGAAGGTGGGTAATCTTTTTAGGGATATTACTTCAATGTATTTTTATTTATGTGCTACAAAACACACTGTAAAATTGTTGAATAAATTACCGTTTTTAGCAAAAAATGCCGATATTGACCCTAAAATCTTAGATACGATTAATCAAATGCTTATTCAAAACAAAGATAAAATTAATTTCGATGATTTTCTAAAATCAACAATAGGCGAAATCTCAAAAGAAGATTTAGAAAAATTAGACGATTTATTTAAAAATAAAAAAACTGTTTCATTAAATGAATTTTCTAAAATTTTTCCTTCTAAAATTGAAAAAGCAAAATTAATGACTCAATTACAACCATTTTTTAAAGAAAATCCGATTTTAGATAAAAATGAAGCAAAAGATATTCTATCAAGCGGACTTATAACCGACCCGAAATTCTTAAAATCAGTTTTTGAAAAAGCCACAGACGGGGCTTCATCTAACCAATTTAAATATGTTTCAGCTAAAAAACTGGATTCTATAAGGCAATCTGTTGTTGATTATATAAATCAAATTAATTCTAATTTAAAAGAAAATGAATTTAATAAAGATTTTCTTCAAAAATTGGCAAACAAAAATATTTTCAGAAATTTTGCCAGATATTCTTTGGGCATTTTTGTTTCAATTTTTGCCCTTGGATATTTAATTCCAAAGGTGCAATATATGATTGTAAAAGCGCTGTCTAAGAAAGATAATCCCCCAAATAAACAACAATAAAATTTTTATGATATGATTTTTATATGTCTGAACTAAAAAGAGTACTTTCCCTTAAAGACGCAATTTCAATTGTAGCAGGGTCTATGATTGGGAGCGGGATATTTATTGTTTCATCGCATATTGCAAAAGAAACAAATTCTGCTATATTACTGATAATTATCTGGATTTTAGCAGGAATTATCACGCTTTTGGGTGCCCTAAGCTATGGAGAATTGTCTTCAACAATTCCTTCTGAGGGCGGACAATATATCTATTTAAAAAAGATTTTCAATGAAGAAATTGCTTTTTTGTATGGCTGGACGCTGTTTTTGGTTATTCAAACAGGAACACTTGCAGCTGTTAGCATTGCTATGGCAAAGTTTTTCGGGCTTGTTTTCCCTTTTATAAGTTCAGCATACAATATTTTTTCTTTTGGCGGTTTTAGCTTAAATACCCAGCAAATTTTCGCAATTTTAACTGTTCTTTTTATAACCTATATTAACTCAAGAGGTATAAAAGCAGGGGTTTTTACTCAAAATATATTTACGGTTGCAAAAGTTTTATCGATTTTAGCAATAATTATCTGTGGAATATTTTTCGGTTTTAATTTAGAAACGACAAAATTAAACTTTACTTTGATAAATAATCCTATAAGCTTTGATTTTAATACAATTAAAATAATAGGTATGAGTGTAGTTGGGGCTTTATTTGCTTCAATTACTTGGAATAACGTAACTTTTATTTCATCTGAAATTAAAAAGCCTGAAAAAAATATCAAAAAAGCCCTATTTATAGGCACAATGCTTGTTATATCTTTATATTTTCTTTTAAATATGATTTATTTAACAAATTTACCCTTGGAGCTTATAAAAAATGCACCTGAAAATATTGTTGTTGCACAATTAATGAGCAACATTTTCGGTCAAAAAGCTTTAATTGTAATTGCTTTAATTATTGTTATGTCTGCATTCGGGTCTGCTAACGGCATGATTTTAACAGGGTCAAGGGTTTATTATAAAATGGCAAAAGATAAAATTTTCTTTAGAAAATTAGCTTATATAGATAGAAAAACAAAAGTACCTCAAAATTCCTTGTGGCTTCAATGCTTTTGGATTTGTGTTTTGATTTTGTGGGGAAATTACGCTCAACTATTAGATTATGTTATTTATTCATCATTAATTTTTTATACCATAACAATTTTTGGTATATTTAGAATGAGAAAATTATTCCCTCGTCAGCGCCATACATATAGAGTGCCCTGTTTTGTGCCTATATTATTTGTTATTTTAGTGAGTTTTATTATTATCACCTTAACTGTTTTTAAACCTCATTATACAGTTCCGGGGCTTTTAGTTACATTGGTCGGCATACCTGTTTATCTTTTTTGGCAAAAGAAAAGAAAAATTGCTAAATAAGTTCTTTATTTTTAATTGTGTATAAACCGACCAAAAAGGCAATTGAGCTCATTAAAATTAATATTTTATCTATTCCGAAGTTTTGACCTAAAAATCCCAAGGGAGATAAAAATAATGCTCCTAAACCCCAGCTAAATCCTTGCATAACCCCGCTTATAACACCTGTATATTTTGGCATTGCTTTTTGAGCGTTAACTAAAATGACACCTACTGAAAGTAAAATGAAAAATCCTGTTAAAATAAACAAAAAACAAGCCAAAAACTTATTTGAATTAATAAAATGCAAAAATAATAAAATTAAAGGTAATACACTAACAAATGAAACGATTATAACGCCTCTTGTGCCGATTTTTTTCTCTATTTTTGAGCTGAAAATTGTAGCCAGACCGCCTGAAATAAAAAATAAGGTAACAATTAAACCCGTTATTTCAAGGCTAAAACCTTGATTTTTAAGTAAAAACGGGATATATGTCCCAAAAGAAATGCTAAGAGCTGATTTAATAACAGAAATAAACATCAAAAACATACAAACTTTGTTTTTTAAAATTTCTTTCATGATAAAGAAGAAATTTTCTTTATTATAACAATCGCTTGAAGGTTTTTTAGGCACAAAAAAGTACATAAATAAGGCGCTTAAAAGCCCTAAGATTGATGTATATAATAAAGAATTTTCACCGTAGTTATCTACTAAAAATGTTGATAAATATGGCCCTAAGGCATAACCTATTGTTCCTAAACCCAAAAATATTCCCATAGCACGGGATAAATCGGGATTATTTTTATTAAAATCTTTAACCAATGCGCTAACCTGCGGATGAAAAAAGGCGTTACCCAACATCCCCAATAAAAGGCAAATCAAAAAGAGATAAACGCTATTTGCTTTTATTGCAAGAGGAATAAAAATTGATGTTACAACCAATCCCCAAACCATAAACACTCTATGACGAAGCTTATCGGAAAAAAAGCCAAATATAGGCTGCATCATAGATGAAACAAGATGCCCAAAAGCAATAATAGAGCTGATTGAAGCAAGAGTTATTCCAAGGTTTGATGTTATTAAAGGGTACAAAGGAACCAATAAAGCTGCATAAAGGTCAATATTAAAATGCCCGAAGCTTAATCCGAAAATTGCTCTTGATTCTTTTGAAAGCATGTTTTTCATTAGTGTTTAAAATGCCTTATACCTGTTGCTATCATAGAAATATTGTATTTATCCGCTGTTTCAATAACATCTTTATCTTTTATGCTGCCTGCAGGTTGAATTATTGCGCTAACCCTGTTTTGAGCTGCAACTTGAATATTATCAATCGCAGGGAAAAATCCGTCACTTGCAATAATCGTATCTTTTGTTGAATCGCAAACTCGATTTAGCGCTATTTCAACACTTGAAACTCTGTTTGTTTGTCCTCCACAGATACCAAGGGTTCTTAAATCTTTTGCAACAACAATGGCGTTAGATTTAACGTGTTTAACTACTTTAAAAGCAAAAATCATATCCTCAATTTCTTGTTGAGTCGGTTTTTTCTTTGTAATCACTTTAAATGTTGAAACATCAAGGTCTTTAGCGTCTTTTTGTTGAATTAAAGCGCCAAAGGGAGTTAATTTTATTTCTTCATCGCAAAAATTTAAGATTTTTTCATAAGGAGTATTTATTTTAATAATTCTTAAATTTTTCTTTTTCTTTAATTCTTCAAGAGCTTCAATAGAATATGACGGCGCCAAAATCACTTCTAAAAACATTGAGCTTAACTTTTTAGCTAAAGATAATGTTACTTCTTTTGTTAGTGCAACAACACCGCCAAAAGGACTAATCGGGTCAGAATCAAGCGCTTTATCCCAAGCGGACTCTATATCTGCTGATAGCGCAACAGCACATGGGTTTGTGTGTTTAACTATAACAGCTGCCGCTACATCGAAAAATTCGCTCGCTATTTCAAGAGCTGATGTTGAATCTAAGATATTATTATATGACATCATTTTGCCGTTTAATAATTCCCAATTAAGTTCTTTATTATAGCTATATAATCCTGCTTTTTGGTGAGGATTTTCGCCATATCTTAAATCTTGAATTTTATTAAAATTATAGAATTTATTATTTTCTTCTTGTTTAAATAATTTTGAGAATTTTTTATAAATCAAATAATCATATTTTGAAGTCTTATTGAAAGCTTTTAAGGCAAGCTCTTGTCTTTTTGTTTCATCAATTTCATCAAGATTAATTGTATAATCATCTTTTGAAGAAATTACTATGACATTATGATAATTTTTTGCTGCCGCTCTTAATAGGGCAACTCCGCCTATATCAATGTTATTCAATAAAGTTTCTTCTTCAATATCTTTATCAAGATATTTTTCAAAAGGATATAAATCAACGGCTACCAAATCAAAAGTTTTGATTGACTTATCCGTTCTTTCATCTATATTAGCTAAAATTCCACTGAAGATTTCAGGATGAAGCGATTTAACTTTTCCTCCTAAAAGTTCGCTAAATCCTGTAATAATAGAACTTTCAAGGGCGTTAATTCCTTTTTCTTTAAGATAATTATAGGTGTTTCCTGTTGAAATTATTTCCCAGTTTTTATCTATAAGATTTTTAGCTAAAATTTCAATATTTTCTTTATCGCTAACACTGATATATGCTCTCATTTTTCCCTCTTTTTATTAACCGCCCGCGCAAAAATGAACAATTTCAAGACTGTCATTTTCTTTTAGGTCAGTATTTTGATAATCATTTTTGTTAATTATTTTTCTATTTAATTCTACAACAAAAACTTTGGGTAAATTTTCTAAACCTTCTAAAAAATCTTTTAAGGTCATATTGTTTTTAATTATTTGAATTTCGCCGTTAACTTTTATTTGCATGGTTTATTTTTTAATTAATTCACTAAGTTCATCAGAAATAATTTGCATAGCTTTATTTCTTTTTATATCTTCTTTTAATCTGTCATATTGATACATTATTGTTGTGTGATTTTTCCTAAATTCCTTAGCTAAAACAGGATAACTCAAATCAAGAAGTTCTCTTGACAGATAAATTGCATATTTTCTTGCGTTTACTATTTCTTTGGCTCTTGCGGTTGATAAGATATCTTCTTTTTCAACAGAAAAATATTTAGCGCAAGTATCAAGAATATTTTCTATGGTTATTTTTTTCTTTTTAGAATTAAAATCAAGATATTCTTTAGCTAATTCAACATCTAATTCCACTCCTTCAATTGAAGCTCTTGCGCTGACTTTATTATAAGCGCCTTCCAGTTCTCTTATATTTGTATTAAATTCTTTTGCTAAAAATAGCGCAACTTCGTCTGAAATAGGGTAATTTGATAAAACGGCGTGACGCTTTACGATTTCAATTCTTGTTTCTAGGTCGGGAATTTTAATATTTGCTTCAATACCCCATTCAAATCGGCTTCTTAATCTATCGGGAATTAATTCAAAAGCTGATAGGGGTCTATCTGAAGCAAAGACAATTTGTTTACCCGCATGATACAGCGCATCAAATGTATTAAAAATTTCTTCTTCTGTTCTTTTTTTGCCGTCTATCCATTGAATATCATCAATCAAAAGAACGTCAACATTTCTGTGTAAATCTCTGAATTTTTTCATTTTTTCATTTAAATCACTTGTGTTTTTGCAAGTGTTCAAAGATTCAATCAATTTATTTCCAAATTCTTCTGCTTTAGTGTAGCGAATTTTTAAATTAGGAAAATTTTTTAAAATTTTATGTCCTATTGCTTGCATAAGGTGGGTTTTGCCCAATCCGACAGAGCCTGAAATAAATAAAGGATTATATTTTTGCCCTGGGTTTTCAGCGATAATTTGAGCTATTTTATATGCAAAACGAGAGTTTTCACCTTCTACAAAATTTTCAAAAGTATATTTTAAATTAAGCCCGCAAAAAGAGTGCATTTGAGCTAAATTTTCCATTTTTTGGGCAATGTCTTTGTGTTCTTTTTCTTCTTTTGTTTGTTTTGTTTTCTTTTTTGGCTTTATTGTTTCATCTAAAATAAATCTTGGTGTTCTTTTTATGTTTGTTGCTTCAAAGAGAGCTTGTTCCACTTCTTTTAGATGTTTTTGTTGAAGAACTTGTATGCCGAAGCTTTGATTGCTTTTAATTAAAAAGATTTCACCTTCATTACCTTCCAATAAATCTCCGGCAGGTTCTAAACAATTAATCCAAGTATGAACCATAGGAGATACTTTGCTTTTTAAAATTTCAATAAAATTTTCCCAAGTTTCTTTTTCTTTTTGTTCTTGTAAACCAGCCAAAAAAGCCACCATTCCTAATAACTTACGTCTAACCAAAGATAAAAGCGTCATGCTTTTTTATTTATTTTACCCTAAACAAAAGCATGAGTAAAATAAGATTGTTTATAATTTTTTATAAATAAAATGCAATTAAAAAGATTTTATTATAAAATTATTATTGTTATAAGGGGAATTTAATAAAAAAATTATGTTAAAGAAAAATATATCAGTTTGTTTTTTTATTTTCTTTTTGATTTTAAATATGCCTTTGGTTTTAGCAGATGCTGTTCCCATTAAAAAATCCGACGCTGATGATTTATTAAATTCTTCCAAAAAAATCTTATATTATGAAAAAGAAAAAAAAGACCCCTATTACATACAAAAAACACAAGATAAAAATACTAAAAATTTAAATAATATCAGAGTTGATGATGCAAAAATTTCTAAAAAAAATTCCGACAGAATTCAAGTTAAATATACAACAAAAGCAAATGACAGAATAATTTCAACTTCTCAAAGGTCAATCAGTGCTATGTATCCTAATGATGAAGTTAGTTTATCTAACACATACCCCGGATATAGAGGACCTAACCAGCTTGTTATTTATACCAGAGATTTCGGAAGAACAACAGGAACAAATGAATTTGGAAAAGAAGCAGTTGTTGTAGACGGAATTGTCGATAAATTAACAGGTGCTAATTCAAATATTCCAAGAAACGGCTTTGTAATTTCAGGTCATGGAACCGCTAAAAAATGGATTAGCGACAATCTTAAAATAGGAACAAAAGTTGAAATTGAAAACAGAGCAATAACAGCATACACAACAATAGACAGTTACAGATATTACGCAAAATCTAAAATAAATGATGTTGAAGATATCCTTGTTTCAACTAAATCTGATTATGATTCAAGAGATGATAAATATATTTACTATTATTTAAAAAGAGCAAAACAACAATACAAAAAATCCTTAAAAGATAATTCTGATGTTAGTTTAAATTGCGCAAAAGAATCAATTAAAAATGCTTCGATAGCTTTTAGATATACTCTGCCTTATTTAAAAGATGAAATAAAAGGAGTATGGATAAGACCCAAAGATAATACCATAATAGGTATTCAAAAAACTTTGGATATAATTAAAGATACAGGAATTAACAATGTATTTTTAGAAACATATTTCCATGGCAGAACAATTTATCCTTCCATTGTTATGAAATCATACGGTTTTGAAGAACAAAATCCCGATTTTAGAGGAATTGACGCTTTAGGGATATGGGTTAAAGAAGCACACAAAAGAGGAATAAAAGTTCACACTTGGTTTGAAAGCTTCTATGTAGGAAATAGAGCCCCTAATTTAAATCCTAAATCGATTTTAGCAGTTAGACCCGACTGGCAAAACAGGACAAGACAAAAAGCCGATTATGACGGTTATGTATCTCATCCTCAAGAGCATAACGGCTATTTTCTGGACCCTGCCAATCCTGAAGTGACAAGTTTTATATTGAAATTAATCTCTGAAATAATAACAAGATATAATGTAGACGGAGTTAATATTGACTATGTCAGATATCCTAATATAACAAGAGATAATACTTCAAATCAGTGGGGTTATACGCCTTTTGCAAGAGAGGAATTTAAAAAGGTATATGAAGTTGACCCTGTTGAAATAACTCCAAAAGATTCACTGTGGGATAAATGGTGTGAATATCGTCAAGATAAAATAACTGATTATGTTCAAAGAGCCTCTGTTATAGTCAGAAGTAAAAATGTTGTATTTTCAGCGGTGGTTTTTCCTGATTATAAAGTTAGTCTAAAAACAAAAAATCAAGATTGGGTTCGCTGGAGCGAAAGAGGATATGTTGATGTTTTAACGCCTTTGATTTTGACTTCTGATGATGCTTTGGCTAAGTCTATGCTTGAAGAAATTAAGAAGAAAACTTCTGATGATACAAAAGTTTACCCCGGATTATTTGCAGGTTTTATTGAATCAGATCCTGAGGACTTATTAAGACAAATTCATATAATCAGAAAATTGAAATTACAAGGCGTAGTTTTGTTTGATTGGGCACATTTAAGTTCAAATTATCTTGAAGTTTTAAAAACAAGTGTATTTAAGCCTCAAACATACTAAAAAAAACTTTACAATTGATATTATATCCTGATTTTTTGCTAAAATATAAAATAAGGGGATATTAAGGAAAAAAATAAAATATATGGTAGATAATATAGAAGTAAGACTAGACCAGTTAACTCAAGCTATAAAGGGTCTGTATGCCAAATCATCAATGTCACAAGGGGAGATTTACAACGCCCTTACGAGCTTATCTCAAAGATATGAGAATTTAACAAATGTTTCTAATGAAAAAATAGCATCTGTATTAGTTAATGAGTTTAGAAAAACAATAGATTTAAAATATGGTCAAACTAATGACCTTGTTAAGGAATTAGAAGCTTCAATCAGAAATTTACAAGCTGCGCAAAATAATCAAAATCCCAAAATGCAAGCTGAAATAACCAAGCTTTTAAATGACACATCAAATACCTATGCAAAATTAAATGCTCAAGATTTAGCGCTTCAAAAAATATTTAATACAATTGAGCTTCAAAGAGGGGAAAATCCTGCCCCTGAAATCACAAAATTGAGCGAAAATTTCCTTGCTTTTTCTAAAGGTTTTGAAAATATCACCACAACCCTAAATAAAAATTTTGCTGATTTTTTAAGCCAAGTTAAACAATTTAGCTCTAAAGAAGAATTTAGCGCAATAAGAAGCGACCTTGATACAGTTTTAGGAAATGTTAATTCCGTAATATCTGCAATTTCTGTTATTGAAAATAAATACAGAGATTTAACCGGTTTAATTGACGCCATTTCTCATAGAGAAAATATTTTTAATGACGCTCTAAAAGAAGTTCGCTCTCTTAGCGGTTTAGTTACTTCTATGAAAGAAAATATTAATTCTATTGATTCAAGAGCAGAACTTCAAGCGCTAAGTAATGAAATAAGAAATCAAATTGAAACAGTAAAATATGAAATACAAAAGGTTGTTAATACGGCAGGAGATGCAGGTGTTAAAACAGAAGTATATAATTTAACTTCTAATGTTAACACTGTTTCAAATAATATCCAAAACCTTGGAGCTAATTTATCAAATACAAAAGATGAAGTAAAAAATCTTTCTATAACCGTTCAAGGTCTTGGTAATGAATTAAAAGATGTTCGCAATTTAATTAATGATGAAATTCTATATAAATCACACCAATATCAAGCAGAATATGAAAGATATTTAAACAGTGCCAAAGAAGATATAAAAACTTTGTTAATCGGTTTAACTTCATTTAAAAAAGATTTAAACGCAATTAACGAAGGAAATATTAAAGTTCTCCAAGAGCCGATTGAGCGTGCTATGGCAGAATTGAAAAATCAAGATTTAGGCAGAAACATTAAAGATTTAGCTGATAATTTAAGAGATGTGACGTTTGAAATTCAGTCTTCAATTCAAAATATGCAAGCTAATTTGAATGATATGAATTCTGTTTCAAGCATGCAAATTCTAACACAAATTTCTGAAGCAATACCTACTATCGCTGATAAATTAGAAATCTTTAGAACACATGTTGTAACTGAAAATTCTACGAATTTAAGCCAAATTAAAACATCTTTTTCAGATGTTGTTGCTTCAGTTAAAGAAAATTTAACAAATGCTATTGATAAAATTCAAGATGATACCAAAACAATTAATATTGAAACTCTTGATACTCTAAAAGTTGACTTACAAAGACTTTCAGACCACTTGGTCGATAGTGTTGAAATGGTTAACGACAAAATACAAAAAGAATTTGTTAATTTTAAAGTAGATTTTCAAGAATTTCAAATTAAACAACAAGACGGCATTGAAAGGGTTAATGATAAAATATCAAGCCTTGAAGTAGGTTTGGAGAATTTCTCCCGTGATGCAATCGATAGAATAAATGATACAATTAATATCAATTCTGCGCACAATCAAGACACCTTAAATGAAATCAAAAGCGATATTATTGACAGCATTTTAACTATAGATAAATCAAATAAAAATTCACTAAACCAATTTGAACTAAAATTGGATAAATTGCTTGATAATTACATAGGGGCTGATTTAGATAACATTATTGATAAAAAATCTCTTAGAGAAACCGTTGTCGATATTGAAACAAAAATCGACAGAACTAATCTTCAACAAATTCATAATGCCAAAGAACTTTTGGAAGAAATTCAATCAAGCACATCAAACTTAGCCATGAAAATATCCACAATTGAAGAAAGCAAAAACATGGCCTCTTTGATGAACGCTATATCAAAAATATCTGAAAAACTTCAAGGCATGGAAGAATTCAATATTGATTTAGCAGAAGAAATTGAACAAACAAAAGAACAAATTGAACAAAAATTAAAAGATAATGTTCAAAAAATTTCTATTCTTTTAGATAAAGAAAAAGAAACCCCTGAAAACAACGACACAAAAAATGCCGATATAGATAATTTATCTAATAAAGTTCAAGAATATCTTTCTAATTTTGAATTTTTAAAGAGTAATATTTCTCAAGAAATTAAAGAAAATCTTGCAAGCGAATTTCAAAAGCTTGAAACCGCAATCAAAAGAATAAGAACAGTTGATGATAATTCAAATTATTCTTATACTTTAGAAGATGTTGAATCAGATTTAGCAAAAATCAGGTTGAATATTGAAAAACATGCTTCAAATAATGAAGATTTTAAAAACCTGTTTGAAAAAGTTATCGAATTAAGAACAGTTGGTCTTGAAAATGTTAAAATTAATCGCGATGTTGAATCTGAATTAAGTCATCTTTCAGGCTGGTTTAAAGACGCCGTTAATAAAATTGATGATTTAGCGGAAAAAGTCGGCGATATACAAAGCGTTGGTTTTGAGGATATAAGAACAAGATTAATTCAAAGCGAAAAATCTAAAACAAACACGATTGAATTTAATGCAAAAATTGAAAATGCAATCAAAGTATTACTTAGAAATGCAAAACTTCAAGATGAAAAAATAGCACAATTAACAAACAAAGTTGATTTATTGGTTAAAAACCAAAATGAAAACTTTAATCCGAGCCAATTTATCGATATTTTTTATGAAAGTATGACTCAAACAAAAATGCTTTCAAACAGGGTTGAAATAATTGAAGATAAAATTAATTCAATCCAAAATGCGATAGAAAAGCTAATCAGTTACGTTGAAACATAAAATTTTTAAAATATAATTAAGATTATGAAATTTGCAATAAGAGTTATAAAAAATCAATTTCACCCCTTGAAGGTTCCGCAAAATGCCAATATTAAGCATGGGCAGCTTGTTTTGGTCAGAACAGATAAAGGTGAAGAAGTTTTTAAGGTTTTTTTAGTAAATTCTTGTATTCAACGTTTATGGGAAAAACATCAGCCTGAAGCCCTTTCTGTCGTTCGGATATTAAACGATGAAGATTTAAAAACCTACTCTGAACAAAAAGAACTTGAAGTAAAAGCGTTTTATAAATGCAGAGATTTAGCTCAAAAAAGAAATCTTGTAATGAAATTTACCCAAGCAAGATATACTTTTGACAGAAAAAAAATTACTTTTTACTATACCGCCCCTGAAAGAGTTGATTTTAGAGAACTTTTAAAAGATTTAACTCAGGAGTTTAAAAGAGTAAGAATAGATTTAAGACATATCGGTGTTAGAGATGAAACTTCTATCTTGCAAGGTCAAGGTATATGCGGACAAGATTATTGCTGTTGTAAATTTTTAAAGAAATTTGAACAGGTTAACACAAAATTAGCTAAAGACCAAGGTATTCCGATTACCCCCGGAAAAATTACCGGTGCTTGCGGAAGATTGCTTTGCTGCTTAAATTATGAATATAAAAATTATCTTGAAGCAGCTAAAACACTTCCCCCTGTTGGTTCTGGCGTTATGACTCCCGATGGTATCGGAAAAGTATTTATGGTTAATTTTCTTAAAAAATCAGCCAGTGTCAAATTAGAAGACGGCAAAATAAAAGAATATCAAAGAGATGAAATTGAAATGGTTGACGGAGAAGTTAATATTGAAATTGATATTAATAACAACCTAAATTATCAAGATGAAGAAATAGTGGATATAAAATCATTGGAAGATGACAAAAATTCTTCCACAGGGAATATTTAAAAATGGAAAACAATATAACAAGTGAAAAATTAGCTTCAATAATGGCAAGAATATTAGATGATAATAAAGCACAAGACATTGTTGTTTTAAATGTTTCTAATGTTTGTTCTTTATCTGATTATTTTATTATTGCAACAGGTACTTCAACACCACATATTAGAGCCTTAACTGAAGCAGTAAGACAAAAAATTAAAGATATTTTTAAAAGAATTCCTCTTGGCGAAGAAACTCAAAGACAAAGCAGGTGGAATTTATTAGATTATGGCGAAGTTGTTGTTCATATTATGCATGGAGTTGAAAGAGAAAATTATAAAATAGAAAAATTCTGGTCGCATGCAATGACATTAGAAAGAGAAACCTGGGAAGAATTATCAAAAGAATATTCAAAATATGAATAAATTAAAAGCTCCTAAATTAGGAGCTTTTAATTATCTGTAATTTGTGAATTGCAAAGGTGCGTCAATTTCATCTTCTTTTGCCCTAATGGCTTTAATAACTTCTTGTAAGTCATCTCTGTTTTTACCTGTAACTCTAACGCTATCACCTTGAATTGACGCTTGAACTTTTAGTTTAGTTTCTTTAACAAAACCTGTGATTTTTTTGGCAAGTTCGGTTGATAAACCTTTTTTTAATTTAATTTGCTGTTTAACATTGCCGCCCAGCGCATTTTCAACCTTTTGAGGATCTAAAATTTTAAGGCTCAAATTTCTTTTAACAAGTTTAGATTGAAGAATATCATAAATATTTTTTAATTTCATTTCGTCGTTTGTTGTGATTAAAATTGCCTTATCTTCTTCTAAACTAATGTCAGAATTTGAATCTTTAAGGTCAAACCTTGTGGTTAATTCTCTTTTAACTTGGTCAATTGCGTTTGTTAATTCTTGTTTATCAAATTCTGAAACAATATCAAAACTAGCGTCTTTTGCCATATTTTTTCTCCAAATCATCTAAACATTGTTATTATAGCATATTATAATAAAAAAGAGTCCTTAAGGACTCTTTTTTATTTATACTTTTCTTTTTCTAGCGGCTTCTGATTTTCTTTTTCTTTTTACAGAAGGCTTTTCATATCTTTCTCTACGTTTAATTTCAGATAAAATTCCTGCTTTTTGGATTTTTTTCTTAAATCTTTTAAGAGCTGATTCGATACTTTCATTTTCACGAACACGAACTTCCGGCATTGTTTTCACCTCCTTTTTAGGAACTTTTCTACTTTGTATCTTTAATGCTAACATGGTAAAAAAATTACGTCAATCAGGCATTTATAATTATTTAAAACATGTAAACGAAGTTTTTTGCCTAAAATTCATTACTCATACAATTCAATACAAATTCAACATCTTTATCGCCTCTGCCTGAAAGATTTACAAGAATTTTTGTATTTTTATTTTCTTTTGCAAGTTTAATTGCATATGCAATTGCGTGTGAACTTTCAAGCGCGGGAATTATTCCTTCTGTTTTTGATAATTCAAAAAATACGCTTAGTGCTTCTTTATCATCTATTGTCTTATATTGCGCTCTTTTAATATCATTTAAATAACAATGTTTAGGGCCGACTCCGGGGTAATCTAATCCGCTTGCAATTGAATAAGCGTCTTTTATTTCTCCTTTTTCATCTTGTAAAAGTTTACATTTAAACCCATGGATAATTCCGTCTTGACCATAGGTTAAGCTTGCAGCATTTTGACCCAATTTTTCACCTTTGCCCAATGGCTCAACGCCGATAAGCTTTGTATTTATATCATTAATAAATCCGTCAAATATACCAATTGAATTTGACCCTCCGCCAACGCAAGCTATAACACAATCAGGTAAAGTATTTGTTAGTTCAAGAAATTGATTTCTTGCTTCTTTACCTACAATTGATTGAAAATATTCAACAATCATCGGAAATGGATGCGGTCCTACTACAGAACCAATTGCGTAAAGTGCTGTTTTATATTCTTTTTTATAAGCAATAAAAGCTTCATCAACTGCTTCTTTAAGGGTTTTCTGTCCTGATTTTACACTAATTATATTTGCGCCCAAAATCTTCATTTTATCTACGTTTGGCTTTTCTTTTATGACATCAATTTCGCCCATGTAAATATCACATTCAAGCCCCATTAAGGCTGCCGCTGTAGCTGTTGCAACTCCGTGTTGACCGGCTCCTGTTTCAGCTATTATTTTTTTCTTTCCCATTTTTTTAGCTAAAAGAGCCTCGCCTAATGAATGATTAATTTTGTGTGCGCCTGTATGGTTTAAATCTTCTCTTTTCAGATAAATTTCAGCACCATATTTTTTAGATAAATTTTTAGCAAAATAAATAGGACTGGGTCTGCCTACATAATGTTTTAAAAGATAATTTAATTCATCAATAAAATTTTTATCTTCTTTTAATTTATTAAATTCATTTGTTATTTTATCAAATTCTTCTTTTAAATCTTTATCAATATATTGACCGCCGTATGAGCCGAAAAAACCTTCTTTATCAGGTAAATTAATTATATTCATTTTCTGTTTCCTTTATCAATCTTAAACTAATCGCATTTTTATTTTTTAAAATTTTAGCTCCTCTTGTGATTTTACATAAGCTGACATTGAGTTTAGAGGCAATATCTCTTTGGCTAAAATTTTGGTTTAACATTTTTAAAATGCGCCATCGATTTGATAAAGTTGAAATTTCTTTTTCAGTTAAAATCTCAGTTAAAAAAGCGTTAATTTCTTCATTTGATAATTTTGCTATTGAATTTGAGATTTCTTTTAATGTGTCCATTTTTTACCTTGTTTCTATTTATAGAAACACTTTAAAATAAAAAAATGTTTCTGTCAATAGAAACATGGTTAATTTTTTTTATTATATAATATTTTTGAAAGGATAAACCATGTCAATAGAAAAAGTTAGAGAATATTTTAAAAAGTTTAATATTGAAAATAAAATCAAAGAATTTAGTGTTTCTTCTGCAACAGTTGAGCTTGCAGCCAAAGCCTTAGGATGTGATGAAGCAAGAATAGCAAAAACATTATCTTTTAAAACAGATGAAGATGTGATTTTAATTGTAACAGCAGGAGATGTCAAAATTGATAATTCAAAATATAAATCAAATTTTCATAAAAAAGCTAAAATGCTTCAATATGACGAAGTTGAGCCTTTAGTGGGGCATAAAGTTGGCGGAGTTTGCCCTTTTGCGGTTAACCAAAAGGTTAAAATTTATCTTGATAATTCCTTAAAACGTTTTGAAACGGTTTTTCCGGCTTGCGGAAGTGCAAATTCGGCAATTGAACTTACAATTGAAGAGCTTGAAAAATATACTCAATTTGACAGTTGGATTGACGTTTGCAAATTAAAAGACTAAGCCAATTTTAAGGCTAATTTTATTGCTTCAACCATGCTATTTGGGTTTGCTATATTTTTCCCTGCAATATCATAGGCTGTACCTGATGAAGGAGATGTTCTTATAATATCAAGCCCTATGGTTGTATTAATTGCACTATCAAAAGCTATTGCTTTAATTGGACACAATCCTTGGTCATGATAGCAAGCTAAAATTGCGTCATAACTATGTTTTTCTTTTGAAAGATATTCTTTTGCAACTTTTGCAAAAAGACTGTCCGCGCTTTTTGGATATGTGATATTTATGTTTTCCTTGTTTAAAATTTCAACTACGGGATTTAAGATTTCAATTTCTTCTCTTCCTAAAATTCCCCCTTCGCCACAATGAGGATTAAGCGCACAAAGGGCAATTTTTGGAGATTGAATATTATATTTTTTAATAAGAAAATTATTTAAAATTTTTGTTTGAAATATTATTTCATCAATTGATAGGTGAATATCTTTTAAGGCACAATGGCGAGTTAAGAGCATAACTTTTAATTCATCTGCTATAAAAATCATCTGCGCTTTTTGATTATCGTGTTTTAATAAATTTTCTATAACTTCTGTTTGACCATTGAAATAATAACCTGATTTATGAAGCTCCAATTTTGAAACAGGTGCCGTTACAAGCCCTTTGATTATGCCTTTTTTAGCTAAATCGCAGGCTGTTTTTAGGGATTGATAGCAAAAGACACCATTTTCTTTTTCATTTATTTCTAAAAAATCGTGGTTAACATCAATTTTTTCGCCGATAATTAAAACATCATCTTGATTTAAGGAAAGTTTATCAAGAGCTTTTTTGGTGATTTCTTTTCCTATTCCAAGTTTATCACCTGTTGTTATTGCTATTTTATATTTTTTCATTGTAATCCTTTTAATTATTTTAATTTATCAAAATAATCTAAAATATCGATTAAAGTTGTATTAGAGCCAAAATTGCCTGATTTTGTAATAACAATTTTCCCATGGATATCTATACACAAAGGAATAGCAGGCATTATGGCGTCAAGAATTTCTAAATATGTACAATCAATTTTCTTTGCACATTTAAAAGAGGTTTCTCCGCCAATAGTGATTAAAATGAATTTGCTTCTTAAATTTATTTCATATGTTAATTCTGCTAAGAAATTTGTTATAATGCTCGGAAAATCACATTTTGCAATCCCTGCGTCAATTAAGTCATTTTTAGCTTCTTCGTAATTGATTTCATCTTTTATATCTGAACAATGAACGACAACATCAATTCCTTCGTTTAGTTTTGAACAAATTTCGTTGATTGTGTTTTCATTTAATTCGGAAATCACATCTTTTGTTTTAAGGTCAACAAAAAATATATTTTTATTTGCCTCTTTTAATTTTTTAATTTGATTATAGGTTAGTTGAGTTGCTGAGCCTGATATAATTAATCTTGCAATATCAGGAATATGTTCAATAGGATGAGTTAATACATCTTCACCTATATTTTTGTTTAGCGCATTAGCTAAACCGGCGCTTCCGCAAGGAAGAATATCATAATTGCATTTATCAATAGCAAGAGCGATTTGTTCTAAATCAATGTTTGAAGTTGCGTCTAAAATTAAGATTTTTTTGCCTTTTTGAATAAGTTCATTGATTTTTAAAATAATAGGGCCGGCGCCTTTTGTCACTGTATTTAATTCAATTGTATCAATTAAACTTGCAATTTGAGAATTTAAATCTTTTTTTAATATATCAGGAATATAAGATTCATAAATTGGAGCTTTAGGATCTAGCGCACATTGGGTTCTTTCAATAGGTATGCCGTTTAGAAGCTGATAACCTCCAACTGTTGAACGCCCTTCTTCAATATAAGCAGGTGCAACAATAACGGCGTCTTTTTTGGAAACCTCTAAAAGAGTTATAATTTCAGCACCTGTATTACCTCTTAGGGTTGAATCTATTTTTTTATAGAAATTTTCAATATTTAAACTCTTAGAAAGCTTTTCGCTGACTGCTGCCACTTTTTCAACAGCTTTAGTCTTATCTATGTTTCTACTTTCCGTTGAAACTGCCCAAATATCAACACTGTTTTCATCAGTGAAATCATGTTCGCAATCAATGACTATTCTTGTAGAACAACCCTTTTTAAAATATTGCAGGGCAGTATCATTAGCGCCTGTCAAATCATCTGCAACTATTAATGTTGAATCAATTATTGCCATAATTAAGCTTCCGGAGCTTGTGAATCCTTTTTGCTTCCAATGAAGCTGTAATCAGTAGCGTTAATAAGGTATCTTTCAACCATTTCGCCGTCCGGTGCCTGCCATTTTGAAACCATTATTCTGCCTTCAACTGAAATTAAAGCTCCCTTTTTAATCCATTCGGCAGCTGATTCTGCTTTTTTATCCCAAAGCTGAATATTAAACCAATCTGCTTCTCTTTCTTTTGTTTTGGGATTCCATCTGTTTACGGCAATTGAAAAAGTTGTTTTACTTTTTCCGCTTTCAAAATATTTAATTTCGGGGTCTTGTCCGACACGACCAACTAAGATTGCGCTGTTCATATTATTATTACCTTTTTTAAGTGCTAAATAGATTATATTATGTAAAATTTAGTTTTGCAAATAAACTTTAGCATAAGCACATTTTGTATCTGAAATTGTGGAATAAACTATTCTTATAACATCATCAGAAATTATATCCACTCTTGAATATGTTAAATCGTGTTCTTTTTTTAGAGTATCATTGAATTTTTTTAATTTTAACATGCCATATTCTCTATTACCTTGGCTAAATAAGAGCATAGGCTCATTATTAACCATTTTTTCTTGGATTTTATAGTTGCCTAAAGGAATAATATTTCCGTCATTTCCCACAACAGAAGCAATTAATTTAATGTAATATACACCATTTTTAATATCTTGAATTGCTTTTAATTCTCCGCCGTAATCAATTTCTTTATCTTGGCCTTTGGCTTGGGGCTCAACTCCATATTTTCTTCCAAACAAAAACGCCTTTACTTTGCCCATAAAACCATCTTCAATGGGCTGAGGAGTTAATCTGTTAATTGTGTCATCAAATTCTTTATTTGTAACAGGCTTTATCCCGTCAAAAGCGGTGTCTATGAAATTATAATCTACATCAAGCATTTCAGCTTTGGTTGATGTTACGGCAATAAATAATAATAAAATAATAAAAAACTTTTTCATAATTAAATTATTAATGTTTTTGTACTTAATGTAAAGACAAATTGCTTTTTATTCAATATATTTACTATTTTTAGTCGAGATAGTATAATTGAATTATGAATATACTTCTTATAGTAGGATTAGTATTATTTGCTTGCACAATCACGTGGATTTACGTTTTATTTGTGACAAGCACAATAAATGATAATAAAAAAGAAGAAGCACCAAAAGAAACTCATTATGACGACGCTTTAGAGCGTTGCCAAAAACTTTTCAATCAAGGAATGCATGCAGAATTACAACGATACGCCCAAAGAGAATTATCTAAAAACTACGGCGACGTTGAATTAAGAAGAATTTTAGCTCAATCATTAATGCTTTCGGGTAATGAGCAAATGGCAATAATGCATTATGAGGCAATTTTATCTATTGCTCCTTATGATATCAAAACACAAGAACTTTTAGCAATGTATTACTGTGAAAATGGCCCTAAAACGAGAGCGATTGAGCTTTACGAACAAATTTTAATGTATGATAGCGGAAATGTTCACGCTGTTGAAATGTTATCAAAATTATATGAAGAAACGCAAAATTATGAAAAAGCAATTGAAACCTACAAAATGCTTGTAGATGCAGAAGTTGACGAACAAAAGAAAATAGAACTTGAATATACTTTGGCTGATTTATATATAAAAATCGGTGATAACGAAAATGCATTCAATTCTTACGAAATAATTCACAAAAGCGACCCTGAAAATCTTGAAATAATGATTGTTTTAGCTGATTTAGCATACAAAAATAACTATTGGCAAGATTGTCTTAAATATTATAAAAAAATTATTTCAATTGTCGGAGATGATTTTGAAATATTGGAAAAAATCGCCCAAATTCAAGTTACTTTAGAAAATTGGGGCGAAGCAGTATCTGCCTATAAAAAAATAATTTCTCTTGAAGATTCTGAAAACCCCAATTATTTATATCATCAAAATGAATTGTGTAATGCAATGCTTAAAAACAAACAATTTGATGAAGCAATTGATTTATTAAAAGATTTATTGGCTCAAAACCCCAAGGAAACTTCTTTCGCTTTCACATTGGCACAAGCATACACAATGATTGGCGAATTTAAAATCGGAGTTCAACTATACAATAAACTACTGGAAGATTTGCCTCCCGAACAAAGTGATATCATTATAAAATATATCTCAAATTTAATTTGCGCATGGGCACAAGATTTATTTAAAAAAGGTGATTACAATCAAGCTTTTGATAAATTTTTTGAAGCGCTCAAATATAATGAAGAAAACGACGAAGTATATTTTGAATTAGGAAGATGTAATTATCATATTAAAAGTTTCCAAGATGCTATTGCACACTTTAAAAGAGCAATTTCAATTAAACCGCAAAATTCAATGTATTATTTTGGGCTTGGTTGCGCTCAAGATGAATTAGGAAACGTAAAAGCAGCTAAACAAGCGTTCTTTGACGCAATAAATATTGACCCTATGAACATCAAAGCAAGAATTGCTTATGCAATTTCTTTAACAAAAGAATTAGAATATGCTCAAAGTATTGAACAATTCTCTGAAGTGTTAAAATATATTCCCGATAACGCAGATACACTATATAACCTTGCTTTGGCTTATGAGCTTGTCGGAGATATTGAGCGTGCAATTAAGTTTTACAAAAAAGCAATTGATGTTGATAATGAACATAAAGAAGCAAATCATAATATTGAATTGCTTTTGGGTGAACCTTATTCGCCTCATAAAAGTATAGAATATATCGATGATACGCCTAATAATGAAGAAATAACCGAAGAAAAACAAGAAGTAATTGACGTACAAGAGGTTCCAGAGCCTACTGAAGAAATCGCCGTTGAAAATACGGAAACAGAACCTCAACAAGATACAGAAATCAATCCGCAAGATAGCATGTTTAGTTAAAATTGTTTATTGGGTTATAAAGTTTGACTAAAGTCGCCAAACAGCCTCAATTATCCTACGGCGGTATCGTACGATTACAACAAAGCCAAGCTCACTGCTTGTCTTTGTTTTCACACACGGCTTCCACACATTGTCATTTTTTTAACGGCTTGCACTCTGGCTTACGCATTTAAAATGCGACCATATCATCAACCATAAAACGATACAATTGAACATCGTCTTGAACTTCTTTTGGTTTATCTTTTTCTTTTTCAAGACGAATTTGTTCTTCTTTTGTTTCCGATTTTATCTCAACTAAAGGCTGACCTTTTTCCCGATTAAAGAAATTCCATTTAAAGCCGTCTATTAAACCATAATCAGTTTCGGTTTTATATGTGCCGAAATTAACCGCAAACACAGGATAGACGCTAAATAAGACAAATAAAAAGGTTAAAAATATCTTTTTCATACTTAAATATTAGCATAATTTAGGGTATTATAGAAGTATGTTTGAATATGATTATGAAAATGAGGATAAAGAACTTAAGCTCGTAGGTTTAGAGCTTATGTTTTTGACGCCTGAAAAATATTCAAACCCTAAAGGAATAACCGCTGTTGAACTATCTAAAAGAGTTAATTTAAGCCTTGATACGGTAAAGAAAAAATTAAAAATCTTATCTGAACATTCTATAATAAGATGTTGCGGAATGAATCCGAAATATTGGAAATTTGATGAATATAACTATCAAAGGCTTGATGAAGATGATGAAATATATCAATTATTATGTTCCTTTGATGATGTAGATTTTGACAGGTATTTTTCATATTGATTAAGCTAAACGACATTATAAATATAAAAATAGAGAAACTAACCTATGGTGACTGCGCACTTAGCCGCTATGGCGAGAATAATTTTGTCATTTTTGTAAAAGGTGCGCTTCCTGATGAAGAATTAAAAGTTAAAATAACTTCCCTAAATAAAAAATTTGCACGCGCTGAAATTATTGAAATCCTAAAACCTTCACCTCATAGAATTAAACCGTTTTGCGCCCTGTATAATGCTTGCGGAAGCTGTCAAAATCAAATTTGTGATTATAATTATCTGATTGAACAAAAAACCCTGATTTTAAAAGATATTTTCAAGGATATTATTGATGAAAAATTAATTTATCCGATAATAAAAAGCCCGAAAACTTTTAATTATCGTCACAAAATTCAATATTGCGCAAGACAAACGAAAAATTCTAAAAGAATTTTATTGGGTTATTATAAAGACAACTCTCACGATTTAACAAACATTAAATTCTGCCCTACACAGCCTGAAATAATTAACTCTATCACCCAATTCATCAGAGAAAATTTTCCTCTTGATTGCTATGATGAAAAAAAACACAAGGGTATATTAAAAAATGTCTTATTCAGAATTAACTCAGCAAATGATGAAATCTTATTGACCTTTGTATTTAATTCTACACAAAATGATTTTATTAACTTTGAAAGCCTCATTTTTAAATTCAGCAAAAAAATCTCAACACAATTTAGAGAATTAAAAGGTATTTTTATTAATTTCAATCCTCTTAAAACAAATAATATTTTAGGAAAAGAAACAATAAAAATTTATGGTGAAAATTACATAATTGAAACATTAAAAAATAAAAAATATTATATTGGTGCAACTTCTTTCTTTCAAATTAACCCCTTTGCCGCAAGTTGTCTATTTGACATTGTCAAAAATTCAATTCAAGATAATTCAACAATTTTAGACGCCTATGGCGGAGTAGGCGCAATAGGAATTTATTGCAGCAAAAAAACTAAAGAAATAACCCTTATAGAAGAAAATGAAAATGCAGTTTTAATGGCACAAAAAAACTTCAAATTAAATAATATTGAAAATTACGAAATTTTAGAAGGGGACGCTAAAAAACATTTTATTAATTTTCAAAAAGAAAATAAAAAATTTGACTACATAATTTTAGACCCGCCCCGCTCGGGCTGTGAAAAAGACGGGCTTTTAGCAATTTCTAAAACCTCTGATAAAATAATTTATGTTTCTTGTAATCCTCAAACCCTAAAAAGAGATATTTTAGAATTAAAAAAAGAAAATTTCAAACCAAAATTCATTCAAGGAGTAGACTTATTTCCATATACTTACCATATTGAATCAGTTGTTTTATTAGAGAGGGAATAGAATTGGATAAAAAATTTGAAAAAAGAGTAGAAAATTTTAAACTTCTGAAAAACTGCAAAGATGATATTGAAAAAACAGCTGATTTAATAAAAGAAACCATTAAAAACGGCAATAAGATTTTCTTTTGCGGAAATGGCGGTTCAGCTTCTGATTGCAATCATTTAGCTTGCGAATTTATAGCAAAATTTCAAAAAGAAAGAAAATCTCTGCCTGCTATTTCATTATGTTCTAATAATTCAATAATAACAGCAATTTCAAACGATTATTCTTTTGAAAATATTTTCATTCGCCAATTGGAAGGTCTGGCAAATGAAAGCGATATTTTAATTGCAATATCGACAAGCGCAAAAAGCAAAAATATTTTAAAAACTATAGAATATGCCAAAAAAAATAACCTAAAAGTAATTTTTATGACAGGAAAAAATAAAACAAATCTTGATATTGATGTAGAAATTAATGCCCCCTCTTGTGTTACCTGTGAAATCCAAGAACTTCATATTGCAATAGGGCATATAATTTGTGAAATATTGGAAGAATAAAATAAAAACCACCATGGACTTATAAAATAAGTTCTTTTTTTATGGTGGTTTATATATAAAACAAAGAAAATATGATACCAAAAGAAAGGCAATAATTAATCTATTTTCAATTTTTTAGTGTCTTCTTTTTTATCTTGGTGTAATTTGGGTAATTCAATATGTAATATACCATTTTTAAATTCGCTTTTGGCTTCTTCAATGTTAATTGCGTGCTCTAAAGGAATTGTTCTAACGAATT
Organism: uncultured bacterium; assembly: GCA_949282195.1. Lineage (GTDB taxonomy): Bacteria > Cyanobacteriota > Vampirovibrionia > Gastranaerophilales > Gastranaerophilaceae > RUG14156. The sequence goes on along the minus strand of CASDOW010000013.1, from coordinate 11,219 downwards.
TGCCATATCTAAATTCCGTTGTTCTTAAACTTTCTTCTTCTTTGCACTCCTCAAACTTTGATTCAGCTTTTAGAGAAAGTGAATTTTCCGATAATTCAACATCAATATCATCTTTATTAACATTAGGTAATTCAACTTTTATTTTATATTCATTTTTCTTTTCTTTTACTTCAATTGCAGGGCGAAAAGCTTTATATATTGAATTATTGGTTTTATCTAAATATTCAATATCGCCAAAAGTATCTTTTAAAAATCTGTTTAAATCTTCATGGATATTTTCAAAAAAATAAGAAGGTTCTCTTTTTACTAAACTAAAATGCATTATTTTCTCCTTTAAATAAACTCGATAATACATTTTGAATTATTTTTTAAAATTTAACATTACCTTTTTGTTTATAAAATTAAAAAATCGATATAATTTTTGTAAACATTCTTTACAAAATAAACAAAATCATTAAAGTTTAAATATTCAAATGTCGTAAATTAAAATGTAAGGTCGAACAATAAAGGAGATTTTCATGGCTCAAAATTACAACTTAGGTTCAAGATTTGGACTAAATGTTTCAACTCAATCAGCCAAAACATATCAAACTCCCAAAAAAGAACTTGATATTAATCCAAGCTCTCCTAATTTGTTTGATTCTATGTCAAATTATTTTATAAAAAACGAAAATGTTTTTAATGGCGATGTAGCAAAAGAAATTAATATGTATTCTCGTCAGGCAATGATTGTGGGAATGAATTTAAAAGCTGCGGAAACAAAAAGAAGTTTTGATATGAATATATAATTTAAACATAAAAAAAGCGGATTTCACTCAACTCCGCTTTTTTTAATTTTGAAAATCTTTTGTTTTAAACCAACCCTAAAACTTTTTTGTACCAACTGAAGGTTTCTAATTCTAGTCCGTTAAATGTTGTTTTTAAACATTGTTTTTTCAAATAGTGCTGGAATTCATCATTGAACTTAGATTTAATAGAAATCTTAGTTTCCGTTTTTTGAGTAGAAAGTGACATAAGAACCTCCTAACGATATTAATACAACTAACAACTTTTGCAAGCATTATACCACAAAAAAAATATTTTGTAAGTCTTACAAAGAAAAAATAAGCCATTAAGACTAGGAAAAACGGGTAGGTGTCTGGATTTTTACCATTGTAGTAATTATTTATTTTTCTTAATATTGCTTAATAATAGCTCTGTAAGATGAAGTGATTTTCTTTAGACGTTTTATATATTTTGTCTGAAAAATAAACAGGAACAATTTATATGAAAATCAGCCCTAATTTTAATCTTTTCAAAATACAAAAATTAAACAATTCTAAACAACATAATAACATCTATTCAACTAACTCCATAAATCCCTCAACTGCAACCGATTTAAATTTACAAAACACAAATTACCCTGTTTTTTCAGGCGGCTACAGTATTGATTTAAAAAAGACATATCAACACTTAGAACAAGAAGATTATCCTGCAGGAATTAAATCCGAAGTTGAAAATTGCCTTAGAACAAATACCGATAAAACTCTCTATGACATTCATTTCGAAAAATATAAAGGAATAAATGTCAGTTCGTTATGCTAAAGTTTTAAAATTATCAAATAAAGAATATAATGACAAATTCACTCAGGCTCTATCTCAAAAATTAAAAGAAACAAGAGAAGAAAAACAACAAGAACTTGAAGGCGAACCTGTATTTATTCCTTCAGGCTCTTTACCTGTTTCAAGAAAAAACATATCTTGAGTAATATCATAAACCATTTTGTTGAAAATCCCGACACAGTCTACAACATAACAAAAAGGCAAAAGGAATTTTATCAAAACAATCCTGATGAAAAAGAAGTTCTTTCTTATGTTTTAGATTTTGCTTGGAATGAAACCCATGAAGGTAAATTAATTAAAAAACAATTATCTAAATTTGCAAAAAAAATACTCAAAATCTCTTTCAGATAGAGAATTAACATCTCCTGAAAGTATTTCAAAAGAAAATAATTCTATGTTAAAACAATTCTGGCAAATTAACACTTGGGCAAAAGAAAAATTTTCAACAGCAATGAAAAAAGGCTGGGATTTTGCAAAAACTCTTGACTTTATCAGACCGGAAAATATAGACGGAATAAATGTCGCCACCATAAATTGTCTGCCTGATAAAATTATCAATGAAATAATTCAAATAGCTAAACAACAAGGTGAGGATTTATCCAAAAATCGCGTCGGCACTGCTTTTATAGGCAGCAGAAATTCCCTAGAACAAAAAGATAAAATAAGTTTTATAATAAGAAAAACTCAAAAATATGTAAACTTATATCTGAAACTACATCCAAAAGAGGAAAATAAAACCGCTACCGCCTTGTATTTTAGTATTTATCAAATTTACAACGATTTAGATAAAAATTCAAAAAATTTACCGTCCAAAAAAAAAGACGATGAAACAAGATTAAAACTTCAAGCGCTAATTTTATCAATAAATCACGAAATGCAAATTTTTAAAGAAAACGGCACCAAATTAGAAACCCAAAGCGGAACAAAGATGAATTCAATTACAACATTCTTATATTCATTTATAAAAAATTGTTTAGATGAAAATATTATCAACGCAAATATTATTAGCGATTATTTCAGCAAAATATATAATGAAAAATATAATTCATTAGATGAAAGTCTTTTTCATTAAACAGTTTCAGCAATTTTTGTCAAATATTTTCCGTATCCGTTTTGTTTATATTTCTTTGCTAATTCAATCAAATTATCTTTTGAAATATAACCCATACGATATGCAACTTCTTCAATTGAAGCAATTTTCATACCTGTATTAATTTCCATTGATTGAACGAAATTTGCTGCTTGCAATAAGCTCTCAAAAGTCCCTGTATCAAGCCAAGCAAAACCTCTGCCTAAAATTTCTACTTTCAGGGCATTTTTTTCAAGATAAATTTTATTTAAATCAGTGATTTCTAATTCCCCTCTTGCTGATGGAGTTAAGGTTTTAGCATACTCAACAACATTGCTGTCATAAAAATATAATCCTGTAACAGCATAATTTGATTTAGGATTTTTTGGTTTTTCTTCTATTGAAACAGCTTTTTTATTTTCATCAAATTCAACAACACCAAACCTCTCAGGGTCTTGAACCTGATAGCCGAATACTGTTGCACCTTTTTCCCTTTTACCTACTTCTTTCAACATTGACGAAAAGCCAAACCCATGGAATATATTATCCCCTAAAATCAAAGCCACAGGAGAATTTTGGATAAAGTCTTCAGCTATTAAAAAGCTCTCTGCTATACCTTTGGGGATTTCTTGTATAGCATAAGAAAATTTAACCCCGATTGAACTTCCGTCTCCCAAGACTTTTTTAAAATTATCAATATCATAAGGACTTGTTATGATTAAAATATCCTTAATACCTGCCAATAATAAGGTTGTGATAGGATAATAAATCATAGGTTTATCATATACAGGCAGTAATATTTTTGAAATAGGTAAACTTGCAGGATACAGCCTAGAGCCTGCACCTGCGGCAAGAATAATACCTTTCATCTATTTTTCTTCCTTGTTTTCAATTTCTTGTTGAGGTTTATTTTTAGAAGCTATTTTTTCTCTAACTTTTGTTTCAATTTCAGCTAAAATATCAGGGTTTTGTTCTAAAAATTCTTTTGCTTTTTCTCTGCCTTGACCTAATTTTTCATCATTATAGCTAAACCATGCACCTGCTTTTTTAATGATATCAAAATTAACTGCAACATCAATTATATTACCTAAGGCACAAATTCCCTTGCCATATATAATATCAAACTCAGCAACTTTAAAAGGAGGAGCAACTTTATTTTTAGCAACTTTTACACGAACTCTGTTACCTATATCTTCATTATCTTTATTTTTTACACTATCACATCTTCTTATATCAAGACGAACTGAAGCGTAATATTTTAGTGCATTACCGCCTGTGGTAGTTTCAGGGTTTCCAAACATTATACCGATTTTTTGTCTTAATTGGTTGATGAAAATAACGGTTGTATTTGTTTTACCTACAATACCCGTTAATTTTCTTAATGCTTTTGACATTAAACGAGCTTGTAAACCCATTTGCTGTTCATCCATAGCTTTTTCAATTTCTGCTTTAGGGACTAGTGCTGCAACCGAATCTATTACAATAACATCAATAGCGCCTGAACGAACTAATTCTTCAGCAATTTCTAATGCTTGTTCACCAGTATCAGGTTGAGAAATTAATAATTGATCAACATCAACTCCTAAGTTTCTTGCATATTCAGGGTCAAGTGCATGCTCAGCATCAATAAAAGCAGCAATTCCACCTTTTTTCTGCGCATTTGCAACAATGTGCTGTGCTAAAGTTGTTTTACCTGATGATTCAGGGCCATAGATTTCAATTATTCTTCCTCTTGGTACACCGCCAATTCCAAGCGCAATATCTAAAGCAAGTGAACCTGTCGGAATACACTCGCAATTAACGCTTGATTTGTCACCAAGACGCATAATTGAACCTTTTCCAAAATCTTTCTCAATTTTATCCAATGCTAATTTTAGCGCTTTATTTTTTCCTTCTTGGATGGCTTTTTGCTCTTTTTCGTCAATTTCTTTTGTCGGTGCTGCGCACATAAACTTTTCCTCACTTCCCTAATATTAATTATTATTATATAATAAAATCTATGAAAACTCTAACACTTAATAATTTTGAAATCGGAAAAGATAAACTGACAATTTTAGCAGGTCCTTGTGCTATGGAAAGCGAAGAAATAACACTAACCACTGCTAAAAAATTAAAAGAAATTTGCACTAAATTAGATATTAATTTTGTCTTTAAAACCTCTTTTGATAAAGCAAACCGTTCATCACTAAATTCATATAGAGGTTTAGGAATTGAAAAAGGATTGGAAATCTTAGCTAAAGTTAAAAAAGAATTAGATTTACCAATAGTTACAGATATCCATGAAGCTTCTCAAGCTGATATTACAGCTAAAGTTGCTGATATTATTCAAATTCCTGCTTTTTTATGTAGACAAACAGACCTGCTTGTTGCAGCAGCTAAAACAGGGAAAATTGTAAACATTAAAAAAGGTCAATTTTTATCACCTTATCAAATGAAATCAATAGCTCAAAAAGTAATAGATTCAGGAAACGATAAAATCTTAATAACAGATAGAGGAACATCATTTGGCTATAACAATCTTGTAGTTGATATGAGAGGTGTTCAAATTATTCAAGATGAACTTGGTTATCCTTTAGTTTTTGATGCTACTCATAGCGTACAAATACCAGGAGGTCATGGCGCAAGTTCAGCAGGGGAAAGGAAATTTGTACCTTTATTAGCTAAAGCAGCTATTGCAGCAGGGGCAAAATGTTTGTTTTTTGAAATTCATCCAAACCCCGATTGTGCACTTTGCGACGGGGATAACATGCTTAAACTCGACAGTTGCGAAGAAACTTTTGATATTTGCAACAAAATCTTTAAGCTTGTTAATTAACTCTTGAAATTCTATGTTGTTCTATTAAAACCATTAATACAGAAACATCTGCGGGTTTAACTCCGCCTATTCTAAGCGCTTGACCTATGGTTTTAGGTCTTATTTTATTCAGCTTTTCTTTTGATTCTGTTGATATTTGTTTAATTGCATTATAATCAATATCATCAGGAATTCTTATTTCATCCGTTTTAATTTGTTTATCAATTTGATCTAACTGCCGCTTAATATATCCGTCATATTTGATTAAAATTTCAGCTTGTTCTTCTATATCTCTTGTTAAATAATTGTCAGGAGAATTAACTCTTGATTTATAACCTAATTCTTTTAATATTTTAAAATCTACATTCGGTCTTTTTAAAATATTAAAGCCATTTGTTCCAAGCTCCAATGCTTCATTATATTTTGATAAAATTTCTTTATTTTTTTCATTTGCACTAATTTTAAATTCTTTTAAATTTTCAATTAGTTTATCAATTTCTGCTTCTTTCAATCTTTTTCTTTGAATATCTGATTCTTTTACAAGCCCTGTTTTGTATCCTAATTCCATTAATCTTAAATCAGCGTTATCTTGTCTTAAGATTAATCTGTATTCACTTCTTGATGTTAACATTCTATATGGTTCATCAATATCTTTTGTAATTAAATCATCAATTAAAGTCCCGATATATGAATTTGAACGGGTTAATTCAATATATTCTTTTTTATCAAGATAATTTTTAGCGTTAATTCCTGCCACAAGCCCTTGGGCTGCAGCTTCTTCATAACCTGAGGTTCCATTTATTTGACCTGCCAAAAATAAACCTTTGTTTTTTTTAGTCATTAAACCGTTATCTAATTCAAGCGCACATACGCTATCATATTCAACAGCATAGGCGGGTTTTATAACTGATACATTTTCTAAACCTGAAAGCGAATGTATCATTTGAAATTGTGCTTCAATCGGTAGTGAGGTTGAAAACCCTTGAATATAAACTTCATAAGTATCCACTCCTTCAGGCTCGATAAAAATATGGTGTGAAGGATTATGGCTAAATCTAACCACTTTATCTTCAATGCTTGGGCAATATCTGGGACCGACTCCTGTTATTAAACCTCGATATAAAGGTGAATATTGAAGATTTTCTTTAATTATTTGATGAGTTCTTTCATTTGTTTTTGTTAAATAACAAGGATATTGTTTTCTTATCGGGCGGTTGGGTTTGTAGCTAAAAAATCGAGGCATTCCGTCAATTATTTCATCCCCCGGATGAAGCTCAAGTTTTGAATAATCAATCGTTCTTCCGTCAACTCTTGCAGGAGTTCCTGTTTTTAATTTTCGAACGTTTAAACCAAGCTCTCTTAGTTTATTTGATAAACCATTTGCGCTTCTTTCCCCAAGTCTTCCGGCTTGAAAAGATTTTAAACCAATAAAAATTCGACCCTCAAGACTTGTTCCTGTAGTTAAAATAACGGTTGGTGCATAATATTCAATACCAAGTTCATCGACTACACCTTTTATTTCATTTTTTTCAACAATCAAATCTACAATTTGAGTTTGTTTAAGGGTTAAATTTTCTTGTTGTTCAACCAAATGTCTTGCGGCGTATCTATACTCTTTTTTATCTGATTGCGCTCTTAGCGCTCTAACAGCAGGACCTTTGGATGAGTTAAGAGTTTTTAATTGCATATAAGTTGAATCTGCCAATTCACCCATGACTCCGCCTAGAGCATCTATTTCTCTAACAAGATTTGATTTAGCAGGTCCTCCAATAGCGGGGTTACAAGGCATAAGTGCAATATTATCAATATTTAAAGTAGTTAAAAGAGTTTTAAGCCCTAATCTTGAAGCACTTATTGCAGCTTCAACGCCGGCATGACCTGCGCCCACGACAATACAATCAAACTTAAAAAGATTATATAACATTTATTTAACCATTCCTTTAGCGCACTATAAAATAACTGCACCTTGTTTTTCAATCGGTAAATTTAAAAAGTTAGTTTCAACATTAAAATAATTCCAGCTGTTAGAAACAACTTCTTTTATTTCACCAACCCCAATTCCATTATAAATAACTAAAATTGCAGGTCCTGCGCCACATAATACAGTACCGATTACACCATTTATGTGTTTTAGATTGTTAATAATATCAGATAAACCGGGGACTAATTTTTCCCTGTAAGGCTGATGAAGCTTATCTTTTAGAGCTAATTTTAAAAGCTCTTCATCTTTACTATACAGTGCATCAACAAACATTGCACTTCTTTTCAGATTATGAATAGCAGATGACATCGGAACTTCTTTTGGTAGAACTGAACGAGAAATTTCTGTATTTAATTCATAATCAGGAATGCAAACCATTAATTTCCAATCATCATTCCAAGGTAATTTACGATACACAACAGAACCGTCATCTTCCCAAGATGACATTGTAATTCCGCCAACAAAAGCAGGAGTAATATTATCAGGATGTCCTTCAATTTCTGTTGCGATAGACATTAAAACTTTTTCATCGGCAGGTCTGCCTAAAAGCTCATTTGCCGCAATTAAACCGCCCACAATAACAGAAGAAGATGAGCCCAGTCCTCTTGAAATTGGAATTTGGGTTTTAATTGTAATTTTAAGCTCATTAGGCACTTGCCCTATAAAATTGTATAATAATTCTATTGCCTTATAGACAATATTTGTTTTATCAGTTGGAACATCTGCCAATTCTGATTTTTCATTATTTTTTTCATTTATTATGTTGATTTCAATTCCTGACCCCGGAAGGACGGTTTCTTCAACAGAAACAACATTATATAACGGCAAGGCTAAACCAAAAGAATCAAATCCTGGTCCAAGGTTTGCTATTGTAGCCGGAGTTTTAACACTAACTTTCATAATATTCCCTATTGAACTTTAACAGGCATAATTAAACAAATATAATTGCCGTTATCTTCTTGCGGTTTAAAAATTGAAGCAGCTAAAACATCTGAAATTTCTATTTCAACTTTTTTAGAATCCATGTTTTTTAAACCATCCAATACATACTTATAATTAAATGCAGTTAACATATCATCAAAATCATATTGAATATCAATATAATCTTTAGAACGCCCTGCTTCAGGTGTGTCTGCCATGATTTCCAATTGTCCTTGTGTAAAATTAAACCGAACAACATTTGTTCTATCATTAACCATAACAGAAACTCTTTCGATAGAATTAATTAATTCAACTCTATCTACAATTATTTTTTTCTCGCTTTCGGAAGGAATTAATTGTTGATATTTAGGATAAACACCGTCAATTAATCTTGATTGGAAAGCCAAATTTTCAAATTCAAAAAGAATTTTATTTCTTAAAATTTTAATTGTAATTTTTTCATCATCTATAATTGAAGAAATTCTCAAAACCTCTTGTAAAGTTTTAGCGGGAACAATAAAATTAAAAGGTTCATCAATTGGTGTTTCAATTTCTTTTTGAACTCTTGTTAAACGATTTCCGTCCGTTGCTGCAAGCTCAAGAATATTGTTTTCAATATTAAAACAAACACCCGTTAAAACAGCTTGTGTTTCTTGTATTGATACAGCAAAAATAACTTGTTTAACCGCTTTTGCGAATTCATTTTTATTCAACACTATTGTTTTAAATTCATCTGTTTCAACGTCATCTAAAACTTTTGGAAATTCAAGAGCGCTTAACCCAATTAAATCAAATTCCGTTTTGCCGCTTTTAATTTTTATATTATCGGTATCTTCGATTGTTTTAAGATTAATTTCACTTGATGATAATTTTGAAACAATTTCAGATATTTTCCTTGCACTCAAGGTTGTTGAACCTTCTTTTATAACTTCTGCTTGTATTTTATAGTTTATTGCCAAATTTAAATCTGTTGCACAAAATCTTATTCTATCTGATGATACAGTTTCAATTAAAATATTTGAAAGTATTGGCTGAATTGCTTTTTGTGAAGTAACTTTTTCAACAATTTTAATTCCGTTTGAAAAATCTTCTTTATTTATATTTATTTCCACCGGCAATTTCTCCATTTTAGTTTACCATTCTAAAATTATAGTATAAAAACAAAAAAAGATACAAACCACCCCTCTAAAAGATTTTTTAAAACTTTATATTATATATAATAATATATTTTATATATAAAATTAATAATCTATAATAAAGACAAAATATTTGTGTAAAACCTACTGAAACTATTACTATACTTGATTTTTTTCTTGTGCATAATTTGTGCAATTTTTCCACAACTTATACACAAGAAGATTTTATTTTGCTTTTGAAATTGTAAGGCAAGTTATGTTGTTGAAATTAAGCTCTAAAAAACAATTGATAATTTCTTCTAAAGTAGCTCCTGATGTAGTTATATCGTCTATTAGAAGAAGGTTTTTGTCTTTTAATTTTGAAAGTTCTTTTTGATTTATTTTAAAACTTCCTTTAATATTCTTTCTTCTGTCTTTTGCTTTGTATTGCGGTTTTGTGGGTTTTATTTTTTTAATTATATTTTTATTTATACTAAAACCTGTTAGTTTTGAAAATTCTTTAGCTATTAAAAATATATGATTATAGCCTCTCTGGGCTGATTTAATAAAAAAACTGGGCGGATAAATTATAATATAGTTATCTTTTAAATTTAATTTTTTAAAATAGCTAAAAAGTATATCTGATAAGGGTTTTGCGGCTGATTTTTTGTGTTTAAATTTTAACATTTGAATTAGGGATTTTATGTTTTTATCATAAATTGTTGCTGAATAAATTGGAATTTTTTCATAAATTTTATGTGCAAAATAAGATAAAAATTGAACATCTTTTAAACAGGTTTTACACAATAAATCATCAGTTTTTGAACAACCGCAAATTAGACATTTTTTCTTGTAAATCATGTCTAAAAAGCCATTATATACATTTTGTATTGTGTTTTTCAATTCCATAATATTTTGGGTTAATGATAACATTGTTTTTTAAATTAGGGCAATTTTTTTAAAAAAGCAAAAATGCGTAAGCGTAATTTTCTGTTCTCTTTGATTAAAAGTAAATCTTGCATGTTGATAAGATGCTGAAACAAGTTCAGCATGACGTTTTGGGAGGATATTTTCTTTGCCACCCTGAACTGACCTTGTCACCCTGAACTGGTTTCAGGGTCTAAATAACCATGTATAAAATAATTAGCCCATTATTTTTAGGGTTAAAAGTAAACACTGCATGCTTAAAAGATGCTGAAACAAGTTCCACCTCGAACTGACTAGAAAATAACAAAAAACTTAAAAAAAAGGGAGCAATTGCTCCCTTAAGATATCAAAACACAAAAAATAACATAAATCGGGTTTTAGTTTTTTATGCAGGAATTGCATGATCCTCCATAAAGATGACAATTCAGGTTGATAAAACTACCACTAACAGAAGTTGTATATCCTTTTGCACAAGTTGTACACCTTATGTATGTTGGGGCGATTATTCCTGGTGATGCCGCTCCTGTCACACACTCCAAGCACCCTTCTATACTACCGCAACTGCCGGCAGCACATCCCCAATCATATGCAGTATATCCGCTTTTACATGTGCTACATTTATTTGCATTACATGTTTTACAATTTGCTCCATATTTTGATGTACAAGTTTTACAAGTAGCTCCATTTGGATAATATCCGCTAACACAGGCAGTACAACTTGTTTCATTACATGTTTTACAATTTTCACCATATTTTACATTGCATATCGGTTTGCAGCTGCCCTCCGATAAGGTATATCCACTTGCACAA
>CASDOW010000012.1 GCA_949282195.1 uncultured bacterium | reverse complement strand
CAGGTATTTGTCGTTTGTATTTAGGTATCAATTAAATTGGTTAAGAACTGATTTGTTGGTTATTGTTTGACTTTTTGTTTTAGTTAGAAGTAAAACTCTGAGTCTATCTTAACATAGTAATTGATAGATATGATATTCTGTTTTCAATGTGCAAGTTTGATTAAACTTGTTTGTGCAGGCAAAAAAAATTATTTATTTCATTCCTGTTCTTAACTGCGCCTTGAACCTTGCGCATTTACTAAGTTATCACTTCAAATTTTTTTTGTCAACAAGTTTTTTTTATTTTTTATTTAATTAACTTGTGGTGAGACTTAGTTGAGCTCAATTGCTCGTAGACATTATAATAAAACATAAAAAAAATTTTGCAAGCACTTTTTTTCAATTTTTTTATTATTTTTTAAAAAAACTTAAAAATTCAATCTATATTGTATTCTTCCCACTCTTTTGTAACCAAATCTGCTTCTTTGATTTTCTTGGCTTCCTTAATCCAACAATCGCAAGATTTAATCCTTATTTCAAAGCATGACGAACAATTATTGCAATACGCATTCACAACCGTCGGAAATCTGCGGCGGGAAGGATTTTCTTCAAAAGCGTCGTATGCAATTTCTTCTTCGTGCTTTTGATAAACCAAATCAAGATTTATCCTCATTCTAACAGGGATTAGTTCAACTTTCTTGCATTTTGGGCACTTTTTTACCGTAAAATATTTAGATAAAACCATACCTTCTTTTTCATCGTAATCCCTTGAGCCATAAGCAAAACTCACAACTGTGAAAAAAATATCCTTTTGTTCTGAAACATAATTACAATAAGGGTTAATCTGGGCCACGCCCATTATTTCAACAGAATTCAATGGAATTTCTCTTATAGTGTGAAGTTGTATTTTACTTTTTGGTGTCAAAAAATTTAACATAAATCTATAATACTACATTTTTAAAATTTAATCTATACAACGGGATAAGAACCAAGAAGTCTGTAATAATTACATTCTTGTTTAATTTCTTCTATGGCTTCCTTGATTTCGCTTACCCCTCTATCAATATCCGCAAAAAAATTATATTCGCCAAAAACTCTTTTAGAAGGGCGCGATTCAAGATATATCAAATTTAAATTATATTTATAAAATATTTTTAATACTTTTAATAACGCACCTGATTCATTTTTTGTATTAAAAGCAATAGAAGTTCTTGTTTTTGGCACATTAAAATCAACTTCTTTTAAAGAAACCAAAACAAATCTGGTTTTATTATCTTTAACATCACCTATATTTTTATCTAACAAATTTAGTTTCAGCTCTTTTCCTTTGTCAAAAGAGCAAATAGCAGCATATGTATTATCTTTATTTTCCAATGTCACCGCAGCACATGCTGTTGAAGATGACTCAATTAAATCAATATTTTTATCAAAATTTTCTAAGATATATTTTTGCGCTTGCGCCAATGCTTGCGGGTGAGAAATTATATGTTTAATATCTTCTTTTTTTCCTTTTGAAAAAAGACAATGTTCAATTTTAATATCAGTCTGAGCTTGAATTTTAACATCTGAAAGATATAAGCTGTCAAGACTTTGGCGGACAATTCCTTCAATCGAGTTTTCAATAGGTAAAACACCTATATTTCTATCATTAAGACCCAAAACTTCAACAATTTTTGCAATAGTAGAAACAGATTCTAAAATATATTCCTCTTTTAACATTGATGCAATCTTATTTGCGGCAATTTCAGAATATGTACCTTTTGGACCCAAAAAATATAATTTATTCAATATTATCTCATCCTTTGAATATCTCTTTGTATATCTTTTTTCTTGATAGATTCTCTTTTATCATATAGCTTCTTACCCTTTGCAAGAGCGATTTCAAGCTTTGCCCAGCGACCGGAAAAAAACATCTTAGTTGGAACAATTGTGTATTGTTCTTGTTTAACCTTGTTTAAAATTTTTAAGATTTCCTTTTTGTTTAATAAAAGTTTTCTATCTCTTTTAGCGTCATGATTGTAAATATTACCAAATTCATAAGGCGATATATGACAATTAATTAAATATGCTTCAAGATTATCGGTTATTTTAATATAACTGTCTTTAAGATTAATCTGCCCTTTTCTGATTGATTTAATTTCAGTGCCTAAAAGGCAAATACCTGCTTCGTAGCTGTCAAAAAGATTGTAGTCAAAATATGCCTTTTTGTTTGAAGCAATTAATTTTTCATGTGTTTTTGTTTCTTTTTTCATATAATCAGTATATATTAAAAATTTATATTATGTTACAATTTCTACTATGAAGAAAAAATTTAATATTGATTTGACTACCCAAAACAAACTTATTGTTACAGCCCTCATTATCTCAACAAGTCTAATCGTAGCAATTGCCCTTTGGGCGGTTAACAAAATCAAGATAGAATTAGATGAAAGCTATAGAAGTTTTGGACAACTTTTAACCAAAACTCTTGCGGTACAAAACTATGAAATTACACAAGCAACTTCAAACCCTACTGCGCTTGGCTTTATTAAAACACATGTTAATTCCATTCTTTCATCTACTGACGATATCTCATATATAACATTTAAAAATAAAGTTGGAGATGTAATTTATTCAACCATTGAAAACTATAACAAGCGTGCACAAAAAGCAGACACAAATATCTCATCTCCAATGTTGGACCAAAACGGAAAAGTAGTTGGCACGGTTGAAGTAGGTTTATCTGCCGATTTAGCCAAAAATGTTACCCACACAACCAAAAACTCTCTTTTAACCGTTTTTAGTGCAATTTGGCTTGTATTTACGCTTGTTATTTTAGCAAATGCTTTTTTAATCAGGCGAGAACTAACTCTTCTACATCATGGCGTTAAAGAAATCGAACAAGGAAAATTTGGAACAGTATTAAACTACAACCAAGCTTCAGGCGAAATTAAAGAACTTTTTGACGCATTCAACGACATGTCAAAAAAACTCCACAACTACGAAGAACAAAATATTGACCAATTAACAGTTGAAAGAAATAAGCTGGAAGCAGTATTGATGAGCATAGCAAACGGCGTTGTTGTTTGCGATAACTACGATAAAATTTCTATGATTAATTCAGCTGCTCAAAAAATCCTTAACGGTTCAGAAGCTGAAATCCTCAACACTTCAATTCAAGAATACTGTGATTCAACAGGAGAATTATGTTTTAGAGATAAAATTTCAATCTTTAAAAACACCCCTTTGGATGTAATAGAGAAAAAACCGCTGGAATTCAATATTAATGTTGACAACAGAATAATTAAATCAATAATTTCTCCAATGTATTCAAAAATGCACGATTATCTTGGTTATATCATCGTTTTGATTGATATAACAAAAGAAGCAGAAGTAGACAGATTAAAAAATGACTTTATTTCCAATGTTTCCCACGAATTAAGGACTCCTGTTACAATATTAAGCTCATATGCCGATACACTATATAATTATGGCGAACAATTCAACTTTAACGAACAAAAAGAGTTTATCGGAACAATCAATCAAGAAGTTATAAGACTAAATAAAATGGTTAATGACATTCTTGATTTTTCAAGGTTGGAATCCGGAAATGAATTAGAAAAAGAAAAACAAGATATAACAGAAACGATTAACAAAATCGCTCAAAGTCATAAAGTTTTAGCTGACGAAAAAAATATTTCAATTACTTTTATCAAAGAAGAAAACTTGCCTATGCTTTCATACAACACTCAAAGTATAGAGCGTGTTATGAGCAATTTAATCACAAATGCTATCAAATATTCTCCTAATGATTCAAGAATTAAAATCAGAGCTGAAATTGCCCACAATCCTAAATATTTGGAAGTTACTGTTGAAGATAACGGCATTGGAATTTCAATCGAACACCAAAAAATGATTTTTGAAAGATTTTACAGAATTGAAAATCAAGTTCACACAATTAAAGGTACAGGTCTTGGACTACACCTTGTCAAAGTGGCAATTGAAAAGCACCACCAAGGAAAAGTATTTGTTAAATCAAAACTAAACGAAGGTTCAATTTTTGGTTTTTGGCTTCCTTTAGATGAATCTGATATCAGGGAAATCTCTTTAAAAGAATTAAAAGATAAAAGCCTAAACGACATAATGACCGAAAAACAACCAAAAGAAGAAAGCTATAAAGAATATAAAATAGAAAAAATAGAAGATTATTCAAAAAAAGCTGAATTTGACGCAAAATACATCGATTTAGAACCAGCGCCTTCTGTTGAAGAGAGCCAAGAAACCGAACAAATAGAAATTGAAAATAAAGAAGAAATTGAAGAAATAATAGAACAAGAAACTACAAAAGAAGAAATTAAACAAGAAAACCCAAACAAAGAAAATCCGATTAAAAAAGAAAACGCACAACAACAAAATACAGATGACGGCTGGGAAATTTCTTTTGAAGTAAGAGATAATTAATCTTCTATTTTAATATTAATCATAACATCTTGAGGATAAACCTCGTTAATCAATTCATTGGAAGCATCTATAATGCAAAATGAAAACTCTTTAGTTGCAAAAGCTAAATCTTCAAAAGCAATTTTTAATTCAATTACATCTCTATATACAATTTTTGATTTTTTCGCAACCTCTTGACACCATAAACCGTAAGGCAAGGCTCTATTAAAAAATATTCTTGATATTTTCTTTTCATCAAACACAAATCTTAACTCGTTTGAAAAATGTTTTTTTATAATCGGATAAAAATTTTCATTTTTATTTACAAAACGAACAGGTGAAAAATATCTGCTGTTTTCATAAAAGAAATATATTGCAATCTGGTTTTCAATTGCTTGATAATTGATTTTGGGAGATTTTTTATTTAATTCAAATCTAAAATATAAATAGTCTTTATCAAAACCAAAATGAATATTTTTAACCAATCTTGACATATTCGCCGTCGGACCGTCCGGAATAAAAATATACCCCGCATTGTCCCATTCATCATTTTCATCCGTATTACAACAAGTCAAAGACGGACTGATTTGTTTGGTTGGATTTCTTAAAGGACGAGTTGATGCATTCGATAAAGGCATGTTTAAATATTGAGGCACTTCAAGCCCTAAAATCTCATAAACATTCATTAAATGACTTCTAAATAAATAATCAAAAATGCTGTCGCTTTTTGATTCATTCGGCTCACCATACCACCAATACCAATCGCTTCCTTGCGCAATCAAAAGTTCCTGTCTGGCATTTTTAATTCTTATTGAACATATTTTTTTATCTTCTTGGGTTTTAATGGAATTTATAAGTTTTTTTGAATATTTATCATAATCAGCGCAAACGCTTGATAAATAAAGCCAAGCAACATTCTTGGTGGGTTCACCTATCCACAAATCAAAATTCCTGTTTATCCAAGAACCCGATTTAAGATTTTCAAGCGTTTCGGGGGGATTATTAACAACAAAATCATTCACAAGAACCGTTTCAAGAGTTTCATCGGAATCAATTAACCCATAAAAAGTTTCCAAAAATTTTGTTCCGTCATCCTGATATGTTTCCCAACAATTTTCTCCATCCATTGCAATAGTTAAAATATGGTTTTCCTTAGGAGAACTTTGTAATTTTGATTGAATTGTTTTAATTTTTTCATAAATATCATTCGCTGCATTAACAGAGTCATAATTGCCGTAGCCGAAATTCAAAAGATTAGCAAAAAACGAATCAGCAAATAAAATGTTTAAAGGATATTTACTTTTTGTTTTATAATTTATATTTAAATTAAAGGGGTTTTCCAAGTTGCCCTCAAAATCGCGTATGAATTCATTTTTAGTTGTTTTTGAAAGTATACCCTCGTCTAATACTGTCCAATTCAGCCCCATTTTAGACAATAATTCAGTGCTTTTTGGACAGACACATTGTTCCGATAACCACATGCCATGAGGATTTCTGCCGAAAATTTCAACATATTTTTTTATACCAAGCGCAATTTGCTCTTTTGCATCTTTTTCTCTTGAAAAACCCTCAGGCAAATTTTCAAAATCTTTTATTTCTTTATTTTTAAAATCAAATAACAAGGGTAAAATCGGATGATAATAAGGACTTATTGAAACTTCTATTTTATTTAAATCCTGATAAGTTTTATATTCTTTTAAAATTCTTTTTATAATATCCAGCTGGATTTCATAAATTTCACTTCTTTCTTCAAGGGTGTAATTTTTTTCTTTTTGGAATAAATAAGCCAAATTCGGATAATCATCACAAAAACTCTTATCTATCCAACAAAGAGTAAAATTTGCCATAATATCGCAATATTCTTGCAAATTAAACATTTCAAGATTTAGCTCTTTAGCATCAGCCCTTTTATTATACAAATTTGTAAAATAAGGACGAGCTAAAACCATATTTTTATAATTTAAATCAAAATAATTATTCAAAATAAATATTTTATCTTCATCGCTTAATTGATTTTCATCTTTTATTAACAGCCTTAAATGCAGGTCTTTAGCTCCTTGGGCATACTTTTGCAAAGAACTTAATAAAATAGGTGAAAAATTAAAATTAAGCTTGATATTTTTGAACTTATCTATTTTTTTCAACATATCAAGATAATCTTTTGAAGCATGAAGCCTTACCCATGGCAACAAAAAATCACTATCATATTTAGATTGATAGTTCGGCTGATGAAAATGCCATATAAAAGCTATGTTTAATTTTTTCATACCCATCTTGCAACTAAAACTATATTTTTAATATATCATAAATCCAGACACTTAAGCAAAAACTGTTACACAATCATGCCTTTTGATATTTTTATTATATCAACATCTTTTAAAAATTCATCATCAAAAGCCAAAGTATCAACACTTGTTATTATCATTTGAACATCCGCATCGATTGCTCCTAAAAGATAATTTTGCCTGATGTTATCAAGCTCAGCCAAAACATCATCCAACAGCAATAAAGGGGTTTCTTTTATTTTTTCTTTGATTATTTGAAGCTCAGCCAGCTTCAGCGCCAAAACAATTGTTCTTTGTTGACCTTGAGAAGCATATTTTTTTGAATCAATTTCATTTATATAAAAATCAATATCATCTCTATGAGCACCGATTAAACATTGGGCTTTCCTGATTTCTTCCTGTTTAATTTCGTTCAGTTTTTCATAAATTAAATCATTTAATTCACCAACAGACATAAATTCATCAACTATCGATTTATATTTTAAGGAAAGCACTTCATTTTCAGCCATTGAAGAGTGTTTAATTTTGGCAATTTTTTCCAGTTCTAAAAGATATTTTTTTCTAAGAAAAATTACATTTGCACTTGCAATTGCAAATTGCTGATTAAAAACATCAAGCATATCAGGATTAATCATCCCCTGCATTAAATAATTTGCTTTTTGAAGACGAATTTTGTTAAATTTCGATAATTTATCACCATACAAAGGATAAACCTGAAAAATAGCTAAATCAAGCCATTTTCTTCTGTTTTGAGGCTCTCCTCTCAACAAAAGCAAATCGGAAGACGAAAAATTAACCCCTGATAAAATTCTTGAAAAATCTTTTGATTTTGTTTTTTTAATTCCATTCACCTTTAAAATTTTATTTTTCGGAGGGTTAATAATAACCTCAAGTTCTAAATCAACTTCTTGCCTTAAAACATCTGCCCTAATAACAGAATTATCACAACCAAAACGAATTAATTCCAAATCTTTTTTAATCCTTGAAGAATCCAATGTACAAAGATAAAAAATTGCCTCCAGAATATTTGTTTTGCCTTGGGCATTTTTTCCGATTATAAGAGTTTTATTTTTTGAAAAATTGTATTCAAAATCTTCATAATTTCTGTAATTTTTCAAAATTAATTTTTTCAATTTCATATTATTATTGTATAATAAAGTCTTGAAGGAGCAAAATTATGTATGATTTTATAACTATCGGTTCGGCAACTCAAGATGTTTTTGTGCAATCCGATGTTGCAAGCATTGTTACGGTTAGTCAAATGGCTAAAAAAAGCGAATTTATGTCTTTTCCATATGGTGCCAAAACAGAAATTGCGGATTTTTCAAAAAATCTTGGAGGGGGTGCAGTTAATACGGCAACCAACTTTGCTAATTTAGGCTGCAAAACTTCAACAATAATCAAACTCGGAAATGATGAATTAAACAATGTAATTAAACTAAAACTTGCTAAATCAGGAATTGACATTATGAATATTATCGATTCCAATAAATATTTAACAGGTTTTTCAATTGTTCTTGTAAGCTTTCAGGGCGATAGAACAGTTTTAGCTCATAGAGGCGCCAATGCCCATGTTCATGAAAAAGAAGTTAACTTTAACGCAATTAAAAACTCTCGTTGGGTATATGTTTCACCTCTTTCAGGCGATAGCAATAAAATTTTAGACAAAATATCAAAATTCTGTGAAGAAAATAAAATCAATCTTGCAATAAATGCAGGAACAACTGCACTTAAAAAGGGTGCAAAATACTTCTCTAAAATTCTAAAAACAGCTCAAATTGTTGTTATGAATAAGGAAGAAGCAACAATGGTTACTAAAATTCAAATCAGACAAGATACTAAAGAACTAAAATTCTCAAAAGAAGAAATTCACCCTGATATTGTGGCAATGTTGAAAGCCTTGAGAGGAAATACAAAAGCTATTGTCGTTATCACAGACGGCAAAAACGGAGTGTATTGCTATGACGGCGAAAAAATCTATATTTGCCCTGTGTATCCCGCTGTTGTTGTTTCAACTCTTGGCGCAGGGGATGCTTTTTCATCCACCTTCTGTGCTTCAATGGATAAATACAATTGGGATATAGAAAAAGCCCTTAAATATGCGACCATTAATTCCGCTTCTGTTTGCACACATTTTGGCGCTCAAGAAGGCTTTTTAACTTTTGATGAAATAGAAGAAAAAATAAAACAAGCTCCTGATTTCAAGGTGAAAGTTATATGCGCTTAGACAAATTTTTAAAAGTTTCAAGACTGATAAAAAGAAGAACGGTAGCGAATGATGTTTGCGATTCGGCAAGGGTTTTTGTTAATAATAACCCCGCAAAACCAGCTAAGCAATTAAAAGTCGGAGATATTATTTCAATTGAATATAAAAACACGACAAAATCCTATAAAGTATTAATTATTCCAATAGGAAATGTACCTATAAATATTGCAAATACACTATACGAAGAAATTGCAGAGTAAGATATTTATACAATTGCAATAATATTTCAAGAATGTTAAAATTAATCAAAATATTATAAGATGAGGCTATATGAAATATAATTTTGGTGTTGTCAAAGAATTAAAAAAAGGCGAAACAAGAGTTGCTATAACTCCTGATGTAGTTGCGATGCTTAATTCTGACGGTTTTAGCGTATTAATAGAGTCAGGAGCGGGAGTATTATCAGGCTTTAGCGACGAAGATTATATCCAAAATGGCGCAACACTGGTCAAAGATGCCAGAGAAGTGTGGCAAAATTCTAAAGTAATACTAAAGGTTAAAGAGCCGCAACCCTCAGAATATCAGTATTTTAGACCTGATTTAGTTATATTTTCATATCTTCACCTTGCCGTTGAGCCGGAACTTACAAAAGAACTTCTAAAGAAAAAAGTTATAACAATTGCTTCCGAATCAATTAAAACAGAGGACGGTCAATTGCCGCTTTTAACTCCTATGTCGGAAGTAGCGGGAAGATTATCCGTACAAATTGGTGCAAGATTTCTTGAAACAACAAATGGCGGCTCAGGCGTGCTTTTATCAGGAGTTCCGGGGGTTCAACCGGGAAAAGTTATCATCATAGGAGCAGGAGTTGTAGGAAGAAATGCAGCGCAAACAGCAATAGGAATGGGTGCAGATGTTTCCATTTTTGATGTAAATCCCAAAAGACTTGTTTTAATTGACGGAATTTACGGAACTTCAATCAAAACACACTACTGCAACCCTGCAAAAATTGCCCAAGAAGTTCCAAAAGCAGACCTTTTAATAACATGTGTATTAAAATCATCCCATGTTGCACCGAAAATTATCCCCGAAAGCGTTGTAAAAGAGATGAAAAAAGGTTCTGTTATTGTTGATGTGGCAATTGACCAAGGCGGAAATGTTGAAACAATTGATAGATGTACTTCACTCGAAGAACCCATATATGAAAAACATGGAATACTGCATTGTGCCATTCCGAACATTCCTTCAGCAGTTCCTAAAACCGCCTCATATGCTTATTCATACGCAATGTATCCATATTTGAAATCTTTAGGCGAAAAAGGTCTTATTGAATCAATAAAAGAAAATCAAGACCTGTCTAATGGTGTCACTACTTTCAACGGAGAAATAACCAATCAATCGGTTGCAGACTCTCTAAACCAAGAATTCACCCAAATCGAGCTTTTGGTAGGTTTTAAAATAAAATGATAAAAAATTCCAAAAGAATAGTATTTAAATTCGGTACAAATATTTTAAGAAATGAAGACGGAGAAATCTCTCTTTCTCATCTTTATTCTTTTATTGAAGATATTTCCTATCTTTTTAAACAAGGTAAAGAAATTCTCATTGTAACCTCAGGTGCAGTTGGGTTAGGCGCTAAAAAACTAAACATTGATACATCCGGCTCAACCACCCTAAAGCAAGCTGCCGCAAGCGTAGGTCAGCCATTACTTATGAGTATGTGGCAAGACGGCTTTGAAAAATACGGAATTACAACCTCGCAAATTCTTTTAGTGGAAGACGACTTTTCAAACAGAAAAAAATATCTGTCTTTAAGATTAACACTTAACAAATTACTTGAAAACAAAGTTATACCGATTATCAATCAAAATGACGCAGTTTCACCTTCTGAATTAGAACATGCAAGTTTTTCCGATAATGATAAATTATCGGCTATTGTTGCTTCTAAACTGGACGCAGATTTATTGGTTATGGTTTCAGATATCAACGGATTGTATGACAAAAATCCAAAAATCTACGATGACGCCAAATTAATAAAACAAGTTGAAAAGGTTACGCCAAAAATAGAAAAACTGGCTCAAGGCGCATCAGAAGGTGGCAGAGGCGGTATGATAACCAAGTTAATCGGCGCAAAAGTAGCTACAACAAGCGGATTATATGCCAAAATCGTAAACGGCAAAATCCCCGGAATTGTAAGAAAAATATTTGATGAAAATGTAGGCACTGTATTTTTACCTAATCAAAATCTTTCCCACAAAAAACGCTGGATAGCTTATGCTACAAACATCATGGGCTCAATAACCGTTAACAATGGAGCAAAAGAAGCAATAGTTAAACATCAAAAAAGCTTACTTTCAATAGGTATCACATCTGTATCAGGCAATTTTAACAGAGGAGATGTCATATCAATTTTAGATGAAAACAAAAACGAATTTGCAAGAGGCATTACAAGCTACAATTCTTCTGATATATCCAAAATTAAGGGATTACACAGCGATAAAATTGATGATATTTTAGGCTATAAATTTGACGATGATGTAGTGATTAAAGATAATCTGGTTATAATTTAAGGATTGAATTATGGAAGAAAACAATATCATAACTATTGCACATAAGGCCAAAGAGGCTTTTTTAAAAACAATGAGCTTGGATAACGAAACCAAAAACAAAGCTCTTGAACTTATTAAAAAAAAGCTTCTTGAAAAAAAAGAACTTCTATATGCTGCAAATCGAACCGATTCAAATAACGCCAAGCAACTTTTAGAAGAAAATAAAATGAATCTTGCATCATTTGACAGATTAAAATTAAAAGGCTCAAAAATAAGAGAATTAATCAAAGGAATAGAAGATTTAATCAAACTTGATGACCCTGTTAATAAACCAATCTGGCAAAAAGAACTGGATGAAGGACTTATTTTAAAAAAAATCTCTTCGCCAATCGGCGTTATAGGTGTAATTTTCGAATCAAGACCGGATTGCTTTATTCAAATCGCTTCTTTGGTTATAAAATCAGGGAATTGCGCAATTTTAAAAGGCGGCAGCGAATGTCAAAATACAAATAAAGCTCTCCATGAAATTGTACAAGAAGCTCTAAAAGAAGCAGGCATGCCCCTAAACACAATTAATTCCGTCTATTCAAGAGATGACATAAAGACAATGCTCAGCCTTGATAAAGACATAGATTTAATTATTCCAAGAGGCTCAAACAATCTTGTACAATTTATTCAGGAAAATACAAAAATCCCCGTTTTAGGTCATGCCAGCGGAATTTGTCATATTTTTACAGACGAAAGTGCCGATTTTGAAAATACAAAAAAAATCATCATTGACGCTAAAACACAGTACCCAAGCGCTTGTAATGCTGTTGAAACCCTTTTAATTCACAAAAACTATCCTTATATAGATGAATTAAAAGAAGCGCTCAAAAAAAGCGACATTGAAATAATAGAAAAACCTCTTGATTACCATAAAGAATATGGCGATAGAATTTTAGCAATCAAAATTGTTAATAATTTAGATGAAGCAATTGAGCACATAAACAAATATGGTTCAGGACACACCGATTCAATCATTTCGAAAAATCAAGAAAATATTGAGAAATTTATGAATTTGGTTGATTCATCATCTGTATTTGCAAACTGCTCCACAAGATTTTCAGACGGTTACAGATACGGTTTTGGTGCCGAAGTCGGAATTTCAACAAACAAAACCCACGCAAGAGGCCCTGTCGGACTTGAGGGCTTAACGATATACAAATATAAGCTATATGGCTCAAACAATATTGTTGATGATTACGCAAAAGGAATAAAAACCTTTAGTCATAAATTTATTTAGTTAAGATATATTACAATTTATCAAAAACGGTTAATTTGAAACTGGAAAAATACTTTTTTTATATAAGGATATATAATTTTTATATAAATTGAAAGCATTAAAATGATTCAGTTAAACGTAGACTACACATTATTAACCAAGTTTTTCGGTATTTCGCCTTCTAAAATTCCTCAATATGCAAACAAGGATTTAGAAGAAATTATGGAGCTTGAAGCGGCTCAGGGCAACCAAAAAGCACAAGACTACGAAAAAATACTTTCTGACCCTGATAAGCTTTTTGAAATCTTCAAATTAACAAATATCGAAAATAAATTAATAATTTTGCAAAATATGTCTGAAAATGACATAGATAAATTGCTGCCATATTTAACCCAAGAGCAATTGGCCAAAGGGCTTAATTTCTTTACGGAAGAAAAATTAATGTCTATGGCAAAACTATTACCAAAAGAAGAGCTCGTGGGCATGGTTTTTGAAAAATTTAATCTTGTTGATATTCTTTCTCTAATGCAAGATGATGCAATGGATGTATTTTTGCAACAACCTGACGTAGAGAGAAGATATGCGCAAAAATATTTTGAAACACTTGATCAAAAAACACTTGAAAAAATCATGACTTATACCTACGGTCCGGAATTTGAAGGTAAAAGCCAAAAAGAATATCTTGAACATATAGAAAATCTCGATGATAAAAAATTCCAAAACTTTTTATTATCCATGGAACGCGAACAAAAAATAAATCTTATAAACGGTATTGTGGGTCAGGATGAGGATTTATTGCTGTTATTTGAAGCAGATGACCTTGTAGCACCTATGGAAATGCTCATGAAAGAAGACAAAATCAAATTAATGAGCACCCTAGACAGCGAATTTTTAATTCCAATGATTCAGGAACTCCCTGTTGAATTAACGCAAATCGTCTTAGCTCAAATTGACCCGAGAGAATTTAGCGAAATTTTAGCACAAGATTTTCAGGATATTTTATCAGAAGTTGTTTTATTCTCAACAAAAGCAGCCTAGATTTTATATGCCTTTTTATAGAATAAATAACTTCCAACAACCATGATTGTTACTACAGGAAGCCACGCTGCTAATATCGGCGGGATTATTCCTGTTGCACCAAGATTTAAGGATAGTGCCCTTATAACATAATAAACAAATATTATTAAAATACTAAACAAAAAACCCCTGTTATATCTGACTCTTGGAGGAGTGATAGCTAAAGGCACCCCAATAACTGCAAGCGCAAAAGTTGTAACAGGAAGCGCTAATTTATCAAATAAATTAATCTCGTATTCAAGCCTGATTTTCTTTTCAAGATGAGCTTTTTGCTTTTTGATATGCTTCATTAATTTAAAGAAGTTAAATTCGTTTGTTGTTTCTTTAACCATTTCATTAACATCGCCTATCCCAAAAGAAACATTTGATTCTTCAAAAAGACTCGTATTAAAAACTTTACCGTTTTTTGAAATAGTGTATATTACGCCGTTATCAAACTTCCATCCGTAATCGGAGGTTGTTCCTTTTTTAGCTTGAACAATTTGAATGTTTTTAGGATTTGAAATATCAACAACGGTTACATTGTTTAATGTCTTATCTTTACACCATTGAGCGTAAAAAAGCCTTTTCAATTTGCCGTCTTTATCTATGTCTTTTATAGTAAAATTCATCTTGTTTTCAGGTATATGTTTTTGTTCTAACGAATAAATTGCAAGCGATTTTGATTGAACTGAAGCAACAGGAACAATAAACTCATTTATAAAGAAACTAACGAAAGTCATTACTATTGCAAAACAAAATATCGGACGAGCAACACGCTCAATGCTGATGCCGCAAGCTTTGAAGATAGTTATTTCGGATTTCAAACTCAAATCATTAACCGTCATGACCGTTGCAAATAATGTTGAGATTGGAATAGTTAAAACAAAAACCTGAGGTAAATTTAAAACAATCATCATGATTGCAATATGAAAAGGAATACCATATAAAGAAATTTGTTTAATTAATTGAGTAAAAGTTTCAGAAGCAAAAATAATTGATGTAAAAATAATTACACCCAAGATAAAAACATCGCTTAACTGTTTTAAAATATATCTATCCAAAATGGATAAAGAATTATATTTTTCTTTTATTTTAGCTTTTAATTGTTTATATTTTGAATACATTTTTGCCGTCTTTATCGTACATTTTTGCCCTGTTTTTAGAAATTTCTTCAAATAACTTGATTTTCTCATCATCAGAAATATTTTTCAAGCAATTAAATTTATCTATCAGCATATCAAAAGCTTTTTTAATATTTTCTTCATTATTTTTAAGCATTCCATATGCTAAGGGTGCATTTGTCATAGCAAGACGAGTGGTATCTCTAAAACCGCTTGAAGCAATAAGTTTTGAATTATCAAGTGCGCAATCAAATAATAAAAATGATAAAATCATCGGCATATGAGAAACTTGAGCACACATAAAATCATGATAATTCATATCTATTTTAAAAGAAATTGCCCCAAGGTCTTTTATTATCATCTCTAAAATATCATTTTTTTTGCCGATAAGCCATTTTGCGCCATTAAATAAATCATCTTGACCCGCGTCAAACCCCTGTTTTTCAACTCCTGCCATAGGATGAGATAATATAAAATTAAAATCATATTTTTTATTCAATAAAATTGATTTAACTGAAGCTACATCGGCTACAACGGTATTTTTATTTAAAATTTTATTTAATTTATCCAAAACTTCTACTGTTTTTAGTAATTCACAACAAACAAAAACAATATCGCAATCTTTTAAAATCTCTATGTTTGATGATGCGTTTCTTGTATATCTGAGAGCTTTTTCAACACTTGAATTACTATTACAATAAAGCTCATATTTTGAATTTTTTGCTAAACCCTTTAGGATTGACGAGCCTATTAAACCAAGCCCTAAAATGCCGACTTTATACTTTAATTCCATGGGTTTTATTATAGCACATTTTATTTTTTTGTTGTAATTACAATTTTCCAAACAAGCAATTTTGTTATATAATTTAATAAAATAAAAGGGAGTAAAAAATGTCTTCAAGCTACATTAAAAAAGGAAAAGCTTTTAAATTCGGCGACAATATCACAACCGACCACATCGCCCCCGGAAGATTGTTTCATCTAAGAAATGATTTAATGGAATTTTCTAAACACGTTTTAGAAGATGCTGACCCGACTTTTGCTTCAAAAGTGACCTATGGCGATTTTGTTGTTGCAGGAAATAACTTTGGGCTCGGTTCATCAAGAGAACACGCTCCTCAAATTATTAAATTAGCGGGAGTGGGTGCTGTTATAGCAAAATCTTTTGCAAGAATTTTCTACAGAAATGCAATAAATATCGGTCTTTTGGCAATTGAATGTGATACAGATAAAATTGACAACAATGACATTTTAGAGCTTGATATTAAAAACGGCATCTTAAAAGACATAACAAAAAATATCACAATTAAAATTACGCCTCTGCCCGATGTAATGATTAAATTGCTCCATGATGGCGGATTAGTAAAACATTTAAATAAAAACGGGGATTTTAAACTTGTATAACATAACTTTAATAGACGGCGACGGGATAGGTCCTGAAATAACAAAAAGCGTCGTAGATATTATCGAATCAACAGGAATTAAAATAAACTGGGATGAGTGTCTGATAGGCTCAAGAGCTATTGAAAAATACGGCAAGACTCTGCCTTGTGACACAATAAAATCCATTGAAAAAAATAAAATCGCCCTAAAGGCTCCCTCAACAACTCCGATTGGAGAA
Organism: uncultured bacterium; assembly: GCA_949282195.1. Classification (GTDB taxonomy): domain Bacteria; phylum Cyanobacteriota; class Vampirovibrionia; order Gastranaerophilales; family Gastranaerophilaceae; genus RUG14156. The sequence goes on along the minus strand of CASDOW010000012.1, from coordinate 77,011 downwards.
GGGTTTAAGTCAGTTAATGTTGAATTAAGAAGATATTTTGATTTATATGCAAATATCCGCCCAAACAAAAACCTTCCAAACATTAAAACTCCTTTTGATAATGTAGATTTAATCGTTATAAGAGAAAATACGCAGGATATTTACGCAGGGCTTGAAGAACAAGTTAATAAAGATACCGTTCACGGTATTAAATTAATCACAAGACAAGGCTGCGAACGCATTTGCGATTATGCTTTCAAATATGCTCTTGAAAATTCAAGAAAAGAAGTAACTGTAGTAACCAAAGCAAATATTTCAAAATTAGCTGACGGAATGTTTTTGAAATGTTTTAGAGAAATTGCAAAAAACTATGAAACCATAAAAACGCGTGAAATTTTAATCGATAATTTGTGTATGCAACTGGTTCAAAACCCTTCTCAATTTGATGTTTTGGTTATGCCTAATCTATATGGAGATATTGTATCAGACCTTTGTGCCGGCTTAGTTGGCGGCTTAGGAATAGCTCAAAGCGCCAATATCGGGAAAGATTGCGCAATTTTTGAAGCTGTCCATGGTTCTGCCCCTGATATTGCAAATAAAAGAATAGCTAACCCTACAGGGCTTTTAAGAAGTGCCATTATGATGTTAGATTATATTAAAGAAAATTCATCTGCAAGGAAAATAGAAAATGCCTTATTTGAAGTCTTTAAAGAAGGAAAAGTTCTGACTAAAGACCTTAAAGGCAGCGCAACAACAGAAGAATTCAGTAATGAAATAATCAAAAAAATACGCTCATAGTTTAAAAGGAGAAAGAAAATGACAAAATGGGTTTGCGCAGTATGCGGCTACACTATCGAACAAGACACAATGCCTGAAGTTTGCCCGCAATGCAAGGCTACAAAATTCAACAAGGCTGACGACATCAAAGGTTTTGCTTGTGAACACAAAGTTGGCGAAGGAAAAGATGTTGACGCAGTTGTTCTTCAAGGTCTAAAAGACCACTTTAACGGTGAATGTACAGAAGTTGGTATGTATTTAGCTATGTCAAGAGTAGCAGACAGAGAAGGCTATCCTGAAGTAGCAGAAGCATATAAAAGAATAGCTTTTGAAGAAGCTGAACACGCTGCAAAATTTGCTGAATTATTAGGTGAAGTTGTATCACCCTCTACAAAAGAAAACCTTCAAGCAAGAGTTGATGCTGAAACAGGTGCTTGCGCCGCTAAATTAGAAATTGCTTCAAGAGCTAAGCAATTAGGCTATGACGCAATTCATGACACAGTTCATGAAATGGCTAAAGATGAAGCTCGCCACGGAGCTGCATTTAAAGGTTTATTGGAAAGATTATTTTAATCAACCTTTTAAATCCAAAAACCGCTTAATTAATTAAGCGGTTTTTTTATTTGTTTCATTCTTGCTTCTCTCATAGCGTCAAATATTGTATTTCGAGCATCTAAGGCTTCTTCTTTTGTTAGAGGAGGAATTCCCCTTAAATGATATTCAAGCCCTAAATTTTCATATTTTGGTATAGCTAAATCATGATACGGCAGTACATCAAGCGCTTGAATATTATTCAAAGTCGCCAAGAACTCACCTAATTGTTTTAAATATTTTTTATTATATGTGATTGTAGGAACAACAACATGTCTTATCCAAACAGGAATTTTGTTATCTGATAAATACTTTGCAAATTCTAAAATATTTTTATTCGGATGACCTGTTAATTTATTATGTTCATTTGAATCAATATGCTTAATATCAAGCATAACTAAATCCGTATACTTTAACAATTCATCAATTTTTGTTGTGTCATAAGGATTAAAAGTAACACCTGATGTATCAAGCGCAGTATGAATATTTCTTTGTTTTGCCCTTTTGAATAACTCAATTACAAAATCAATTTGAGCTAACGGTTCACCGCCTGTAACAGTTAAACCTCCGTTTTTCAAAAATTCTTTTACATTTTCATATTTTGTAAGAATTTCATCCACGCTCATTTTTTTATTAACATTAAAATCCCAAGTATCAGGGTTATGACAGTATAAACATCTCATCGGACAACCTTGGACAAATACAACAAAGCGTATACCGGGACCGTCCACTGTTCCGCAAGATTCCAAAGAATGAATATTTCCGATTGTTTGAACCATTTTTTATACCTTTTTGCTGATTATATAACACAAATAACATAATGTAAACTTTTGTAAAAAATACTTCATTTATACTAAAGTTTACCTAAATAAAACCCGTAATAAATAATATAAATCAAAAAAACAATGGAGGCAATGACAGTTATGGGTATGGCAGCATCACAAGCAAGGTTTCTTGGTTTAACAGCCAGAAAAAGCAATGTTGAATATCAAGGTCAACAAATAAACCAACAAAGAACAGCTTTAGCTAATGAAAGCTCTAATTTATATACTCAAATGATGGAATTAACAGTTCCTACACCTCCATCTACTTCTGATTATATGAAAACTTCTTATGTTTTAGAAAATTCAGGCGGTTACGACCAAAGCGATTATCAAATCACCAATTTAACTAAAACTTATGATAAATCAGGTGAGTATTTAATCAACTTAACAACCAAAAAAGAAACAACCGCAGTAAGCTCTGAAACATATGATTTTAGCGCAATTATTAATTCAACAGACCCAAACACAGGTTCTGATGTTAAAACTATCCGTATGGCAGATAGAACAGACAGCAGCAAAACAATATCATTAAACTACATTGAAGATGATTTAAATGCTTATGATGATAAAGGTGCTCTATCTGTTACAAACAATCAAATCTATCAAATAGATCCCGATAAAGAACTTGACGGTTATGAACAATGCAAAAACGACAACCCCGATATTGCATATTTTTACCAAGATAAAAGCGGTAAAAATCATTTCTTAACCCAAGACCAATTAACAAGAATGTTAGCAGGCGACACTGATGAATCTTATTCATTCTCTAACACTTATACATATTCAAAAGAAGTATCAACTCAAGTAAAAGGTTATGTAGAAACATCAGATACAGGCAGATACAGCACAATTCAAATTGAAGATAACGAAAGTTATCCAAGCGACTTAAGAGGAAAAACATTCTCCTTATCAACAGTTCAAGAAATGGATCAAAGCTCATATGATGACGCTTACAATGATTATGAATATCAAAAAGCTCTATATGAAAAATCAATTTCTGATATCAATGCTCAAACAGAACAAATTCAAAAGAAAGACCAACAACTTGAATTAAGACTGGATCAACTTGATACAGAACAAAATGCAATCTCAACAGAAATGGAAGCTGTAACAAAAGTTATCGATGACAACGTTGAAAAAACATTCAAAATATTTGCTTAAGATAAAATTCAATATTTAAAGATAAAAAGTCGACTAAATACATTTTTAGCCGACTTTTTTATTATAAAACAGATTATCTTTTGAATTAAAATATCTTTTATATCGTATATATAAAAAAATAATTTTAAAATTTACAAAAAAGGCTTGAAAAATCGTTTTAAAGGAATACAATTTTTTTCGGTAAAGTTTTAATTACCGATTGCATATTGGAAGCGAAAACAAATTATTTAAGTGATATATTTCACTTTTTTGTTTTGCAAAATAATATAAAAAGTCTTTAGTATGATTAAGGAGATGTTATGTCAAATCAGACAACAGATAACAAAGATTGTTTAGCACCCAATGAGGTGGCACATGGTTTTTCTGAAAAAGTTATGCCCACAAAAGCATCATACAGAAAATCTAAAATGTTTGTTTTAGCTATTGCAGCAGGTGCTTTTATTGCATATGGTGCACAAGTTAGCTTAACTGTTTCAACAGGTGAAGCGGAATTTCTTGGCTGGGGCGCTTCAAAATTAATCGGCGCTATGGTTTTTGCCGCAGGCTTAATGATGGTTGTTTTAACAGGAGCAGAATTATTCACAGGTAATGTTATGATGATGTTTTCTGTTATTGAAAAGAAAATAACTTGGACAAAATTATTCAGAAGCTGGTCAATAGTTTATCTTGGAAATTTCGTAGGCTCAATTATATTAGCATTTTTAGTTTATTATGGCGCTATGTGCCACAATGCTCACGACGCTCTTGGCGTAAATACTTTAACAAATGCCCACATGAAAGTTAACTTATCATTTGTTGAAGCATTTTGCAGAGGTATTTTATGTAACTGGTTGGTTTGCTTAGCTGTTTGGATGGCTACAAGCTCAAGAAGAGTTATCGGTAAAATATTTGCAATCTTCTTCCCGATTATGACTTTCGTTGCGTCAGGTTATGAACACTCTGTTGCAAATATGTTCTTTATTCCAAGCGGAATTTTGATGAAATCGGTTCCTTCTGTTGTGGCAGCATCCGGTCTTGACGCTGCACAATTAGCAACATTATCTTGGAAATCGTTCTTTTTACATAACTTAATTCCCGTTACTTTAGGAAACATTGTAGGCGCTTTAGTATTTGTTGTATTATTATTCTGGATGGCATATTTAAGAGATGATCACAACAAACAACTTGAAGAAGATAAATAGCAAAAGTATACAAAAGAACGGCTTACAACAATTAAAGCCGTTCTTTTTTTCCCTGAAATCGGTATGAAAAAGTTTTTTATTTTATTAGCTTTAATAATTTACTTTCTTGGCTCTCAATTTGTCATTGCAGATGAATTGGACGATATTATTTTATCTCCTGAGGCTGAAAAAACTGAACATAAAAAAGATTTAATGGAACACGAACACGAAGTAATCCTTGAAAAACCGATATTATTAGAACCTGAAGAAAAAAAACAAACTGAAAAAATAAACCCATATACAAAAAAAGCTCTAAGAGGAATTATTGAAAAAGAATATAATTTAGATTCACCTGAGGGAATGTTTCATAATCAATTAAGGGCTGAATTTAGCAAAGGTCCTATTAAAGATATTGGCTTACAAGCTAATTTTATTAATACAATCGGTGAAACCATAGACGAAAATGACGCCGATTTTAAATTTAATCCTCAATTAATAAATGTCGGTGTCAAAGGTAAATTTAGAAGCGAAAAAGAAGGTTATAATTTATTGTTCGACCTTACACCCAATATGCACGAAAACTTTTTCCACAGATTGGTTTTAGATGCTTGGGTTGAAACAAACAGAATTCCTCATCACACCCTAATGTTTGGAACATCGCGACCCAATGTAGGCTTTGAAGGCGGTATGAGCCCATATTTAGTGCCATTTCTATCACGAAGCCAAACAGCAAGAAACTTTGGCAACATAAGAAAAACAGGTATCCGTTTAAAAGGTGACTATAAATACGTTGATTATGATATAGGCGGATATAGCTCCGATACTTGGTATAGCGAATTTTTCCCGGGAGTTGAAACAGATTTATGGGTTAATTTTAAACCTTTTGCAAATATCAAAGACAAAGTCGGCAATTTAAATATCGGAGGCGGTATTGAAGCAGGCGGAAGAAATGGACAAGATTTCTTTGTAACATCAGCTGCCTTAAGATATGATTATAAAAACTTCTGGTTAAGAGCAGAATTTCAAAATGCAGACGGTTCAAACGGCTCATCAGGTTTAACCGATAAAAAAAGATGGGGCTACAATATTACTCTTGCATACCGCATTACAAAAAAAATAGAACTGCTTTTAAGATATGATGACTTTGACCCCGATAAAACAAAGGCAAACAACAACACAAGAGAATACACAGCAGGGATTAACTACTTTATTTTAGGTCAAACAGCAAGAATAATGCTAAACTATGTATTTTGTCAAAATTTGGCCAGTCATGATTCCCATAAAATAATTTTAGGTACTCAATTTTTATTATAAAATATGCTCCCTATAAAAATACAGGGAGCATATTATTTAAACTTGTTTTACTATTGCAAAGCGGATTTTTGTTCTTGATAGAATTTAATTTGACGTTCTAAATTTCTTGTTTTTAAAACTCTTTGTGTTTCGGTTATATTTTTGTCATTTTTAACTGAAGTTAATTCCTTATTTAAAGAATTAATTTTACTATCAAGTTCTTTGATTTTTTCTGCTTTTTTATTTGCTGCAGCTTGAGTGTTTGCTTGTGTTTTAGCATCGATATCTTTTTTAACCGCTTGTTTTACATCTGTTTTTGTAGCTTGGATATCTTGCTTAACAGCGTTTTTCAAAGATTGACCAAAATTAGTTGCAGCAAAAGAAGTACCGCAAAGCAATAAAGTCATCAACGATACAGACAATAGTTTTTTCATAACACATTCTCTCCTATATTATCCTCATTTTTATTTTATATTTTTTTTACAGGTTTTTCAAGAGAATAGTGCTGTCATATTACATTAAAATAATTTATTTCCGGCTTCAAGGAAATAATTATAGCCCAATAGAGCATATATTAGGGTCATTTGTACAATATTCCAGCATATATCTTTTCTTATTTCAGAAGATGAATTGATTTTTCTTTTTAAATAATCGGCTTGAAAGTCATAAGCATCAATTTCGGCAGCATCATTTAAATATTTTTGACCCGATTTATCGCCTTCTTTATTTATCCTATTTTGCAACGCCGGCAATAAATGTTCTTTTGTTGAAATATGGCACTTTTCTTCACCTTTTGCAATAATGCTTAAATTTAAAAATAAATCATCGCAAGCAGATTTTCTTGGCTCATAAGTTTTATAATATGGTACGGAAGAAAATTTCTCTAATAAATACTGACTGTATTCCAAACTTTCTTGTATATCATTTCCTTTATTATCGGTTTTTTGACCCATAGAAATGAATTTTTTTAATAAATCGATTTTTTGAGCTAAGGCTTTTATGGTTTTTGGATCAACAGAAAAATATAAATCATAAATTTCATTTTGCTTATCTGTTGTTGTTTTACAAGCACCAAGACAATGATGTTGTATACAATGTCTTAATTCATGCGCAAAAACTGATTTAATGTATAATTCTTTTTCTTCGTCATTTAACTCTATTATTTTATTTTCATATAAAGGATTTTTTGATTGTCTGTATTTTTCAATATCAGATGTTGTAGCTATGCGGCTTTCAGCCAGAGTACCGTTAGACTTATTTATAATATGAACAAGATAAAATTTATCATCAGTTAATCTGTCTGAAGCTTTTATCTCATTATACATAAAGTTATAAGAAGCAAATGCATTTGTAAAATCACTCTTCAAAAGAAAAACAATCTTTGGTTTTTGTATGTTTAAACCTGCCAATCTTGGATTTTGTCCAATTAATTCATTAAAAACTTCGTCATAAAGCTGTTCTATATGTTTTTTGCTCTCAAGCCTTTTAGCTTGAAGAGATGACAAAGATTGAGAAGTTATTTCATTACTTCTTACAAATTCATCACGTGCTAAAGTATGAAAAGACGGTGTTACACTAGCTTTATTTAGCTGTGTATCTTTCAAAACCGTTTTTGTAATAGAGGGTTTTCTCAATATGGAATCAAATATATTCATAGCCAAATAAAAACAAAACAACAAAAAAATTGCCAAAAAATTACTTTTTATTAACAAAAAAAAGAACATGGAAAACCATGTCCTTTTAAATTTATTCAATTCAAAAAACTATTTTTTATTAACTAATTCTTTGAATTTTTTACCGGCTGAAAATGCAGGAACAGTTTTTGCTGCAATTTTAATTTCTTTACCGGTTTGAGGATTTCTACCAGTTCTAGCTGCTCTTTTTCTTGATTCAAATGTACCAAAACCAACTAAAGTAACTTTTTCGCCTTTAGCAACAGTTTTTTGAACTGTTTCTACCAAGCTGTTTAAAACTTCAGTAGCTTCTTTTTGAGTAACTTTAGCTTTTTTTGAAATTTCTTGTACTAATTCTTCTTTGTTCATTTAGAACCCCTTTCTATATCTCTGAATTGATTATATTTGAGATGTGGCTATCTTGCAAGTCTTTTTTTAAAAAATTTTCAAAAAAATTATTTTTGCTATAATTTTCATATGAAAAAATATTATCAAAGATGGTATGAAAAAAATGAATACCTTGCAGCCTTTATGAATCTGCTTTCAGATTTAGATATCGAACTTCAATGTGAAATTGCAATCGATATCATAATGAAAGCTTCAACTATGATAGATAGAGACTACACTAAAATAATTCAAGATGTTGCAAATTATAATCCAAGAGATTATAAAAGGTGGTATGATAAAAACCCCAATGTGCACTTAGCAATTGAATCTTTAAGAGATTTAGACGAAAATCAAAAAGATGAAATCATACAAGAATTTAGCGAAAAAATATTAAATTCTCATTATATAAAATTAGACGAAATAGAAAAGATTGATGAAGAATGAAAAATATTTTAATAACCGGCGCAACATCAGGCATTGGCTTTGAAATTGCAAGAGTTTTAGAAAAAAACAATAAAGTTTTTTTGTCGGGCAGAAGAGTGCTTAATAAAGAAAACTATTATGCTTGCGACTTAATAAATTGTTCTTCTATTGAAGAATTAATCAAAAGAACAAAAGAATATTTTAACTCTGAAATTGACGTTTTAATCAATTGTGCAGGTCAATATATTTATAAACCGATTGAAAAAATAACAAAAGAAGAAATTGACTATCTTTTAAATCTTAACTTTAAAAGCGCATATATATTGTCAAGTCTTGTTGTTGAAGGCATGAAAAAAAATAAATGGGGCAGAATAATTAATATCGGCTCAATTTCAGGCATGGTAGGCGAAGGAAATGCAACATTATATTCCGCAACAAAAGCTGCTCTAAGCGGCTTAACAAAAGCTCTGGCGCTTGAAGTAGCACAAGATAATATTACGGTTAATCAAATAAACCCCGGCTGGGTTAAAACACCTTTGGTTGATAATTCTTTATCAGAAGACGAAAAACAAGAAGTAATTGATGTAACGCCCCAAGGAAGATTTATTGAACCAAATGAAATAGCTAAATTATGCGAATATCTTATTTCAGACTCAGCAAAAGGCTTAACAGGGCAAAACATCAATCTCTGCGCGGGACTTTCAATAGGATGCTAAAAAATATCGAGCTTATGCTCGATATTTTAAATAGATGACAATATATTTCTTTCACCTTGACCAAGCAATTTTCTTGTTGTACTTGAAGTTGAATCAGCAACAATTGTTTGACCCAAAGTTTTTGTTGCTTCTTTTCCAACATTTGCCGAAAGCCCATACATTCCGCCGCCTACTACAGCTCCAACTGTTCCTGATACAAAAGCTGATGTTGCAGTATTTTTAACAAGTTCACCCGCATTAAATTCTTTATCATCTTCAAAGGCAACATCTGTTAAATAACTTGCAGCCCCTGAAACGCTACCGCAAATTGCACCGCATTTTGCACCATTTAAGATTGATAAACCAATCTTACCTGCTTTAATACCTGCGCCAACCCCTGATGAAACAGCGCTTGTGGTACCTGTCAAAGCTCCTGAAATAGTGTCTTTTGTAATTTGTTTAGCATCCAAAGTATCGCCTTCTACATTGTTAGACGCTCTATCAAGTGTTTTTATGCCTGCCTTTAGCGCTGCACCAATTGGAGCACCCTTTGCAATTGCTGCTATCCAGCCGATAGGACCTGCTGCGAGTGCCGTTGTTGCAAAAGCAATTGCACCGATACCTGTTAAAATATTTGCGCCTAATTCTGACATTGTTTCTTGTTTTGATTTAAAGTCTTCAATATATTGAACGGCTTCTTCAAAAGAAATTTCACCGTTATTATATTTATCTAATAATTTTTCGCAATCAGAATTGCTTACTCCAAGACCGGTAATTTCTTTAAAACCATTCCAAGATTTACCCAAAAAACCTTGCTCATCTTGAACTTGTTTTAATTTATCTTCAAGTTCTTGGGTTTTTTTTGCAATTTGGGAATTACCGTAAAATCCGCCCCAACTATTCACACTACTTGTTAATGCTTCTGTCATACTAATAACTAACCTAATTAATTACACACATGTAAATAAAGTATTTTTAGTAATAAAAATTGCGCTCTATACAAATAATGTAACAAATGTTAAAAACTATTTTAAATTTTACTTAGACTTTAAAATGCACTAGAATATAATAAATACATACAGACAAATAGGGGAATACAATGGAAGTTTTGCCGTTAAATGCAATTATTTATAATCAGGAAAAAGTTGATTTAAAAGATGTTATAGCACCGCCATATGATGTTATAGATGAAAAATATCAAGATGAATTATATAAAAGAAGTGAATTTAATATTGTAAGATTAATTTTAACCAAAGGCGAAAACAGATACACTGACGCCAAAAAATATTTTGAAGATTGGAAAGAAAAAGAGGTTTTAATTAAAACAAAAAAACCTTCAATTTTTTATATTATCCAAAAATATAAAAACGAAAAAGGTAAACTGATTGAGCGTAAAGGCTTTATTGCAAGAAATAAAATTGAAGATTTTGAAACCAAAAAAGTTCTGCCCCATGAATATACAATGGGCGGGCCAAAACAAGACAGATTAAATCTCGTGTCTGAAACAGGTGCATTTTTCTCGCAAATCTTTATGGTTTATGACGATAAGACAAAAGCTATTGAAAAAATGGTTGAAAAATACCTTTCTCAAAAACCTTTTATGGATGTTGTTGATGATTTAGGGGTAGAAAATATTGTCTATTTAATTGATGAACCCGATGATATTAAGGTAATAGAAGAAACCTTGAAAGATAAGACTCTTTTAATAGCAGACGGTCATCACAGATACGAAACATCAATAAATTATTCAAAATTACACCCTGAAAATGAATATGCAAAATACGTTATGAGCTATTTCACCAACGCTCAAGATGAAAATTTAGTCATTTATCCGACTCATAGAATTATTCAAAAGGAAGTAAATCCGAAAGACTTATTAGCCAAAACTTCAAAATATTATGATGTTGAAGTTTTATCCGATAAGGAAAAGTTCTTAGAAAAAATCGAAGAAGAAAATAAAAAACAAATAACAACAGGTTTAATCCTAAAAAATGACAAAAATTATTATGTTTTAAAATTAAAACCCAATGTTAATAAATCAATAGAAGCACCGGAAGTGTTGCAAAATCTTGATTTAGTTGTTCTACATGAATTAATTTTGAAAAAAGAACTTAACTACACAGACAATGAATTAATGGCACAAAATGGTATAAAATATGAAAAACAAGAACCTGTTGCTTTTAATTCGGTTAAAGACGGCAGCGCGAGCGCTTGTTTTATTATGGCATATCCTAAAATGAAAGACATTATTGATATTTCATCAAAAGGTTATCGTATGCCGCAAAAATCAACATATTTTTATCCTAAATTGCTATCAGGAATCGTTATAAACCCGCTAAAATAGGGGAAAAAATGGAAAATCTTACAACAAATGACAAAACAAAACTTGGGGCAAATTATAACCCAATAACTAAAAGCGTAGATTTCAAACTGTATTCAAAAAACGCACATAAGGTGTTATTGTGCATTTTTGATAAACCACAAGGCGAAGAGCCGATTATGACTCTTGAAATGAAAAAAACAGAAAATGATATATGGGAAACATCAGTTAAAGATTACGTTTTGAATTGCAACAAAACTCCCGTATTCTATGGTTTTAGAGTTTTTGGAGCAAATTGGGAATACATAGAAGATTTTGAATTAGGAACAGAAAAAGGTTTAAAATCAAAATTTGACGAAAACGGAAATCGTTTTTGCCCCAACAAAGTTGCCTATGACCCGTATTCAAGGGAATTATCCCATGTACCTTCTGATGTAAACCCCGGATTTAATATGTTTCGTTCAGGCGCTAATTTTCATTTGATTAATAATGCAAAATGGGCAATAAAGTCGGTTTACAGCCCGACTTCGGATATTAACATCGCAAAAGTTGAGCCTCGCGCGTTTAATTCTGAAATTATAGGCGAAGTTCATATTAAAGATTTAACTCAAAACATCTCCATGCCTGAAAAAGGAACATATAAAGGTGCTGCAAAATTTGCAAAAAGCTTAAAAAACCTTGGTATTACCATGGTTGAATTTTTGCCTTTAAACGAATTTGATTCAAGACAAAACGGCATAAATCACTGGGGCTATATGCCATTAGGGTATTTCAGCTTATCAAGAAGATACGCTTACGATAAAAGCCAAGGGGTAATATTAAATGAATTTCGTTCTATGATTGATGAATTTCATAAAAACGACATTAAAGTTTGCCTTGATATGGTTTATAATCATACAGGCGAGGCGGGGCTTGTAAATCACAATGTAGATGACGCCAATTTATTTTCCTATGCTTTAATAGACAATCAATCATACTACAAAACATATAAAAACGGATACTACCGCTCCAATTCAGGCTGCGGAAACGATTTTAATATAAGCAATGAAGGCGTTTGGGATTTAATCATTGAATCTTTAGTTTATTGGGTAAATCAAGGAGTTGACGCTTTTCGCTTTGATTTAGCTGCTGCATTAAATGAAATAAGTTGCACTTGCGAAGAAATGTATGATAATGTTAATTCTTTAGCAGGAAAACTAAAAGAAAAATTAGAACAAAGAAACATTAAAGTTGTTGACAACTTCTCTCAAGCTCAGGACGGAATTATTTTAATAGCCGAACCTTGGACTTGCGGGGGCAAAAATTGCTATCAATTAGGTCAATTTGCGCCATTTTGGGCAGAATGGAACAATGTATTCAGAGATACAATAAGAAAAATCACTCTAAGACCTTTTGATATTACCCCGTCTGATATTAAAGATGTTTTCGAAGGAACTCCTTCAAAATTCAAAGGTCTTGATAAATCCGTTAACTATATTGCTTCCCATGACGGCTTTTGTCTTTTTGATTTAAACAATTTCAAAGAAAAAAGCTCCTCAACTCAAGGCGGCTCAAGTTGGGAAATTTGCGGAGATTATGACGGAGATTTCTCCAAAAAAGAAAACGCAATAAGAAAACAGCTTGCATTTTTATTTATGTCTTATGGTATTCCTATGATTCAAATTGGCGATGTTATAATGCATACTAAAAACGGCAACAGTAACAGCTACAATAAAGATGACGGCACAAACTATCTAAACTGGGAAAAAGCAACCAGAAAAGATACTTTTGAAAATAGAATAATGGAATATGTCAGAAATTTAATTAAGTTCAGAAATGAACACCCTATTTTTAGAAGCAGAGAATTTAGGAAATCTCTTACATACCACTATGACAACGGAAAAATTGCACCACTCGATAATAGAGGTTATTGGGATAACAATTGCGATTTATTTTTTGGGGTTTTAATTAATTCAATTCCCAACAGAATATATATTGCAACATCTAAAAATGATGAACCTTTGAACATCATGCTGCCAGATAATCTTGAAGGAAAATCTTGGCACAAATGTCTTGATACAACAGATTTTTCAAATATTGACCTTGAAATTAAAGACTACATTGAAAAAAAATATATAATTAATCCGCAAGGATTAGCGGTGTTTATGGAAGTATAAAAATGAATGATTTATTAAAAACTTATTTTTTGGTTTATTTTTTAATCATTTTTAAAAATTTTAAAAATGATTATATAATTAAAAAATTTCTCTCTTTTTTGAAAACTTTTGAAAATGAAGATAACTTTGAAGACTCCATTGAAACATATTGTGATTTTGTTTCATCAATTAACGATGAAAAATGTGATGATTTTTCTTTTTATATAAAAAAATTGGTTTATAAAACAAAAATTGATTTGACTTTTAAAGAAAGAATTGAAAAAGAATTGAATATAATTTCAAAATTAACCTCTATTTCTTTTAAAACAATTCAAGATGAACTAAACAAAAAATTTGACAAATATTCTGATTTATTAAAGAATTTGCCCGAATTTAAAAATACTCCATATGAATTTAAAATTTCAGATTTTGAAGAAATTAAAATGCAGTTTGATGAGTTATTTGAAAAAAATCGAGCATTTATTTTTGATAACAACCTAGAAGTTAGACCCATAGAAATAAATGAAAAATTATCTTTTAAAAATTTAAAAGGATACACAGAACAAAAAAAAGTGCTCTATAAAAACACAAAAGCATTACTTGAAGGCATAAAAGTTAACAATATTTTATTATATGGCGACGCAGGATGTGGAAAATCATCAAGTGTCAGAGCTTTGTTAAATGAATTTAACAACCTGAAAATTGTTCAAATATTTAAGAATAATTTAATTAATCTTGACAAATTATATGAAAAATTAAAAAATCTTCCTTATGAATTTATTATTTTTGCGGACGATATTTCTTTTGATGAGGCAGATGATACTTTTTCGACAATGAAGGCTGTTTTAGACGGTTCTTTAATTCAATGCCCTAAAAATGCCGTAATTTACGCCACATCAAACAGGCGTCACTTGGTAAAAGAATCTTTTAAAGCCAGAAAAGGAGATGAAATACATCTTAACGATACAATTAATGAATTAAATTCATTGTCAGAGCGTTTTGGAATTAATCTATTATTTTCAAAACCAAGCAATAACGACTATATTCAAATCGTTTTAGATTTGGCAAAGGATTACAATTTAGATATAGATGAAAAAATCTTAATCGAAAAAGCCCAAAGAATAGCCTTAATAAAAGGCTCAACAAGCCCAAGAATTGCCAGACAATTAATTGATAATTTAATTGCAAGAGTTGAAATTTAATTATTCTCTTGAAAAAACCTCCAACATTAAAGGATTGTCTGATTTAATCGGGTTGAAATAAGCACAAGATGCCACCATTGCAGCATTATCAGTGCAATATTTTAAAGCCGGAGCATGGGTTATGTAACCTTGAGCTTTTAACTCTTCAAGTCTTTTTCTAAGCTCGGAGTTAGCAGCAACTCCGCCCGCCATAACTATTGTCTTGCAATTTAGTTCATCAGCAAAATATTTAGTTTTTTCAATTAAAGTATCTGCAACAATATACTGAAAACTTGCTGCAATATCTTTTTTGGGAAGTTCATCGGGCTTAAATTTTTTAATTTCTCTTAAAACTGCCGTTTTTAAGCCTGAAAAAGAAAATTCATCAACTCCGACTTTAGCTTTTGGAAAATTGAAGGCTTTTTTATTTCCCTCTTGCGCCATTTTATCAAGCAAAATCCCCCCGGGATAAGGAATTGAACATAGTCTTGCGACTTTATCATAAACTTCACCAACAGCATCATCTATTGTTTGAGCTAAAATTTCTTGTTCGGAGTAATTTTTAACGCGGATAATTTGAGTGTGTCCGCCTGAAACCAATAAACAAATAAAAGGAGGTTTTAGGTTTGAATCTATGAAATTAGCACAAACATGCGCATTTAGGTGATTTACTCCAAGAAACGGCTTATTGTGGACAATTGAAAGAGTTTTAGCTGCATTTAAACCGACAAGCAAACATCCAACCAACCCAGGACCAACCGTTGAAGAAAAGCAATCCAATTCATCAGGAGTAATTTTAGCTTGTTTATAGGCTTCTTTAATAACTAAATTTATTGAATTTAAATGTTCTCTTGCGGCAACTTCAGGAACAACTCCGCCAAATTTTTCATGGGTCTTAATTTGACTGGACACAACATTGGCTAATACTTCCCGCCCGTCTTTTACAATAGCGCACGCTGTTTCATCACAGCTTGATTCTAAACCTAAAATTAACAATTTATTTTTCCTTTAAAATTTTTGTTGTAGTTTTATTAACTTTTGTTATAATGATAGCATGAAAAAGAATATTCTAATTTCATTTTTTATTTTATTAAGTATTATTAGTTTTAATCCTTCTTTTGCTGATAATGAAGAAGAAGCTGCCATGCTTTATAATGAAGCAATTGATTTATACAAACAAGATGATATCAATCGCTCAATTGAATTGTTTAAGCAAGCAATAGAATTAAAACAAGATTTTTATGAAGCGCATTATAATTTAGCGCAAATTTTAATGTCAATTAATAAAAACGATGAAGCATATAAATCATTGTTGGAAATTATAAAATTAAAACCTAATGACCCTGAAGCATTATACAACATAGGCAAAATTCAATACAAAAGAGGCTATCTTTCAAGCGCACACAGCTATTTGATAAAAATTACAAATAGTGCCCCTCAATATGAATCAGCCAAACTTTTAATTGATAAGATTGAAAAAAGACAAAAAGAATTAGAACTTGAAAATAAAATCAAGCAAAATAAAACAACCTATGACGCTCAAGGGCTTGCTCTTGGGGTAGAATTAGGCGATTTTGAAGCGCCGTCAGGAATTGCCCTTGATAGCAGAGGAAATATATTCATAGCAAGCTTTTTGGATAACACTATTCATAAAATTTCAATATATGGTCAAAAGTCCGTATTTTCAAACTCTGTTTTAATTAGAGGACCAATCGGACTTGCCATAGATAAAAATGACAATATTTATGTTGCAAATTACAGCGCAAATACAATTGTTAAAATCACCTCTGAAGGTAATGCAAGCATATTTTCAAAAGTTCAGAAACCCTATTGCTTAAATTATGATAATCAAAACAATAAATTATTTGTGACAGAACAAGAAACCAATAAATTAATCAAATTTGATTTATAGTTTAATTAGAGCCGAGTGCCTGTTTTGGGTTTTGTTTTCTTTTCTATAAGAAAAAAATTTATCATTGTCTTTTATTGTGCAATAAGGGCAAATATCTATATTCTTAACTCCGACTTCTTCAAGCTGGCGCCTGTTGATACCCTTTAAATCGGCAAAATTATCCTTAAATAATCCTTCTTTATTTTCAATTGTTGAAGATAATTGTTCTATTACTTCTCTTGACGTTTCAAAATATTCAAAAGAAATACAAGGACCAATTAGTGCTATAACATCATCAGGGTTTGTGTTATATATTTCTTTCATTTTTAAGACTGTCTTTGGGGCAATTTTTTGCGCAGTTCCTCGCCAGCCCGCATGAGAAATTGCAGCTATATTATTTTTTAAATCATATAAAATTACAGGTGTACAATCTGCAAAATTAAGATAAATTGCATAATCTTTTTTATCTAAAATTAAAGCGTCGCAATTTTCGTATTCTTTTTTATTTTCCTCTACAATTTCAATATTTGCGCTATGAGTTTGGCTTGGTTTAATAAGATTTTTTGGCTCGATTTTTAAATAATCACAAATTAAATCAATATTATCTTTAACTAATAAATCTCTTGATGTGAAAAAATGCTCAACATCAAGCAAAGTTGAATAATATACATTTTTATTTTGAATTTTTTTAATTTCAAACATCTAAAAAATTATACCATGGTAAAATTAAATTATAGAAGAAATGAGGTTTTATATGTCTGAAATAATTAATTACATGACAAGCGGCACTTGTTGCAGGCAAATGAATGTAGAAATTGAAAATGATATCATAAAAGATGTTGAATTTATCGGCGGCTGTAACGGCAATTTAAAAGGTATTAAAAATTTAATTATTGGAATGAATATAAATGATGTAAGAGCTAAACTAAAAGGAATTATGTGCGGTTCAAAATCTACAAGCTGTCCTGATCAATTAGCAATTTGCCTTGAAGAATATTTAAAAATCAAAGCAGAACAAAAAGCAAACGTTTAACATACTAAATCCGCACCCGTAAAAGGTGCGGATTATCAAATTTATCTTCCTCTATCAAATATATAGAATTTATTTTCTATATTCTTAAACTCTTTTTATTATCTTGCTATTCTGAAGTTAATCATTGCTTTGTGGTTAACTGCGATTAATTCCATTGAATTCCAAATAAAGTTCTGCTAATTTTTTATCGAAATCTTCAGTAATTTGTAATCTCATCTTTAATATCCTTTAGTAACTGCTTACATATATATAAAGTATATATTGAAGATGAGATTTCAGTTTTTATTTATTTCTTTACAAAACTTTACAAAATTATTTCTGTTTGCGAAATTTGTTGATTATTAATTAAAAATATTATATTATCAACTATTCTACTGTAGCTTGCCTGATTAATGGCGCCTATTTTCATACTATTCCTTTCTTTGATTAATCGTTTTATTTAGTATACTCGTCTAAAAATTTTTTCCAAAAGCTTTAATTATATTCATATCTTAATTTATAAAGCCGAAAATCCTTGCAAGCTTTTTTAAAGCTTTGGCGCGTTTAATCTGCCTCGACCAAAGCAAGAAATTTCCTTGAGCTAAAACCTTTTGTTGACAGAAAGATATTCAATCTTATTTTATTGTTCGTAATTAACAAAATTTTATCAACGTCTATTATAAAGTATCAAAGTATTCCTTCTTTGTTTTACACGCCTTATTTTCAAACACTTCAGAGAAACTTTATTTTTTGAAACTTC
The DNA here is from genome assembly GCA_949282195.1 of uncultured bacterium. GTDB lineage: Bacteria > Cyanobacteriota > Vampirovibrionia > Gastranaerophilales > Gastranaerophilaceae > RUG14156. Next base: position 58,749 of record CASDOW010000012.1, on the reverse strand, counting down.
CTAAGTGCAACGCTGTATTACCGTTTTGATTTCGTATTATTAAAGCACGCGCAAATGTTTCAGGCGCCTTATCGCCTAATGCTTTAGAAAAAGCTTTAATGCTTTCAGGATATATGTCGTGCACTATAGTATTACCATGTTCATCTTGTCTTGTTAAATCCAAAACTTCTTTTTCGCCTTTAAACTCTATACCCCAAAAAGCCTGTGTTTGGCTTAGAGTAGGTGTTTTAAGATTTTGGTTATTAATTGCAGGTGTTACATTGTTTGTTTTTTTAAAAGAAGTTTTAGCTATTCTATTCTTATAGCTTACTTGATTAATTGCGCCTATTCTCATATTATCCCTTTCTTGATAGCAAAAGTTAGTATCTATTTAATACCTGTAAAAAAATATTTTGCCAATTTCATTTCTTGTTTTTTTAAGCTAAACTAATTCTATGAAAAAAATTAAAACCATAGCTCTTGTTGCGCCAAGCGGGAATATTAGAAACATTGATTTAATCAATAGTAATATTTTGACTTTAGAAAAATATTTTAAAGTTAAAAAATATTATAACGAAAATGCTCAATTTAGATATTTAGCTGATTACGATGAAAACAGGGTTAGATATTTTGAAAATGCTTTTTTGGATGATGAGGTTGATTTAGTTTTATCAATTAGAGGCGGATATGGCGCAATCAGGATTGTAGATAAAATAAACTATGATTTAATTAAAAATTGTTCAAAATATTACTTAGGAAGTTCTGACGCTTCAATATTGTTAGCAGCGTTAAATAAAAAAACAAATATAAAATGTTTTCATTCTTTAATGCTTATGAATGGATTTATTGATAATTTAGATGAAAATATTAATATAGTTCAAAATAATATTTTTAAAATAGATTTAAAACCCATAATAAAAAAACAAATGAAAGGAATTTTATGGGGTGGAAATTTATCAAGCGTGGTTTCTGTGTTATCAGGCGAGAGCTATTTGCCCCAAGAGAATATAATTTTATTTTTAGAAGATTTAAACGAACCTTTATATAAAATAGACAAAATGCTTTATGAGATTTATCGAAATGAAAATTTAAAATCAAAAATAAAAGGGGTGATTTTTGGAGATTTTTATTTGGAAGATGATGAAATTATGCCTGTATTAAAAGAATATAGTGAACTATTTCAATGCGGAGCTTATTATACAAAAGATATCACCCACAAAAACACAAACATAACAATTCCTTACGGAATTGAATTGGAAATTTAATTTCCTCCTCTTTTTAATTGCAATAGTTTTGGGGTTTTATCGTCTTTATTTTGCATTTTGTCATCTTGCCAATGGGCAATTAATTTACCATTTTTATTATATACATATTGCTCTTTTTCATCTACTTCAAAACTAACACTGATTAAATTTCCATATTGACTGTAGCCATAAGTTTTCTTAGGATATGATTTAGTGTCTTTTGTGATTTCAAATTTAATTAAATTACCCATGGGGTTATAATAAAAAGTTGTATCGAATTTTTCAAAATATGTTACACCATAGGCAAGTAATATACTCTTAACATAAAAAGGACATAAAACCCTGTTATCAAGTTCATAAGTCTTTTTTGAAATTGCTTCAAGATTTTCTTTTTTATTTTTGTCTTTCAAATAATCCTTATAAAAATCTTTATCAATTTTCTTTTCAACATCTTTAAATGCTTCAATTCGAGCGCTTTTTTCATTATATTTGACTTTGGCTTTAATTGGTTCATCAGCTAAAGCAAAAGAAAATAAAAATATAATAAATATTATTAAAATTTTTCTTATCATTCTATATCCTCTAAAATTTCTTCAATAGATTGAACAGGTTTAATATTTTGGTTACTTCTAAAATAGGTTAACTGTCTTTTTGCAAAATTTCTTGTGTGTTGCTTTATTTTTTCTATTGCTTCGTTTCTGCTTTGATATATGCCTTCTTCTAGTTCAAAAAATTCTTTATATCCGATTGTATTTTTAGCAACTTTTGAGTTAGGATATTTTTTTGAAATTTTTGCCCATTCATCATATAAGCCTAAATTCATCATTTCATCTACTCTTTGATTAATTCTATCGTACAATTTTTCTCTTGTTATATCGGGCATATACCATTTTGCGCTGTAAGCATTATTATCTTCTCTTACATATTCGCTTATTGGCATATTTAGCGCCTTACACATTTCAATTGAGCGGATAATTTTATCTTTATTATTATGATGAATTAAAGAAGCTCTTTTAGGGTCAATTTTGTTTAATTTTTCCCATAACTCTTTATTATCATAAGTTGATAATTCTTCTCTTAAAACTTTATCAATAGGGCAATCTGGAAGCATTTTTTCATCAAGAAGGCTCTTGATATAAAACCAAGTGCCCCCTGTAATAATTATATTTTGATTAGTATTATCTATAATTTTTTTAGCTTCAGATACAAAATCGCCTGCTGAAAAATCCTGATTAGGGTCTATTATATCAATTAAAAAATGAGGAACATTAGAACGCTCCTTGATAGTTGGCTTTGCGCTCACAATATCAAAATCTTTATAAACAATTCTTGAATCAGCACAAATGATTATAGCATTAATTTGCTTCGCCAACGCTATTGACAGGCTTGTCTTCCCCGATGCAGTCGCACCTGTTAACACTATCAGTTTTTTGTTCATAATAGTTAAATATTAACACAAGCGCACCTGAGATAAAATAAATGTAAATAAATAAAATCAATATAGATAAAATCACATTAGGGCCGATTATCGCTTTTGCAACCCCAAGAAAGAAATATAGCGAATATATTATAAAAAACACACCCAATGTTCCAAAGAAATTTTTAAACGCAAAGCAAACTGATGAAACAAACGCAACAAAAGGCTTAATAAATTGGTTTTTATTATCATCTTTAACTACAGAAGGAGCCAAGAATAAGAAGAAGAAATTATAAATCATGCTCGCAACAACAAAGCTGAATTGCCAACCATATATTGTGAATTTTTGATCATCTGAAAGATTTTGTATATAATTAATAGCATTGTCTATAGTGCCTGCGGCGTTTATCATCATATCTTTAAAAATGAAATCAAGACTGCCGAACAATCTAAAAGCAATCTCGCTTGTTAAAAATAAAACAACGGAAAGCAATAATAAATATAAAACAACGCCAATTGTAACAGCTACGCCATTTTTAGAAATTCCTTCCAAAAATATCGCTAAATAATTTTTATCTTTTAATTTTGAAATATCTTCTTCTTTTGCTGTTTCTTTAAGCATTTGAAACCAGCCTGACAAAAAGACGGTTGTTAAGAAGAATATACACAAAGCAATAACTAAAGCCGTAATTTTAGATTGAACAATCATTATATAAGGAGCTAAAAAATTGCTTATTATTAAAAACAAAACAAAAAACAATGTTATTGTCGGATTTTCTACCACCGTATAAAAGGATTTTTTTACTAAATCTAATATTTTCATTATAAAGCCTCTAATATTTCAATGTCATTTAAATCAGATTTACAATTTTATTAATCTAATCTATTATTAATATATTACGTGCAACTAAAAAAACAAGGTAAAAAATGTTAAGATTTTCAAAAAAACATACCTATTCAGGGGTGCTGATTTGTGTAGAAGGGATTGACGGTTCAGGTAAGTCAACGCAAATTGAATTATTGCACAATTGGCTAAAATCCAAAGGAATTGACGTGATTTTAACTCAATGGAATTCTTCTGAATTAATTTCAAATACAACAAAAAAAGCAAAAAAGAAAAATCTTTTATCAGGAAGAACTTTTTCACTGTTACATGCAGTTGATTTTGCAGACAGATTGGAAAGAACAATCAAACCTGCCCTAAAAGCAGGGTTTGTGGTTTTAGCAGACAGATATGTTTACACTGCTTTTGCAAGAGATGTCGCAAGAGAAGTTGATCCTAAGTGGGTTAGAAATATGTACGGCTTTGCAATTAAACCCGATATGACATTTTATTTTGATGTCAGCCCGAAAGATAGTTTGGAAAGAATTTGCTCTAACAGGCAGCCAAAATTTTATGAAGCAGGCATGGATATGAAATTATCAAATAATCCTTATAAGAGCTATGTCTTGTTTCAAAACCGCATAGTTGAACAATATAAAGCAATGATTGATGAATTTGATTTAATAAAAATAGATGCAATGCAGTCAATACATAGCAAGCAAGAATTTATCAGACAGAAAGTATCTGAACTATTAAAATCAAGAAAAATTTTAAAGGAACAAAATGAAAAATAATACAAAACATGGTTATGACGGGCTTTTGATTGTTATTGAGGGAACAGACGGCTCAGGTAAATCAACTCAAGTTAATTTATTATCTCAATATATTATAGACAGATGTTATGGCTGCACTGTTTCAGAATGGAAAACTTCAAGATTAATTTCAGGAATAATCAACGAAGCAAAAGAAAAAAACATGCTAAACACTACCACATACTCTCTTTTGTATGCGGCAGATTACACAGACAGATTGGAAAACGAAATAATTCCCGCCTTAAAAGCAGGATTTGTAGTCTTAATGGATAGATATGTCTACACTGCCTTTGTGCGTGACTCGGTAAGAGGTCATGATATAAATTGGGTAAAAAATCTATATAGCTTTGCTCCAAAGCCTGATTTAGTTTTTTATTTAAATGTTGCTCCCGATGTTTTAATTAAAAGATTAATAGCTAAAAATGGCGCATTGGATTATTTTGAATCAGGACGCGATATTGGTTTATCAACCGATATTTACAACAGTTTTGAAATTTATCAAAAAAGATGTCTTGATGAATATAAAAAATTAATCAAAGAATATGGATTTATTGAGCTTGACGGAACAAAAAGCCAAGATGAAATTCATCAGAAAATAAAAAATGAAGTAGAAAAATTACTAAATAGCGGAGAAATTAAATAGTTTTTAATAATTAAAGAGGGTCATCTGACCCTCTTTTAATATAACATTATTCAAAGATATTACCTTGTTCAACAGAATTTGCAATTTCTTCTTTTGCCTCTTGAACAATATCTTTATCTTTTTCTTCGTCATCCGTGTTTATGATTTTATTTACGGATACAACATAATCATCTCCATCAAGAGTTTGAACTCTAACACCTGTGGCGGGTCTGCCTTGACGAGAAATATCAGAAGCGCTAACCCTTGTAACAACACCATTTGCCGTTACAACCATGATTTCATCTTCTTCTTTAACTATGGATAAATCAACCAGTCTTGAAGCTGTTGATTTAAATTTGGTTGCAATAAGACCCATTCCGCCTCTGTTTTGTGTTCTAAATTCAGAAATTTTTGAACGTTTTCCAAAACCGTCTGATGTCACAACCAATAAATCAGCGTCATAATCTTTTGGAACAACATCGCAGCCGATAATTTCATCAGAAGCTCTTAATTTCATTGAGTTAACTCCGCGAGCACTTCTGCCCAGAGGTCTTAAGTCCTCAATCGGGAAGCGAATTGCCATACCGCAAGATGTACCGATTATGATTTCATCATTTCCTTTTGCAAGTTTAACCCAATTCAATGTATCATTTTCTTCTAAACCGATTGCAATTAAACCGTTTCTTCGAATTGAAGTAAAGTTATCAAGAGAAATTCTCTTAATATAACCTTTCTTAGTTAACATAATTAAATTCAAATCTTCTTTAAACTCTGAAACCGGTACAATTGCCGTAATTTGTTCGTCTTGTTCCAAAGGAAGAACGTTTATGATAGGTAATCCCTTTGATTGTCTTGAGCCTTCAGGGAAATCATAAACAGATAAAGAATAAACAAGACCTTTAGATGAGAAGAACAGAACCTTGTCATGCATCATAGCAGTAAAGAAATGAGCTACATCATCATCTTCTTTGGTTTTCATTCCGCCTTTTCCTCTTGTTGCCCTATTTTGACGAACAAAAGTATCAAGAGAAATTCTCTTAATATAACCTTGACGAGTAATAAATACCGCCATTTGAGTATTAGGAGTTAAATCCTCAATTGTAACTTCGCCTTCTTCAGGAATAATTTGAGTTTTTCTTTCATCCCCGTATTTTTCTTTATCTTCGTTTAATTCGACTTTAATTAAAGCTAAAATCTTATCTCTTGAAGATAAAAGTTCTTCATATTCGGCAATTTTCTTCAATAATTCAGCGTGTTCCGCTCTGATTTTATCTTGCTCCAATCCTGTCAAGCGTCTTAATTGCATTTCAAGGATTGCATTTGCTTGCTCAACATCTAATCCGAAGCGATTGATTAAGCCTGAACGAGCAGCCTCTGTATTAGGAGATTTTTTGATTAATTCAATAACTTCATCAAGTGAATTTAGTGCAATCATCAAACCTTCTAAGATATGAGCGCGAGATTTAGCTTTTTTCAAGAAAAACATTGTTCTTCTCGTTATTACTTCAACCCTATGTTCAACAAATTCTGTCAAAACTTCATAAAGATTTAACAATCTCGGCTGCTGACCGACTAAAGCTACCATATTAAAGCCAAAGCTTGTAGATAGTGCGGTTTGTTTATATAAATTATTTCTTACAACATCAGGTTTAGCATCACGTTTTAATTCAATAACAATTCTCATACCTTCTCTGTCTGATTCATCTCGAAGGTCTGAAATGCCTTGAATTTTACCGTCTTTAACAAGTTCGGCAATTTTTCTGATTAATTCCGCTTTATTAACCTGATAAGGAATTTCTGTTACTACAATAGCGCTTCTGCCTTGACGTCCGCCTCCGCCTTGAAGTTCTTCAATTGATGAAACGGCACGCATTTTTATTGAACCTCTGCCTGTTTCATATGCTTTTTTAATTTCAGACGTGCCCACAATTGTTGCGGCAGTAGGGAAATCAGGTCCTTTAATATATTGCATTAATCCTTCCGTTGTAATATCCGGGTTATCAATTAATGCTATAACGCCGTCTACAACTTCATTTAAGTTATGCGGAGGAATGTTTGTTGCCATACCGACTGCAATACCTGAAGTTCCATTCAATAAAAGCATAGGAAGTCTGGTAGGTAAAACGGAAGGCTCTTCTAAGGAACCGTCAAAATTAGGTACAAAATTAACCGTTTCACAATCAATATCTGCAAGCATTGCGGTAGTAATCTTGTGCATTCTTGCTTCCGTATAACGCATTGCGGCAGCACCGTCACCATCCACCGAACCAAAGTTACCATGCCCGTCTACGGTTAAATATCTGGTAGAAAAGTCTTGAGCCATACGAACAAGAGCTTCATATACGGAGCTATCGCCATGGGGGTGATATTTACCAAGAACTTCCCCAACTATTCTTGCGCATTTTTTAAACGGTTTATCAGGCGCCATGCCAAGTTCATTCATCGCAAATAAAATACGTCTGTGAACAGGCTTTAAACCATCTCTAACATCGGGCAAGGCACGACCTACAATTACGCTCATTGCATAATCTATATAACAACGTTTCATCTCGTCACGTATATTAACGGGGATTATTTTTCCGTCATCAAATAAGCTAGTTTGAGCCAAAATACACTCTCCTCTAAACAGTCTGTTAACAATATTATATAATAAAAAATTTTTAAGCGCAAAATCATAATTAAAACTTGAAAAATCATAAAGAATTATATAAAATTTATCTTATGAAAGGCGTTTATCCAAAAAAATATTTTAAGGCTCCTCATGTTGCAAAACCCATTGAAGAAATATGGGACGACATTGATGCATACACAGGAGAATTTTTCGAAGATGAAAAAAATCTACACGAAAAAATTGATTTTGTTATTCCTCTGCCTCCATTAAGATACAAAAACAGGTTCTTAAAAGGAATTTTCTATTCACAAGGCTGCGAATATCTTTTAAAATTATTTCCTGATATAAAAAAAATATTTTTTGCCGGCGCATATACAATGTGGTCAAATTATTCTTGGTCAAATAATGCCGATTTTTATTTAACTTGTTATAAAAACAAGGCAAGAGAAGAATATTATAAAAACAAATATCCCCACAAAAGACATATTCCTTTTATTCCATTGCAGGATGTTGATTTTACAAATGAATACAAAATAGCACCGACTTTTAATACCCCGAAAACAATTGACTTAATTTGTGTTTCAACGCCGCTGGAAGTTAAAAATCTTCCAATGGTGGCTTCTATAATTAAAGAATATGAAAGAAAATACAATAAAACCTTAAAAACGGCTTTTGTGTTAGGTACAAAAAAGGTAATTAAAGCAGAAAACGGCGAAATTAATTACCAAAACCTTCCCGAAAGTCAAAAACAACAACTGGATGAAGTTATTAAAATTTTAGGTCCTTCAATTAAAAATGTTGATTTTTACCCATGGATTGACCACAAAGAATTGTTAAAATATTACACCGCCTCAAGGTGCTTAATTTTAGCTTCGCTAATTGAGGGAAAAAATCGCTCCATAGGCGAAGCAAATGCTTGCGATACTCCTGTAGTTGTTTTTCGTGACCACAACAAATGGGCAAGGGGCGGACATCCGATTTTAAGGGAAAAGAGCGGCGAATACGCAGAAGTATTTTCCGCAGAATGTATGGCTGATGCTATTCATAAAATAATTTCTCACCCTGAATATTATGAACCAAGAGAAAGCTATTTAAAATACAGCGGAAGAAAAAACTTTATCAACACCTTGGTGGATTATCTGCCTTATTATCATAATAACCTTGTTGGCTATGAAAAAGGTGCAGTTCATGAAAACTTATGGCTGGATTTAGCCACACAAAGAAATTATCAATTGAGTTATTATGATTTTCTATACTGCAAAAACTCTGCTATTCAACATGTTAGAGGCGTTAAGGCTATTGAATCCTTGGTTAAGTTCTTCTATTCAAGATTTGGGATTAAATAACAAATTAAATTTTTTATAGTAAAATAAAAACATTATGTCAAACAATAAAATTAAAATTGCATTAGTTTTTGGAACTCGCCCCGAAGCGATTAAAATGTGTCCTTTAGTTAAGAAATTAAAGGAAAATAACAATTTTGAAGTTCTAACCATAGTTACCGCTCAACACAGACAAATGCTTGATAGCGTACTGGAACTTTTTGAAGTAACTCCTGATTATGACTTAAATCTAATGAAGCCCAATCAAAATCTTTGGGATTTATCTTGCGAAATATTGACCGAAACCAGAAAGGTCTTTGAAAAAGAAAAACCCGACTTAGTTTTAGTCCATGGCGACACGACAACAGCAGGAATTAGCGCCCTAAGTGCATTTTATTCAAGAATTAAAATAGGACACGTTGAAGCAGGATTAAGAACTTTTGACAAAGATTATCCCTTCCCTGAAGAAATTAATCGCGTGATAGTAGACTCTGTTTCTGACTTAATGTTTTGCCCTACTGATAGAGCCTGCGAAAATATTGAAAAATCAGGAATTAAAAAAGGCATATATAAAACAGGTAACACTGTAATTGACGCTTTATTATATGTTGTTGAAAACAAAAAAGCCAATCTTGATTTTATAAATCTAAATTCTGATTTAAAAACAATTCTATTAACATCCCACAGAAGAGAAAACTTTGGAAAACCGTTAGAAAATATTTGTTATGCAATAAAAGAATTAATTGAAAAACATAAAGACATTCAAGTAGTTTATCCTCTACATTTAAACCCTAATGTCAGAAATACGGTTAAACCTATATTAGAAAATGTTGAAAGAGTTAAATTAATTGAACCGTTGGATTATGTTCCATTTTGCAATTTAATGAAAAAATCACATATTATATTAACCGATTCAGGCGGAGTTCAAGAAGAAGCTCCCGCTTTAGGAGTTCCTGTTTTGGTTTTAAGGGATGAAACAGAACGCCCTGAAGCTCTTGAATATGGCGGAGTGTGCTTAGTTGGAACAAATAAAGAAAAAATTGTCAATAAAGTTAGCGAGCTTCTTTTAAATGAAGAAAAATATGAAAAAATGTCGAAAGCAGTAAATCCTTATGGGGACGGAAAAGCCTGTCAATATATAGAAAAAATTATTCTTGATTATTTTGATTTAAAATAACTTCATCGTTATTATTCACAGAATTTTCTATATCTTCACTCAATAATTTATCAGCTTCTTCATTTAAGCCTTTTTGTCTGTAACATTCAATAAGCTTATTTTTAATTTCTGCTTTGTTTGCTTCAGGCTGGTTTAATAACTCCTGATAGATTGAAATAGCATTATCTATATTTCCATTATTAAATTCATCTTTGGCAAGTTGTTCTTTTGAAATTTGAACTTGTTGCTGCAGTTGGGTTTCCTTGGGTTGATTATTATTTTCCAAGAATTGCTTTATTATCTGTTGTTCTTCTTGTCTTCTGATTTGCTGAGCAATTTCAGCCTTTTCCATTTCTGCCGTCAGAGTTTGTTTGGCAGTTATCGTTAAAAGTGCCATTAAGATTGAAAAAAATAATAATATTTTAGCGTATTTTAGACTTGAATGATACATTGTTGTTAATATATATTATTGGCTGAACAAACTGGACAAGCAAGATTTTTTGCATAACTCAAAGTTTTAAATTCTGAAGTTAATCCGTCAAATACAAGTAATTTATCCAATAAAGGTTTACCTGTATTAGTTAAAACTTTAAGAACCTCTTGAGCTTGCAGGGCTGAAATTGTATTAACAACCGAAGACAATGAAGCCAAAGTGATTTCATTATAATTAGCAGGCTTTTGCATTACGCACTCTAAACACCCTGTTTTATCGGGAATAATGGTAGTAACTTGACCATAAAAACCTTGTGTTGCACCATGGATAAGAATTTTTTTATGTCTTAGTGCAATTTCATTTAACATATATTTTGATTCATAAGTATCAAAACAATCCACAATTACATCATAACCTTGAATTACATTAAAATAATTTAATTCATTAATTTTAATTTTATCAAGCTCAACTCTAATATCAGGATTAAATTCCTGAACCCAGTCTTTTGCAGAAATTACCTTTGCTCTGCCAATATTTTTGTATTTGTGGATAATTTGCCTGTTTAAATTGCTTTCTTCAACAATATCGCCGTCTATTATCTTTATTTGTCCGACACCAAGCGCGGCTAAATTCATAATTACACCCGAACCAAGTCCGCCTGCTCCCATAATAAGCACTCTTGAATTCAAAAGCTTTTCTTGAGCAGCTTGAGTGATGCCATTTTCTTCAAAATTTCTTTTATATCTGGTTAGTTGTGTCATTTTTTTCGTTTTCTAAGTTTTTGTTTTCGATTATTTCAACTATTTTTATTCCATATGTATCTTCTATTGCAACTATTTTTGCTTTTGCAATTAAAATATCATCAACATAAACATCAACAGGCTCATCTTCAAATTTATCAAGCATTACAATTGAACCCTCATCATATTCAATTGCATCTCTTAGGGATATTTTAGCTCTACCAAGCTCAGCACAAAGAGTTACTTCTACATTTCCGACTTTAGAAATATTCTTAAAATTTTCTATAATACTATTGGTTACATCTTGCGGCATTATATCCCCTCTATAATATTACTTATAACATAGAATTATAATATAGCCTAATTATTACATTTTTTAACATTATTTTTTAAGAATAGAAATAACCATATCTTCAATTTCTGAAAAATTACAATTTAGGAGTGATTTTTTAAAATTGATTATATTATCAAATTCTTCCCCTAAAACTTCAAACAATGAGTCATTTTTAAAATCTTCATAGTTAAAAGGTTTTAAATATTCAATTTTATCTATATCCAATATCTTTATTGAATTAATATTTTCCAAAATTTCAAGAGTAATTTGAATAAAATTTTCATTCACTCCAAGAGCTTGCGCTAATCTTTGAACTTCAATTTTACCTTCCATTTTATTGTGGCAAAATTTTATCATACCATTTATTTGTTTAATGTAATTTTCCAAATTTTCATCAATTTTATGATTCATAAAATGAATTTTATCAGGATGAATTTGAGATAAAATTTTAGTCATTTCTTCATAAGAGCTTGGGTAGTCAAAAAACATCAAACCTTTATGATTATTCAATTTATCTATAATATTTTCTTTTATTTTTTGATATTTAGATAGCAGCTCTTTTGTTAGAGGGTTTTTTGCCCAAACCGCAATATCAATATTATCGCGCTCTAAATAAGATGAAATTTGAGATAAAATTCCTGTTTTTTTTCTATGGTCAAACATCTTGATTTCATTTTGTAATCTGCCGGAATATTGAGAAGAATAAATATCAACAATTTCAAGCTGTATATTTTTAACGTCATTAAATTCATTTAATCTTGGGTAAAAAGCAATATCACACTTAGCCCCAAGAGGAATTTTAACATCATTTTCATTCCATTTTACACATTGGAATTTTTTATCATCTTTTGAAAAAACAAGCCTTAAGTGATTTTGTTCTTTACCAATTAACTTAAATTCGTCTAAATTAACATCAAACATTGCAAACACAGGCGCTTGATTATCTTGTCCAAAAGGCTCTAATTGATTTATACTGTCTAAAATATTAAGTTCAACATCATCAGGCTTCATTTCCATATCAACATATAAAATATTTTCCTGCTTTTCATCAGGCATTTGTTCTTTTATTGTTTTTAAAAGAGATTTTTTTACATTTTCAAAATCATCTTTATTAAAAGAACATCCCCCTGCCAATTTATGACCGCCAAAACCTAAAAACAGATTTTCATTTTCTTTTAAGACATTATAAACATTAATTAAATCATTACTTCTTATAGAACATCTTGCATTATTATTTTCATCAACCGTCATTAAAAAACAGGGCTTATTGTATTCTTCAACAATTTTAGCTGCAACTATCCCTATAATTCCAATATGCCAATCAGGATTTAGGAGAATTATAGCCGGATTATTTTGTTCATCTTTATGTTGTTTTAAATAATTATTAACTTCTTCAAAAGTTTCAGAACATTTTGATTGTCGGATTTTATTATAGCTATCTAATTTTTCGATAATCATAGATAACTTTGTATCGTCATCAGTAGTTAAAAAATCAAAAGACAATTTTGCATTTGCCAATCTTCCGACCGCATTTATTCTTGGGGCTAAAATAAAAGCGATATCATAACTTGTGATTATAGAATTAATATTCTTAGATAACAATTGATAAATTCCCTTATGAGAATTTTCTTTTTTGAAATTTAAAATATTCAACGCTTCATTAACTAAAGCCCTATTTTCGCCCAATAATGACACGACATCAGCGATAGTCCCTAAAGCTGCTATCAACATTAATTCATCTTTTAAACTATCATCATCAATATTTTCCAATAATGCCATAGCAAGCTTATAAGCAATTCCTGCTCCGCAATTGGAGCTTAGAGATTGAATATCTTCAAAAGATAAATCTTCACTAAGGGCGTTTTTAACCTGAGGATTAATAATGCAATACGCATTAGGAAGTTCTGTATCCGTTGCGTGATGATCAGTGATTATCGTATCAACATTAAAACTTCTTAAAAGATTAATTTCAGAAACATTTGAAATTCCGCAATCAACCGTTATTACAAGTTTGACCTTTTCTTTTGAGATGAATTTTAAAAGCTCTTTTGAATTTAGCCCGTGCCCGTGCAGTAATCTATCCGGAATAAAATTAATAAAATCTGCATTTATTTTTTTTAATGCTTTATATAATATAGCGCTTGAAGTTACTCCGTCACAATCAAAATCGCCCCAGATAAGAATTTTTTGTTTTTTTTCAATCGCCTCAAATATACGATTTTTAGCTTTTTCCATATCTAAAAAAGCATAAGGAGAAATTAAATCTTTTCTTGTCGGATTTAAAAATTTGTCTATATCTTTTTCATCGACTATATTTCTTAATGCCAAAAGCTCATCTAAGAATGAGTCCTTAGTTGAGCTTTTAATCTTATTTTTGTTTTCTTTTACTTTTATTTTTCTATATTGCATTATTTTTATTAATCTCTGCGGCTTAATTGAGCCAATAATCTTAAAATCTCAAAATATAACCAAATAACGGTAACCAAAAGAGCAAAACCGCCATACCATTCAAAATAATCAGGAATATTATTATTGGCACCTTGTTCTATAAAATCAAAATCCAAAACAAAATTCAAAGCTGCAATAACACATATTACAAGGCTCACAACTATTCCAATCATTGAACCGTTAAAAATTGTCATAGGATGACCCAAAAGTGCGCCTATCAAACCTACAAAATAAAATATTGCGATTGCAATTGTTGAAATAAGAATAACCTTTCTAAATGTCGGAGTTGCTTGAATTACTCTTGATTTATACAATAAAAGCATTGTAAATAAAGCAAGAAAAGTTATTCCGACAGCATTAACCACAATACCATTATATGCAACGTTATACATATAGCTTACCGCACCAACCAAAAGCCCTTCGCAGATTGCATAAGCGGGAGCAGTATATTTAGAAGCTTTTGGATTAAAAGAAGTTATAATTGCCAAAATAAACCCTGCAACAGCACCCACTATGGATAATAATGAGGCTTTATCAGCAAAACCTGTAGCACATAAATACCAAGTATAAACACCTGATAAAACAACAACAGCCAACAAAATCAATGTTTTATTAACAGCACCTTGAACTGTCATTGGTTTAGCGTCTAAAATAACGTTTTCTTGGACTCTTGAGTTTAACATCGGATTTGATGTCATATTTTCTCCTCCTTAATAAAAATATCAATTTGAATTATACAATAATTTTAAGCTAAAATAAAGCCATGATAAAAATAGGTTTAACAGGTAATATTGCTTCAGGTAAATCAGAAGTTGAAAATATCCTTTTAAAAAAAGGGTTTGTTGTAGTTGATTTAGATAAAATTTCTCATCAATTATTAGAAAAAGATGACGAAATTAAAAAGAAAATTTTAGGCGAATTTGAAACCCTAAAAAGAACTGAATTGGCAAAGATTGTTTTTAGCGACCTAAACAAGAAAAAAAATCTGGAAAACATTATTTATCCAAAATTAAAAGAATATATTATAAATATTTTCGAAATAAATAAAGATAAAAAAGCTGTTATTGTTTCAGGCGCTCTTATATATGAAGCAGGATTTCAAGACTTATTTGATAAAATAATCTTTATCGACTCGAAAAAAGAACTAAGATTATCTCGCTTAATGAAAAGAAATAATATTGATAAAAATACAGCTCTTCAAAGAATAAATTGTCAAAACGACAAAAACAAAACAAAAGCAGATATAATAATTGAAAATAATTCTGATATTGCAACCTTAAACAACAAGATTGATAACGCAATAGCGTTGCTTTTTTAAAAAAACATATATTCAAAAAAATAATTTTTCAAACTCGTATTTTCATCTTGATTATGATTTCTATTTGATACAAAATTAAAAAGTTAGCTGAATTACTATTAACAAAAAAGAGGAAACAATGGAAAACTATTTTATAGGAATAGCGGTTTTAATTTGCAGTGCGATTATTAGTTTATTTTTCAAAAATCAATCAACAAAATTAAAATGTGTATCAATCGGAGCAATTTTAGCAGCTTGTGCAACAGTTAGCGCAGCAACTAAAGCCTTAATTGTCGGAAATCAAGAATGTATATTGCACCTTGGTTCCATATTTCAAAATGTAAGATTTGTGCTTGATAATTTAAGCGCATTTTTTGTAATTTTCATTTCAATAATGTCAACTTTGGCAATTATTTATTCAAACGGATATCTAACTCCTTACATTAACAAAGGGAAAGATGTTTCAGCTCATTGTATATTTTTAGCTATGTTAATGGCTTCAATGCTTTTGGTTGTAACTTGTCAAAACGCATTGTTATTTTTAATTATTTGGGAATTAATGTCATTATCTTCATTTTTCCTTGTTATTTTTGAACACGAGAAAAAAGAAGTTATTAATTCAGGCATTAAATACCTTGTTTATATGCATGTATCCGTAATATTTATAATTTTATTCTTTGTATTACTTTCAACAAATGCCATGAGCCTTGACTTTATGACATTCAAAGAAGCAATCAAAGATAACGCCAATTTGGCAAATTTGATATTTATTTTTGGATTTATCGGTTTTGGAATAAAAGCAGGTTTTGTTCCTTTCCATAATTGGCTGCCTGATGCCCACCCTCAAGCACCCTCTCATGTTAGTGCAATGATGAGCGGCGTTATGATTAAAACAGGTATCTATGGTATTTTAAGAACAATTCAATTCACTTCAATTCCAAAAATTGCTGTTATATACGCTATATTAATCTTAACGGCAATAACAGCACTTTACGGCATTGCTTATGCAACAGTTCAAAAAGACATCAAAAAAATGCTTGCTTATTCATCAATTGAAAATATAGGAATTATAGGTATCGGTATTTCAATTTATATGTTAGCAACATACTTTAATCATCCGATAATGGCTCTTTTAGGCTTATGCGGAAGCTTAGTTCATATATTAAACCACTCAATATTTAAAGAATTATTATTCTTAAGCGCAGGCAGTGTATATGTTAAAACTCACACAAAAGATATGGAAGTTTTAGGCGGTTTGATTAAAAAAATGCCAATGACTGCATTGTGTTTTATAATTGGCGGTATTGCAATTTGTGCCCTACCTCCTTTTAACGGTTTCGTAAGTGAATTTTTAATATATTTGAGCTTTATTAAAGCTTTGGCAATTGATAACTTTGGAGTATTTATTGCAATACTATTCGCTTTTTCTGCTTTAGCTTTAGTTGGAACGATGGCTATATTATGTTTCACAAAAACAATAAGTATAACCTTTTTGGGTCTTGAAAGAAGCGAAAAAGCGCAAAGTATTGAAACCGACAACCCTAAATCAATGCTAATTCCAATGGGTTTATTAGGCTCAGCTTGTTTTGTAATCGGTTTATTTCCTCAATATATATTCCAGTATGCCCTAAAACCTGCGTCAGTTTTAATTGAAAACCCGCAAGCAGGTGAAACAATTGCATTTTTATCATCTGTTTCAAAATATATTTTAATTCTTGTCGGCTTAATTTTAGTTATTACAATAGTTAAAAAATTAATCTCAAAAACTCCTCAAATTTATTCAACTTGGGGTTGCGGATATAACAAATTGACAAGCAAAGTTCAATATAGTGCAGCATCTTACGTTAGTCCTTTTTCAAGCATTTTAAAACCTTTATTTAAAAGAAATACAGATGTTAGAAAAGCAAAAGGATTATTCCCAAAAGAAGCACACTACGAAGCTGAATTTGACGACATTGAAGAAGTTTATGTTATTAATCCGATAATAAAATTAGATGAAAAATTCTTATCTAAATTTGAAAAAATTCAAAACGGAGATATTCAACAATACATTCGTGTAGGGTTAATATTCTTGGCAATAGCTTTAATTGCCGCACTGATTTTAGGTTAATATAGGATAATTTATTATGACAGAAGAAATGTTAATGAAAATTTTAAATATTTTATTCTTACTTGTTATTCCTTTTTTAATGACAGGAATAATCAGAAAAACAAAGGCATTCTTTGGAGGAAGAAAAGGCGCAAGTGTTTTTCAACCGTTATATGATTTTATCAAATTAATGAAAAAAACCTCAACCTTTTCAAACACAACAACTTGGATTTTCAGATTTTCTCCTTTAGTTGGTCTTGCTTGCACAATCTTTGCTTGCTTATTTATTCCGATTGTAGGAGGAACAACGATAATTAATATTCAAGGCGGTTTAATTATTTTTGCTTATGCCTTGGGTTTATCTAAATTTATTTCTTTATTGGCTGCAATGGAAACAGCAAGCAGCTTTGAAGGAATGGGCGCATCTCGTGAAGCTTGTTTTACAACAATAATTGAGCCTGCGTTTTTTATTGTTATTGCTTCAATAATGGCAATGTGTAAAATATACACATTTGACAGTTTAGCTCTTGTAATCCAAAATGCCGGAAGTATCGGCTATTTGATAATAATTTTTGCTGTTTTAGCACTATTAATTATGCTTTTAACCGAAGGTTGCAGAGTTCCTGTTGATGACCCTGCCACACACTTGGAATTAACAATGATTCACGAAGTTATGATATTGGATAATTGCTCATCTGAATTAGCGCTAATTTCATGGAGCGCATATATGAAAATGTTTTTACTTGCATCATTAATATCTAATTTAATTTTACCTTCAAGTTTAGGCTTAGGCGCTTCAATAGCAGCATTTTTATTAATGATGTTTGTTATATCTGTTTTAGTCGGAACAATTGAATCAGGAATAGCAAGACTAAGAATGAGCCACGTATTTGAATTTGTATTTGTAATGAGTTCATTTGCTCTTGTTATTGCTTCTTTAGTAGCTGTAAAAATGTATGGAGTATAAAAATGGTTAACGGCTTTATAATATTATTTGGTTTAACAATGCTCTATTTATCTACAACAAGTAGATTAAAAGCGCATGTTGACGCCCTTGTGGCTCAAGGTATATTGCTGTTTTTAATTTGTGCAGCGGGATTTCATCATATGCCTTGGTTTATTATTTTATTTTTAACAATTGAAACATTGCTTGTTAAAGCAATATTAATTCCTTTATTTTTAAATAAAGTTTTAAAAAAGACGCACCTAAAAAGAGATACGGACGCTAATATCGCCCATTTCTATTGCTTATTTATTTCAAGCGCAATATTATTTGGCGGTTTTATGGTTTCCGTTTTAGATATCCCTTCTTTATCTATGATAAATCCAATGTGTTTTGGAATTGCCTTAGCAACAATAATAATAAGCTTATGGCTAATTACAATTAAACAAAAGATTTTATCAAATGTTATTGAATTTATTACAATGGAAAACGGTATATTCTTACTATCGTTATCTGTTGCAAAAGAAATGCCAATGCTGGTTAACATCGGTGTTTTACTGGATGTATTTATTGCAATTTATATCTTAGGTTTATTTGTTTCTCAAATCAACAAAGAACTTGGGGATATGGAAGTAGCACATTTATCAGACTTAAAGGATAGCGAAAACAATGATTAGTTTAGTTTTAATATTACCAATAATTTTTTGTTTAATATTATTTTTCTTCAAAAATAATACACTAAATAATATATTAATTACTTTATATGCGCTTTTACATTCAAGCGTAGGTATTGCATATTTTCTAAAACCCGAACTTTTGGGCGAATGTAATTATTTTGGTTTGGGTTCGTCAAATATTGTATTTTACCTTGTATTATCAATTGTCTTTCTTGCGGTTTCCGTTTATAACTGCGGTTATAGCAAGAATTTAGCCAAAGAATTTCCCGCTAAAAAAATGATGTTATATAGCATAATGATACTAATATTTGTCTTTTCTATGACAGGCGGTATCTTATCTAATAACCTTGGCTTAGCTTGGATATTCATTGAAGGCACAACTTTAGCAAGTGCATACTTAATTTATTTCAATAAAACAAAACACTCTATTGAAGCAGCTTGGAAATATGTATTTATCTGTTCAATCGGTATTGCTCTGGCGTTTGTGGGCATAATTCTTTTAACTATTGCGACAGGCGATATTAATACACTAAATTATAACGATTTAATGAACAATGCAAAATCCTTCAGCCATTTTTGGTTGAATGTATCTTTCGTATTTATTTTGTTTGGTCTTGGCACAAAAATGGGTCTTGCACCTGTACATTTTTGGCTGCCTGACGCACACTCAGAAGCTCCAAGCCCGATTTCAGCCTTATTATCAGCAACATTGTTAAATTGTGCATTTTTAGTTATTTTGAATGTGTATAAAGTTATGCTTTGTGCTAATTGCGTAATTTTCGCAAGAACTATGCTTTTAATAATGGGCTTTTTATCATTATTTGTAACAGCGGTATTTTTGTATCACACAACAAACTACAAAAGAATGCTTGCTTATTCATCAATTGAAAATATGGGTATTTTAGCAATCGCAACAGCGTTAGGCGGAATTGCATATTTTGCCTTAATTATCCATTTAATCGGTCATTCTTTAATAAAAGCTTCATTCTTCCTTACTTCAGGAAATGTTTTAGAATTATTTGAAACAAAAAGAATTAAATCAATCCGTTCATTGGGTTTAATCGACAAGAAAACAGCTTGGCTTTGGATAGCTTCTTTCCTTGGAATTTGCGCATTTCCTCCAAGCATGTTATTTTTGAGTGAATTTTTAATTGTAAAAGCGTTTTTAATCCAAAAGCATTTTATATTATGCGCTTTGTTTTTATTCTTGCTAACGGTTGTTCTTTTTGGAATGGCAAGAGTTGTTATTAAAATGGTATATGGCAAGAAAAGTGAAGAAAAATTTGAATTAGCAAAGAAAAATATCACAAAAATTTCAAAAACAATGTATATTCCACAAGTTGCAATGTTAACATTAGCATTCATTCTTGGGGTATATATACCAAAATTTTTAGATGTAATTATAAAAAATACCCTTATAGGTTAATTTAGAGGGTTAGGAGATAAAATGAATTACTATACTATAAAAAACAATCAAAGAATAAATTTATTGGATATTCCGACTTTAGAGCTTGACGCCCTAAGAGCAAGGCTTGCAGCAAGCAATCTAAGACCGCTATCATTTTTCGGATGTGATTGGGGTGAAAATGTTAAATTGTTTGTTGCTTTAGCAGACGACGAAAAAGGAGAAATTTTACTAACTTCTTCCTTGATTAACAAAAACATAAAAGAATATGAATCCATTACAAAAGATAATCCTCAATATCACATGTTCGAGCGTGAATTTTACGAACAATTCAATATTGAACCAAAAGGTCATCCTTGGTTAAAACCTGTTAGAAAAAATCAAGATGATTATAAATTCTTTGAAATGGAAGGAGAAGCAACCCACCAAGTGGCAGTCGGACCAATCCACGCAGGGGTTATTGAGCCCGGGCATTTCAGATTTATGTGCCAAGGCGAAAAAGTATATAATCTTGAAATTATGCTTGGTTATCAACACAGGGGCTGCGAAGATTTAATGGTTAAAAATCCTTCTAATCAATTAGCTGAATCAATATGCGGTGATAGTGTTATAGCTTATAATATGGCATATTCACAAATTATGGAAGAATTATCCGACACAAAAATTTCAACAAAAGCAAAATTAATCAGAAGAATTGCGCTTGAAATGGAAAGATGTGCTATACATATCGGCGATATGGGCGCAATTTTGGGTGATATTGCTTATTTAATGGGCAAGGAAGTATATGCCGTTACAAGAACTTTAGTTATTAATACTATGCTTGAAATCTCAGGAAGCAGATTTGGCAGAGGATTAATCACTTTTGGCGGTGTAAACTTTGATATTGATAAAGAAATGTCAGATAAAATTATAAGCGTTCTTGACGGCGTTAAAAAGACAGTTAATAAAATGACAAAGGCCGTATTTAAAAGCGCTACTGTTATGTCAAGATTTGAAAAAACAGGTACAGTAAGCAGAGAAACCGCTCAAGAGTTGAATTTAGTTGGTTTAATGGGTAGAGCCTGCGGATTAGAGCTGGATTCTCGCTTTGATTTTTGTGATGAATTTTATAAAGATTTTGAGCGTAAACCCTTTAAAGCAACCAATGACGCATATTCTCGCTTTAGAATAAGATACAAAGAAACAATTGATTCTATTTCATATATTAAAAAATTGCTAAACAAACTTGAAAACTATAAAGACGAGGAAATCAAAGTTGAAGCAAAAAACTTAATTCCAAACTCTTTTGCGCTGAGCATTGTTGA
The DNA here is from genome assembly GCA_949282195.1 of uncultured bacterium. Classification (GTDB taxonomy): domain Bacteria; phylum Cyanobacteriota; class Vampirovibrionia; order Gastranaerophilales; family Gastranaerophilaceae; genus RUG14156. The sequence goes on along the minus strand of CASDOW010000012.1, from coordinate 37,093 downwards.
AGGCTGGAGAGGCGAATTAGTTCACATAGCAACAACTGACGAAACAGGAAAATTAACACGTTATAAAATTAAAGACCCGTCTTTTAACAATTGGTATGGTTTATCAATGGCAGTAAGAGGAAACGGAATTTCTGATTTTCCTTTGTGCAACAAAGGATTTGACCTTTCATACTGTGGATTTGATTTGTAATTTAAGGAAAAAATATTATGTTTGATACTTTAAAAATGAAATTATGGCAAAAAAATCAATTTATACCTGATATTCAAAATGCACCAATGAGAACGGCATTTAGGGGATTACCGAAACTCGATAATTCAAAATGCAATAATTGTGGCGAATGTGCCAAAATTTGCCCAACAGGCGCACTAAATGTTAACCCATTGTCAATTGATTTAGGCAAATGCACACTATGCGGCAAATGTAAAAGATTTTGCGAAAACCACGCAATTGATTTTACAAACTACTATAAATTAGGAGCAGATAAAAGAGAAAAATTGATTATAACCGAAGAAATGACTCCTGAAGAATATAATAAAAAAGCAATTGAAATAAGAAAAGAAATCTATTCAATTTTCAATCGTTCAATAAAATTCCGCCAAGTTTCAGCAGGCGGATGTAACGGTTGCGAAATGGAATTAAATGCCGCAGGAAACGCCAATTTTGACATGGGCAGATTTGGAATTGACTTTGTAGCCTCAGCTCGCCACGCAGACGGCATTGTTGTTACAGGTCCGATTTCAAAAAATATGGCCTATGCTTTAGAAGATTGTTATAAATCTTGTCCTGACCCTAAGGTCGTGGTTTTGTGCGGAGCTTGCGCTATTTCAGGCGGAATTTTCCAAAATTCTCAAGAATTAAATAGAGAATTTATTGATAAATATAAAATTGATTTATATATTCCCGGATGCCCGACACACCCATTAACCTTCATAAACGCGGTATTGGATTTTATAAGAAAAAAATAAATTAAATTGAAAATTTTAAACGGTAAAAGATAAATCTTTTACCGTTTTTTTGTTAATTATTGTATCAAATGCGGATTAAAAGCTGTGTTTTTGATACAATAATCTCATTAGGATAGAGGTTATTTATGTTGAATTTATTAGCAAAGAAAAACAGACACGAAGCAAATTTTAAGTCTTGCGAACTTAGTTTATTAATTGCCAAAATGGCACAAATTTATAGAATAGATGAAATCTGTGAAAACAGAAAAAAATATTTATCGGAAACCATTGAAAAATATGGTTATTTACCATATCCTCAATTCAAAGTTCTGCAAGAGTTAACAGACTCTGAAACAATATTTTGCCTTATTCAAAAATTAACAAAAGCAAAAACATATAGCGAAAATAAATTCATAGATTTTTCAAATCCTTCTGTTTTATATAGAAGAAACATTAAAAATTCAAATTGGTTTAAAAAAGAAGGTCATAACATAAAACTCTTATCTTTAAGTGCACTAGGGGACGGCAATGCTTCAGATTACCCTGGGCACTTTATTGATTGGGTAAAATGTTTAATTACATTAGACAACGGAAATGATGAATTGGATATTTTACCTGCAACATTATATTTAATTCCTTTCTTTAAGCGCGAATTTGATTGTGCTTATTTACCAAAATCATCAGAAGTATCTGATAAATTACAAGATGATAATCTGTTGAAATTCTTAGGACTTGACGCAACAAGCCAAGTTAAATTATTCATTGAATTAGCGCAATTATGCAATCATCCTGTAATTTATGATATTTTGCCCCAAACTGCAAGATTTTCTAAAATTGTTTTATCAAAGCCCCATGTTGCAAGGTGGATGGATGTAAATGAACTAATTCAAAGCATTTCAGGCTATTTTAACGCATTGTGCGCCCAGTTAATGCAAAAAAGAACATATAAAGATGAAGATGTACTAAATGTTCAAAAGTTATATCTTGAAAACTTAAAAGGCAACTATAAGAAATATAACACCACCGAACAAAAAATCATAGATGAAATTGAAAAAGATATCAAAGAATATAAAATTTTAGTTTCATACCAAATGAGCTTTGCTCAAAAACAAGAAGAACTTCAAAAAAGGGCGGAAGAAATAATTTCAAAAACCGCAAAAAAACATATTAAATCAGAATCAGACATCGAAAACCAAGACGAAATTGTAAACGAATTAATCAAACAAGGTCTTTGGACAATGTCAGGCGGTGCTTGGTGTTCAGCAGGAGTTCCCGTTTTTGATAAAATGAGCAAAGGCGCTAAATATCCAATATGTAAACACTACAACTACAAAGGTGAAGATGTAACGCATTTTGCGAATTTAGACTGCCAAACTCCATATTACTTCTATCATTTTGAATTAAATAAATATAACAATGATGTTGTTGATTTTTATATAGATTACACTGAAAATCTACAAAAAGAATTTAATTTTGACGGTTATAGAGTCGATCATATTGACCACATTGTGGATGAAGTATCACAAGACAAAAAAGGTCAACCCTTGAGTTATAGAATTCCTGCTAAAGTTCTGGGTAAAGTTAACGCTAACCTCAAAAAGAAAATTCCTTATTTTGCAACCTTAGCTGAATACATGTTATGGGACGGATATTTTAAGGAATATCATAAGGATATGAAATTTGATTTACTTTGGGGCGATGATATTGTTGCTCAAAGCATTAAAACTCCTGAGCAAATCATAAACGATAACTTAAGATTATCAACCTACAATCAAAAAAATTCAAAATCAAATCCTTTATCTATTCTAAAAGGATATAATAATCAAGACGGCGAATTTAGAGATATTAATCAATACCCCGGACAATTGGGCGCTCAAGGAGCTTTATTTAAATGGTTTAAGATGAAATTTATCCCCGGCGGAAAATTTGCATCTCGCCCGACATTATTAATTGACGGAGATGAAAGCTTTACCAAAGTCGGAATTGAAAGAATTATTTCAAAAGAAACATCAATGGTAAGAAATTATGATTGGAATTTCTTTGAAAAATTTAACGCCATTAATTATTTTGCTCAACACGACAAACTCTTAAATCAAGGCAGAGCTGTTTTACATAATCAAGAAAATAACGGCTTTGTATGTTGGGAAGTGGTAGCAGATAATGACAAACAAAAACTCAAAAAAGATGAAAAGCAAGCTACTTATTTAATTGTTGCCAATTATTTTTCACCCTCTGAAATAAAAGATGTTCAAGACAACTTAGGACACATCGAAAAGAAAAACGTAAGAGGAACAATAACAAAAAATAATACCGTTAAAATCAAGGAAGGCAAAAAGCTTATTTCATACTTTGACTTTGAATTAGACGAATTAAACAAATGTCTTTTTGTTGAAAAACAACTTGAAAACGACATAACAAAAGAAATCACATTTAATGAACTTCGCCCCGGAGAATTCAAAGTATATAAAATGGTTTAAAAGCTTAAATAAACTAAAACCCTAATATCTGAAAAATAAATCAGTTTTAGGGTTTTATTTAATAGCCAGAATGGTTTTTATTATTTCTGCTAATGCATTAATTTCTTTTTCAGTCGCAGAATTTAAGAGATACTCCAGCTTTTCTTTATTGTCTATATCAGCCTCAAATACAAACAACTTATAAACAGGGACATTTAAAGCTTTTGCCAGCAAGGGTAATTTATTAAAACTTAAAGTGTTTTTAGAATTTTCAATATATGAAATAGTTTTTGTTGACAAGCCCGTTAATTCAGCTAATTTTTCTTGACTTAACCCTGCTATTTTTCTTAAATATCGCACCCTTGCGCCGAATAATTTTTTAAAATTTCTATCTTCCATAACTATTTATAAACCACAATATCAGTTTTAGGGTTTTAATTTATAAATTTTTATAGATCATCAACAAGTTTTGAATCAGATTCCATATTGGATTTTAGAGTTTGTCGAACAATGTCTGCTTGAGTATCAAGCATTTTACAGATTGTTTCGATATTTCTTACTTTATCTTCTAGAATTACGTCAGCGTTATTTGTGATGTTGCCTGTAATATTTTGATAAGCTGATAAAGCAGCCGAACCTGTACCTTGCATCAAATTACCTGCAACAATTGCCCCTAAACCAAATTCACCTGCATAAGGCGCAATTGCTTGCAAAATACCGCCCCAACCTGATACTAAACCTGCAATAGGCAAAAGTATATTTTGCCCAAAGCCAAAACCGGAAGTTGCGCCTGCGGCATATGATGCACTGTTTAGCGCTGCAATTCCAGCGGCAGATACGGCATAACCTGTTGCCATGCCTGCGGCTCCGCCTGTGGGAGCGCCTTCAGTTCCAAAACCTAATGAAATTCCCGCAGCTCCTGACGGAAAACCTGTGTAACTTGATAAACCTGAAACGCCAAAGGAATTTGTTCCTGAATCGTAATAAGACTTTGAGGCATAATTAGGAGACCAATAGGAAGTCCCCGGTATATTCATCATTGATGAACCACCCAGTGTAGTCATAAAAGTAGAGGGTGAAAAGAGATTAGCTAACTGCCATAAAAAACCGCCTGCCGTACCAAAACCGGCACCTGTTGCAGTTGAACCTGAAACAGTCAAATCTCTTAATCTGTCATAAGTTTCATATAATTCAGCTTTTGCAGCGGAACTCGCCCCGCCATATCTGTTTGCAATTGTTAATTCATGGTCATTTTTGTAAGACATAATTACCTCAATATATAGTTTATTAGATAGTTGAGAGAAATTCTATAATATATTTTATTGATTTTTTAATGTTTTTATCCTAAAAGTCAAGGTAATTAGCGAACTTTATTTTCTTCGCCTTTGATTAATCTTACAATGTTTTCTCTATGCAGCCAAACGATATATATAGCTGCAATTAAGCAATATACAATATAACCTATGGGATTTTTAAATAAATACATTAAAAAGGGTGATAAAATTAAAGCAATAATTGAACCTAATGAAACGTATTTTGAAACATAGGTTATAACTCCCCATATAAGAGCAATTAAAAGCCCAACAAGGGGATTAAGGGCTAAAATCGTACCCACTCCTGACGCAACGGATTTTCCGCCTTTGAATTGTAAAAATACAGGTTTAGAATGTCCTATAATAACAAATATAGCGCTTATTACAGCGTAAATTCCATAAGTATCTACCGTTAATGTTTTTGCTAAAACAACAGGCAAAGCACCTTTTAGTGCATCAAGAAGCATTACAATAAAAAACCATTTTTTACCTAAAACTCTTTTTACATTTGTTGCACCTGTTGAACCTGAGCCTATTGTTCTAATGTCTTGATTGGTTTTTAATTTAACAATTATATAACCTGTTGGAATAGAGCCGATTAAATATGCAGCAATTATAAAAGCCAAAATATATAAATAATTCATTATTTATCTCCTTTTTGCCTGTATGAAACCACTATCGGAGTACCCTTGAAACCAAAGTTTTCTCTCAATTTTTTTGATAAATATCTTTTATAGTGGTCTTGGATTAAATCTTTATTGTTGATGAAAATAACAAAAGTCGGAGGGTTATTTTTTGCTTGTGTTGAATAATAAATTCTAAGAGTTTTGCCTTTAATGGATGAAGGCGGATTTAAGTTATATGCTTCATTAATAACTTTATTTAAAAGCCCTGTTGAAATTCTTTTTTCTCTTTGTTCTTGAACTTCAATTGCGGTTTTAAAGATGTTATCCAGTCTTTGACCTGTTTTTGCACTTATAAAGATTTTTTGGGCGTAATTTAAGAAAGGTGCATCTTTTTCAATTTCTTCTTCAAATTTATGGGTTTGAACATTCTTAATCAAATCCCATTTATTAAAAGCTAGAATTAAACCGCAGCCTGCTTCTTCGCATATACTTGCTATTTTTTTGTCTTGGTCTGATAAACCTTCAGCACTATCAATAACCAAAAGCGCAACATCACACTCTCTTATTGCTCTTATAGCTCTATCTACCGCAAACATCTCAACACCATAATCAACTTTTGATTTTTTTCTGATGCCTGCCGTATCAACAAGTCTGAAAACTCTATCTTCAAAAATTATTTCTTCATCAATGCTATCTCTTGTAGTACCTGAAACATTACTTACAATCGCTCTTTGTTTTTTTAAAAGATTGTTCAAAATTGAGCTTTTGCCTGCATTCGGTTTTCCCACTATAGCAATTTTTATTGCGTTATCATCTTCTTTTTGTTCTATTTCTTCATTTTTTATATCTTTTGTTACGATATCCAATAAATCACCCACTCCGCCGTCGCCATGGAGAGCTGATAAAAGGTGCATATTGTCAAATCCTAATGCCCAAAATTCACTTGCTAAGTCTTTTTGAGCCTTTGAATCAACTTTATTTACAACTAATAAAACTTCTTTTTTAATTTGCCTTAATTTATTAGCTATATCATAATCATAAGGATTTAAGCCTGTTTTTGCGTCAACGATAAACAATATTAAATCCGCTTCTTCAATCGCAAGGTCAACTTGAGCGTTAATATTTTTAACAAATTCATCTTCGTTGTCTTCAACAATACCGCCTGTATCAATTAAAACAAAATTTTTATCCTGCCAAGAGGCGTTAATATAAATCCTATCTCTTGTTATATTTGGCATATCATCAACAATAGAGAGTCTTTTTCCTGCAATTCTGTTAACAAGAGTTGATTTTCCGACGTTTGGACGTCCTATAACAGCTATAACTTTTTCCTTCATAGAAAAATTATAATATAAAAAGGAATATTTTAAAAACCCATGGCAATTTTTTGTATTGAGCGGTTTTATAGTTCATGGTATAATATAAGTGTAGTGTGTGCTTAAAAGGAGGTTAGTATGATACAACCTATTAAAGCAATTGCAAATAGGACTATGATGTCTAATCCTATTGCAGTTAATCCTCAAATGGCATACAAAAATAATACAAATTTTGCATTCCGTGGGGAAAAGTTAAACATCAACTGCAATGATTGCCGTTCATTATCAAGAAACGGGCAAAAATTGGATATTTTAGCATAATTTGCTTATTATACTAAAATGCGAGAGCTTTGACTCTCGCATTTTTTTGTTTTAATTATTTTGCATTTAAAAAAGTTTGAACATTGGTTGTCATGCTTTCTTCTTTAATTTTCCAACCTGAATTGGTTTTTGTGAAAATAAAGTAACAATCAAGCCCTGTTTTATCATTTCTTGGAATTCTTTTTGCGCTAACTTTATAGTCTTTATTTATTTTTTCAACTTTTCTGTTTGTATAAGTGTTTTTATATTTTACAGTTTTTGCTAGTGCTGCGTGTTGTTTTAATTCTTTTACGTACCTGTCAAAAGGAATTATAACGGTTTTTTGTCCGCCTTGTTTCCTGTTTACCACGCGAATAATTTTTGCGTTGTCAACATAATAATTTGCTAAATTTTCCGAATATGAATTCGCGTCATTTACGTATTTGTCAAAAGTATTTAAAACTTCTGTTTTATTATCATTTGCAAATGCAATTGTTGCACCCATTATCACCATAGATAAAATCAAAAATAACTTTTTCATTTTAATTCCCCATCTATATTACAGAGTCATTATATCATAGAAATTTTATTTTTTTATTAAATTAAAGTTTAATGCATTTTTTCCCGAGCGGTAAAATTTTGGATTAATTTAGTTAGTATTGAGTTATTTTTTACCGAGCGGTAAAAATACTTGCTTTTTTCTAAAAAATAAGGTAAATTTTTACCGATAGGTAAAAAAATGATAATAGATGGCGCAAAAAAATTAGGGATAATTATTAAAGAAACTCGAAAAAGCCAAAAATTAACACAGGCTGATTTGGCTCTTGCGGCTAATGTTGGGATAAGGTTTCTTGTTGATATAGAAAACGGTAAAACTACAGCACAAATTGGCAAAGTAATTGATGTTTGCCTTGCTTTGGGGCTTAAAATTGATATTCAATCTTCTTTTAAGATATCTAGCGAGGTAAATTTTGAGTAATTCTTTAGACGTTTTTTTAAATGATAAATTAATAGGCAAATTATATAAAGATAATAATGGCGGAATAACTTTTCAGTATTGCAAAAATGCAAATAGAATTTTATCTTTAAGTTTGCCTGTTCAAAATGAACCTTTTGAGAATAAGGATTGCAGAGGTTTTTTTAACGGGCTTTTGCCTGAAAGTGAACACACTAGAATTGCAATAGGAAAACAATATGGAATAAACCCGAAGAATGATTTTTCAATTTTAAAAGCTATAGGTTATGACTGCGCGGGTGCTGTTTCTTTTTTTGATAGTGATGATTATGGATTATCCGAAAAATATTTAAAAGACAGTTATGAATTAGACTATAAAATTTTATCTGATGATGAATTAGAAAGATATATTAATGAATTACCCAAAAAACCTTTATATACTTCTTATAAGGATTTAAGATTGTCATTGGCGGGAGCGCAAGATAAAACATCGGTTATCGCTGTTGACGGCAAAATTGCAATACCAAAAAATAATACTCCTACAACTCATATTCTAAAACCGATAATATTGGGATTGGATGAAACTGTTGAAAATGAATATATTTGTATAAAATCAGCGCAAAAATTAGGGATAAAAGTTCCCAATGTTGAGATTGGTCATGTAAATAATTTAAAATATTTTTTAATTGAAAGATATGATAGAGAAATTATTGATAATAAAATAAAAAGAATTCACCAAGAAGATTTTTGCCAAGCGTCGAATATAATAAGCGCCTATAAATATCAAGCAGAAGGCGGAGTTGATTTTAGCAGATGTTTTGAAATTTTAAGAAAAACAACTTTTCCGGCTAAAGCTATAAATCAATTTTTAGAATTAATGGTCTTTAACTATTTAATAGGCAATAATGATGCCCATGGCAAGAATTTTTCAATATTGCATTATGATAACGAAAATATTATCTTGGCGCCCGCTTATGATATTTTATGTTCTCAAGTTTATCCTGAAATGACCAAAAAAATGGCGATGAAAATAGGGGGATACTATGAACATGATAAAATTTTATTAAGATATTTTGAAAGATTGGCAAAAGAAAATAATATCAATTTTACACAATTAAAAAAGATTATAAAAAATCAATGTGAAAAACTCCCCGATATAGTGAGTCAAGTTATAAATGAAATTCCGAATAATATCGGGAAAAATATTTTAGCTGCGGTTGAGAAAAATTCTAAAAGATTATTGAGAGGATTTTAGCTTATTTTTTTCTTAAATAACTTTCAATAAACCCGTCTATTTCGCCATTCATAACCGCTTCAACATTTGCTGTTTCAAAATTTGTTCTATGGTCTTTAACCATTTTATAAGGATGAAAAACATAACTTCTTATTTGAGAGCCGAAGTTAGCATCCATTACTTCACCTTTTAATTGTCCAAGTTTTTTTTCGTGTTCTTGCTGTTTAATTAAAAGAAGTTTTGAAGCAAGCATTTGCATAGCCGTTTCTTTGTTTTGCAATTGTGAACGCTGCTGCTGGCATTTTACAACAATACCTGTGGGGATATGTTTTATCCTGACTGCTGTTTCAACTTTATTCACATTTTGCCCGCCGGCACCGCCTGAGCGCATGGTGTCAACCTCTATATCTTGTGGCGGAATATTAATTTCTTTTTCAAAATCTTCAATGACAGGAGAAACTTCAACAGAAGCAAAACTTGTTTGCCTTTTTCCGTTAGCGTTAAAAGGAGAAATTCTAACAAGCCTATGTACGCCTTTTTCGGCTTTTATGTAACCATATGCATATAATCCTGAGATTTTAATTGTGGCAGATTTAATTCCTGCTTCATCTCCGTCTGATTTATCTAATAATTCTGTTTTATATTCTTTTAATTGTGCCCATCTTAAATACATTCTTAAAAGCATATCTGCCCAATCTTGAGCATCAGTGCCGCCGGCTCCTGAGTTAACCGTTAAAATTGCGTCAGATTTATCATATTCTCCGTTTAGCATGTTTTCAAGGTCGAATTTATCAAAGTCTTTTTCTAAAAGATTAAGATTATTTTGACATTCCAAAATTAAATTTTCATCTTCTAATTCAAGAGCGATTTTAGAATCTTCAAGTGTTGAGAGCCAATTTGAATGATTTTCAAGCTTGGATTTTATTTCTTTTTGTTCCTTTAAAAGTTTTGAAGATAATTCTTGATTAGACCAGATATTTTCTTTTTTTAATTCTTCATCAATTTCTTTTTGACGCATATTTAATTTATCTACGTCAAAGACACCTTTCTATAGCGTTAAATCTATCTGATAAGGTATTTATTTTTTGTTTTAATTCGTCAGTTAAAAGATTGTCCATAGAATAATTTTACTATAAAAATAGTTATTTTCTTGTGTTTTTGATAAAATAATTAATGGTTAAAAAATAAGGGAATTTAAGATGAGCTCAAATATCGAAAAAATTAAATCTATGATAAGAAATGTTCCTGATTTTCCAAAAGAAGGAATAATGTTTAGAGATATTACAACCGCGCTTAAAGACGCTCAAACTCTTAAGTTAACGGTTGATGAAATATATGAAGCTTTTAAAGATGAAAAAATTGATTATGTAGCAGGAATTGAATCAAGAGGTTTTATCTATGGCATGCCTTTAGCTTATAAATTAAATTGCGGTTTTATTCCCATAAGAAAGCCAAAAAAACTTCCTTGTGAGGTTATTTCTCAAGAATATGAGCTTGAATATGGTACAGATAAAATTGAAATGCATAAAGATGCACTAAAAAAAGGCGACAGAGTTCTTGTAGTAGACGACCTTTTAGCAACAGGGGGAACTGCCCAAGCTGCAATAAAATTAGTATCTCAAGTTGCTGAACCTGTTGGAATTGCCTTTGTAATTGAGCTTGAAGATTTATCAGGCAGAGAAAAACTTCCAAAAGATATCAAAGTTGTTTCTTTGGTTAAATATTAAAAATAAATTTTATTCATATATAAATTAAAAACTAAACCTTAGGGTTTAGTTTTTTTATTAAATTACATCTTTTGATTGATGAGCTTTTAAGTGAAATTAGTCTATATTATTGATGTGAAGGTTTATATTTCACAAAAAACTAGATAATGGTAAGAGGTAGAATTAGCAAGGATGACACAAGGCATATCTTCCAGCCTTAATTTGACGCTTGCAAGATTAAATGCAATTGAAAGCAATTTTCAAGCTTTAGAAAATGTTATGGGTCAAATTAATTCAATAAATAATAATAAAATTGCTAAAAATGATAATAATAATTTTCAGTCAGTATTAGACGGAAAAATCAACGAGAATGTCAAAAAAGAAGAAACACCAAAAGAAGAAATCGAGCTTGGACCGATTGATGAGTACACTAAAAAAATTGAAGCCAATAAAAAAGAAAATGTCGATTTAAAATCAAAAGTTGATTTAATGAGTCAAAAAGCAAATATAGATGAAATTGTTGAAACATTCGCCCAAAAATACAATATAGACGGCGATTTCATTAAAGCAATGATTAAACAAGAATCAGGCTTTAATCCTAATGCTACAAGTAAAAAAGGTGCTATGGGCTTAATGCAATTAATGCCATCCACTGCTAAAAGCCTTGGAGTAAATGACGCTTATAATCCTTGGGAAAACATTGAAGGCGGAGTGAAATATATTAAAGGCTTAATGGACAGATTTAATAACGATGAAAAATTAGCTCTTGCCGCCTATAATGCGGGTCCTAATGCCGTTAAAAGATATGGCGGAATACCGCCTTATAAAGAAACACAAAACTATGTTAAATCCATAATGTCAACTTATGAAAAACTTAAGGGGGCAAAAATATGATAACAAGAGGAATTGGCACCGTTGCAAAAGGTATGCAGGCTTTAATTGATTTTGAAGATGTAACCGCACACAACCTTGCAAACGTTACAACATCAGGCTTCAAAAGAACAAATATAACTTTTCAAGACATCATGAAAGCTCAAGTTCAAGCAAAAGATGTAAGTAGCTCCTATAAAAATGTGGGCGAATTAAGCAACGGAACAAGAGCCGATAGAACATATATCGATTTTTCTCAAGGCGGATTACAAGAATCAGCAAACAAACTTGATTTAGCTTTTCAAGGAAATGGATTTTTTAAAGTTCGCTATAACGACATTCCTGATGACGCTCCTTATGACGAAAGAAATTATTATTACCAAAGAACAGGCAATTTTGCCATTACATCAGACAATTACCTTGTAAATAAAGAAGGCGATTATGTAATGGATGTTCAAAACAAAAGAATTAGAATTACAAGAAACCCTGACGCTGATAATTTGCAAGAAATGAACAGATTAGACATCCAAAAAGATTTAATTATCGGCGAAAACGGTTTAATCGAGATAAATAATGCAATGTATAGGGCAACACTGCAAAAAATTCAAGTATGTGATTTTATGGACAAAACAAATGTTTCAGCCATAGGAGAAGGTAAATTTCTTCCGATATATGGTAAAGACGCAGGACTTTACACTATGGCAGAAGGCACATACAACATTCAACAAGGTATGGTCGAAATGTCAAATGCCAATACAATACAAGAAATGTTGAATTCAATCAATATATCAAGAGGCTATGAATCTATGAGTAAAATCTTAAAAACTCAAAGCGACACTGTCTCACAAGCCATCAACTTAGGAAATATTTCACGATAGAAAGAGGATAGAATGCTTAGAGCACTTACAACAGCAGCAACAGGGATGATAGCACAACAAAATAATTTAGATGTTATTTCAAATAATATCGCAAACTTATCCACCTATGGATATAAAAAAGTTAGAGCGGAATTCCAAGATTTATTATCACAAGTACACAGAACCCCTGGTGCTCAAATGGGACAAGGCACTTATCAGCCTGTTGGTATAGAAGTTGGTCTTGGTGTTAAAACTTCCGCCACAACAAGAATTTTCACTCCAGGAACACTCCAATCAACAGACAGACAGCTTGATATGGCAATTGCAGGCGACGGCTTTTTCCAAATTACTCTTGATGACGGCTCAATTGCCTATACTCGTGACGGTTCTTGGCAAATGGACTCAAACGGTTCATTGATAACTTCAGACGGTTATCAACTGCAACCGCCTATAACAATTCCCGTTAACGCTAAAGATATCTCTGTTTCTCAAGCAGGGATTGTATCTTGCACAACAGGAACAAACTCTGAACAAACTCAATTAGGTCAAATTCAGCTTGTTAAATTTCAAAATCCTTCAGGATTATTGGCGATAGGACACAATCTATATCGTGAAACGCAAGCTTCAGGCACTCCACTACAAGGAACAGCAGGTGAAGAAGGCTATGGAACAATTGAACAATGCTTTATTGAAGGGTCAAATGTTCAAACTGTAGAAGAATTAATCGGACTAATTAAAACAGAACGTGCTTATGAATCAAATTCAAAGGTAATTACAGCAGGGTCAAACATATTGCAGCAAACAAATCAAATAGTATAGGCTAAAAAGTATGAAAAAGATGTTTAAAAATTTAATATTATTTTTAACTCTTGTTTTAACAACACAGAGCGCTTTTTGCTATTGCTTAACTTATGATAATTTAAATTCAATAATAAAAACAAAAGCTTTAAATGAAGCAAAAAAGACCTTATCTTCATATAATGCCGATATTAAAATAAACATCCAAGGTATTCCAAGGGAAAATATCATAACAAAAGATAATTCAATTCCAAAAATTGAATTAATAAGTCAAGAAACAACTTTTAGCCCTAATTCATATAAAAGAGTAGTTATAAAAGATAATTGCAATAATATTGTTAAAATTTTCAATATAAATGTTCAAACTTTAGTCTATAAAGATGTTTTGGTAGCTAATGAACAAATTCCTTTTAATGGCGAAATAAACAACAAAAATACAATTTTAGCCAAAAAGGAAATTTCAAAATTTTTAGGAAATACATATAGTTCTTATATTTTAAATTCAGTTGCCAAGAGAAATTTCCCAAAAGGAAGCATCATTTTATCTAACGGAATTAAAGAAAAATCTGTCATAACAAAAAATTCAATGGTCGATATTGTATTTTTGTCAAACAAAGGTTTAAAAATTAAATTACAGGGAAAAGCCCTGAAAGAAGGAGCGATAGGAGAAGCAATCCCTGTTCGTTCAAACACATATAATAAAACATACAATGCAATAGTACATTCATCATCAGAGGTTATAGTAAGGATATAAAAAATGAAAAAATTAATGGTGTCTTTAATAATTTTATCAACAATATCGGTTCACGCCGAGAGCTTATTTTCCCTAAACGCCTCTCAAAATGCAGTGATTGAACCAAGAGCACTGTATTCATCAGTAAGAGCAAGAGGAGTTGGGGATTTGGTTTCAATTGTAATAGATGAAGCTCCTAATATGGTGGATACAGGAGCCTATAATACTCAAAAATCAAGCTCTTTAGCCGAAAATTTCACAAATGCAATTAATATAATATTCAAAACAAAATTAAAAGGCGCACTAAACGGAACTGACGGCTCGTTAGACGTTCAAGGACAAACTCAACTATCCAGAAGCCTTACATTATCGGATGTTGTTGTAGCGCAGGTTGTACAGGTTTTACCTAACGGCAATTTATTGGTACAAGGCAAAAAAAGTTTAGTCAATCAAAATGAAAGACTTGATTTAATTATCTCGGGCATAGTTGACCCAAAATGGATTAATCAATCAGGAGAAATTTATTCAAGCCAAGTAGCAAATCTTCAATTTGCCATGAACGGCGCAGGAACTGTTTCTCGCGGTCAAAACGAAGGTATCTTAAACAGAACAATAAGAACAATATTCTAATAAATAGGATGATAAAAATGAAAACTAAAAAAATAACAGCAGCAATATTTCTAATTCTTATAATGTTCTTTGGCTTTATCAGCGAAGTTAAGGCAATATCAGAACAAACCTTAAGAATTAAAGATATAACTCACGTAAAAGGTATAAGGGAAAACCAAGTTGTAGGCTATGGGCTTGTAGTCGGCTTACAAAATACGGGTGATAACTCTCGTCATACACAAATGACGAGTCAACAAATGTTATTGGCTTTAGGAACGGTTATTGACCAATCAAACTACATCCAAAAAGGTACATCAGCTGCTGTTATTGTTACAGCTAATATTCCGCCGTTTGCAAAAGAAGGAGATAAAATCGATGTTACTGTTTCTGCTATGGCAGACGCCAAAAGCTTAGCAGGCGGAGTTTTAGTTCAAACACAATTAAGAGCACCGAACGGGGAAATAGTAGCAGTTGCACAAGGTCCTGTTACGGTTGGCGGAATTAGAGCTTCTCAAGGCGGAGCAAGTGCATCTAAAGGAGTTACCACGACAGGCAGAGTTCCAAACGGCGGTATAGTAGAAAGAGATATTTTATCTACAATCGGTGATGAAACAAGTTTAACCTTGCTTTTAGATAAAGCAGATTACACCATGGCAAGCAGAATATCAAAAACAATCTCAACAAGAGTCGCACCTGCTCAAGCACTTGACGGCGGTGCCGTAAAGGTTACAATCCCTCAAAGATACAGAAACGACAGAGTAACATTTTTATCGTTAATTGAAAATCAAGTTGTAGGAGCAATTTCAGAAAAAGCAAAAGTAGTTGTAAATGAAAGAACAGGAACAATAGTTATAGGCGGAAATACAAAGCTAATGCCTGCTGCTATTGCCCATGGCGGAATAACAATAACCATTCAAACACAAAATGAAGTGGTTCAGCCCAATCCTTTAGCTCAAGGGCAAACCGCAATTCAACAAAATGCAGCCATACAAATAACAGAAAAACAAGGTTCTTTAATTGAAATGGAAGCAAATTCCAGCTTATCTGATTTAGTTAGTGCACTGAATAATATTGGGGTTACTCCCCTTGATTTAATTGCAATCTTACAGGCATTATCATCAGCAGGCAGTCTGCAAGCGGAAATCGAGGTAATATAATGGATAATTACGTTAACTCAATAGGTTCAAGCTATTTTCAAAACAGTTCGGATTTGGCTGAAGTTGAAAATATTAAAAGAACTTCAAAAAACGAAAAAGAACAGTTGGAAAAAGTTTCAAAAGAATTTGAATCTATATTTGTTGCAAAAATGTTACATGAACTTGATAAAACAGTAGATAAAGAGGGGTCTTTATTTCAAGAATCTAAATATATGGATAACCTAAAATCATTTATGTATAATGATATTGCAAGAAATATTGCTAATAATCCTCATACAAGCATAGGAATTGCAAAACAATTATACACACAATTAGAAAAAACTGTTAAAGGTTAAAAATGGACATCAATAATAATTCTCAAATATCTTCAATAAATATTAATCCTGTTTCAAAAATCAATCTAAACAGCGCCAATAGAGCTTTTAAGGCCTCTATGGACACCAATGAAACAAATAGCGAAGATTTCAAACAGGAAGATATCGCCCTTTTAAACGAACAAGAGGTGCAGCAAAATTTAGACAAACAAGGACGAAAAATTGATGTTGAAGAAATTCAAAAATATGCAAGTCAAATGGGTGAAAATCTATCCATAGACGATATTAATTACGGTCTAATGTATGGCAGAAGTGTAATTGCGGATTATTCCGCATAAAATAGGGGAATAAATGAACTATAAAGAAATATATGAAGCATATTCAAAATTGAAAGAAACTTTAATTTTAAAAAAAGAGGCTATCATCAAAAAAAATCTTGATTTATTAAATAAAACCGACGAAATGACAATTGAGTTAAGTGAACAAATTAAAAAATTTGACCTTCAAAACACTCAAAACGACTTCACAAAAGAACAAAAAGAAGAATTAAAAGCTCTTGGCCAAGAAATAAAAGTTATACAAGAAAATAACGAAATATTAATAAAACACTCTTTGGGTGTTATAAATAATATATTATCTGGTATTTTAAATATAGTGCAACAAGAAAATTCTTCTTATAACTCTAAAGGAGAAAGCTGCACAAATAGCGAAAGTTTGGATATATCGTCAATCACGGAAGAAGCATAACTAAAAGGATTTATTATTATGTCGCTAAATCAAAGTATGAATATTGCCTTAGGTTCTTTGAAAAACAACCAATATGCAATGACTGTTGTTTCTCAAAATATTGCCAATATTAACGTAGAAGGCTACAGAAAACAAAGAGTAGATTTTCAAACAAACGAATATACAACCAATTGTAATAATGTAATTTCAACAATAAAAGGTATGAACGGTGCTTCAATTTCTTCTTTAACCGATTATGCCAACGAAGGAGCTTTTAGGGATAAACTGGAAACAAATTCCGAAGCTCAATATTATAACACTCTAAATGATGCTTTAAGCGGGCTTGAAGATATTGCTGACGACTTAGGAGATAACGGTTTAAATAACCTCTTAAATGAATTTTATACGGCTGCAGCTAATTTAGAAAAATATCCGACAGATATGTCTATAAGACAACAATATGTTTTGGCCGCTCAAAATGTATGTGATAAATTTAATGAAGTTTCAAAAAAATATGACAACTTACAGCAAGATACATTTGACAGCGTTGAAACAAATACCGAAATTGTAAACTCCTTATTAAAAAATCTGGCAGATGCCAATGAAGCCCATATCAAAAATAACCAAGGCTCGTCAACTCAAACTCAAATTGATAGCATTTTAGAAGAATTGTCTAATTATATCGATATTACAACAGACAAAAATGCAAACGGAACAGTTAATGTTTATATCGGAAATGTTGCAGTTGTTCAAGGCTGCGAACAAAAATATACGCTAAACGCTCAATACGACCCCAATGACGCTAATAACACAGTTAAATTTAGTCTTCAATCAACAGAAAACAAAGACTACATAATTGAAAACGGAGTTAATGAGTCTATTAAATCAGGCTCAATGAAAGCCTATATTGATTTTCTTAACGGTTCAAGCGATAAATTTGCAAATATTAACGACATGAAAGAAGCGCTAAATAGCGCTGCAACTGCTTTTGCTAACGCTCTAAACGGAATTCAAACTTATGACAACGGAGATGTTTTTGCAGCCTCTCTTACAACAGACGCCGACGGGAATGTTATTTTAGAAAAAGCAACAGAACCGATGTTTGTAGCTTCCGACGGTTCAGGCACAATTGATGCTTCAAACATTAAAGTAAACAGCAATATTGTTGAAAATCCGTTTTTAGTTAGTGCCGCAAGAATTGATTTAAATGATTTTAAGGATGAAACAGGCGCAGTTGATCCGACTTGGGTTAACGCAATAGGCAACTCCGACAATGCTACAGAAATTACAGCTCTTCAAAACGCCAAAATTTGCTCTTATGGCGGCGGAAACAATAATTGCACTTTATCTCAATTTTTGATAAATAACGCAGCCAAAAACGGATTAGACGCTGCTAATATTGCTTCAAAAGCAGACACATATCAAGATATTGCCGATTCAAGCGCAATGAATTATGCAAACTTAATCGGCGTAAATATCGATGAAGAACTCTCCGACATGATTAGATACCAAAGAGCCTATGAAGCTTCGGCAAAGCTCTTTTCAACAGTAAACGATTTATTCGGCGTAGTTCTTAACATGGTATAAAATAAAAAAGGATTTTTATTATGCGTATAGCAACCTCTACAATTACAAGTATGGCAACAGGCTCTATGACAGGAGCTTACAATAACTATAGCGATATTATAAGTAAAATTTCCTCAGGCAAAAATTTCACAAAAATTTCCGAAAACCCTGTGGATGCAACACGCGTTTTAAAATTAAACGAACAATTATCTAAATTGAATTTATACCAAGGCAACATTGAAGCTGCAACAAATGAAATGGAATTAGCTTATGATACTTTAGGCGATATTCAAGATGAAGTAACTGCAATTAACTCTCTTGTTGTTGAAGCTGCAAACGGAACAACTACGCCTGAATCAGCTAAAGCTATTGCAACTGAAATCAAAGAAAGAGTTGCAACCATAATGGATAAAATGAACACAAAATATATGGATAACTATATTTTTTCAGGCACATACACCGAAACTAAACCTTATGACAAAAATGCTGACGGGGATATTGTTTATCAGGGGTCACCTTCAAGTGGTGGGAAAAGGAATTTAACAATATCAGAAGACACCACTTTTACTTACAATATAACAGGCGAAGACATCATGGGTTCTGACGAAACAGACAACTTCTTTAATCAGATGAAAGAATTGGATACTTTATTAAATGCAGACGAACTTGATTATGACGCCATAAGAGAAAAAATAAAAATTTTAGATAAAACAAGCCAAAATGTTACACAAGCTCAAGGCTCTGTTTCAGCTCAAGTCACAAAACTGGATTCCACTAAAACAATTAATGATTCAACCATTGTATCTTTAACTGAAGATAAATCAGATTTAGAAGATTTGGACATAATAAAAGTAGCAACAGAACTGGCTAACGCACAAAATTCTCTTCAAATGAGCTATCAAATAGGCTCAATGGTCTTACAAGGTGTATCGTTATTAGATTACATTTAAGAATAATAAAAGTTTAACTTACCATTATTTCTCCTTAATTTATTAAGGAGCTTTTTTTATTATTATAAACCCTAAGATTGATTTTTTCTACAAATTAATATAAATGAATGATACGATTTTTAATTATTCTTATCTTCTTCCATTTTATTATAAGTAACAAAAGAAGGGGGTTTTATAACCGTTCTTGCTATTAAATCACCTTTTTTGTTGTATGTAGTTAAAATAACCATTGACAAATTGTCATCATATTCGATACTGTTACAAGCCTTGCAATTTATATCAAAAGTATAAGCCTTTGCTTTTTTGTCATAGGGATTTTTAGCAATAAGATTTAATTCATCTGCCACTTTTTGAGTCACAATTGAAGGTTTTGCATCTTTATTTTGAGAAAATTCTTCAAGCACTTTTGAAGCAAAAACAGCATTATCTGCTTTAATTTTAGCAGCTTTCATTATTTCTTGTTTTTGCATGAATTTAGGTGAATAATATACCCCCAAAGCAATGAATGCCAAAAAAATCGTTGTAATTTCAATAGCTGTTATTTTTTTTATTTTACACAAATCTATTTTCGGGAATTTCATTTTTTACCTTTCTATTACAAGAAAAGATTTAACTCTTCTTTGATATTTTCCAAGTGAACCAATTGAAACATCTTTATAATTAATTGCTGTAGATAACCCCCCGTCAAAAGCCAATGCCTTATCAAGCTTTAGTTCTTCAAGCAAATAATCCTTCATTTCTTTTGCGTCCACTTTATTATCTTTCGTAAATATAACTATGTAAAGATATTTTCCTTTCAAACCTATAACAGTTCTTTCGCGCCTTTTTAAAATATCAGCACTTTGAAATTTTACCATATCATCATCATAAACAACAAACCCCTCTTTAACTAAATCCATTTGAGGAAGAAGAATAGGACCCGCTTGTAATATATGTTTTGCTTTGTATTTTTTTGCTATGGGTTCATTATGATAAGCAATATCAAATTTTAATTTATGTCTTTTAGTTTCTAAAATTCTTAATTCGCCTCTTGATAAAACTTTTTCAAGCCTTTCTTCTTGTTTTAAACTTTCAATTAATTCAGGATTATCCTTAGGGTCTGAAATTAGTTCATTATCTATTACAATATAAGATACGCTTTTCCCGTTTTTAACGTCGTAATAGCCCGCATTTACCACCAAATCAAAACATTCATCGTCATAAACTTTTTTTGGAGTAGTTAATTTTCTGGATACATAAGGTTTTATTTTTGAACCGTATTTTTTTGTATTAATTTTAAAAATATAAATACCCGCTCCGTCTTGTGTCATTTCAATTTTTTCTTTTGCAAAAACAGGACTCAAAGAAAATATTAACAATAAAATTAAAACAATTATTTTTTTCATTATAAATCCTTCACTTTTTTAATTACAAAAATAGATACCAAAAATAAAAACATTGGTAAAGCCGCAGCCACAAAAGAAGGCAAAACTCCTTTTTGAGCCAATAAATCAAAGAACGGCAGTGTAATGTAATAACCAAAAATTATACCAACCGCAATTGTAAAACCAATAAGCCTTTGAGAACGAGGCGGCGCAAACCCCAATAAACATCCTATTATCGCAAACAATATACAAGTTAGAGGATGAAGATATCTTTGATATAATTTTGTTCTAAAATAACGATATTCATCAGAAAAATTTGCTTCTTTTAATAATTTTGCATATTTTGATATTTGATGATTAGTAAATACTCTTTCTTTTCTTGTTGTATTAAGCATTAAATCAAACACATCTTGAGCTTGCGTTCCTTCTGTCAGAATCGAATATTTTTCTTTTTTTTCAACTCTGCGATAAATACCGTCATCATCAATATAATAAATTAAAGCATTATCCAAAACCCAAGCATTGTTTTTCAAATGTGCAACAGGAGCAAAAACTATGCTTTTAAAAGTTGTTGCGTCTTGATATTTTTCATCTGAAAAATTCATAACCGTAATATCATAAATTTCATCAGGCGAAAAATTAGAAACAATTATATTTTGCTTAGGAGTTTTATTTGCATTTTCAACAATATAAACAAAATGACTTCCGCCCCCTCTTGATTCGCCAAGTTTATTGCTTGCAATAGGAACAAGTTTATCGTTTACCATGTAGCAAAAAATTGACAGTACACACCCAAAGCAAATCACAGGCGCCATAATCCTGTTAAAAGATAAACCAATTCCTCTTAAAATTGAGAGTTCGGAATTTTTTGAGAGTCTGTCAAAAGTAAAAATTGAACCCAATAAAATCCCAACCGGTATTGCTTTAGCTAAAACCTTGGGAACTTCCAAAACTAAAAGCTTACAGGCAGTATATATTCCAATATGGTCATTTAAAACTTTTTTAATTATCTTAAAAAGAGTTTCAGGCGCAATCCAAACAATGATAAATAATATTAAACAAACCAAAGTAGCGCCAAACACTTGAGATAAAATAAATTTATCCAAAAGTGAAATTCTATAATTTTTAATTTTATTTATTACATTTTCCATTACAGTACAAAATCTTTTCCAAGATAAAATTCTTTAGCAACAGGGTCAACAGCAACATCTGTGCTTTTACCTGAAATTTTTATTTTTCCGTCAAAAATTACATTTGCTCTATCTGTAATTGACAGGGTTGCTTTAGGATTATGATCCGTAATCAAAATCCCTATTCCTTTTTGCTTTGCTAATTTATAGATATTTTCTTTAATTTCGCCGATTGCAATAGGGTCAATCCCCGTAAATGGCTCATCCAATAAAATAAAAGACGGAGTTGCAGCCAGTGCTCTTGCAATTTCAACCCTTCTTCTTTCACCCCCCGATAAAGCAACAGAAGGCGCTGTTCTTAATTTTGCAACACCAAATTCAGTTAACAAACTTTCCAATAAATCTTTTTTTTGGGTTTCGTCAAGTTTTTCATTCATCTCTAAAACAAGTTTTAAATTATCTTCAACATTTAATTTTCTAAAAATTGAAGTTTCTTGAGGGAGATATCCTATACCCAGTTTAGCTCTTTCGTTCATAGGTAGTTCTGTTATATCGATTATATTTCCGTTATCTTCTTCAATTAATACCTGACCTTTGTTTGCTCTAACAAGCCCTACAACCATATAAAATGTTGTTGTTTTGCCGGCACCGTTAGGACCTAAAAGCCCGACAACCTCTCCTTTGTTAACATCAAAAGAAACGTCATTTACAACTGAACGGTCACCATATATTTTAACTAAATTTTTTGCAATTATTCTCATAACTTCTCTCTTTTTTATAAATTATATTATAAAATAATTATTTATGGACTTTTATTAAGAAATCATACCCTTTTAATATAAAATATTTTCTGTTATTTTCTATTATCTCATAAGGTTTTTTATCTTTTAATTTTTCATTCACTTCCAAAAACTCGTAATTTGGAATTTTAACATATCTTCTGGCTATTTTCACATAAGGACAAGCCCAAGGATGAAGCGCTCTTAAGTGTCTATATACATCAACTTTTGGCTTTGATAAATCAACTATAACTTCTTTTTCGCCTAATTGCGCCTCATAACTTGCAAATTCTTCATTTTGCTTAATAGGTTGAAGTTGTTTTTTATTATATAAATCTAAAAATTCTCCCACCATTACCTTAGCTAGGGCAGTTGTTTTATCTTTTAAGGTTTCTCCTGTTTCATTTTCATCAATGGTGATTGCTTCTTGAAGAATAATATCTCCTCTGTCAAATTTTTCATTCATAAAATGAATTGTAAGTCCTGAAACTTTTTGATTTAAATAAATCGACCAAAAATAAGGATTTGCACCTCTGTTTTTAGGCAACAAGGCAGGATGAAAATTAACACAAGGAACAATAGATAAAATATCTTTTTTGAATTTTTCCGCCCAAGAACCAACCATTATTAAATCAGGCTTTAATTTCTTAATTTCTTCTATAAATTCAACGGAATTAACGCTTTGTGCTTTAATATCGCGCAATTTGTGAGATTTTATAATCGTATAATCTTTTGAAGGATTGAAAACATCCCTAAAGAACAATTCAAAAGACGAATATCTTATTCTGTCGTTTCTAAAGACTCCAAGAATTTCATTTTTACTGTTCAACACTCCTTCTATCAAAGAATAGAGCATTTGACCATATCCGACTAAAACTACACGTGCCATTCAATTATTATACGATAAAAACAACCACAACAAAAGAGGGTAGAAAGACAATTTCTACCCTCTTTTATGTTTTAAAATCAGCTATACCTCTTGAGTTTCTTCTTCAGCTTCTTCTTGAATAGTATCTTCTTCATCTATTTCAGTTTGAGAAGTTTCTTCAAGTGCTTCTTGAGCGATTTCATCAATATCATCTTCTTCTTCAATATAGTCTTGCTCAATCGGTTCTTCTTTTTCATATTGAATATCAGCCGCTTTGTTTTCCATTTCGCGAGCCTGAGATTCAGATTTAATATCAATTTTCCAACCAATTAATCTGTGAGCAAGGCGAACATTTTGCCCTTCTCTACCTATTGCAAGAGATAATTGATCATCAGGAACGATAACAAAAGCTTCTTTTCTGTCTTCTTCGTCAGCCAAAATGTCCACTGAAATAATTCTTGCAGGACTCAAAGCATTAACGATATATTCAACAGGGTCTTCAGAATATCTTACGATATCTATTTTTTCATTTTTTAATTCACCAACAATTGTCTGTATTCTTGTACCGCGAGGTCCGATACAAGCTCCAACACAATCAACTGAAGGATCATTTGACCAAACAGCAAGTTTTGTTCTAAATCCTGCTTCACGGGCGATTGATTTAATTTCTACAATGCCGTCTTCAATTTCAGGAACTTCAAGCTCAAACAATTCTCTGACAATTTCAGCATGAGCCTGAGAAACAATAACTTGAGGAAGTTTAGATGTTTCTTTAACATCAAGAACAAATACTCTTATACGATTTCCGGGTTTATAATATTCACCGGGGATTTGCTCTCTTGTCGGCATAACAGCGTCAATTTTACCGATATTAACAATAACCGCTCTGTCTGTTCTTCTTTGAATTATACCCGTAATAAGAGTACCTTTTTTAGACATAAACTCATCTAAAACCATTTTTCTTTCTGCTTCTCTTATTCTTTGGGTTATAACTTGTTTAGCGCTTTGAGCGGCAACTCTGCCGAAGTTTTCGGGAGTTACTTCGATTTTAACTTCATCATCAAGTTCAACGTCTTCATCAATTTCTTTTGCATCAGTTAATGAAATTTGTGTATTTTCATCTTCAACATTTTCTACAACAACTTTTGTTCTGAAAACTCCGATTTCGCCGTTTTGTTCGTCTAAAATAGCTTCAACATTCGTTGCGTCTTTATCTCTTATATGTTTTTTATATGCTGCAACAAGTGCATCACATAATGAGCTAACTAAGATTTCTTTTGAAATGCCTTTTTCACGTTCAAACTGTTCAGCTGCTTCAAACAGGGCTGTTCCTATTTTAATCATCGCTTTCTCCTTTATTTTTATTTATTTGAATTTTATCGTTTAACTTAGTGTAGTGAATTTTTTCTATCGGAATAATAAATTCATTGTTTTTATATTCAATTTTTATTCCGAAACTTTCATTATAATCAAGAAGTTTAGCTTCAAAAGTCTTTTCATCTATTCCTTCAATTGAATTTTTTAATTTTATTATTACGTCATGACCTTTAAAGATTAAATATTCTTTTTCAGACTTAAATTTCCTGTCTAACCCCGGAGAAGATACTTCAAGATAATATTTAAAAGGAATTAATTCATCCAGCATATCCCCAAGACTGCGGGAAATATTTTCACAATCAAGATGAGAAACATTATGGTCTGTTGAATAAATAAAAATTCTTAAAAACCATTTATTATTTTCTTTTTCCAAAGAAATTTCAATCGGAATAAGTCCGTATCTCATTGCTGTATTTTCAATGACAGGTGTTATTGTTTCAATAGTTTCTCTTCTGTTAAAAATTTCTTTCATATTTTAGCCCTGATATAAAACAGGAACGCAACGTTGTTCGTGCGTCCCAGTTTCAAATCTTATAAAAACCAGCGTGAAATAATTCACAAAATTATTATACCATTAATTTATAAAAAATAAATATAATTGTAAAAAAATATAAATCAGCTATTCTTCTTCTAATTCAAGCAGGGTCTTGAGCATAACAGCAACACCAACCTGTCTGTCTGTTGTATTAGGGTCAAAACTTCCGTCTTGAACATATTTTCCGCTTGTATATTTATCTGTTCCCGCCCATACATAGGGACTACTTATATTATGATATTTGCTGTAGCCCATTCCGTTATAATGTTCAGCATAATCGCAATATGATTGAAAATCGTCTTGTATTATATTATCAGGATTTCCGCCATAATTTACTAATGCGTCAAGTGCAGACTCTTCCCAAGAATTAAATATTTTAGGACCATTTATAGTATCAAGAGATTCTCCGATTTTTGTTCCGTTGTGAAGATAAGTTCCAAAATTTCCGCCGCTTTCACGCCAATGAATTGCCGCAATTAATTGAGCAGGAACATTTGTTTGTTTTGACACTTGCTCATATCTTTCCCTGTTTTCATGCCAGTTATCTATAAAACTTTTAAGTGAAGCTTGCTGTTCTTCAGACAAATTAATCTCAAAATCAGGTATGTTATATTGTTCTTCTAAACTTAAAGTCGGAACAGTTTCGACGATTTCTTCTTCTATAAGCTCAGAGGTCGAAGTCGGAACTTCAACAACAATAGAAGATGAAGGCTGTTCTTCTGTTCTTTCGCCTCTAGTTATACGAGGCACAAAAGTCACACCTGCAAGCGCAAGTGTAGCAGCACCAATTGCTGCAAGTTGCTTTAGTGTTACTGTATTTTTGTTTTTTGTTGAAGCATTTTTTCTGCTGTGTCTTGGGGCTGTTGTATTTTTAAGTTCTTTTATATAAACGTCTGATTGAATGGCTTGTTTTGCCATTTGTTGTCTTTTTCTTCTATAAGGCTCATTAATCCAAGACTCTATTTCTATTGCGTTATCTTTTTTTGCATAATTTGCACAAAATCTAATCGGTGTAATCATTTTATCTATCCTTTTGCAATACAAGACTTAAAAGTCCGCTGAAAAAAAACTTTGCTATTTTAATAGCAGAACTTTACAAAAATTAATATTTTTGAAACAAAATTTTTAACTATCCGTCAAAAAAAGTAAGAGGATAGACATTGGAGCTGAGGAATGAATGCTGAGTATAATTATGAGTTTGTGGATGTTAATGAAAAAGAAGAACAAGATGAAATAAAAACTTTTAACACCATTATAAATAAAGATGAAGTTCTTCAAATGTATCTTAAAGATGTAAGCAGAGTAAAGCTTTTAAATCGAGAAGATGAAAAAGAAATAGGGAGGAAAATAAAAGAAGGAACAAAAAAAGAAGCTCAAATTGCAAAAAAAAAGCTAATTCAAGCAAATTTAAGACTGGTTATTTCAATAGCCAAAAAATATACAGGTCAGGGCATTTTATTTATGGATTTAGTTCAAGAAGGGTCTTTAGGTTTAATCAAAGCTGCAAGCAGATTTGACTACAAAAAGGGTTTTAAATTTTCAACTTATGCAACATGGTGGATTAAACAAACAATCATAAGAGCAATTGCAAACAGTTCGCGCTCAATCAGAATACCTGTTCATATGGGAGATAAAATAAGAAACTTAAAAAGAGCCATATTAAAATTAAGTGTCGATTTAGATAGAGAACCGACCGACGAAGAATTAGCACAATATTTAAAAACAACAGTTAAAAAAATTAAACTGATAAAAGAATCAATAATAAAAGAACCAATCAGCTTTGATACACCTGTAGCACAAGACTTATCTTTAGAAGATTATATTGCAGACACTGTTGAAAATGCACCAAACCAAAGAATTGAAAAAATAGATTTTAAAAAAGATATTCATAGTGCCTTAGATTTATTGAATAATCGAGAAAGATTTATAATTTTAAACAGATTTGGCTTGGACAACAGAAAAACAAAAACGCTTGAAGAGTTGGGGAATATTTTAGGCTTTTCAAAAGAAAGAATAAGACAAATAGAAATGGAGAGTTTGAAAAAATTAAGAAAATCTGAAGAAACACAATACCTTAAAGAATATCTGGTATAATTAAAAAATGAACGATACTTTAATTGAAATTAAAAACTTAGAAAAAACATATAAAAATGAGCAGTCTTTTTTGAGCCCCAAAAAAGACTCTCTACGTGTTTTAAAAAACATCAATCTTAATATAAAAAAAGGCGAAATTGTTTCTTTAGTTGGCGAATCAGGCTGCGGCAAATCAACCTTAGCAAATTGTATTTTAAAATTAATTACACCTGAAAAAGGCGAAATTCTTTTTGAAAATGAAAATATTTTAAATTTCAACAAAAAAGAAACTTTCGAATACAGAAAAAAAATTCAAATGATTTTCCAAAATCCATATTCAAGCCTAAACCCCAAAATGAAAATCAAAGGAACCCTTTTAGAACCCTTAATCATTCACAAAGAAAAAAATAAAGAAGAAAGAATAGAAGAAATAATTGAGCTTGTGGGAATTTCAAAAACAGATTTAGAAAAATATCCCCACGAATTTTCAGGAGGACAAAGGCAAAGAATTGCAATTGCAAGAGCTTTGATTTTAAAACCAAAATTCATTGTGGCAGACGAACCGGTGAGCGCTCTTGATGTAAGCATTTGCGCTTCTATTATTAATCTTTTAATTGATTTAAAAGAAAAATTGAATTTAACCATACTTTTCATCTCACACGACTTAAATCTTGTAAGATATTTGAGCGACAAAATTGCTGTTATGAATAAAGGTGAAATTGTTGAATTCAGCCCTACAATGGAACTTTTTAATAACCCCAAAGACGATTATACAAAATTTTTATTATCTTCAATCAGAACAATAAAAACAGGCAATTAATTATTTACTTCAAAACTTTGTGCCAGTTTCAATATTTCATCAATATTTCTATCTTTATCATAAAATCCCCACTCTTCAAGAATTTGCCTTTGAATTTCTCCTATTTTCCGCATTTTGGCAATCCTATCAATTGCACCGTTATTTTCTGATTGACGAAATTTTTGAGCAGCAAGTTTTTTAGCTATCGCAACAATCTCATGTATATTTTTATAGCTTTCATTTTGCCAATTTGCTCTTGCTGCAGCTTTTTTTCTTGATATAGTTTCAGGTTTTTTACAAGCTTCTTTTATACTTCTTGAATGTTTTTCTCTTGTTTCTTTTCTTTGCATGGCGGCAATCGTTTTTGCAACATATTCATCATTTTGCCAATTCAATATCGACCTTTCGGATAACTCCAATCTTTTTTGGGGATCCTTAAAACGCAAAGTTGTAATTTCCGATCTTTTTTTTCTTATTTCCGGAGTATTCATCAGAGCAAGCATATTTTCCCTGTATTCTTCTTCCTGCCAATTTGCTTTTTTTGCTTTCGATTTTTTTTGATTAAGTACAACATTTAAATATCTTTTATCCATGGATATATGAAAATACCCAAGCAGCTTTTTCACCGTAGAAGCACTTATATAAAAATAATTTTCCTTGTTATCTAAAACAGGCTCCAATTTAGCAACATATCTTTTCAAAAATTCCAAAGAAGCATTATCAACTCCAAGACCGTCTATTTCTCCTCTTGAAATTTTTCTTATCGTATAACTATCAAGACCGTCAACATCTAAATCCTTCATATCTATTACCGAATTAAATTCAGGATATAATTCCTTTGCTTCATCAAGAGTCTTACATTCTGATAATTGAGCGTAATATTCTTTATGAAGCGTTATTAAATCTTTTTCATCAATATTAGCTAAAATATATTCTCTTAAGCCTTCTGATAAAAAAGCGTCTTTGGGTAATTCCTTGACCTGTTGAGAAATTGATTTACCCGTAAAAGAAATGGCATCAAAGGGTAAATTATATCTGTATTTTAAAAAATTAGAACTATATTTATTTACAGTTTGAAATTTTAAAAAATTAATGGGACTAAATTGTATTTTCATAAGACTGCCTTTTTAAGTAATTAAAATAAAACTTATGAAAAATATTTTTTGCCATGGGGTTTTAACTCGGTCAGACTAGCGCCACAATTCAAAAGAAAAAAGAATGTTACAAGGTATAACTCTTGTAACATTCAAACTTGAAATTATTTTATTTTAAAAAACTAACCTCTGATATTTAATTCTTTAATAAGTTTTCTATATTGTTCAAGATTAGCATTTTTTAAATAAGTAAGCATACCTTTTCTTCTACCAACCATAACCAAAAGACCACGTTTTGCTTGGAAGTCTTTTTTGTTTGATTTTAAGTGTTCAGTAAGCTCAGCAATTTTTTGAGATAACATAGCGATTTGAACTTCAATGTTTCCGCTATCTTTTTCGGTTTTACCGAATTTTTTGATAATTTCTTGTTTGTTTTTCAAGTTGATTGACATTTTAAATTCCTTTATTTTAAATTGTTATACTTTTGTATTCTAAATTGTAGCTTAAACATGAAAAAAAATACAAATTTTTCTTAATATTTTTTAATAAACTCGTTGTTTTTTACGTGCTACAATTTCAATATGAACGACTTTATTGAAATCTACAAGGCAAATGAACACAATCTAAACGCTGTTGACCTTAAAATTCCTAAAAACGAATTAACTGTTTTTACGGGAGTTTCAGGCTCAGGAAAAAGCTCTCTTGCTTTTGACACAATATTTGCCGAAGGACAAAGAAGATATGTCGAAAGCCTTTCAACATATGCCCGCCAATTTTTAGGACAAATGGATAAACCTGATGTTGAACGAATTGACGGACTTTCTCCTGCTGTTTCAATTGATCAAAAGTCAACCTCTAATAATCCTCGTTCTACGGTTGGTACAATTACTGAAATTTACGACTATTTAAGACTTTTATTTGCAAGAGCGGGTACT
Organism: uncultured bacterium; assembly: GCA_949282195.1. Lineage (GTDB taxonomy): Bacteria > Cyanobacteriota > Vampirovibrionia > Gastranaerophilales > Gastranaerophilaceae > RUG14156. The sequence goes on along the minus strand of CASDOW010000012.1, from coordinate 6,708 downwards.
CCTCATTGTCCAAAATGCGGAAATGTGATAACTCCTCAAACAATTGATGAAATTGTTGAAAAAATAATGTCATTAAAAGAAGGAACCAAAATTCAGCTTTTATCTCCCATAATTCGTTCAAAAAAAGGTGAATATAAGCAAACTCTTCAAGCGCTTTTATCTGAAGGCTTTATTAGAGCAAGGATTGACGGAACAATATATAATCTTGAAGAAGATGAAATTGAACTGAATAAAACCCAAAAACACACAATTGAAATCGTTGTAGATAGAATTATTGTTAAAGAAAGCGCCAAGTCAAGAATTTTTGATTCTGCTCAAACTGCGCTTATGCACTCTGACGGACTTTTAATTGTAAATAATTTAGATAATAACTCTGATACTATTTTTAGCGAGAAATTAGCTTGCCCTAATTGCAATATAAGTTTTGAAGAATTAACTCCAAGGTTATTGAGTTTTAACAATCCTTACGGCGCTTGTAAGGTTTGTAATGGTATCGGTGCTCATTATGAAATTTCACCTGATTTAGTTGTTCCTGACCCTGAAAAATCTCTTAAAGATGGAGCTATCTATCCTTGGGCAAAAACAGCAAACCCATACTATTCAGACGTTTTAAAAAGTGTATGCGAACACTATAAAATTGATTTTGAAGCACCTTTTAAATCTTTAACGCCTGCTCAAAAAGGAATAATTTTATATGGCAACGGCGATGAAAAAATTAAAATCACATACGCCGATTTTGGCACAAAACACTATAGAACCCATGTTATGAGTTATATGGGTGTTATTCCTTATTTATCTAAAAAATATGAATCAGATTCTGAAATGATTAGAGCGGAAATTGAAAAATACATGATAACAAACCCCTGTAAAGCTTGCGGCGGCGGAAGATTAAACCCTTTTGCTTTAAGTGTCAAAATTTCAGATAAAAATATTTTTGAATTTTGTTCAATGTCCGTTTTAAAAGAATACGATTTTATTCAAGAACTATATCTTACTTTAGATGAATTTAAATTAAAAATTGTTCGACAAGTCCTAGATGAAATCAGAGCGCGTCTTAAATTCTTAATTGACGTGGGTCTTGGATATCTAACACTGGCTCGAAGCGCAGGTACTCTATCAGGCGGAGAAGCTCAAAGAATACGCCTTGCAACCCAAATCGGTTCAGGATTATCGGGGGTTTTATATGTTTTAGATGAGCCTTCAATAGGGCTTCATCAAAAAGACAACGATATGCTTATATCTACTCTTTTAAAATTAAGAAATCTTGGAAACACTTTAATTGTAGTAGAACATGATGAAGACACCATGCAAAATGCCGATTATATTGTAGATATTGGTCCTTATGCGGGAATAAAAGGAGGAAATATCGTTGCGCAAGGTTCTCTTGAAGATATAAAAAATGCACCAAATTCACTAACCGGACAATATTTATCAGGAAAAAGAAAAATAGAAGTTCCAAAAGAAAGAAGAAAAGGAAACGGCGAATTTTTAGAAGTAAAAGGCGCTAAATTAAACAATTTAAAAAATATAAATGTAAATATTCCACTAGGAAAAATCGTTGCTATAACAGGTGTTTCTGGTTCAGGAAAATCAACTCTTGTTCAAGATATAATTTCAGAGTATGCAAGGGCTGAATTATTAAAAAATAAACCCAAACCCCAAGGAGTCGATTTAATAAAAGGGTTTAATCATATTGATAAATTAGTTGTAGTTGACCAATCGCCAATAGGAAGGACTCCAAGGTCCAACCCTGCAACTTATACTGATGTTTTTACCCACATTAGAGAACTGTTTTCTCAAACTCCTGAAGCAAAAATGAGAGGATATAAACAAGGAAGATTTTCTTTTAATGTTAAAGGGGGACGCTGCGAAAAATGTTCAGGCGACGGACTTTTAAAAATTGAAATGAACTTTTTATCTGATGTGTATGTAACTTGCGATGTTTGTAAGGGTAAAAGGTATAATCAAGAAACTCTTGAGGTTAAATATAAAGGAAAAAATATAGCCGATGTTTTGGATATGAGTGTAGCTGAAGCATTAGAGTTTTTTAAAAACGTTCCAAAAATTGCTTCAAGATTGCAAACTCTTTATGATGTCGGCTTAGACTATATAAAATTAGGTCAAAGCGCAACAACTCTATCAGGAGGAGAAGCTCAAAGAGTAAAACTTGCCTTAGAATTAAACAAAAGAGCAACAGGCAAAACCCTTTATGTATTAGATGAACCCTCAACAGGACTGCATTTCTATGATATCGATAAATTAATGAAAATGCTCCAACAATTAGCAGATAACGGCAACACCGTTTTAATTATTGAACATAATATGGATATAATTAAATGCGCAGACTGGATTATTGACCTTGGACCCGATGGCGGAGATAACGGCGGAGAAGTTGTTTTTAAAGGAACTCCCGAACAGATTGTTAAATGCGAGAAAAGTTATACAGGTAAATATTTGAAAAAATATTTAGAAAATTAAAGTTTTTTGTTTTCAAATTTTTCCCTAAAACCTTCTTTTAAGGCCTCAATAATTTGTCTTGTAGATAAATCTTTTTTAATTTCATTCAGAGTTATTATTTTATCTTTTTCAACCTTTTGAGAAAATATTTTTTCAATTAAATCATAATCAAGATTATAAGGAATTGAGCCATGCTGCAACAAATACCCCTGCTTTCGATATTGCGCGGAACCTATGAATTTTTTGCCATTATAGGATATATCCGCACCTGATGAAATATTCATGCAATAATTTAAGTTTTTGTGTTCTCCTTTAGCATATTCAAGCTCAATTCCAAGTTTTTTAAATCCTAAAATTAAAGCGTCAGAAATATCTTTATAACTTTCAATTATGCTTTCTTTAAATGCTCTTGAAATAAAACAATAAGTTAACTCGCTATCATGCAATAAGGCTCTACCTCCGCTTGGGCGGACTACAACATCAATATCTAAATTATTATAGCAATCTTTTTTTTGATTTCTTCCCAAGGAAATGCACTTTGGATACCATTGATAAAACCTAATAAGCGCATAATCAATTTGATTTTTTATTGCAAAATCAAGCATTTTAACATCAAAATCCATGTTAAATTGCCCATTATTTACAATGTTACAATTATCTTCGATAAAATTGACATTCATAAAATAAATCATATCATGTATAGTATGAGGATGATACAAAAACTAAAATTATTCGAACAAATGGTTGTCTTTTTAAGATGGGCAACAGACGCTGAATTTGGCAAAATCTTATATGTCGGAGAAGATTTTGTTGAATTTTTAGTGTTAAATCCTGATACTATGGAATATGGGGATAAAATCCTTATTAATTCGCAGCTAATCTTAGAAGTTATGGTTTCAGGCTATGAAATTTCAAGATTAATCGCTGAAATTTCAGCCAGAGCAACCTCTCCAAACGACAAAGACAACATTTCTTTTTAATTTTTCTTCAATTTTGGAATTTTTAAATTTACGCAAACAGTATTTTTTGTTTTGCAAAATTTGAGTTCTGATTTTGTTGATTGTGCTAATCTGCGGCAAAAATCCAATCCAAGAGAAAAATCATTTGTTTGAGCGTCATAAGTATTTTTAAAGTCTACACAAATAAAATCGTTTTTCTTGTGTAATTCGATTAATGCTGTTTGATTTTTGCAGGCATGAAGCGCCATATTTGAAATCACATTTCCGATTATGCTTGAGATAAATATCGGAATAGTTTCCGTTTCATAACTGTTATTGTCAAGCATAATATCAATATGAATATTTTTATTTATAAAAATATATTTATAATTTTCAATCTTTTTATTGATAATTTGTTTAATATCGCAAGGCATGATTTTGTTTTCAAATTTACCTTGTTTAAAGCTGTAATTAACAAGAAAATTTTCAATATATTCAATAACATCCATTATTGTTTCAAAAACATCTTTATTTAATTCAGTATCCAGCTTATTTTGCAAGCCGATTTTTATGCTGTATAGGGGGCTTTTAACATCATGCAAAATATTTGCAATTAATTTCTCGTTCTCGTTAATAATCAGATTGGTTTTATCTAAAATTTTTTCCATACCATATTATTTAACCTTGTAAAAAATAAAAAGATATTACCCAGCTTGGTAATATTTTAAAAAAGCGAAATCAAATTCAAATTATACGAACAAATAATCCCATAAAGACTTTACGAAAAATTATCACCTGCTACAATAGATATAGTCGGAGTGATTAAGGTTTTTATTTTATGATTACTTTGGATTGTACAAATGTTTCGAATAAAGTTATTGGTGAACAAGGGCTTGATTTAGCACAATGTTTTGATGAATATGCGCCCAAAATTCAAGAAATTATCACAAATTTAAACATGAACAAAGATAAGCCCGGTGCTTGGCTCCAATGGATGAATTTAGGCTATAACGAAGAAACAGTTTGGTATGTTAAAGAATTTGCCGCCATGGTTGACGGTAGATTTGATAATATTCTTGTATTAGGAATAGGCGGCTCTGCTCTTGGCGCTATGGCACTATCCGAAGCACTTTTAAAACCTTATTGGAATTTATTGGATAAAGAAAAAAGAGATAATTTTCCTCGCATTTTCTTTTTAGATAACATTGACCCCGATGAAATAAACGGACTCTTAGATATTCTGGATTTAAAGAAAACTTTAGTTAATGTCATTACAAAATCAGGCTCAACCGCTGAAACAATGAGCCAATTTATGATAATAAAAGACAGGCTTTATGAGCTTTTAGGTGACGATTATCGAAAAAATGTTGTAGCTACAACAGATAAACAAGCCGGTATTTTAAGACAACTTGCAAATGAAGAAGGATACAAAACTTTTGTAGTTCCTGATGATGTGGGCGGAAGATTTAGCGTATTTTCTGCTGTTGGGCTTGTACCTCTTGCTCTTGTGGGGCTTGACATCGATGAAATCATTAAAGGGTTTAAAATTATGGATTTAACCCTTAAGAACACAGACATCAAAAAAAATATAGCAGCCCAAAATGCCCTAATTCATTATTTAATGGATAAACAAAAAGGCAAATATCTTTCTGTTATAATGCCTTATTCATCAAGATTAAAATATGTTTCCGATTGGTATGCTCAATTATGGGCAGAATCTTTAGGAAAAGAATACAACAGAAAAGGCGAAAAGATAAATAACGGTCCGACGCCTATAAAAGCCCTCGGCGCAACAGACCAACACAGCCAAATTCAATTATATAACGAAGGCAAAAACGATAAAGTGATAACCTTTATCAGAGTTGATGAATTTGATAATGAACTTGCTATTCCTAATATTTTTGAATATACAGGTTTAAATTATCTTGGCGGAAAATCAATCAATCGTTTAATCAATGCTGAAGCTGACGCAACCGCAACAACTTTAGCTGATTTTCAGCGTCCCAATTTAACCATTCATCTGCCGAAAATTAATGAATATTATCTTGCGCAACTATTTTACATGTTTGAAATGGAAACCGCTATAATAGGCGAATTATATGATATAGATGCGTTTAATCAACCCGGCGTTGAACAAGCTAAAAACTATACATATGCTCTAATGGGCAGATTAGGCTATGAAGAATCAGCAGCCGAACTAAAAGAAAAAATCAACCGCAATAAAGAATTAATGGAAAGTATATAATGCTTAAAGGTCCTTTTTTATCAAAAGATTTTATAGGCGCAAACCCTGATTATAATTCATCAAAAATTGTAATGCTTGGTATGCCTTATGATTGTACTTGTTCAAACAGGGCAGGAACTCGCTTTGGTCCTCAGGCAGCAAGACTTGAAAGCATAGGAATAGAAGAATACTCCGTTTATTTTGACAGAGAAATGTCTGATACCTTATTTTATGACGCGGGCGATTTAGAATATCCTTTCGGAAATGCCAAAAAAGCCCTTGATATTACGCAAGAAAATGTTGATATAATCTATAATGACAATAAAAAGCTTCTTGGAATAGGCGGAGAACACTTAATTACCCTTGCAAGCGTAAAATCAGTTTTAAAAAAATATGATAATGTGGCTGTTATTCAATTTGACGCTCATACAGACCTTAGAGAACAATATTTGGGCGAAGAATTGACCCATAGCGGAGTAATGTATCAAATCGCTCAATTAATCGGCTATGAAAATATAGCTCAAATCGGGTTAAGGAGCGGAGAAAAAGAAGAATTTGAAATAGTTAAGAAATATTCCACTCTAAAAACAAAAAAAGAAGAACTCAACAAATTTAAAAATAAAAATATATTTTTAACAATAGATCTTGATGTTTTAGATCCTTCATTAATGAGCGGGGTGGGAACTCCTGAAGCGGGCGGATTAACTTATCTTGAGCTTATGGAATGGCTTTTATATTTAAAAGATTTTAATATCGTAGGAGCTGATATCATGGAACTTGCTCCTGATGTTGACCCTACTAAAACATCTACTGCAACTGCTTGTAAATTAATTAGAGAAGTTTTAATGCTTTTAAACGCTTAAAGCTTATATGAAAACGACTTAAATCAGTTATGCTAAATTTATTTTAGGGTAACGTAATACAAGAATTAAACTGCTAAACCTCAAAAATTTCAAAATCGTTTCCAATAAACCCTAAAATTCTCAATCTCATCTAAAGTTTTATTGTAATCTCCCTTAAAACAAATTGTTCTATCATCAATATATAAATAAGAAGATAATTTAATATTAGTTACATCTTTAAAAAAAA
>CASDOW010000011.1 GCA_949282195.1 uncultured bacterium | reverse complement strand
AATTTATAAGTAAAGTATAAAATTAATTTATATATAAATATAAATTGTCATATAAAAAATGCTCATCTCCAATGTATCTTGCAATTTTTTTGTGGAATTTAAAGCCTTGCGAAATAAAAAAGTTTTGAGTTTGTTCTGATTTTTCGTTTATTTGAACGGTAATATTTTTTTCTTTGTTATTTTTTATGATTTCTTTTAAGACAGATTTCCCTTTGTTCTTGTTTCTTTTTTGCTTTAAAATATAAAATTTTGTAATTTTTAATTGTTCATCTGAGTTGTTTAGCTCGTAAAATCCTATTATATCTTTATTTTCTTTAATTAAAAAGTTTTCTTGGTTATCTTCTATTATCTTATTTTTTATCGATTCAAGATTAACAAAAGATAAAATATAATTTATGGTTTCATTTTTTAAAATATCCGAATAAATTTCTTTATAAAAATCAATAATTAAATAGCATAAGGTTTGAAGCTCAAGTTTGCTTTTCGGGTTTATTTTTTCGATGTTAAGCATATAATTTATATTAGCATATTTAAAAGTTTTTATGCTAGAATGTTACTGTAATTTTTGGGAGTATTATATATGCAAACTGTAATGAATTATGAAATAAAAGATATTTCGCTTGCTGAACAGGGTAAGAAAAATATTGAATGGGCACAAAAGGACATGCCTGTTTTGAATAAGATAAAAGAAAGGTTTAAAAAAGAACAGCCTTTTAAAGGTTTAAGATTAACAGCTTCCGTTCATGTTACTAAAGAGACTGCTGCTTTGTGTATTGCTCTAAAAGAAGGCGGTGCTGATGCAGTTTTAGCTGCTTCAAACCCTTTATCTACTCAAGATGATGTTGCTGCGGCACTGGTAAAATATTACGATATTCCTGTTTATGCGATAGCAGGCGAAGATTCTGAAACATACAGAAGACACATCAATGCTGTTTTAAGTCACAAACCAAATTTAGTTATAGATGACGGATGTGATTTGGTTGCCACACTTCACAGTTCAAGACGTGATTTATTGGATAATATCATTGGTTCTTGCGAAGAAACAACAACAGGCATTATTCGCTTAAAAGCTATGGAAAAAGAGGGAAAACTTTCTTTCCCTGCTCTTGGTGTTAACAACTCTTTAACAAAACATCTTTTTGATAATCGTTATGGGACAGGTCAAAGTGCCCTAGACGGCATAATTAGAGCAACAAATATTCTTATTGCGGGAAAAACTTTTGTTGTGTGCGGTTATGGTTGGTGCTCAAGAGGTGCTGCTCAAAAAGCAAGAGGCATGGGAGCTAATGTAATAGTAACCGAAGTTGACCCCTTAAAGGCGCTTGAAGCAGTAATGGATGGCTATAGAGTTATGCCGATAGCAGAAGCATCAAAAATAGGTGATATTTTCTTATCTATTACAGGTGATATTAATGTTATTTCAACAGAGAACATGTTAACTATGAAAAGCGGTGTTTTTGTTGCAAACGCAGGACATTTCGATGTTGAAGTAGATGTTAACGGTTTAAAAAAGCATGTTGTTGAATATAAAAACATTCGCCCTAATTTAGATGAATGGGTTTTAGATAATGGTAAATCAATCTATGTATTAGCACAAGGAAGATTGGTTAATCTTGTTTGTGCCGAGGGTCATCCTGCTTCTGTTATGGATATGAGTTTTGCAAATCAAGCTCTTGGAATGGAATTTATCGTTAAAAACAGAGGTAAATTAGAAAATAAAATGTACACTCTGCCATTAAGCGTTGATGAAGAAATAGCTAGAATTAAGCTTGAGTCAATGGGTATAAAAATAGATACACTGACAGATGAACAAAGAACATATTTAAATTCTTGGCAGCAAGGAACATAATAATTAAATAAAATCTCCCATTTGGGAGATTTTATTTTTCTAAAAATTTTTCAATCCAACTAAGCATATCATCTATTTCATATGGTTTTGGCATATATAAATCAGCACCTGCTTTTAAGATTTCTTTTTTATTTAAAAAGGATGATGAAAATATAAGTTTAATATTATCTTTTGAGATTTTTTGGGCCAATTTAATAAAATCAGATTTTCTTTTTTCTCCCCAATCTAAAATAACAACATTAGGTTTAAAATTTTCATAAAGATTATTAAAATCTTTTTCATTTTGTGCAATTTGCGCTTCAATATTATTTAATTCGCAAACACTTTTTAAAAGATACGAAAGAGAACTGTCCAGTTCTAAAATTAAAACTTTATTTTTTCTTTTTTGTTCTGTAACAACCCCGTTTAATCTTATTCTATCAATAACATAAGTTGAATTATCTGCCTTAGAGCACAGTTTAATTAGTTCATTTAATTCATTAATTACATCAATATAATTTTTAGTGTTGTTATCTTTTGCAATCGCTGCAATATTTAGGCGCATAAGATTATTTCTTTTTTCTTGAATATTGTCGCTTGATTGGATTATGAAATTATTATTATATTCTGTTGCTGAATAAAACTTATTTAAAATATTATCAAAAGCAAATGTTAAAAAAGAAGCGATTTTTTCTGCTTGAATTGAATTTGTAATAATAATAAATTCATCATCTGTTATATGTCCTGAATAATCGTCATCTGAAAGTGTAGAATTAATTATCGCACTAAGCGTTTGCAAAACTTTTTCATATGCAATTTCGCCATGGGTTTTTCGATATAAATCAATATCTTTTATTTTGATTAAAAGATAAGAGGCATATTTTTTGTATTCAAGAGTTTTTTTAATTGCTTTTAAGGTGATATTTTTATCAAAAAGTCTTGTTATTGGATTGATTGAGCTTTCTATATATCTTCTCAGATGTGCCCTAAAGCGCATCTGAAATTCTTTTTTTGATATTTCTTCTCCTAAAAAATCGTCAGCTCCGACTTCAAGAGCTTCAAGCCTGTCTTCAAGGTCGTTTGATTTTGAAACAGCTATTATGATTGGTCTTGAGCTATATGTTAAAACTCTTATTTTTTTGATAAAGCTGCTTAATTTTTCTTTTATTGTGTCTGAAATAATTATAAACTCAACTTCATGCTTTTGTATGATAGAAAGGGATTCTGATAAATCATTGGAAATAAAGACGTCTTGCTTAAGCCCTTCAATTAATTTTTTATATTTAATTGAAAGTTCTTTTCTTGTGCTGATTATCAAAACTGCTGTTTTATACAAATTAAACTCCTATGTTTTTTGTTTGTTTTTCAACTTCATATATAGGTAAATATATTAAAAATTCTGTTTTTAGTTCTTTTTCTGTTGAATTTACTTCAATTTTACCTTGCATTTTGTCAACTAAATTTTTAACAATATATAAACCCAAACCGCTTCCTTGAGCAGTTGAATTAAGGTATGAATCAATTCTGTAAAATTTTTCAAAAATCTTTGGAATTTTATCTTTTTCAATATAATTTCCCCAATTTGTTATCGAGAAAACAACAAAGTCATTTTTAGCGAATATTTTTATATTGATTTTTTTAGAGTTTTTTGAATATTTCAGAGCATTATCCAAGATATTCAATAAGATTTGTTGAGTTTTATCGCTATCTGCCAAACAAAAAAGTTCGTTTTTTGATTTTTCAATTTCAAATTCAAAATCAGGATAATTCATTGAAATTACATTAATACAATTTTGCATTATTTGATTTGCATTTATCTTGATTAATACAAGATTTTCTGAATTGGAATCAATTTTTGCAACGTTTAGCACATTTTCAATTAAGTTAATTAATCTTTGAGATTGACTTAAAATTATTTTTAAAAATTCTTTTTTCTTTTCTTCATTGAGCTTATCCCAAGAGTTAAGCATAGTTTGAGAAAAGCCTTTAATGCTTGTTAGAGGCGTTCTGATTTCGTGGGATAGTGTTGAAATAAATTCTTCTTTGATATTTTTCTTCATAATTTTATTATATTTTTTTATCTTAATTCTTCAATATTTTCTTTTATTAAATCCAAGATTTCTTCAAGTCTTTTTGGGTCATTTAAATAAAAATAGCCGATTAAAACTTCAAATGATGTTGCAAGAGAATGAATTTTGGGATTATTTTTTTTATTAATCGATATTTTTAGATTTCTTCCCCTTTTTTGAATTTCAAGCTCGTCTTTTGTTAGTTGGTCAATAATTAAATTTAGAAAATCTGCTTGAGCTTGGGCACAGACATATTTTGTAGAGAGATTGTGCATGGCATTTTGGCTTTGTGTTTTTTTGATTACTAACTTTCTGATAAACAGTTCCCAAACACAATCGCCAATGTATGCATAATGTTTTAAATTATATTCCATATTTTAATAATAACAAAAATCTTTAATATTTTGGCAATTTTTTTCTCTGTTTATACTTTAATATAGTATAGAAGGATTTTGGTTTTATAAAATGTCTAGTGAAAACGTTAATTCTAATTCAAAAATATCGGTAACTTCGCTATTAGCATTTCCTGCTGTTACAACAACAATTGGAGCAATTGGTTCAGTTAGGAGAAATGGCGGAGTTAAAAATGCTATAAAAGCATGCGAGATTGAAAACTTTAAAGGTTTATCAAAGGCATTGGAACCTATACACAAAGATGTTTTTTCAAGAAGTATTGCATTGTCGCAAAATTATGAAAAATATAAAGATTTATCTAAAACCGCTGCTAAAGCTGCAAAAAAGGCAGCAAAAGCGCAAAATGGTAAAATACCTTTATTGGATAAATTTTTGAATTTATTTAGAAAAAATAAAGTAACACCTGATACAATAATTGATGCTAAAAATACAGCTTTAAGTCAGCTTGATGATTCTATTGATATACTTAAAAAAGGTGGAGAAATATTAGAAACATCAACTAAAACAGGCTTTAAAAACACTGCAAAAACTTTATTTAAAAATGAAATTAAAAATCCGATAGTTATAGTAATGACTGCATTAGAATTGGTTCCTGAGTTTACGGGAAAAGTTATTCCTGCATTTAAAAACGAAGGATTTATGGCAGGTTTAAAACAAACAGGTAAATCATTATTAAAAGTAGGAAGTAATTTTATATCTTATGCGGCAGGCGCTGCGGTTGGCAGAGCTTTGGGTGCAACAATCGGAACAATAATTTGCCCTGGGGTAGGAAGTGCCGTTGGAGCAAGTATTGGTGACGTTGTGGGTTCAGCTTTAATTGGTTCTACTGCAACTAAGGTTGTAGATAAAATAACAGGCGAAGATAGTGCTGATGAAACAGCAGATGAAGCTCAACAAGAAATTGTAAATCAAGCTTCAAATATTGAACAGCAAAATGTTCAAACTTCTCAAAATGAACAAATTGCCCAAAATCAAGAAGTATTGAATAATCAACAAGTGCAAAATGAATCTTTAGTTAAACCGTCTTTTGAAGAAGCAAGAGCAATGTATGCCACAAGTGCACCTTCTGTTAAAAATTTAACAGTACAAAAAGGCTATCAAAAACCGCAAAATGGTGTTTATGCAACACAATGGGTTAATGACATGGCTCAAGCTAAGCGCCAAAGTCAACTAAACACTCTTAGTTAATTGCACTGCCTAAAGCTTTTAGGTTTTCATACGGAACGCCTGCTTCAGATAATTCTTCTGCTGAAATTCCAAAAAGGCTTATTGTATTTAATACATTCTTTTTGTCGTATCGTTTTTTAGATTTTTCCGTAATCATTTTAAATATGTTGTTAACAGCCGTTTCTCTAGTCATAAAATATGAAGTATTTGACTTATAGAGAGTTCTTCTTTTACATTTTCCCATAGCATTTATTTTCTAATATTTTTTGTTAGTTGTAAAGTTCATGTATCGTATTGTAAATTTTATTTTAGAGTAGCAAGAAATTTTTTTAGCTGTTTTGTATATTGGGTAAGGAGAAAAAATGCTAAATAATATTTCGTTTTTTACGTTTAAAAATAATATTAAAGCTAATAAAGATAGAATTTTAAATACGAATAATAAATTTATATCTTTTTCAACGAAGAATAATAATCTTGCGCCGCTGGCATGTGATACGGTTATTTTTAGCGGAAACCATGGAAGATTAAACCACTCATTGTTTGAAGCTTTTGATAATATCGATACTTGCATACAAGTTAGAGATGATGCCAAGCCGGCTATGAGTTATTTAAAAACTACCCTTGAAGAGGCGCTTTCTCCTTTTGTTGCTTCAAAAGATAATCCATATGGGTCAATAGATGATATACATACAAGAATTAAAACGCCCGATAGTATCAAAGAAAAAACAATTGATAAATTAAATGCCGCCATTACATCTCCGGAGCCTTGGGCATTTAATCCTAATACTGTTGAAGGGATTAAAGGAGCGGTTGGCGATATCATTGGTGCGCGTATAATTTTGAGAAAATCCGATTCCAAGCAAACATCTCAAATAATAGGAGTTTTGGCTGATTTGGCAAGGCAGGGAAAACTCAAAATAACCAAAATAGAAAATTTTATTCCTGTTGAAATGCAGCCGGGTTTAAAATATTTTGAGGATTCTGATTTAGAAAAACTTAAAGATGCTGTTAATGCATCTGAAACATCTGATAAGCCTGTAGAAGTTAAAAACAACGCAAAAGGCAGCGGTTATATGGCTTTGCATCTTGATGTAGAGTTATCAAGACCTGAATATAAAGCTTGGAATAATGGATACAGGGGCGAAATTCAAATTTTGGGTTATGACGTTGCAAAATTAAAAGACTTAGAAGATTATTGCTATAAAATGAAATCCGATAAAGATATTAAAAGTGGTCATTTCGCATATAAGCCACTTTCTGATTATTTTAAAAGCTTATACAGTAATAATAGTGATTATCCGAATTTGGAAGATGACTTTGAAACTTATACAGCAAGGGCATATTTAATTCAAAGAGGGAAAGAACCTTTGAGTCCGGATAATAAAAAAAGAAAAAATACACTTCCTACTATTGAGGAATGTGGTCTTAAAGGAAAAATTCCTAAAGGTTTGGATTTCAACATCTTAAATAGTATAAGACAATATTGCGATAAAATTTATGAAATAACATCAGCTACATAAAAAATAAATAAAGATTTTGTTTGTATGCTTGTAATTCTCTTATATTTATCTCATTATAGTTATGTGATATTACGCTAACAGGAGAGAATTATGTCAAATTCTACAGTTGAAATCGTTAAAAAATGCTGCTGTTCTCAATTTCAAGAATTAGCAAAAAAAGCGGTTGAAGATATTAAAAACAGAAAAGGAAAAGAAGGACAATTCTTGAATTGGATTGAAGTTCTTCCTAATATTGAGCTTGAAAATTTAGACGAAATGGAAAAAATGGTTAAAGCTGCAAAAGGCGATAAATATACAGATTTAGCTATTTTGGGTATTGGTGGTTCTCGTCATACAACCGAAAACATTACAAAATTATTGGGAATTGATGAACATGTTCATTTCTTTTCATCAGTTGAGCCATTGAGCTTTGAACGCTGGATTTCAAGATTAGATTTAGATAAAACTTTATTTTTAGTTGTTTCTAAATCAGGCGGAACTCTTGAAACTACTGTTGGTTATGAAAAAGCTAAAGAAGCTGTAATTGCTCATACAAATAATAAAGATGTTTCAAATCAATTTGTTGCAATGACTGATAAAAATTCCGAAAAATCTGCCCTAAGAAGAATTGTAAATAGCGGTGATATTAAATTATCAGGTTATGTTCATGATGATGTTGGCGGAAGATTTTCAATTTTAGATGACGCTACAATCTTTACTTTGTTATTCTTAGGCGTTAAAAAAGAAGATGTTAAAGAATTGCTTGAAGCGTCTTTAAAGGCTCAAAAAGAATTTTTAAACCCAAATATTGAAGAAAATGAAGCGCTTCAACTTGCTAAATTCAATGTAAAAGCAAAAAACATGGGTAAAAACAAACATTTTGTTGAATATTTTGGCGATGAATTTTTTGGAACAACTCTTTGGGAAAAACAATTGAAAAATGAATCCTTAAAAGCAAGAATTTCAACAGACACAAATGTTGGACCCGGATATCTTCACTATAATGCTGAAGCAGATTTAGACGTTAATAATACAGATTCATTCTTTACTTTTGTTTATGTAAAAACAACAGATAAAGTTATGAATGCTGTTATGGAAGGCGTAATCAGCGCATATAGTGCGCAACATCCTGTTTCCAAAATTGTTTTAGAAGATTTATCAATGAAATCTGTTGCAAGATTTTTTGAATTAAAACATTTTGAAACACTATACACAGGTTGGCTTCTAAGAGCTCAAAAAGGCGATTTTACACCGTTAGAAAGTGCGCTGGATGAAGTCTTGCAACCAAATGTAGAAAAATATAAAAAAGAAGTTAAAAAAGCATTAGCTAAGTAAATAAAATATTAAAGGCGATATTTATATCGCCTTTAATTATCAGGTTAAAATGGGGTATTAACAACAATGGCAAAAATTAAAGTAGCAGATTATTTAATCAAACAACTAAACGAACTTGGAATTGAAGAAATTTTTGGGCTTCCGGGGGATTATAATTTCGATATAGTAGAAACTATTGAAAGAAATGAAAATGTAAATTGGATAGGTTCAACAAACGAACTAAACGCCGGATATGCTGCTGACGGCTATGCCAGAATTAAGGGTTACAGCGCAATAGTTACAACATATGGAGTCGGGGAATTGTCTGCAATAAACGCTATAGCAGGTGCCATGGCTGAAAATGTTCCTATAATGAAAATTGTCGGAGTTCCTTCAACAAAACATATAGAAAATAAAACTCTTTTACATCATAACCTTTTTAATGTTGATTATAGAGCTTTTGAAAAAGCTTATTCAAGCGTTGTTGAAACTACTGCATATTTAAATAAAGATAATGCCAAACAAGAAATAGACAGATTAATAAATACAATGGTCAAAACTAAAAGACCTGTTTATCTTGCAATTCCTATGGATGTTTGTTTATTGGAAATTGAGGATGATTTTCAGCTTGATGAGATTTCCTCAGATAAAGTTAATCTTGAAACAGCAGTTGATTTAATGATTGATGAGATTAAAAAATCTAAAAATCCGATTGTGTTAGCTGATATTTTAACAAGAAGATTTGAAGCAGTTGATGAAATAAATGCTTTTATAGATAAAACTTCTATTCCAAGCTGTTCTTTGTTAAGAGGCATGGATATTATCGAAAACGATAAGAAAAATTATCTTGGTGTTTATGCAGGTAAAATAGATAATAAAATTTGTTATGATAATTTGAATACTTCTGATTGCGTTATAGCCTCAGGGGCTGTTATTTCAGATTTAAATACAATAGGTTTTAGCATAAAATTTGACTTGAAGAACCATATTAACATTCAACCTTATTATACTGAAATTAGGGGCAAAAAATTTGAAAATGTTTTAATAAAAGATGTATTTAAAAGATTGAATGAAAAAATTGATTTTAAATCAAATCTTGATTTAAAAAGAACCCTAAAATATTCTTCATCAGAATTAAAAGAAGAAAAGCAGCTAAGTTCTGATTATATTTATCCAAGATTAAATGAATTTTTAAAAGAAAATGACATATTATTAACAGAAGTAGGGCTTGTTCCTTTTGGGGCAATTCCAATGAATTTACCTAAAAATATCTCTATTCAAAACCAGATTTTATGGGGCTCAATAGGCTGGGCAACACCTTGCGCTGAGGGCTGCGCTATGGCAGACAGAACAAGAAGAACAATTTTAGTAACAGGGGACGGCGCTCATCAACTTACTGCTCAAGAAATTGCAACAATGATGAGAAATAAATTAAAACCGATTATTTTTGTTATTAATAATTCAGGTTATACGGTTGAGAGAATACTTTGTGATGATGTTAATTATAAATATAATGACATTGCTTGTTGGAATTATGAATTGCTGCCAAAAGTATTTAAGGGCGATTGTTTTTGTGCATCTGTTTCAACCAATAAAGAATTTGATGAAATTTTAAAGATTATCGAAAAAGAACAAAAAGAAAAATTATGCTATATCGAATTAAAAACAGATTATTTAGATATTCCTTATTTGTCCTTAGGAATTGCAAAATATCCTGAAAGATTTAAAAAATAATCTTGTTTTAATTATCATCTTGCATGGATTTAAACTTTTCAAGAGATTGATTTCTTTTTTTCTGAAACTCTTGTTGAGCTTGGATATCGCCTTTTTCAACTGCAGCTTTTCTGATGCGTTCTTGTTCTTTTGCTGTTGTTTTCTTAAGTTTGTAAACAAAGATTAGAATTTCAGCAATGGCTTTATATAAATCAGGCGGAATTTGTCTGTTGACTTCAACAAGCCTGAATAAAGCGCGAGCTACAGGCGGATTTTCAATAACGGGGATATTGTGTTCTCTTGCAATTTGTTTAATTTTTTGAGCGAATAATTCTGTTCCTTTTGCAACAAGGGTGGGTGATTCCATTGTTTTTGCGTCATATTTAATGGCGCATGCCACATGGGTTGGATTGGTTACAACAAAATCGCAAGTGGTAACAGCATCCATCATTTTTTGTTGTAATAATTGTTGTCTTCTTTGTCTTAGGGCGGCTTTTACATTAGGGTCGCCTTCAGAGTTTTTATATTCATCCTTTACTTCTTTAAAAGACATTTTTTGGTCTTGAAGAAATTTCCATTTTGTAACGCCGTAATCAGCAGCGGCAATAATTAAAAAGGCAATTCCTGCTTTTACAACGAAATCAAGAATTAAAGCCCCGAATTGAATTAATATTGCAAAATGGTTATCGATAGCGGCAAGCATAAGGATATCTTCAAAATGCTCAGAGTATACCATATAGCCAATTATGCCTAAAATTATTACTTTTGCTATATTTTTAAATAAGTCAAAAAGGGTTTTCGGGCTCATTAGATTTTTAAAGTATTTTGTCGGGTTGAATTTTTCGGCATTAAATTCCATGGGTTTTGTGGTAAATAATGGGCCTATTTGAATCATATCGCCTAAAATTCCGACAAAAGAAGCAAGAACCAAAATGGGGAGCAAAATCAGTGCTGTTGGGATAACTGTTTTGGTAAATAAATAAGCGTATCCTATTTCATCAAGATGTTTGTTTGGAATTTGGTCATAAATTATTTTAAATAATGCACTCAATTGATCCCATATTAACGGTGAAATGAGGTAAATAAAAGAAAACATAACAATAATGGCAATTGCTATGGATAAATCTTTTGATTTAACAACTTGCCCTTGTTCTCTGGCTTTTCTCAGTTTTTGCTGACTTGCCTCAAACTGTTTATTTTCGTCGCCCATTTCGTTATTGTTCTAGTTTAATATCAGCCACTTTCGGATCAAGCAGTTTTTTGCCTGACTCTTCAAATTCTATTTGTAAAAGCTGTCTTTCTTCGTATTTGATTGTTTTTGTAACCGTTCCTTTGCCATATTTTTTATGAACTACAACATCCCCTGTTTTGTATGTTTCAGATGATGTATTGTTTTGTTCTTCTTTAAATATGGGTAAATTTTCTTTTTCAATCGGGGGTGTAGAGTCGATGTTGATATTTACTTCTTCATCCACTTTTACACCTTGGGAAAGTTCTTGGGGCTTTTTGTCTATGATTTCATTAAAACTTGCGTCAATTGAATTATTTGCAATTTCGTTTAAATCAATGTCATTTTTTTTATCATTAGCTTGCAGTGTTGCAAGATTATTTATCTCATCTTTTTTTTTATTGTCTTGAGTGTCGTCTTGTGTTTTATATTCGACATCATCTACGACAACTTTTTCTTTTTTTAATTCTTCTTGCTCATATTGCATTGAGCTTTCTTTTGCAATTTGAAAGAAATCAAGTTCTTCGTCTGAAAAATCAAGCTCATTATTTTCTTCTTGGTTATCATCTGCAATTTTGACTGTTGCTACATTACTGAAATCAGTTTCATCGGGATCAATTAATTGAGCGTCTTGAATATTAAATTTTTCTTTTAAAATAGCATCTTTTTCTTCTCTGGTTAGAGTTTCTTCTTTTGTTTCTTCGCCGAAATCTTCTTTTTTTGGAGTCGGATTTTCTTTGATATCTATAATTTCAAGTGTATCTTCCTTGTTTTCTTCTTCTTGCGCTAAATCAGAAATTAAATCTTCTATTTTTTGAGAATTTTCTTCTTCTTTAGTTTCTTCTTCTGTAATATTTAAAATATCTTCTTTTATTTCTTCTTTAATTTCTTCTTTAGTTGTATCTTCAGAAGTGTCATTTTTAATTATTTCAAGCGGTTCAAATTCGTCCTCTTGGGGTTCATTTTCTTCTTTTGTTTCTTCGCTAACACTAAAGTCATCGTGTTCTTCAATGTCTTCTGATTTCACAAATTCATCTTGTATATTTTTAGGGTTTTCTATTTCTTCAAAACTTTCTTTTTCTGAATTATTTTCATTTTCTGTTTTATAATCATCATTGAAAATAAGGTCTTGAGTTTCTTTTGATTTAATTTGGTTTTCTTCAAGCTGTGTTAATTCGTCTATTAATCTTTGAGAATCGCTTTTGTTTTCAAAACCGTTGTCATGATTTATTTGTTCTTGTTGAGATTGACTGTCGGCATTTGCCATAGAAAGGGCTATTTTTCTGTAATTTTTTCTTTTTTCTTGCGTTTCAAGAGTATAATCTTTTGCAAGATATAAGAAATTATCCGTATTTTCGCCAAAAATTATACATTCATCTGAAATTAGGTTTGCCAGTGCAAAATTAGCATTTAAAAAGTCGGCTCTTTGATATAAACTCGGAAGTAAAATGTAGTTTTTGCAGTGCTGCATTAAAGACGGAAGTTTCTTGTAGTTGTAAGAAACATTCGGGATGAATTTTATATTTTTCTTTTCTGTATAAATTTTATTGATTAAATCAACATCACAATTTTCATCGTTAATTCTTGTGATTAAATATACATTTTGCTCAATTGCACTTACAAAGTATTCTAAATATGCTTTTTGCCATAAAGAACTTACATTTGATATATCGATAATTGTTATTGGATTTTTTTCGATTGTTTTGAAAAGCGTTTCTACATCTTTTTTTGTTTTTGCAAAAATTTCATCCATTTGACATTTTTTCAAACGAACCAAAAGCAATTTTAATTCAGGGTAGGGAGTGGCTTTATATTGTTCTAAAAGCACTCTTGCAAAAGAATTAAAAGGAATGAAACCAAGAGCTTGTCTTTTTGCAAATTTTTTAATTTCGAGAAGGATTGAACCGGCTATTTGCTGAAATTCAAGACTTGCGTCAGATAAGCATTTATCAAAAACAAAATCTATTGTCGAATAGTTGAGCGGTAATCTGAAATTTTTTGATGCTTTAATTTTTTGTGCATCATCAAATTCAACAACTCCTGTTGAATCTATGATTATTGTATGTTTTTGAACTGAAAGATTTTTAGCAAGATTTAGTGAAATTGCGTTTGAATTATCAACTTTGTCGGCTAAAATTATCGGATTATTGTTGAAAAAGTCAAACTGAACATTTAGAGAAGTTGAACTTTTTGTGTTTGTTCCGAAAATAAACGTTCTTTTGCCGTTGTTTATGAAATTTTCAACTTCTTCTTGTTTAATTTTAATAATTTCACATTCCTTGTTGGGTGTGAAATTATCATAAGGCATAACTTCGTTATTTGGTGCAATTTTGTAAAATAATTTTAATTTTGCAACGTTTTGTGACGAGTCAAACTTGTCGTCATATATTTCAATGATTTGCGCAAGATATCTGTCCTCATCAGATTTTACCATTAAAAAATCAAACAGTTTAAATGGTTCAACTTTGGGGTTAAATAAAATTCTTATATTATTATTTAAAGCATTAGCTACTTGCATAGATAAACTTTCTACAAATTAATTAAATTATACCAGTAAATTATCCATAATCCAAGAAGGTAGTTATTATTTTACACTATAATACAACAAACACATTAGAATTTGCAATTTTTATTTTTTCAAAATTAGTGCTTGACAGTTTTTTATGTCCACAATAATATATATTTATGGAAATTGCCGATGTAGCTCAATGGTAGAGCAACGGTTTTGTAAACCGTAGGTTGCGGGTTCGAGTCCCATCATCGGCTTTTTTTAGTAATTTGCGTCTTGCCCTTGTGGCGCAGGGGTAGCGCACTCCCTTGGTAAGGGAGAGGCCGTGAGTTCAAATCTCATCAAGGGCATTTTAAAAAAAGTTTATAATTGTAAATTGAAAACTGAATATTCAATAATCAATTATCTAAGAAAGAATTTTTTAGATATGGGTAGATGCCCGAGTGGCTAAAGGGAGCAGACTGTAAATCTGCCGTCATACGACTACGGTGGTTCGAATCCACCTCTGCCCATATCTTTATTAATAACAATTGTAAATAATAAAATTAAAAATAAGAAAGAAGGAGAACTTATCTTATGGCTAGAGAAAAATACGAAAGAACCAAGCCACACGTTAACGTTGGTACTATTGGTCACGTTGACCACGGTAAAACAACATTAACTGCTGCTATTACAGGTTGTATGGCTGCTGCAGGTCAAGCAGAAGCAAAAAAATTCGATGAAATCGATGCTGCTCCTGAAGAAAAAGCACGTGGTATTACCATTTCAACTGCTCACGTTGAATATGAAACTGAAAAACGCCACTATGCACACGTTGACTGCCCAGGCCACGCTGACTATGTTAAAAACATGATTACAGGTGCTGCACAAATGGACGGTGCTATTCTTGTAGTTGCTGCTACTGATGGTGCAATGCCTCAAACTAAAGAACACATTTTGCTTGCTCGTCAAGTTGGTGTTCCTAATATCGTAGTATTCTTAAATAAATGTGATATGGTTGATGACCCTGAGTTATTAGACCTTGTTGAAATGGAAGTTAGAGAATTATTATCTTCTTATGAATTTGACGGAGATAACATTCCTTTTGTTAAAGGTTCAGCTCTAAAAGCTCTTGAAGCTGTTCAAGCTAACCCTTCTGTTAAACGTGGCGAAGACCAATGGGTTGACAAAATTTGGGAACTTATGGATGCTATCGATTCTTACTTCCCAGAACCGGTTCGTGACTTAGATAAACCATTCTTAATGCCTGTTGAAGACGTATTCTCAATTACAGGTCGTGGTACAGTTGCTACTGGTAGAGTAGAACGTGGTATCGTTAAAGTTGGTGACGAAGTTGAATTAGTTGGTTTAGGCGAAACTAAAAAGACAACTGTTACAGGTGTTGAAATGTTCAGAAAATCTCTTGACCAAGGTCAAGCAGGTGACAACATCGGTGCTTTATTACGTGGTATCGATAAAACTGAAATTCAACGTGGTCAAGTTTTAGCAAAACCCGGTTCAATTACACCTCACAAAAAATTCACTGCAAACGTTTATGTATTGAAAAAAGAAGAAGGCGGACGTCATACTCCTTTCTTCCCTGGTTACAGACCTCAATTCTATATCAGAACTACTGACGTAACCGGTTCAATCAAATTTGACGGCGAAATGGTAATGCCTGGTGATAACGTTGTAATGGAAGTTGAATTAATCAATCCTGTTGCAATCGAACAAGGTATGAAATTCGCTATCCGTGAAGGCGGTAGAACAGTTGGCGCCGGCGTTGTAGATCAATCGAACAAGGTATGAAATTCGCTATCCGTGAAGGCGGTAGAACAGTTGGCGCCGGCGTTGTAGATAAAATTATTGAATAATAATTTTCAGTTTATACAAATTAAGAGGGTAAAGATATCTTTACCCTCTTTTTGTCGTTTATAATTATTTGGTTAAAATATTGATATTTTTCTTGTATTTATTTTTGTACTTTTGCCTTGTATTGTTTAAATGCCGCACTTATTAATGAATTAATGAGTACGTCTGATAAATTGGTTTTTGGTTCTTCTGTTGTTTTTGTTTCTTCTTCAAGCATGAAATTGATAAAGTTTAAAGTCAAAGTTGTTAAATCTTCAAGTTCCTTGTATTCTTTATCGGTATTTCCTTCAGTCAGTAATTCTTTTAACTCTTCTGTTCCTTTTGTAATTGTATAAATTGTATCTTTCCCTTTGTTTATTGCTTCATTTAAACCATTTTTGTTTGATGCATTTTTTTGCGCTACATAACTTCCGCCATAATCTACTGCATTGATATTCATTATTCCCTCTGATTTTTTGTGTGTATTGCTTACTTATTAATAAAGAAAAATATATAAAAAATTGATATTTTTTATATATTTTCTATTACAAAAATTTACAATTGAATGATATATACAAAAAGGGCGAAGATAATCTTCGCCCCCTTGTTTTAGCAATTATAGTGTGAACATTCGCCTTCTTCTCTAATTGAGAATACAAAGTAGCCGACTGCTGATAAGCCGACAAGTGTGTAGATAATTCTTGCCATTGCAGTCATATCACCAAATAAGAAACCTACAAGGTCAAAGTTAAATGCGCCAATTAACCCCCAGTTTAGAGCTCCTATTAATACTAATGAGTAACATGTCCATTTAAAAATGTTCATAAGTGTATTCATATTATTTCTCCTTTTCCTCTGATATTATTAAAGATTTTGAATGTAAAATTAATAGACAAAAGTGCAGTATTGAATTAATACAATACTGCACTTTTTTTAAATTTTTATTTTTTATGCCATAGCGCTAAATGAACTATTGCCGCCGCTTGATGAAGGAGCAGCATTAGAAGGGGCAGGGGCTGCACTTGCAATTGACCCTGCGGTTTCGCTTGATTGCGTGAATAAGGGCTGGGGTTCTGCTTGCGCTAAAGTGCCTGTTGTTTCAATCTTTGGCATATCTTCTTTTTTTTGCAAATTTTGCGAACTAAGGTTAATTGATGCGTCCATCTTGTTTTCTCTTTCCTTTAAACTAAAACATTTCTTATTTTTTATATTCCACAAAAATTTGATTTTAAACTTTATTTTGCGAAATTTATAAAATAAAAAAGAAAAAATATTATGAAAAATGCTACAATGCCTGATGTTGCTATAATTTTAAGCAGGTTTTTATTATGCAGATTATAATAAAAAATACAATAAATTGCCCTTATGCCGTCTTTTGGTTTGATTTTTTTACCTTGCGAGTAATTTCTTGGGGTGTAATTAATTGAGCATTCTTGAATTTTATAGCCTTCTTTTGCAATATATGCAGTGATTTCCGGCTCAAAACCAAAACAATTTTCTTTTAAATTCGGAGTTATTTTTTTAATAACATCTGATTTAAAAAGCTTATAGCAAGTTTCCATGTCTGTTAGATTTAGCCCTGTACAGATATTTGTTAAAAAGGTCAGAAGTTTATTTATAAATGTATGCCCTAAAAATAAACCGTTTTGTGTATTTTTTTCAAGATATCTTGAGCCGTAACAAACATCAAAATTGTTTTCAATGAGGTTTTTTAATAGTTTTAAATAATCAAAGGGGTTATATTCTTCATCTGCATCTTGAATACCTATATAATCTCCTTTTGCTTGTAAAAAGCCTGTTTTTAGAGCGGCGCCTTTGCCTTTGTTTTTTTCATGACTGAATAATTTGATGTTTTTATCGATTTTGCATAAATTTTGGGCAATTTTTTTAGAGCCGTCTTTTGAAGCGTCATTTACAATAATTATTTCAATTTCTATTTGATTATTCTGAATATAGGTATCATTTTTTAGGGCTAAAATTTTATTAACGGTGTTTTCCAGCGTCTTTTCTTCATTATAAACAGGAATAATCAAGCTTAAAGTCTTCATAAGTTAATTTTATATAATTTTATTTTTATTTGGCAAAAATTAAATATATTGTAAAAATTATAAGATTATATTCTATTGTTTTTTATTAAAATAGCTTGTATTATTAATATTATGGATATTAATTATAATTGCGATGTAATAGTTGTGGGGGCAGGTCCTTGCGGTGTGAGCGCCGCAATTGAGGTTGCCTGTGCCGGAAAAAAAGTTGTTTTATTGGATAGAGCAAAATATATTGGTTCTAAAAATATGTATGGTGGCGCGATATATAAAACTGCTCTAAAAGATGTTTTTGGGGATGATATTGAAACTCTGCCATATGAAAGAATAATTAATTCCCACAGCTGGGCATTTTTGAATGATACAGGTTCAGTATCTTTAACTTATCAAGATGATGAAAAATCTGAAGCCTATGCAATTAAAAGATTTAATCTTGAAAAGTGGATGATTGAATTGGCAAAGAAAAAAGGTGTTTATTTTGCTCCCAATACTTTAGTTAGAAATCTGGTTCAAAAAGATGGATATGTTGTCGGTGTTGAAACGGAATTAGAAAAATATTGTGCTCCGATAGTTATTTTAGCCGACGGCGTTAATTCTCTTTTAGCCAAAGAACTTAATTTAAGGGAAAAATATCAACCAAAAGATGTTATTTTATCTGCCAAGGAAACAATTAAACTTGATAAAAAAACAATTGAAGAAAGATTTAATTTAAAAGATGATTTAACTAACGGTGTTACAAAAATGTATCTTGGTAACCCTGTTGGTGTTAAAAATATTTTTATGATGGGCTTTTTATATACCTTTAAAGATACAATAATGCTTGGAGTTGGCGCTAATTTAGCTGATTTAGTTGAAAATAAATTAAATATAAACGATTTATTAGAATATTTAAAAAATCATAACGATATAAAACCCTTAATTAAAAACGGTCAAACTCTTGAATATAGCGCTCATTTAATTCCTGAAACAGGATATAATAAAATGCCTAAATTAACAGGTAATGGCGTAATAATAGCGGGTGATGCCGCAGGTTTTATTAACAGTGTTCATTTTGAAGGAACAAATTACGCTTTGATTTCAGGGAAGTTGGCAGGAAAAACAGCGCTTGGCGCTTTAGACAATAACAATTTTTCACAAGGATATTTGTCTTTATATAAAAAAGAACTTGATAAATCTTTTATCTTAAAAGATTTATATACATATAGAAATATAATTGATAGATTATATAACAGGCGCGGCTCAATTATGAATTATTATCCATATAAAATGAAACAGTTTTTTGAGATAATTACAAGCGCAAATTGTAAATCTAAAAGCGTTCAATTCAGAGATTATTTTTTAAGTTTTATGAAAGATAGAAATCTTAAAGAATTAATAAAAGATGTATTTATGGCATTTAAGTGTGTATTAGATGTATTTTTTGGAAGATAAACCATGGAAAATGATGTAAATAAAAAATCAATACAAGACAAATTGGCAACTATTAAGTATAATTGTGATAGCAAGACGCATTTAATAGTTGATCAAAAAAAATGTGCCAAATGCAAAGATAAGCCCTGCTTGGCGATATGTCCCGCTAAGGTTTATAGCGAAGATGAAAATACAAAAGAAATAGTTGTGCAATACGAAAACTGCTTGGAATGTGGTGCTTGCAGACTGTTCTGTCCCAAAGGTGCGATTGATTGGAATTACCCGTCATCAGGCTGCGGAGTAATTTTTAAAAACAGTTAATAATTACAAGGAGCAAATATGGAAAATCAATATTTTTCAAGATGGTATGACAAAGACCCTGTATTATCAATGTCTATGAGGACTTTGGCAAATTCATCAGACGAAAGACAAATCGCAGTTGCGCTTAACTTAATTAAAGTTATTATTGAGCATAATATCCAAGATAATAAATATGAAAATGTTGAAGATATAATGTCTGCAGTTGAAGACGGAAGAATACAGCGCGGTCATTCTCGCTGGTATGATATTGATTCAACAGTTAGAACGGCAATACAAATGCTTGAAAAATGTCCGCCTGACACAAAGAAAAAAGTGGCGCTTGATATGGCTCAAATTGTTATAGAAAAAATTATTCAAGATGAAGATAAAGAAGAACTTGAACGCGAAGAAAAAGAACAACAAGAGCTAGACGGAAAAACAATTGATTTTGATTTAGATAAAGCGCTAGAAGAAGAAAATGAATGATACGGAAAGATTTGACAGCCTTCAGACGAAAATAAAATTAAATCCTAAAAATTTTCAGGCAAGACGCGAATTAATAATGATGTGTTTGGATTTAGGGTTTGAAAAGGCTGCACTTTCTCATATCAAATATTTGCTTGAAATTTTTCCTGATGACGCAAATTTATATTTTAATACGGGGATTTGTTGGGAAAAACTTAGGGATGTTGATAAAGCAATAGATGCATATAAAAAAGCGGTTGAATTAAAGCCTGATGAGCCTGATTTTTTGTATAATCTGGCTTTGTGTTATGAACAAAAAGGCGAAGTTGATTTAGCTTTAGAAAATTTTAAAAAAGTAATATATTATAAAAATGAAGACGCTAATGCATTTTTTTCTGTAGGGCTTTTGTATTCTAAAAAAAATGACCCAAAAACTGCAATAAAGTGTTTTAAAAAGGCAATAGAATATAATTATAGCGATTATTTTGCTCATTTTTATTTAGCTGAAGAATATAAAAAAGTAAATGAAATAGATTTTGCTTTGGTTGAATATCGAAAAGTATTGGAATTATCTCCTGATTATTCTTGGGCATACTACAATATTGCTCAGATTTATTGGGAGCTGGGGAGATTAGATGATTCTGTTATAATGCTTAAAAAAACAGTTGAAAAAAACCCGAAAGATTTTGAAGCATATAAGCTTTTAACTCAAATTTTAATAAAGCAAAAAAAACAAGATGAAGCTCTTGAAATTTTATCAAAAGTTAGCGATAAACAGGAAAATGGGGATATTTATTATTTAATGTCAAAAATATTTGAGATTGATAACGATGTTAATTCTCGGCTTGACTGTTTAGAACTTGCATTAGATAATAAAAACACTCTTACTTTTAATTTATTATCTGTTGAAGGTGAATATAAAGAGCTGAAAAATGCAAACCAAAATTAATCAATTAAAATTAAATACAATTGATGATAGTTCAAAGGCAAAATACTATTGCGCATTTAATAATTTATTTGTTAGGCCTTTGGTAAAAAGCAAGATTTTTGAATATTTTGATTATGATATTAAAAGAGCTTTTAATGTAAACAGTTCTGATTTAAAAAACATAGCGCAGTATTACGATATTTCAATTTCTAATAATTTGTTAAAAAAAATAGATGAATTAGATTTGGATAAATGTTATAACGACGCGTTTTCAGATGAAGAAGTTAAACTTTTAACTTATGAAGATATAAAATATCCCGATTGTTTAAAAGAAATTCCCGATTTTCCTTTGTCTTTATTTTATAA
Source organism: uncultured bacterium (assembly GCA_949282195.1). Taxonomy (GTDB): domain Bacteria; phylum Cyanobacteriota; class Vampirovibrionia; order Gastranaerophilales; family Gastranaerophilaceae; genus RUG14156. Next base: position 177,177 of record CASDOW010000011.1, on the reverse strand, counting down.
AGGAAGTTTAGAGGAAATTGATTTTAACTATGCGCTTGCGGTTGTTGGGTCAAGAAATGCGTCGCAGCAGGCTAAAATTTCGCTTGATAAAATTATTTCAGGGTTTGAAGGAACTAATATAACAATAATCTCAGGACTTGCTTATGGAATTGATACACAGGCTCATTTAAGTGCCCTAAAAAATAATTTAAAAACGATTTCTGTTATAGGAAGCGGATTAGATGTAATTTATCCTTCTTCAAATAAAAAATTATTTTATGATATAGTAAATGGTAATGGGGCAGTTTTGAGTGAATATCCGCTTAAGACAAAACCAATGGCTCAAAATTTTCCGCAAAGAAACAGAATAGTAACGGGATTGAGCAAAGGAACGCTTGTTGGAGAAGCAAGGCTAAAATCGGGCGCTATGATTAGTGCAAATTTGACTCTTGATTATAACAGGGAGTTAATGTGTATACCCGGAAACATTACAAACCCTAATACTGAGGGGATATATCATTTAATCAAAACGGGAGCTGCAATAGTTGTAGAGGCAAAGGATATTTTAGAACAAATGAATTGGGAGATAAAAACCTCTCAAAAGAAAGATGTAACATCTGATTTAGATGAATTACAAAAAAGGATAATAGAGAGTGTAGCTCTTGACGCAAAAACATTTGATGAAATAATGTATGATATAAATGAAGATGTTTCTTTGGTTATGGCAGCTTTAACTCAACTGGAGTTATTGGGTATAATTAAGCAATCGGTTAATAAATATTATAAAAATATATAGGTTAATTATGGCAACTACAAAAACTAAAACAAAAGAAGATAAATCTCAAAAGACTCTTGTGATAGTCGAATCTCCTGCTAAGTCTAAAACGATAGGTAAAATTTTAGGCAGCAATTATATAATACAGGCTTCAATGGGGCATGTTAGAGATTTAGCTTCTAAGGGATTGGGTTTTGATATAGAAAATAATTTTAAGCCTACTTTTGAAGTTATACCTGAAAAGAAAAAAGTTATTAATGAATTAAATAAAATAGCCAAGACTGTTGATAGAATTTATCTTGCATCGGACCCTGATAGAGAAGGGGAAGCTATAGCCTGGCATGTAAAAGAGTGTCTTAAATTTCCGGAAGATAAAATTTTTAGAATAGTTTTTAATGAAATAACACCCCATGCAATTAAAGATGCAGTTGCAAATTATCATCAAATTGATATGTTGAAAGTTGAGGCTCAAAAAACAAGACAAATTTTAGATAAGCTTGTTGGTTTTAAAATTAGTCCTATATTATGGGATAAAATGAAGAATTATAAACTTTCTGCAGGTCGTGTTCAATCTGTTGCACTTAAGATGATTTGCGAAAGAGAAGATGAAATTGAAGCATTTATTCCTCAAGAATATTGGAGCTTAGATGCTTTATTAAATAAAAAAGACAAAAAAGATTTTGATTTCAGCGCTCAACTGGCAAGAATAATCAAAAACGGAAAAGATGAAAAGCTTGAAATCAAAAACAAAGAAGAAATAGATGAGATATTAAAAAATCTTGAAAATGCAAAATATGTTGTATCAAAAATTACCCCTAGAGATACCACGAGAAAACCGCAAGCGCCTTTTATAACTTCAACTTTGCAAAGAGAAGCAAGCTCAAAATTGGGTTATGGTGTATCAAAAACTATGCAAATAGCTCAAAAACTTTATGAAGGTATAGACTTAGGGGATGGCTCTGTTGGTTTAATAACTTATATGAGAACAGACTCAACAAGAATTTCTGACGATGCGCAAGTGGCAGCTAAGAAATATATTGTTGAAAACTATGGGGATGAATATTATCCTAAAACCCCTAATATATATGCAAAGAAAAAGCAAAATACTCAAGATGCCCACGAAGCAATCAGACCTTCTTATATTGATAAAACTCCTGAAAGCATTAAAAAATATTTAACAAGCGAGCAATATAAACTCTATAAGTTGATTTGGGAAAGGTTCATGGCTTCTCAAATGGCAAATGCTAAAGTTAAAAATTTAACAGTTGATATAACAGCTGATAAATATATCTTTAAAATGGGCTCATCAAAATTTGTATTTGACGGATTTACAAAGATTTATGCCGATACTGAAGATGTGGTTGCTCAAAAATTCCCAACTTTAGAAGTGGGAGATGAATTAAACCTTAAAAAATTGCTTCCGGAACAGCATTTTACTCAACCGCCTTCAAGATATTCAGAAGCAAGCTTGGTTAAGCAATTGGAAGAATACGGCATAGGAAGACCTTCAACATATGCACCAATTATTACTAAAATTCAACAAAGAAATTATGTTGAGAAAATTGAAAATAAATCCCTAAAACCAACCCCTTTAGGCAGGGCTGTTTGCAAACAATTAAATGAAAATTTTGTCGATATTATGGATTACAAGTTTACGGCTAAAATGGAGTCATCATTGGATGATATAGCTGAAGATAAGCAAAACAGTATTGAATTTTTGAATAATTTTTGGAAACCTTTTTCAAAAACTCTTGATGAAGCACAGAAAAACATGAAAAGAGTTGACGTCGAAACAGATAAATTGTGTCCTAATTGCGGCAGAAAAATGGTTGTAAAGTTATCTCGTTACGGAAAACAATTTCTGGCATGTTCAGGATATCCCGAGTGTAAAACGGCGCTGCCTATGGAAGGAGATAATAAAGAAATTCAAATTCCTGAGGATGAACCAACAGACAAAAAATGTGAAAAATGCGGTTCTGATATGGTTATCAAAACGGGGCCATACGGAAAATATTATCAATGTTTAAATGAAAAATGTAAAAAAAGATTTTCGATTGTTGAATCTTCGGGTGTTAAATGTCCGGAATGTGAAAAAGCCGGCAGGGACGGTGAGTTGGTTAAAAGAAAATCTCGTTACGGAACATTTTTCTGGGGTTGTTCAAAATATCCTGATTGCACTTTTGCACTTTGGGCAGAGCCTAATGGTGAAAAATGCCCTGATTGCGGAAGTTTGCTTGTTAAAAAATATTTGAAAAGAGGTAATAAAATTGCCTGTTCAAATAAAAATTGTAAATATTCAAGAGATATGGATGAAGAATAATGGATAGTGAAAAAAAATATAAGTTTGCGCTTATTGGATATCCTCTGGGTCATTCAATGAGCCCTATTATATATAAAGCAGCATTTAAAGATTTAGGCATAGACGGTAGTTATGAACTATTGGCAACTGAAAGCGAAGATTTAGTTAATCAAATTAAATACTTAAGAACAAATAAGTATTTTGGTTTTAATGTTACTATTCCTCATAAAGTCCCAACAACATTGTTTTTATCTGAATTTGATGAATATGTTGATTTGGTGGGCGCAGTAAATACCGTAAAAATAAAAGATGACATGTCTTTAGCAGGTTACAATACCGATGTTTGGGGATTTTGCGAAGCAATTCCAAAAGATATTTCTCTAAAAGGAAAAAAAGCTGCGGTTTTAGGCACAGGCGGTGCCTCAAGGGCAATTTGTGCCGGACTTTATAAAATGGGAATATCCGAAATAGATATTTATACGAGAAATGTTATTAATTCTTCTCAAACAGTTAAAACTTTAAGGGAAAGATTTAATACGGTTAAAATTCAATCTATTCAAAACACCCTTATGAACAGTTTGGAAGATGTTGATATATTGGTCAACACTACACCTGTGGGAATGAAAAATTATAGCGAGGATAATTGTCCTGTTGAGAATAAAAATATTGAATCTTTACCAAAAGACGCAATAGTATATGATATTGTTTATAATCCCTTAAGAACTCCTTTGATTTCAAAGGCGATTTTATATAATAAAAAATACATATGCGGACTTGATATGTTAATATATCAAGCTCAGCGTGCAATTGAAATATGGTTTGATAAAAAACCTGATTTTAAAACCATGAAAATAAGTGTTTTAGAGGAAATTTTGATTAATTAAAAATAAAATCTAAATATATTGGATGATTTTTAAAGTAACATCTATACATTGGCATTTATTACATGTATTATAATTATGATGAAGATAGCATTGGATGTGCAGAAAATAAAAGAATGATTAGTAAAAAATACGGAACAAGTAAAAAAGGTTTCACATTAGCTGAGGCGTTGATTACTCTTGTGATAATCGGGGTAATTGCTGCCTTAACCATTCCTTCGATTTTAATAAATACAGAACAAAATGAATATCGTTCAGCCTTAAAAAAAGCTTTATCGATTTTAAATCAGGTAATTGAATTAAATATTGCTCTTGAAGGTTATGGACCTATTGAAACTGTTGATATGACTTCTCCTGACGACGAGGATAGTTTATATAATTTCTTTAGAAAAAGAATGAATGTTCTTTCTACTTCAGAAAGTTTTGATTTGGGCGGAACCGCAAATTATACTTTTTTCACTGTTGACGGTATGAGATATGAATTTCCAACAACAATCAATATTCAAGGTGGCACATTTGCTACAAATAATGGTCATTGCGGCACACCCGATGAGCCAAGTGAAGATATGTCCGGTACTGAACGTGAAGCTCCTTGCGTTATTATTGTGGATGTTAACGGACAAAGAAAGCCAAATCCGCAAAAAGACAGTTCTAAAGGCTATAAAGTTCCTGCTGCAACATCAAAATCAAAAATACTTGACGTTTATCCTATCATAATTACGGATAAATCTGCATTTCCTTATGGTGTTGTTGGTCAACGTGCAGCATTTCAAGAAAAGTAAATTATAATTTATGGAATTGCGTGAGGAATAACCTTATTTTCTTTGAGGGATTTTTGAACGTCTATTATTCTTTGATTTGAGCTTCCAACCCAATGAAGGTTATTATCGTTTAATTCTTTTTTAAATTCTCCGTCAACAAGCACATCAATATTAGATAAGTCGATTTTATTTTTAACTTCTTCCCATAAAAAACCTGTGTAAAGCCATACGGTTTTATTTGGAAGCGTATTTTTAACCTTTTTAGCCAGTCTTAAAACCTCGTCGGTATTGAAGGGGTGCAAAGGGTCCCCGCCTGAAAAAGTTATTCCTGATATATGATCTTGTGATAATGCTTCAAATAATTCATCTTCTGCGGCTTTATCAAATTCTATTCCGCTTGCCACATCCCATGTTTGAGGGTTTTGACATCCATCACAGCAATGAGTGCAGCCTGCCGTCCAAAGAACAACCCTTAAACCGTCGCCGTTTAACATGTCGTCTTTAGTGATGTTATGGTAATTCATTTTTTCTCTCTCCCAATAAATAAATTTTAAAATAAAAAAGCTTCCTTATAAAATAATTCAAAAGGAAGCTTTTTTACATATTATTACTACATACTTACTCTGTCTTTAATTTCTTCCATTTTATGATCAGCTAAACGAGAATCGCCTTTTACTCTTGAATAAGCAAGATAACCGTTCATTCTGTCGATTTTGGTTAAATTTTTAGAACCGCATTTAGGGCACACATCCATATTTAATTCTTGGTGTCCGCAATCATCACAATATGACAATGATAGGTTAACACCTTCGTAAAATCCTTTTTTCATAGCACGTCTGATTAAAGTTTCAACAGCTTTTGTGTTGTATGAAATAGGATATTTAACATATTGGATTTTTCCGCCATTCATTAAATTCCAAAATCTGCCTTCTAAATCTTGCTTTTCAATTGGGCTGATTTGTTCTGAAACATGGCAGTGGAATGAATTTGATACGTATGGTTTATCTGAAACATTTCCGACAATACCGTATTTTTTTCTGAATTGTTTAACTTGTAAACCGCAAAGATTTTCAGCAGGTGTACCGTATAGAGCATACAACCAACCATCTTCTTTTTTAAATTCTGCCACTTTTTTGTTTATATATTCCATAACTTCAATTGCAAATGCGCCGTCTTCAACAAGAGATTTACCATTGTGAAGTTCTTGAAGTTCATTTAGGGCTGTAATACCAAAAGAAGCTGTTGCAGATTTTAAAAGTGGTTTAATTTTATCGTGGAAACCTAAATGCCCGCCATAGAAACCGCCTTCACAATATGCAAGAGGGTTAACCGAAGCTCTCATTTCTCCCAAGTATTCATAGGTTCTTATATGAATTTTTCTGATTAAATTCATATAGTAGTCAAGAACTTCATAGAAATTTTTGCTTTCTTGTTTTGCTTTAGCGTAAATCATAGGAAGATTTAAGCTGATTGCACCAATGTTGAAACGACCCACGAATACGGGTTTATCGTTTTCATCGGCAGGCTCCATGCCACCTTTTTCAAACCAAGGAGATAAGAAAGCACGACAACCCATTGGCGAAACAATTCTTTTATATTTTTTATACATTTCAGCTACATAGCCTTCTCCTGATAAACTTAGCCAGTCAGGATACATTGTTCTTTTAGAACATTCAACCCCTGCTTTAAATAAGTTTTCAAGAGGTTTACCTTCGCCATGGAGTTCTTCGTCGTATAAGAATACAATTTTAGGGAATAATACCGGTTTTTTGCATTCTTTTTTACCTTGTCCGTTTTGACGAGTTTTTAGGCAGGCTAATGTTGCCATAACTTCAAATTCATCTTGACCAAGCCCTGTTGTAACTGTAATAAAAGGATAATCTCCGCGAGATGAAGCAACTGTATTAAATTTGTATTCCCAACCTTGGAAACCTTGTTCAAAGTCATTTTGAACATCTTTCATTGCTTCTTCTCTTGCTTTTTCGAATGAAAGCCCCATGCAGATATATCTGTCGTATTGTCTTTCATATGTTTTTTGTGCATAAGGAGCAAGAATTTTATCTACTTCTGCAACCGTAAAACCGCCATATTGTTGACTTGCGGCAGCCATAACAATATCGCCTATTACATCAAAAGCTACATCAAGGCTTCTTGGTTCGTTATACCAAATATTGCCCATTTCAAAACCGCCTTTTAAAACTGCTGCAACATCAAATAAACAGCAATTCATTGTGTCGCGTCTTGCTGACATGTCGTGAATATAGATATAGCCTTCTTTTATGGCTTGTTTATCTTCTACTGTTAAGAAGAATTTTTTATATAATTCTTTGTTTAGTTCGTTAAATATTAATGAACGTTTTGTTGAAACTAAGGCTGAATCAGCGTTTGCGTTTTCTTTGTCGCCTATATACATAATTCTTTGTGATTCTTGATAAACTTTATCAAGCATTGAAACAAAGTCTGTTTTATAGTTTCTGTAATTTCTGTAACTTTCCGCAACTTTAGGACTTAGAGCTTGAAGCGCACTTTCAACAATATTGTGCATTTGAATTATTTCTACTTCATCTGTATTCATTTCAAGTACGGATTTATTAACAAATGTGCAAATGTCTTTAATTTCTTTATCGGAGAAAGTTACAAGCATTCTTGTAGCAGATTTTCTGATTGCGTCTACAACTTTTTCAATGTTATATTTTTCTTTGGTGCCGTCTTTTTTTACAATTGTAATATTACTTAATGATCTTCTTGAAAAATTAAGTATATTGATAAGATTTTCATTATTACTTTTAATTGCGTCGGTAGTAGCGGCATGTGAATTTTGTGTTATTGGTATAGCACCTATATCGTTCGAAATCTTTTGCATTAATTCCTCCTAAAGTAAATTTCCGTATTTGTCCAGATTGTAGAAAAACCTATTTGTTTTGCCGATTAAAACGCTTCGGTGATAAAATAATTCGTTCGTTTTTCTATTTTTATCATTTTACTATATTTTTTTAGCATGGGTATCATTTTAAAGTATCAATTTTATAATTATTTTTTAAAAGATAAAAATCACTCCGATATAGAGTGATTTTTACACTTATTATTTTTTTATCAAAAATTAACTTTACAAAATTATTTTACTGAGGGCAAAATTTGATCTGTTATATCTGTTCCGCCGTAAAGCAGAGCATCTTTTCTAAATACTAAATCATATCCAAGCCCTTTGGCTTTGTCTGTGATTAGTTTATCAAGCTGTTTATCTACTTCGTTTATTTTTTTAGCGTAAGTATCTTTAATGGTTTTCTTCTTTTGAGTTAATTGGGCTTCATATTTCTTGATTAGAGCTTCTTTTCCTGCTTTTGTGCTTTGTTTTTTGATGTCTGCACTTGCTGTGTTGTACCATGCCAACATGTCTTTTGTTTGTTTTGCTCTTGTTTCTTCTGCTGATTTAATTGTTTTTGAAGCTGCAAGAAGTTTTGAAACATCTACATAGGCAACTTTTGATGTTTTAATATCTGAAAAAGCAGTGCTGTTAATTCCGAAGCCTATGCCAAACATTGCTGTACACAATAAAAGTGTTACTAAATTTTTTTTCATGACTTTCTCCTTTTAATTTGAATAATCTATATTGGATATTATGGGCTGTTTGTATTCTATTTTATTTATTGACCTTGCATCAATAACCGGCCCCGGCGGCACTATATACCACTTATACAGTGCTGTATTTAATCTTTTGAAGAACTTATCTAACCACTTTTGCTTGGTTTCTTTGTTAATTTTATTCTTTTTTTCATATTGGAATTCTTGCATTAACATATTATCTTTTGATTGATTTAAGTTTTCAATCCTCCAAATGACCTCATCTAAAAATTCATAAGGCATAAGAGCATCTTCAGCTAAAAGCGGCTTTCCTGTGTTCGGGTCTATTGCAAGTTCTGCTCCCGGAGGCTTATTTATAATTGAAACAGGAATGGCATTTTTTATTTCTCTATTTTTATTCATCCAACGGGCAAGTGCGAAGAGTTTTGTTTTAACAACGTCTGATATAGGAGCATATCCTCCTGACATGTCGCCGTTTATTGTTGCATAGCCCATGTAAAGCTCTGATTTGTCTGATGTTGCAATAGGTAATGCCCCATATTCATTAGCTATACCCCATAAAATCATTGCTCTTGAGCGGGCTTGAATATTATCATTTGTGTATGAATTAGTGTATCTACTACACCAATTCTTTGAAATTTCATCAAACATGCCGCCAAATTTATCTTTTATTAAATCACACATGTCTTTTATGGGTATTTCAAGAAAATTTATTTTAAGATTATCAGCCAATTCTTTTGCGTCATTTTTGCTTTCAGGAGAGGTTAATTTTGAGGGCAAGGAAATGCCGAAAACATTTTTTGCTCCTAATGCGTCAGCTAATAATACAGCGCAAACTGTCGAATCAAGTCCGCCTGAAAGCCCTAAGACTGCTTGTTTAAAACCGTTTTTATAAAAATAATCTCTAATTGCAGTGATAATTGCCTTGTATGTTCTCTCTAAGTCAGGTTCATGGTCAAGAGAAAATTCTTTTTGCGAGTTTAGCGTTAGCTCTAAACCTTTAGGCAGAGGGTTAATTTCACCGCCATTAAACAGATTTATTACAGCTAAATCTTCATCAAAGGATTTTGCCATAGCAACAAGCTCACCTTGTTCGTTATACATTCTTGATAAGCCGTCATAAACAAGTTCATCGTTTGCGCCTGCTTGATTTACATAAATATATTTTATTGCATATTTTTTAGCACAATGGCGCATCATGTTGTGCTTTAATTGTTCTTTTTTTGCTCTTGTGCAAGAAGCGGAAGGGCAAAGAAGAACGTCAATTTTTTTTGCAATTTTTTCCACAGGATCAATTTTATATAAGTTTTTTTCAAAGAAATCAAAATCATTCCAAGCGTCTTCACAAATTGCAACGCCAAATTTAATATTATTTAAAGTAAAAATTCGATTTTCAAATTCTTCAACCCAGGGCTCAAAATATCTGTAATCATTGTGTTCGCAATAAGTAGGGAGCAAGGATTTTCTAATTGACTTAATTATTTTTTTATTTTCTATTAATGCCATTGAATTATAATAGGGTTTTAGGAATTTATTTTCGTTTATTTCGGGGTATCCGATTAAAATTGCAATATTATCACAATACATCTTGATTTCATCAAGAGCTTTTTTGGCTTTTTCGGCTATATAAGGATATCTTGTTAAAATATCTCCGATAGGGTAGCCTATTAAAAACAATTCAGGAAAAACAACAAGATTTACATTTTTTTCTTTTGCTTTTTTGATTGTTTCAATGGCCTTGTTTTTGTTGTATTCAACATCCCCTGAAATCGGGTTTAATTGTGCCATTAGAATGTTTGTTGATTTTAGATAATTTGTATTCATATCGTGATTTTAGCACAAAATAAACCATACAAGCTAAAATAATATATTTATATGATTATTTAATCTCAATTCTGATTTCAAAAGATCTGTTCCAAGGAAGGGAATATTTAAGATTTTGAGGATAATAGTTTAAAAATTTAGAAATGATATTAGCATAATTATTTAATTCGTTATTGTTTTTATCTAATGTTTTTTTAAAATCAGGTGCATTTTTTCTGATATCTTTTCTTATAATTGTTTGGTAAGCCCAATCATCTATCAGCCTTATGAACATCAATTTTTTAAAAGCTAAATCGTTATATGTGTTATATTTTAGAGCTAAAAATTTTACTATTGCGATTAATAATGCACATCCTATTGTATTTGCACTGGTGTTATATGCGCAATAGCCATAGAGGTTATCTGTTTTTAGGTTCATTATTTGTTCAATTAACCCGTTATCGGCCCCATTGGCATTATTTACATCAGCAATGGCAAAAGGAGTTTTTAAGTTAAAATCAATATTTTTATTAAGTGTATTTATAGCACTTCCAAGTACCAAATCCCCTTGTTCAACTTTAAAATTGTTAATTATTAAATTAATGTCATAATTTTTTGTATCAATTGCGCTTTTAGACAGTTCAATTTGACCTAAAACACAGTTTTTAATTGAAATATCTTCATATTTTGAAATTAAGTTGATTGAGTTTTCCTCTATAAATATGGGGTTGAATTTAATATTTTCATTGATTGCTCTTGAAATCAAGCCAAGAGGGATTTCATCCGCTCCTGTTTTAATTTTAACGTTGTTTAAGTTTAGCTTTTTTATTTCATTATCTAAAAAATTAGCTTCTTTGATATTTAGCCCAAATTCGGCACAATCATCTTTTGAAAAAATTAAAGTATCAAAAAATCCTTCTTTTGCCCATTTTAGATAAAGCTGATTGATTTTAAAATTTCTTTTTCTTGTGTTTAAATAGTCGTCTAAAATTTCATCAGGAATATCTGTTTTTATTTCCCTGTTTAATTTTAAAACTTCATTTTTGTGTGTTTCAAATGACCAGGAAAAAATTTTTTCTCCGTATTTATTCCAATATGTTTTTTCTTCTTCGTTTATATTATTATTAGAAATTCGCATAATAGAAGAAAAAGCCAGAATTTTTTTTGTTTTTTTCAGGGCAATATTTTTAAATTTTTCTATTCTTTTTTTTATTTCATTATAACTTTCTTCTGTTCTTCTTGAGCTGATTAATCCGCCATAGGCAATAGTATCAAGACAAACAACTAAACTGTCAATTTTAGGCAGATTTTGAATAAAAGATAAAATATTTTCAACATCAGAGTGCCTTGTCAAACCTCCCAGATGTTTTATATCGGGCATAAAAAGCTCGATATTATTATCAATAGATAAAATATCCGATATTAAATCATAGCAGATTGGTCTATTATCAATTGGTATGACTGCGATTTTCATAATGTCTATTTTAATCTTGTTTTTAATTTTATTCAATAAGTTTATTTTTATAAAATTTAACTTGTTGACTTCAATTTTTGATATAAAATTATTCTATGGTAAATATTTTTTCGGGAGAATATCTTGCAGTTTAGTCTAAAAGAAATAATAAGCAATCTGGAATGTGAAATTTTATATAAAAAAGAGTCGACTGATGAAAATATACTATTCGATATTTCAACTGATACAAGAAAATTAAAAAAAGGTGACGTTTATCTTCCTTTAAGAGGGGAGAATTTTGACGGTCATAATTTTATTGATAAAGCTGTTTTAATTGGTGCAAGAGGATACTTTACCCAAGATAAATTTAAAATAAATAAAGAAGCGGAGTTTGTAATTTATGTTAAAAATGCACTTAATGCATATTTAAAATTAGCTAATTATATAAGAAATAAGATTAATCCTAAGGTTATAGCTATAACAGGTTCTTGCGGCAAAACCACAACAAAAGAAATGTTATACAGTGTTTTTCAAACTCAATATAAAACCCATAAAACCGCTCTTAACCATAATAACGAAATCGGATTATGTGAAACAATGTTTAATATGCCTTTGGATACTGAAATTTGCATTGTGGAAATGGGCATGAGAAATTTAGGGGAGATTGAGCTTTTATCGAAATATTCAAATCCCGATATAGGAATTATTTCAAACATAGGTTCAGCTCATGTTGAAAGATTGGGCACGCTTAAAAATATCGCAATAGCAAAGTGTGAAATAGTTTCTAACCTTAAAAAAGACGGGTTGTTCATTGGTGTAGATTGTCCTCAAGTTAAAGAAAATCTTAAATATGACGGTAAAAAAATATTTACTTCATTAAATGATGCAAAAAATATAGAAGTAAAAATTGAATCTACTAAATTTAACTATAAGGGTGTTGATTATGAAATTAATCAATCCGGCGAATATAACGTTTCTAATGCATTGTTAGTTATAGAAGCCGCTCTATCTTATAATGTTTCAAAAGAAAATATTATAAGAGGTTTAAAAAATTATAAACCAATAGAAAAAAGGTGGGAAAAAACTGTAATCAGGGGGTTAACTTTTATTAACGACAGTTATAATGCCAATCCTGAGTCTATGAATGCTGTTTTAAAAACATTCTTATCGATTTATCCAAAGCCTATAATCCTTGTTTTGGGTGATATGGGTGAATTGGGTAAAGATGAAATAATGTATCATAAGCAAGTTGGCGAGTTTTTATCCAATTACAGTGATGTTGAACTTTTGACTGTTGGAGCTTTAGCTAAACATATTGCAAGAAACACAACCCTAAAAAGTGTGGAATTTGAAAACAGTGAACAGTGTGCAAATTATATTATAAAAAATGCTCCCAAAAATGCGACTATCCTTTTAAAGGCTTCTCGCTTTATGAAATTTGAACAAATAATTGAAATGGTGGAAAAACATGATAATGATTAGTGTTGCAGGGCTTATAGCCTTGATTTTATGTTTATTGTTCGGTATTCCTTATATTGAATTTATGAAGAAAAAAGCTTATTCTCAATATTTAAGAGAAGAAGTTGCAAAAATGCATTCTTATAAAGAAAAAACTCCGACAACGGGCGGTGTATTTATTATTGTTTCGATAATTGTAGCTTCTTTGATTGCTCTTTTTATGGCTCAAAAAGTTACAACAGGGGCAATGATTGTTTTAATGACTTTAATTTTTTATACGTTTACGGGTTTTGAAGATGATATTAAAAAAATTAAAGCTCATCAAAATCTTGGGTTGTCAGCCAGAGCTAAATTGTTATTGCAGATTGCAGTTGCAATGCTGCCTGCTTTTTATATTATTTTTTCTGATCAAACACAAGTAACTTTTTTGAATTTCAGTTTTGATTTAGGTTTGTTTTATCCTGTTTTTGTTGTGTTTATGATGGTGGGCGCTTCAAATGCTCTAAATTTAACAGACGGATTGGACGGTTTGGCGGCAAGTTCATCTGTGATTGCTTTTTTGGCTTGCAGTATAATTTGTTTTTTAAATAATAATATTGATTTAGCTATAATTTCTATTGCGGCAAGCGCTGCTTGTTTTGGATTTTTATATTTCAACAAAAAACCCGCCAAGATTTTTATGGGTGACACAGGCTCTTTGGCTCTTGGAGGTTTGTTAGCAACAATAGCTATCATGGGCAAATTTGAATTGTGGCTGATTCCGATTGCAATAGTATTTATATGTGAAACTCTATCTGTTATGATTCAAGTTACAAGCTTTAAATTAACAGGTAAAAGAGTTTTCAAAATGAGTCCTATACATCATCATTTTGAACTTTCAGGCTGGCCTGAAAATAAAATTGTAATTGTATTTACTCTAATTACTCTAATAAGCTCGATTTTAAGTGTTTTAATTTATTTTTTATATAAGGCATAAGTATGGATAACAATTTAAAAAGTAAAAAAATCTTAATACTGGGATTTTCAACAACAGGTATAGCAGCAGCGAAGTATTTTCAATCTCATGGGGCGGATGTTTATTTAAGTGAATTTAATAAACAAACTGACAAAAACCAAAAAGAATTGGACGAATTGTTATCTTTAGGGGTTAATATCGAGTTTGGGGGGCATAGTGATAAATTTATTGAAGGTGCCGATTTTTGCATTTTGAGTCCTTCAATTCCTCTTGATAGTCCTATAATTAGAAAGTTAGAAGAAAAGAGTATTAAATATTTTTCAGACATTGAATATATTTCATTTGATGATAATGAAAGAATGGTTGTAGTTACTGGTACTAACGGTAAAACAACCACGACAGCCTTAACTTCTTATATTTTATCTAAGAAGTTCAATGCACCATATTGCGGAAATATTGGAATAAGCCCTTTTGAATATAAAGATAAAAATGTTGATTATTATGTTATTGAAGCAAGTTCATATCAATTAAATTATTCTGACAGTTTGAAACCTAAAATAGGAATATTTTGCAATTTAACCCCTGACCATATTTTGTGGCATAAAACCATTGAGAATTATTTTGAAGCTAAAGCAAAACCATTTAGAAATATGGACGAAAATGATTTTGCAATTTTAAATTATGATGATGAATATTTAAAACGCCTTGGTTCGGAAATAAAAGCAAAGGTTTATTATTTTTCTTTGGAAAAACAGGATTTTGAAAACTGCATTTATCTGAAAGATAATAAGATAATATTTGAAAATGAAGAAATTATTGATATTAATCAAATGCAAATAGTGGGACCTCATAATGTTCAAAATGCTATGTGTTCAATTGTTGCCGCTAAAATATTGGGTTTAGATAATAATGCAATAGTTGAGGCATTGAAATCTTTTAGAGCAATAGAACACAGATTAGAATTTGTGAGGACAATTGATGACACTGATTATTATAACGATTCTAAAGCAACAAATCCCGAGGCGAGTATAGTTGCAATAAATTCATTTGAAAATAAAAGAGTTGTATTAATCGCAGGGGGCAGAGATAAAAAAACTTCTCTAAAAGATTTTATCGAAGCGGTTAAAAGTAAAATTTCAAAAGTAATTTTAATTGGTGAAGCAACTGCAAGATTTAAAGATGAATTATCTAAAAACGGATATTATAATATAGTTAATTCAAAAACACTTGAAGAAGCAATTGATATTGCCTCTTTGGATAAACCCGATATTGTATTGTTATCTCCTGCATGTGCAAGTTTTGACATGTTTGAAAGTTATGAAAAAAGAGGAGAGGCTTTTAAGAATTATGTATTATCAAAAAAATAGAACTCACCCTACTCACACAAATACAACATACACTCACACTCCGGCTGACAGCTTGTTGATTGTGGTCGTAGTGTTTATAGTTGTTTTTGGGGTAATGGCTGTGTTTTCGGCGTCCGCCCCTAAGGCAATCGGGCTCGGTGAAAATCCTTTTTCTTTTACCCTGAAGCAGCTTATATGGCTTATTTTGGGCGTGGGGGGTGCTTGGTTTTTTTCTCGTCTTGATTACAGAAAATTAAAACCTTGGGCAGGAACGCTAGCTTTATTTGTGCTTGCAACACTTGCATTGGTTAAATTCTCTCCTTTAGGGGTAACAGTAAATGAAGCAAAAAGATGGCTCGTAATAGGACCAATTCAATTTCAGCCTTCGGAATTGGCAAAACCGGCTTTAGTTTTATATTTTGCTACTTTGTTTTCAAAAGATTGTTCTATTTTGGATTCAAGAAAATATCCTTTTTATGCTATATTTGCTGCAATGCTTTTATTGATTTATATGCAGCCTAATTTGTCAATGATAATTTTATTATTAATGACTTCTTTAGCGATGTATTATGTGGCAGGAGGTTCGGCTAAAATTATTGCCGGTTCTTTCGGTCTTGGCGCTTTGGCTGTTGCAACTACAATAAGGGGATATCAATTGCAGCGTATTAAGGTATGGTGGGATCCTTTTTCTGATGCATTAGGAGCGGGGTATAATATTATCCAATCAATGGTTGCTTTTTCTTCCGGAGGGTTTTTCGGGGTTGGATTTGGTAATTCAAAGCAAAAGCTTTCTTGGCTTCCTGAAGGACATACGGATTTTATTTTTGCAATTATTGGAGAAGAATTTGGATTTCTGGGCTGCTTCTTTTTAGTTTGTTTGTTTTGTGTATTTTTGCACAGAGGTTTTTTAATTGCAAAAAAATGCCCTGACATGTTTGGTAAAATTTTAGCTGTCGGAATAACTTTTTCAATTTGTTTTCAAGCATTTACAAATATGTCTGTTGCATCTTCTTTTGTTCCTGCGACAGGAATTCCACTCCCTTTTATAAGCTATGGCGGTTCAAGTTTGTTCGTATCTTTATGCATGATTGGGGTTTTGATTAACATTTCCAAAAAAAGAGTTCAAAGGATAGTTCATTATGTCTGATAATAAAGAAAAAACTTATTTTATAACAGGTGGCGGAACAGGCGGGCATATTTATCCGGCGGTTTCTGTGATAAATGCACTTTTAGAATCTGGAATTGAAAAGAAAAACATATATTATCTCGGTAATAAAAAGAATTTAGAGTACGAAATAGCTTCTAAAAACGGTTATCAATTTTTATCATATGGCGTCAAGGGAATGCCTCGAAAATTTGGAATAAAATTGATATTTTGGTTGGTCGGCTTATTTTTTGCAACTCTGAAAGCATCAATATATGTATTAAAATATAATCCTGATGTGATTTTTGCAACCGGTGGATATGTGTGTGCTCCTATATTGTTTTGTGCTTTAATATTTAAAATCCCTTATGTTTTACATGATTGTGATATACAACCCGGGATTGTAACAAGATTTTTTGCAAAAAATGCAAATAGTGTTTCTGTTGCTTTTGAAGATGCAAAGAAACATATCAACTCAAAAAATGTTTTTGTGAACGGAAATCCGATAAGACAAGAATTTAAAACAGTATCTAAAAAACAAGCAAGAAAAGAATTATCCTTAAAAGATGCTTTTACAATATTAATTATGGGTGGTTCATTAGGTGCTCGAACAATAAACAATTCTTCATTTAGGATTTTAAAGGAATATGCAAATAAGGAAAATATTGAAATCATTTGGCAAACAGGAAAGAAGAATTTTGATGAAGTGACTAAAAAAATTGTTGAAGAACTTGGCGAACTTCCTGATAATTTAGTTTTACAGCCGTATTTTGATAAGATGTATTTGGCTTTATTATCTTCTGATATTGTTGTTTCAAGGGCGGGCTCTTTGAGTTTGTCCGAGATTTGTGCTTGTTCTTTGCCTTCTATATTAATTCCTTATCCTTATGCTGCTTGCGATCATCAAAAGAAAAATGCACTGAGCCTTGTTAACAACAACATGGCGTTAATGCTTGAAGATAAAGACTGTAATAACGATTCTTTATTTAACATGGTTGATACTTTAATGAATGATAAAAAATTATTGTCTGATTTATCATATAACGCTTATAAAGCTGCAAGATTAAATTCGGCTCAAAAAATAGTTGAAGAAATTAAACAGGCGATGAATAAATAATTATGAAAACAGCTGAAGAAATTTTGACATCCGTTAATAAATTTCACATTAACCTTGGTTTAAAAAGGATGAAGTTAATCTTGGCAATTTTGGATAATCCTCAAAGGAAATATAAAGTAATCCATGTTGCAGGAACAAACGGCAAAGGTTCAACTTCAAAAATAATTAACGATATACTTATTGAAAGATTTAAGGACGAAGATAAAAAAATAGGTTTATATACAAGTCCTCATTTATTTTCATATAATGAAAGAATTAAAATCAACAATGAAAATATTTCAAGATATGTCTTTGACAGATTAATAAATGATATTAATAATCTTGCGCTTGAAAATAATATTGATTTAACCGAGTTTGAGCTTTTAACTGCGGTTGCATTTTATTATTTCTATATAAAAAAGGTTGATTATGTGATTTTGGAAACAGGTCTTGGCGGAACTTATGACGCCACAAATGTTGTTGATAAAATACTTGCGGATATTATTACAACAATTGACTTCGACCACACTGAGCGCTTGGGTGATAGTATTAATAAAATTGCTCTGCAAAAAGCAGGAATAATTAAAGAAAATTCTAAGGTGGTTATTTCAAAAGATAACTTGGGTTTTGAAGTAATAGAAAAAGTTGCAAAAACAAAAAATGCAAAAATTATAAACCCTCCTTCTTTGAAACTTGAATTTGAAAACGGGGTTAATTGGGTTTATTTGGACAATAAAAAAATTCAATTTAGCCTTTTGGGTTCACATCAAGCAAAAAATTTAGCCTTAGCTTTAGCTGCAATTAAAAATTTAGATATAAGCATTGATGAAAAAACAATAGAAAATGCGCTAAAAAAAGTAGTTTGGAAGTTTAGGCTTGAATATAATTTTCAAAAAAATCTTTTAATTGATTGCGCTCATAACCCTTCAGGCATAAAAACTTTAGTTGAATTTGTAAAAGAAAATTTTAAAAATAGTGATAAGACTTTTGTTTTTGGATGTTTAAAAAACAAAGATTATAAAACGATGTTGAATATTCTATTTGAAATCAAGAAAGCTTCTGATAAATTTTATTTTGTTGAATTTGAACACCAAAATTCACTCAAGTTTGAAGATTTAGAAGATGATTTAAAGAAGGATTTGATAAAAGTATTTGATAAGAAAGAAATTAAAGATATTATCAATGCCGATAAAAATCTAAAAATTGTGTGCGGTTCAATATATATGCTCGGAGAAATTTTTAAGTAAAAGCAAAAAATAAAATTCAGGGTTTTTGTATAGAAAAGGATATAGCTATATGAAAATTGCCCCTGTATTATTATTACTTAAAAGTAATAATATTTTATTAAACAGAATAAACATAAAACAGAATAATTTAAAATTTGGCACAAGCATTGATACGTTTGAAAAAAGTGAAGAAAATTCTGCTTTTAGAAAATTTTTAGCTGAAATGGATAGTGAAGATTTAGCAGAGGAAATAACGAAAAATATATTAACTTCAAAAAGCGGCGAATTTTTAGAGCAAACAGCAATCGATTTTGCGTCTGCAATACAAATGTATAAATTTAACATTTCGGCAAATAACATAGAATTAACTCCTGAAAAGAATAGAGATTTGATTGAAGCTGTTTATACGATTTTTTCTGTTTTAAAAAACGGCGATACACTAAATCGTGATATGGTTTTTGCAAATGAATCAGTTAATGCGGTTTTATATTATGTGCTAAACGGGCAAAAATTTTATCTTGATGCAATGAAGTCTTCAAAAGGTAAAGACGGTATTGATATAGATATGTATAATGCTTTAATTGAATATTATCAAATGACGGGCGGAAAAAAATCAATATCGGAATTAAAATCAAATATTATGACGCATTGTTTAGATAAAGAGGGAAAAGTTTCAAAAGATAAATTTCCTGCAATTCCAAAGTTAATGTTGGAACTTTGGAGCGATGATTATGCAATTGTTTCAAAAGTAAAAAAACAAATCCTTGATAAGGAAGGCAATATAGATAAAAGAAAATATGACTTTGTGTATAAAACATTGGCTTCTTTAAATAAAACAATTGAAGAAGAATTTTCATCTTTTGAAATAGCCGGAAACTTGGAAGAGTTTTTCAGTATAAAAATAAATATTTTAAACGCTATTATAAACGGAGCAAAAACAGAAGACAGTTATGACCCTATTAGGGCATATAAATCATTTGAAGGTTGGCTTCGATATGCAAAGGAAAATAAAACACAGGCAAATAACGGAATTGCCTTTGTTAAAATGGACAATATAACCAAAAAACAACAAAAAGTACCTTTAACAAGCATGCTTGGCGCAATAGAAGAAAATTCGACAAGAGGAAAATATCTAAATTCGGCTATATATAGATTGCAAGAAGTTCTTTACGGGGAATCATTGTTTGACGGGTGGAAAAATTGACATCCATTCCATATTAAAATTTCATTTTGTGAAATTTGACATTTTCCGTTTAAGCAATCCAGTGTGCCGTCGGGGCATAGGGTGAAATGGCTGCAATTTTGACAAGTTTTAAGGGTTAAACCTTTGGATTTTAATTTGTAGGTAATGTCTTTAAGTGCGTCGTGCATTCTCAAAAAAGAATCAGTTGCAATAAAGCGATTTCCTTCTCTAAATATAACTTTTCTCATGCCGTCTTCTGAAACTAAATCCAGTTTGCAGGTAAAATCCTTTTTGCCATTATTAACAACGGCATTAATTGTGGCCGAGTTAATATTTTCTTCTTCATATCTGCTGTTTATAATTGAGCGCATAGTTAAATTGTTTATTAAAATTTTCAATTTTTGCCAGCTTAAGCAAATCGGGTATAGCATAAGCCAAAGAACTTCTTTTATGGTCATTCTTGAGGTGTTTATTGAAATTACAAAATTAATAAACAAGAACAAGCCTAAAATTAACAAAGGTTTTTTTGCGATATGGCTTGGCAGATAAAAAGATAATAGGCACAAACCGATATATGCAAATAAAACAAATAATGAATTTGGTTTTAATAAGAATAAAATAAATTCTCTAAAAGTTGCATTCTTAAACATTAAAAGCGGAAAATAATGACTAAATAGTGAAATTTTGTTTTGAATGGAAGGAGATGAAAAATCATAATTTTTTACATCAACAGCAGAAATTACATATGGTGAATAGGTTGTTTTGATGTCATTTGAGGCTAAATCAAGAGAAAATTCGAGTTCTGAATTTTTATCTTCAATTCCGACATAGCCGATTTTTTCTAATGCGTCTTGAGTTATTACAAAATTTTCACCGTCTATAAAGAAAGGCAATTCAAACATAGAGCGCACGATATTATTGGTTCGATTAATATATTTAAGATATGCATCTATGATAGAATTTTTAATTTTTTTGGCAAGTTGATTTTTTTCATTCATTGAAACTTTAGAGCCAACAATGACGCCTGATTCTTTAATTGATTTGTTGATATTTTCAAGATATTTTTCTCCAACAATTCTGTTTGGACCTAAAAACACATAAGCGTCATATTTTTCTTCGGTAATCATTTTTTGAATTAGAAGATTAACCGCTTTATCTTTTGAAAAATAGTCGGGATTTTGGATATTATGTATTCTTGCGCCAAGAGCAAAATCTCTTGAAATAGATGTGTCATTTTCTTCTTTTTGGAAAACAACATGGACTTCATAGTTTTCTTTTGGGTATGATTGATTGTTTAAGATTGATAAAAGCCTATCCAGATTTTTATCTTTATTTGTTGCATGGATAATGACGCATAGCTTTTTTTTATCTACGGTTATACTTCTTGTTTTTTCTTGTATATCAAAAAATTTTTCTATATCATTAGCTTTAATGTAGAAGAATAGCTGGTAAATACAGTAGATAAATAAATAAATGATTATTATTGCAAAAATCGTATCGAATACTATCATATATGTATTTTATAAAAAATATAGACAAAAATCTAGCTTTTTTTGTTTGATAAAGATATAATCAGTTTGTGATAAGTTTTTTAGGACAATGTGTTCAAAATTTTTTTAGAGCCTTGAATTATACTCTGCGCGGAAATGTCAGAATGAGCGCAGTGTTTAATCAAATGGGCGCAATCGGTTTTGATTCTTTGGGCATTTGTCTTTCAATTGTTTTTATTTCGGCTTGCGTTATAGCCTTGCAAGTTGCGGAACAATTTTTAATGTCGGGCGGAGATAGCTATATTGGCGGTTTTTTGGCTGTTGCCTTAATTAGAGAAATTGCTCCGGGGTTTGCGGCATTGGCGCTTGCAGCCAGAGCGGGAACTGCAATAACAGCACAAGTTGCAAACATGCAAGTAACTAATCAAATTGACGCAATTGAAGTTTTAAGAGTTGATCCTATCGGATATTATTTTGCACCAAGAATAATAGCAGGTGCCACAGGCATGTTTTGTGTTGTGTTGCTGGCTGAATTAACGGGAATTTTGGGGGGAGCTTTGGTGTCATATTATTCAATCGGGCTTCATCCTATAAGATATTTTAATTCTGTGTGGTTAATGCTTCTTTTGAAAGATATTTATATAAGCTTATTCAAAGGTGTTGTTTTTGGTGCTTTGATAGCTTTAGTGTGTGCTACTGTCGGATATAATACCAGAGGCGGCGCTAAAAATGTTGGCGAGTCAACAACAAAATCCGCAATAATTTGTACTGTCTATATCCTTTTTGCTGACTTAATTATAGACATTTTATTCTATATGGGCGGAAGATAAAAATTAGTCTGTTTGGTTTATTTTTTAAAAAATGAGCTAAAGTTTTTCAACAATATAGATGATGAATAAAACCCTCATCTTTTGTATCTTATCATGTGTAGATTAGACATATGGGGATAGAATTAGTTTGAAGAAGTTCAAGTTCACTCTTGAGAGTGTTTTGACAATCAGAAAGCACACTCTTGAAGATGAGAGAATAAAACTTGCTTCTATTATGAATGTTTATAATAAGCAATTAGATGTTTTAGAGCAAATGAAAAATGCGCTTTTAGAGATTAAGGAAGAATCTGAAAAATATTTAAATGGGGTTTTTGACGCAAATATTGTAGCGAATTATGCTGCATTTTCAAGTAAAATTGCTCAAGATATTAAAACTCAAGAAAAAATTATTGAAAAAACAAAACAAGAATTGATGTTGCAGCAGCAAATTGCAAAAGAAGCTTATATTAAAGTTAAATCTTTAGAAAATTTAAAGGAAAAACAAAAAGAACAGTATAATAAAGAACTTTTACAAGAAGAAATTAAACAAATAGATGATATTGTAAATTCAAAAAGAATTACAGCATAAAATTGGGACAATAGAGGAAATATGACAGAAGCCTTAGTGCAAAATAGCGAAAATATAACAAGTACAGCCGATATATTATTAAATTTGAAAAATGGAAATTTAGCTTCAAGGAAAACTGAAACTGATGATTCATTTTCGAATTTAATTAATACGCTTGACGCAAACACTAAAAAAGCTCAGACTGATTTTGTGAAAAAAGCGATAAAATCAAATACCAGCTCCATTAATAAGCTTGCTATTAAAAATGATACTCAAAGTGCAGGTTCTATAAAAACTCCTGCTCGGTCAATTAAAGAAAGCAATCAACAAAAAGACGATTTAATTGATGACAGACAAAATGGTTCCAATGATAAAAATACTACTTTAAATGTTCAAGAAACTTCAAATGATACAACAGCGGGTAACGCAGTTGAAGTATCGCAAGAAAGAGAAAATATTAAACCTATTTTAGATGAGGAAAAGAAAGAAGAAGATTTATCAGACATAAATAATAGCTCACATGTTGAGTCATCACCAGTTTTTTCTTTAGATGAAACAAATGATAATATTCAGTTAGATGAACAAAATAAAAAAGATATTAAAGATGTTTTAAGTAATGTTTTAATATCTTTAGGGGTAGATACAGCGCAAAATGATGATTTAAATACAGAAATTGATGAAATTCTTTCAAAAGTTGAAACTCTTGAAGAAATTCCTAATGCAATAGATGAAATTTTCAGCTCCTTAGATAATTTGAATTTATCTAAGGATAATAAAAATGATTTATTTCAAACTTTTGAACAAATAAAAGATATTATTAATAATGCTGTAAAAAAAGCAGACGATGTAGATTTAAAAGCTGAAGCAAGTGAATTTTTAAAAGAAGTTATTTCAAAAGCTGCAACTGAAAAAGAAAATAATTTATTACAGTCGGTTGATTTAAAAAATGAAATTGAAATAAAATCAGATAATGATAAGCCGTTTAAAGATGTGTCTGATGAAACGGAAAAATTGGCGCAAGATATAAAAAATACTCTTAAGGAATTAAAAAAAGCTTTTGAAAAAAAAGATTTTGATAAATTGGAAAAAATTTCTGATGATTTAGATAGTTTATTAAAGGAAGTTGATAATTCAAAAACAAATATAAATAGCGAAATAATTGATGATTTAAAAGAAATAACGTCTAAAGTGTCTGAAGTATTAGAATTTAACAATAAAGATACTGATATTAATCTTGTTGATTTTAATGAAATTTCAAAAGATTTAGAAAATTTAGCAGATAAATTTGATAAAGAATTTTTGAAAAATACGAATGAAGTTAAAACTGAATCTTTGGTTATTGAGGATAATATTCAAATTCAAGACAATCAAGACGAGAAAAGTTCTCTAAATGAGCTTTTAGAAGCATTTAAGGATTTTAAAAACTCATCCGATTATGAAAAATTATCTGATGAAGATAAGCAAAAGGTTGATGAATATATTGATAAAATTGTTGATGTTCAACAAGAAACACCAAAAGTAAATTCAAATAAAACTGAAACAGAAAAAAATACAGTTCAAGAAACAATTTCAAAAGTGCAAGATTTTGTCAATAATAACATTGACATACCTCAAGATGATGAAATTAAATTAAATGCAAAAGAAAATGTTTCTGATATTCATCAAGAAACAGAAAATACAATAGATTTGTCTGAAGTGTTTAAACAGGCGAGAAACTCACAAGACAATGAAAACTTCTCAAATCAGAATAAAAATGCTTCTTATGATGATTTTCTAAAAAATAATCAAACAATTGAAGCTGATTTTAAAAGCAAAGATGTAGAAATTACACAAGAGAATGTAGAAGAAAGCGAGATTAATCTTCAAAAAGAAGTTTTTGTAGATGCACTTCAAGACGACATGCTTTTAGATATTAGTTTTCAAGATGAAGTTCAATCAGGTGCTTTATCAGTGGCGGATGAAGTGGCTAAAATGGCGTTAAATGAACAAAATTCTTCATTAAATGCAACAACAACCGTACATGGAGCTATTTCATACGATAATTTGGCGCCTGAATTGTCAATGATTAAAAATGCGGCACAAATGATGAAAGCACAAAATACAACCTCTCAACAAATTCAAAATGATATTGGAGGTGATATTTTTAATCAAATTACAAATAAAATAACTCAATTAAAAGACGCACAAGGTCAAAAATTGACAATGGTTTTAAGGCCCCATGATTTAGGAAGATTGTCAATTGAGTTAACTACAAATCATCTTGGTTTAACTACAAATATATTGGCACAAAATGATGATGTAAGAGCCTATATTGAAAAGAATATTGATTCTCTAAGACAACAATTGTCTGACGCAGGAGTAAATGTAAATAATATTCAAATTAAGACTATGGGTCAAGAAGGTTCAACTAATTACCAAGGAAATGGTCAAAATTTTAATTCGGAACAGCAAAATCAAGATACAAGCAGTCAAAATCAGCAAAAGCAAAATCAACAAAATCAAAGAGAAAACAAGGAATTTTTGGCCGGTATGTCAAATTATGATTTGCATTTTGCTAAGGATTTTTCGAGTGTATTAAATAAGACAATAAGTTATAACTTAAATTAATAAGGATAATTATGACAGTAATAAGCAGCCAATTGGTTCAAGAACAAAATTTATCAACAGCAGCAAGAGCTTCTCAAGAAGCAAGTTCTGCAAAAACAAGCTCAAGCTCAATCAGCTCAAGCGACTTTTTGTTTCTGTTAACTCAACAGCTACAATATCAAGATCCTATGAATCCTATGGATAACTCTGAAATGTTGGCTCAAGAAGCTCAATTTGCTACGTTAGAACAAATGGAAGCTCTGACAAGCAGTTTCACGCAATTTTCGTCTATGTATCAAGCTAATTCGCTTTTGGGTCAAAAGGTTGAAGTTATGGTTTCAGGAAAAGCCACAACAGGCGTTGTGGAATATGTTGATTATTCTGACTCGTCAGGTGCAGCGGTAAGTATAGACGGAAAAATGTATCCGCTAAGCTCGGTTACAAAAGTTTATCCCGAGTCTTCATCTTCAACAGGCGAGTCTGGAGTTTCTCAAGATGAACACAACAGTTTCGTTCGTGACGCGCTTTCATATTTGGCGATTAATTTCAAAGAGTTTGCTCAAAAAATTAGTGAGCATTTGGGAATTGATTTTGGGGACAGTGAAACTACTACCCCTCCGACAGAAGGTACGGATGAATCAAATTCAAACACAGAACAAACGACATAATTAATATATTTGATTTACACATTAGACAATAAAGAAAGGACAATTATTTAAATGACACAAGCATTATTTACAGCTATGACCGGTTTAAATGCAGGTACTCAGCAGTTGACTGTTGTTTCAGATAACGTTGCTAATATGAACACTACTGCATATAAAACTTCACGTCTTGATTTTCAGGATATTTGGTATCAAACAAATACCACAGGTACAAATTCCAGTAGAGTTTCAGGCGGTACAAATCCTTTTCAAATCGGTGTTGGTGTGCAAAGCGCTTCAATAACCAAAGATTTCGGTGCGTCAAGCACCAATACAACAGGTCGTGACGGTGATATGGCAATTACAGGCGACGGTTGGTTTACAGTTTTAAATTCTGACGGAAAAGTTTTATTAACAAGGGACGGAACCTTCTCTCTTGATGAAAACGGATTTTTGTGTACAGCAGACGGTTCAAAAGTTTTGGGTATGAGTTCAACCGAATCTTTGACAAGCTCAACAACTCCGATGAAAATTCCGACTCAAATTAAAGTAATTGAAGGCGGTACTCCTGCAGATAAATTTGCAAATTTAAAAGTAAGCGAATTAAACGGTCTTGGAGGTGATCAAGGTCAAATCAGGGGTGGTACTTTTAAAGTTATTGCTTATGATGACGCCGGAACTCCTACTGAAATTACCGTTGATTTGGGTACAATTGATGACGGAACCGATGTTCAAACACTAGTAAATAGAATTAACGGCTCAAGTAACGGTAAATTCACCGCTGCAATAGAGGACGGTAAAATTTCGTTTACACCTGCTGATGATTCAAAAACCTTGGCTTTTGAAACGATTGATGAAAAAGACGGCGGTTCAAATTTTGTTGCTGCAACAAATTTAGCAAGCATGTCCATGGTAGACGGTAAATATACAACTTCTGAAATGAATGTATCAGCTACAATCGGTTTTGTGGATGATATTGCTTCGCCTTATACAAAAAACTATGAAAGCTATTCTGTTGGTAAGGACGGTCTAGTAACAGTAACATATAGTGATGGTTCTGTGTTAACGGTAAAAGCTAATGATGACGGATCAACATATTTTTCATATCAAGATGCAAATGGTCGCATAATTAATGACGACATTCAAAACTCAGGTAACGCTTCTTTATATGTCGACCCAAATCTTTTGGTTACGGCAAATATGCAGCTGCAATTAGCCAAAGTTGTAAATAACGGCGGTCTTGTTGCAGAAGGAAATAACCAGTATTCCGTTGGGGTAAATGCAGGACAAGTATTGTATACCGCAGCTAATGTTAACGGTGTCGGTGCTGTTGTATCAGGAGCTTTGGAATCATCAAATGTAGATTTAGCTCAACAATTTTCAAACATGATTTTAGCTCAAAGATTGGTTCAAGCAAATTCACAAGTGTTCTCAGGCGCAAATAGCATGCTTGAAACGCTTGTATACTTGGGTCAATAGTTTAATTAAATATTCTCTTTATTGTCTTATTATAAAAGCGCTTTTTTAAGCGCTTTTTATTTTATTCTTTAATTACTTCGATTTTTTCATAAGAAAATAAATAAGGAAGATGTTCTTTTTTGATTATTTCACCGGGAAGTAAAATCGATATCCCGGGAGGACAAAGTGCTACAACTTCGGAAGAAATTCTTCCTATTACATTTTCTTTTTTGACATATTCTTTAGGTGCAAAATATGCCTCTCTCAAATTCATAACAATTTCGGGATCAATTAAAGGCATAATTTTAATATTTTTTGGCTGCAATTCATATTTTTTATTTGAGATTTCTTTTAAGCATTTAATTAAATACTCAAATTCTTCTTTAGTATTTCCAATATTGGATAATATTAAAATGCCTTCATCTGAAGCTGATTCGACTTCAATTTTATATTCGTGTTCTAAAATATATTCTAATTGAAGTCCTGTTAGATTTTTCATTTTAATAAATAATTTTGTAACATCAATATTGATATCATTTTCCAATACTGAAAGATTTTCGATTGATTTTGCTTCTTTTCTAAAATATAGCGCGTTTTCAACCGCTCTATCCAATAATTGCTGACCGTATGCGCTTGAAAGATTTGCTCTTGCAGCGTCAAGGCTGGATAATAATAATAAACTCGGGCTTGTGGTATGAAGAAGTTTAAGCGCGTGGCGAATTTTTTCTTCTTCGAAAATTGAATTTTTTCCAAGATGAAGCATAGAAGCCTGTGTCATAGCGCCACCTGTTTTATGTAAAGAATGCACAACCGCATCAGCCCCTAAGTGAAGTGCTGAAGTTGGCAGGGTGTCATTAAAATTCCATAAGCAACCATGGGCTTCATCTACAATTAGAGCTGCTTTGTATTTTTTGCAAATTGCACTGATTGTTTTAATGTCAGACACAACTCCCTCATAAGTCGGGTTTGTAATCCATACAAGTTTTATGTTTCTGTTGTTTTTTAATTTATTTTCAATTTCACTTGCTTCAATATTTCCAAAAATTGCCCAATCATCAAGTTTTTTAGGTATTACCCAGTTAACTTTTGCGCCTGAAATAATTAAGCCTGTTAATACTGACCTATGGCAATTTCTGCCTATTAACACTTCTTCAAAAGGGTTGGTTAGAGCAAATGCAAGTGCTAAATTTGCAACAGTTGAACCGCCTGTTACAAAAAAAGTTCTCTTAGCACCATAAGCAATACTTGCAAGTTCTTGTGCTTTAGAAATTGCGCCTGTTGCAGGGTGAAGCGTTCCTAAATTATCAAATTCATCGGTTGTATCAATATTTAAAACATCAAATCCGACAAGTTCTTGAAATTTAGGGTGTACGCCAAGTCCCCTATTGTGTCCGGGGATATGAAAGCCTGTCATAGGGTCTTTTTTATAGTTCAACATGGCATCTAACAACGGGGTTTCATTGCTTTTGTTGAATTTTTCACTGATTGTATTTTTTATTGATTTAAAAGATATTTTGTTTTCTAAAGTATTTGTCATAGAAAACATTATTACACGTTAAATATTTTTTTAAATAAAATTGTTATTTTTTTTAAGATATATTACGCTAAATTTAAAAATTTATGCGTTTGTGGGATTAAAAAGACATTATGATAATTTAAATAAAATTTTTCAAAAATATTTTCAATATTTAAATTTTTGTTAATCGGCATTTTAGGTTGTAATATCAGTTTTAGATTGTATTTTTTTGCTAAAGATGAAGTCTTTATTATTTCTTCTTCTGAAATATTTTCATCAAATACTATTTTTATGAAAAGTTCTTTATTTAGTGCTGTTTTGATGAATTCTTCGTTTTCAAAAAAACTGTTTTCTTGTCCTGTTGCGCTTTTTAGCTTGATATCCATGGCAATTATATCAACATAATTAATAATTTTTTTTAATTCTTCAAAACAAGTTCCGTTTGTTTCAAGGTATATTTTTTTATTTAATTTATCTTTGTATTCTTTTAAAAAATCATTCAAAAAATCAACATCTAATAAGGGTTCTCCGCCTGTAAAGCTAATAACATCGCTATCTAGCGGTTTCAATATCTCATACAATTCATCAATAGAATATTCTTTAGCATTTTTAATATTAAAATCGGTATCACAAAATTTGCAAGCCAGATTACATTTGCAAAATCGAACGAAGATGTGTTTTTGTCCGACATAAAGCCCTTCACCTTGAATTGAAGAAAAAATTTCTTTAATATATGTATTTTGCATTTTTCTTTTTGGAATTAATTTCTTTTAACTGTTCGTACAGATGATATTCTTCAGAAGTTATTTTAGAAGGTATTTGAATTAGTATTCTTACTATTTCATCTCCTTTTTTCTTTGTTTTTTCATTTAGAACACCAACATCAATCAGTTTAAAACTTTGGTTTGTTTTTGTCAAAGGCGGGATTTTAATAACTGCTTCACCCCATAGGGTAGGAACTGTTATATTTCCTCCTAAAATTGCGGTATAAGGACTTATAAATGCGTCATAATAAACTGTATTATTTTCTATTTTTAAATCTTTTTGATTAATTACATTAACTATTACATATAAATTTCCGTTTTTTCCTCCGTTAATGCCTTTTTGACCTTCTTCTTTCAGTCTTAGTTTTGTTTTGTTTTTGATAGAAGGCGGGATTTTAACGGTTATTTTTTTATTTTGGATTTTTTCGCCTAATCCGTTACAATAAGTGCATTTTTGTCCGTTTGCAAATTTGTGTCCTTCGCATTTAGGGCAAATGCTTGAATGAGTAATATTAATTGTTCTTGTTGTGCCTAAAATTGCTTCTTGATAATCAATTTCAATGTTTACCGTTATATCTTTTCCGTTTATTATTTCTTTTTCTTTCTCTTTTTCTTTTTTAGAGAATAAGTCGGAAAAAGTATAGCCTGATGAGTATTTTTTATAGATTTTTTGAGATTTATATATTTCTTTATTTACGTTTCTTAAGGCATCATAATTCTTTCTTTTTTCATCATCTAAAAGAATTTGCGCTGCTTTATTAATTTGTTTAAAAATTTCTTCCGCTTCAAAAGAGGAGTTAATATCGGGATGATACATTTTAACAAGTTTTTTGAATTGTTTTTTAATTTCTTCTTTTGTAGCTTCGGGAGTTATATTTAAAATTTCATAATAACTTTTTAACATATTTCACCAAATTTATTTTTAATTTAATGATTATTTTAAAAAAATCCAATATCGACCTTAACGAGAAAAATGTGCAAAAAAAATTTTTTAGGAGCATTATTATATTGGAATGAAGAAATTTAATGAAATTGTAGATAAGGTTATTACGCGTCTTGGGACTTCAAATGATTCCGAGATATGTACTGCTATATTGGCAGCTTTTAAGCTTATTTTTATTCCTTTTGCAACTATGGCTGATAAAAAATCATCCAAAGAACAAAAACAATATGCGCTAACAAGAGATTTCTTAACCGAAGGGGTAGCTCTTATGGGTTATCTTGGTATTACAAAAGCTGTAAAAAATAATCTTACTGCGCCAATTTGCGCAAAATATTATAAAGGAAAAGCGTTAGATCTTGTAAGGCAGAATAAGCTGGATATCAATAGCGAAGATTTTAAGGTTTTGGTTAATATTGATAAAGCTGCAATTAAAAACCATGCCATGAATGAATTTTTGGATGAAGGAGTTAAAAATTACACTAAAAATCAAGAAGCGCACATAAAAGCCCTTGAGGGTATTATTTCTAAATTTTCAAATATTCAAAATCCTAAGGATTTATATTTAAATACCAAAAAGACAATTTCCCATGTTTGTGTTTGTGTTTTGGCTCTTACTTTAATTCCTTATATTACCAATAAATTAATCTATGTTTTATCTAAGGTAAAATCGCAGGATGATAAGCCTAAAATCGATACTTCAATACCTAAACAAACCACTTTAAAACCATATTCAATGCAGCAATATATAGGCAGCTTAAAAATGCAAGGAGGGTTGAATGTCTTTAGTCGTTAACTTTTTGACCAGTCCTCAGGCTGCTGATTTTGTTCAAAATTCCACCTGTCAGGTTTTATCTGAAGGTTGCTTGAAAGCAATTGGCAGGCCAACTTTTACCTTGCTTGATAAGACGGCAACAAAAGAAGAGAGAAAATATTCTGCAACTAAAGAGTTGTTGTATCAATCTTTTTCAATGGCGGCTTTTTTTGCTTTGATTTTTCCGATTAAGAAAAATACGTTTAGGCTTTTAAAATACTTCCCTCAATTAAAAAATTGTGATGTTATAAATGCAAAGACTGCAAAAGAATATCAGGAAAAATTAAAACAATTGAGCGATAAAACAATGCTTACAAAAATTAAAGGCGCAAATGAACTTATGTCAATTATCGCTTCCGGTGTTATTTTGGCGGTTATAACTCCTCAAATTGTTACAAGACTTGTTCATCCTATTATGAATAAATTAAGCGGGGATGAAACAGAAAATAAATTAGATAAAAAAGTATAAATTTGATAGAATTATATAGGAAATATGCGCCCATAGCTTAATCGAATAAAGCATTGGTCTCCGAAGCCAAAGACTGTGGGTTTGAGTCCCATTGGGCGTATTTTTAGATAATAAAAAACCTCTTAATAAGTTTTGTCTTGATTCTCGTGATGAAAGGTTAGTGTGTGATTAGTGTGTTTAAATTTTTTAAGGGGTTATTTATGTCTTACATATATATAAAGTATATATCGATATAAAAATTGCCTGACTTGTTTTATTTGTTACATTTCTTAATAAAAAAAATAAAAAAAATAAAAAAATATTTTATTGTATAATTGAAATAAGGTTTTAAGAGATAGGGTGTTAAAATGGAAAAAAGAACCACTGAAATTAATTTGAAGGATAAGACAGAGCTTGAGGTAATGCGACATTATAAAAAATTGTCGGATAAGAATTTTTGTATAGAAAAGGGTTTTTATCCTCTTGGTTCTTGCACAATGAAATATAACCCCAGAATTAATGAGTGGGCAAGCATGCAAGAAGGTTTTAGTGCGCTTCATCCTAACCAAGACGATGATGATTGTCAAGGCGCATTGAAATTGATGTTTGAATTGCAAAATTTTCTAAAAATAATAACAGGCATGGATGAATTTACCCTGCAGCCTTGTGCCGGTGCTCATGGCGAATTTTGCGGAATGATGATAATTAAAAAATATTTTGAAGATATAAATGATAACAGAAAAAAAGTTATCATTCCTGATAATGCCCATGGAACAAATCCGGCGAGTGCTTCAATGTGTGGTTTTGAAGTAATTGAAGTGAAATCAGACGAAAAAGGACACGTTGATATAGAAGAATTAAAAAAGATTGTAGAGCAATATAACTCTCAAATTGCTGCAATTATGATGACAAACCCAAATACTTTGGGGCTTTTTGATAACGGCGTTCTTGAAATATCTGAAATTATGCACAAAAATGGCTCTTTGTTATATTATGACGGAGCTAATTTTAATGCAATTATGGGTTATACAAATCCTAAATTAATGGGTTTTGACGTTGTACATTTGAATTTACATAAAACTTTTTCAACTCCGCATGCAGGCGGCGGCCCCGGAGCAGGACCTGTTGGTGTTGTTGAAAAATTAAAAGATTATCTGCCTACTCCAAAAATTGAATTTGACGGTAAAAAATATGTAAGAAATTATAATAATCCTAAATCAATAGGGAAAGTCAGCGCGTTTTTTGGCAATTTTTCTGTTTTGGTAAAGGCATATACATATATTTATATGCTTGGTAAATCCTTAAAAGATGTTTCATCTGATGCAGTGTTGGCTGCAAACTATTTAAAATCAAAATTAAAAGATTATTATCATATTGCTTTTGATGAACATTGTGCACATGAATTTGTTATTGATAATTCGGATAAAAAAGAAAAAGGGGTATCCACTCTTGATATAGCAAAAAGATTAATGGATAGTAATATTCATCCTGCGACTATATATTTTCCTTTAATCGTACATGAAGCCTTTATGGTTGAGCCGACAGAATCGGAAACAAAAGAAGTACTGGACAATTTTATTAATGTTATGATTGAAATTTCAAAAGAAATCAATGACGGCGTGGATTTTCATGAGTTTCCAAAAACAACCCCTGTATCGAGAGTGGATGAAGTACACGCTGCAAGACATTTGGATTTAAAAGAATAATGAAATTAAAAACTTCTGATTTTGATTACAAACTACCAAAAGAGCTTATTGCCCAAAGCCCTTTAGTTGACAGGGAGTCTTGTCGTATGCTTTATTTGAATAAAACGACAGGCGAAATTAAAAATAGACATTTTTTTGATGTTATTGATTATTTAAATAAAGATGATGTGCTTGTTTTGAATGATACAAAGGTTTACCCTGCTCGTATTATAGCAAAAAGGCAGACAGGTGCTGAAGTTGAAGTTTTTTTGTTGAATCCTTATGACAATTCAAATAAATGGGAAGCGTTAACAAAAAATTTTAAAAGAGTTAAGCAAGGGGAGATTTTAGAGGTTTCGCCTGATTTTAAGATTAAATTAATTGAAAAAAAAGAAGCAAATAAAGAAAATGAAATTCCAAAATATATTGTTGAATTAATTTATGAAGATGAAAATATTTATGATGTTTTAAATAAATATGGTTCAATTCCTCTGCCCCCCTATATTTCAAGACAGGCAAGGGAAGAAGACAAAGAAACTTATCAAACGGTTTTTGCAAAAAACTTGGGTTCTGTTGCTTGTCCTACTGCGGGGTTGCATTTTACAAACGAATTACTTCAAAGAATAAAAGAAAAAGGAATTAAAATAGCATATGTAACTTTAAATGTGGGTTTAGGAACGTTTATGCCCGTTAAGGTTGAAAATATTGAAGAGCATACCATGCATTATGAAAGTTTTTCTATTCCAAAGGAAACACAAGATTTAATTGAAAACAAAAAGGGTGCAATTGTTGCTGTGGGTACGACTGTCTTAAGGTGTCTTGAAGCAACTTATCAAAAATACGGCAGAATAAAAGCATGCAGTGATAAAACAAATATATTTATATATCCCCCTTATGAAATAAAATCAATAGATAAATTGATAACTAATTTTCATCTTCCTAAATCAACTCTCATTATGCTTGTCAGTGCTTTTGCCGGCAAAGGTTTGATTTTTGAAGCTTATGGGCGGGCTGTAGCGGAAAAATATCGTTTTTTCAGCTATGGTGATTGCATGTTTATAGATAAATAATAATGTGTTGTAGCGTATATAAAAGGAGGATAGTATTATGCAAAAATTGGAAAAATTTCAGCTTGTTTTGTCGGCAACTATTATTAGCGTAGGTGTTTTATTTTCGTCTTTGGTTTTTGCTTCAAAAATGCAAAAGAATGAAAGCATAACAGTAACCGGTTCTGCTTCTAAGATTGTTAAATCTGATAGTGCAAGAATGAGCTTTTCTTTGCAAGTAAATGCAAAAACTCAAAAAGAAGCTTTTAACAGATTAAAAGCTCAAAGCCCTGAGGTTGTGAGTTATTTAAATTCAAAAGGGATAGACAAAAATTCAATAGAGATTAAACCCGTTAGCGGATATAACGTATATAAAACAGTTGGTAACGGTTATAGCACAAATGAAATAATCGGATATAATGCAAGCCAAAGTTATGAAATTACATCAAAAGACGTTGAAAAAATAAAAGAAATTTCTTCTGATATTCAAAATCTTGTCGATAAAGGAATAGCTTTAGAAATATATAGACCTGAATTTTTCTATTCGGATTTAGCTTCCATAAAAGTTGACTTATTAAAAGAGGCAACTCAAGACGCAAAACAAAGAGCAACTTCAATGTTGAGCGCTGCAAACAGCAGGGTTGGCAAGGTAAGACAAATGAGAATGGGAGTTTTTCAAATTACTCCGCCTGATTCAACAATGGTTTCTGATATGGGTGTTAACGACACATCTACTGTTGATAAAAAAGTTACTGCGGTTGCAAACGTTGTATTTAGTGTTAAATAATTAAAAAGCCCTTATTTTAAGGGCTTTTTAATTGAATATTTTTTTACATTCCCGGAAGCGGTACGGATGATTTTGTTTGTCTTTCATCATCGTATTCGATAAGTCCTGAGTTTGAATTTTCAAATACGGGCTTTTGTTTTGTTGGTTTAGTTGGCTTTTGTTGACTGATGTCATTTTGTTCTTGCATTGTGGAAGTTTCTTTTTGAATAGCTTCTTTGTCTGCTGTTTTTTCTTCTGTTTCATCTACTGTTTCATCAACATCATCCATTTTAATTGGGCTTGTAGAGTTAGAGCCGTTCATTTTTGGATAATCAAATACGCTTAGAGGGAAGTTTTTGATTGCGGTTTTCATATAATTTGCAAATACTCGAGCCGGCATAGCACCCCCTGTAATTCCGGGAAGTTTGGAATTGTTATCATTTCCAACCCATACGCCTGTTACAATATCGGGAGTAAAACCAACAAACCAGGCATCTCTGTAATCGTTAGTTGTTCCTGTTTTGCCTGCAACATTTTGTGCGATATTGGCAGCCTTTCCTGTTCCTATTTCAACAACTTTTCTGAGCATATAAGTCATTCCTGCTGCTGTTTCAAAGTTTATAACTTTAACAATTTTAGGTCCTGAGTTTTCATATATTGTAACTCCTCTTGAGTTTTCAACTCTTTCAACCGAATAAGGGCGAACCCTATATCCGCCATTCGCAAAGGCGCCGTATGCTACAACCATGTCATAAAGTTTAACACCGTTTGAGCCTAATGCGATAGTCATATCGCTTGCTAATGGAGTTGTTATGCCCATTTCTCGAGCAGTTTGTATAACTGCTTCAACACCTGTTTTTTTAATCAGTCTTACTGCTGCAACGTTTGAAGATATTGCCAGAGCTTGCCATATTGCAATTTTTCCTCTGTATTTTTTGCCGTAGTTTTTAGGTGACCAATCTTGAATGGTTAGGGGTGTGTCTTCAATTGTATCATTGACATTAACACCTTGTTGTAAAGCAGTTGCATATACAAAAGGTTTAAAGGATGAACCTGAAGGTCTTACTGCTTTTGAAACTCTGTCGTATTGACTTTGCTCGTAGTTTTTGCCGCCAATATAGGCGTATACTCTTCCTGTTGTAGGTGAAAATGAGAATAGAGCAATTTGATTGGCGGGTTTTGTTAAATTAGCCGAGTTAAGAGCTGAAACCGCTGCATTTTGGGCTGCGTTTTGAGATTTATAATCTAATGTGGTATAGATTTTCAAGCCGCCTTGAGAAATTTCTTGTTCTTCAAAACCTATGTTTTTAAGTTCATTTAAAACAAAATCTATAAAATACGGGGCTTTATTGTAGGAATAAATTCTTGGCTTATTTGATAGATGGAGTCCCTCCTTTTGAGCAGCTTCCATTTGCTCAAGTGTGATGTATTTATTCCTGTACATTCTTCTTAAAACTTGATCTCTTCTTCTTAGCCCCGCTTTTTTGTTTGCAAACGGAGAATAAATAGAAGGTGCTTGAGGCAGCCCTGCAATTAGAGCTTGTTCAGCTAAAGTTAATTGAGATAAATCTTTATCAAAGAAAGTTCTTGCTGCGCTTGAAACGCCGTATACTCCGGAGCCAAGGTAAACAGAATTTAAATACATTTCAAGAATTTCATCTTTAGAGATTGTTTTTTCAATTCTGTGGGCTATAATCAATTCTTTTATTTTTCTGTCAAAAGTTCTTTCGTTTGATAAGAATAAAATTCTTGCTAATTGTTGTGTAATTGTAGAAGCGCCTTGCTTAACTTCTCCTGAGGCAATGTTTGTAATGGTTGAGCGAATCATGCCCATTGTGTCAAAACCTCTATGACGATAGAAGTTTTTGTCTTCTGTTGCAATTACTGCTTCTTTTAAGTATTTGGGAATTTTATCTATGGATACTTTTTCGAATTTAAAAGCAGTAAACGTTTTAATTACTTCACCGTCAGATGAGTAAATAGTGGTTACGGGGTTTGGTTTAATATCTTCAAAATTAGAAATAGGAGGTAAGCTCGCAAGATAGATATTAAATGCTGCAATTGCAGCTAAGCTTGCTGATACACCCATTGAAAATAAACATAAGAAAATATTTCTTTTCTTTGGTCCTCTTTTTACAATCCGTTTTCTTCTAACATTATTCATAGCTACATATTATAGCATAAAACTTAACTTTCAAGAAGATAGCTTTATTAAAGAATTAAAATTTACATAGCTTTATAATAAAATATGACCTGCGTTTGTGCAGGTCATATTTTGATTTTATTTCTAAAAATTAGAAAATAATTGTTAACTCTTCATTAGGATTTAGAGCTGCAGAATTTGAAACTGAAGGAACGATAGTGTAAACAAGTTCGTCGCCGATTTCATAAATGATACCGAATGTACCTGAAATAGCAGTTTTAATAATTCCGTATACACCTTTTCCTAAAGTAACGAATGAATTACCAAAACTTGCAACACCACGTCCTAAGTGACCTGTGAATGTTTCAACAAATGTGTCTGATAATCTGTCGCCGTATTCTTCTAAGCCGTTAGCTGAAATGTTAACAACTTGACCTACGGAACGACCTGCAACACCAACAGTCCTTGCCGCTGCTGTGAATGGAAGTCCTAAAATTCTTGCGAAAATGTTAGGATTTTTTAAGCAATCAGCAGTAGCTGAAGTCATTTCTTTCGGGAATTCAACTGTGCAATCGCCGTTTTTAATTTTTGTGAATTTAACGGTAATTGAGCCGGGGTGGTGTCCTAAACCGGGTCTTTGAACTGTAACAACTTTGCCGTATACAATTGAGCCAGCAGGAAATGTTTGATCGCCAACATTAACTTCTTGAGTTGTTTTAGCTTGGAATACATCGCCAATATTAGAATGTTTAGCGTCAATTCTATCTAACATTTTAACTTTAACAGCAACAGGAGTGCCGGCACCTTTAAATGCGTCACCGATAAGTTGTCCGTTATATTTAAGTCTTAATTCACTAATTAAAGTTGCAACTTGGTGTCTTGATAGATATGGTGCTTCAAGTAATGTTTTTTCATCGGGAAGGTTATCGATTAAGCCTGAAGCAACAACTTCTTTGGTGCATCCATATGCCCAAGTCGGAATGTTTTCAATGGTTTTACCGTTAAGAACAGGAGCTGATGAATCATTTACATATTTAACATCGATTAATTTTGCTACTGTTGCAAAAACTTCTGCTTTTGTGATGGCTTGGTCGGGTTTAAAAGTTTTATCGGGGTAACCAATCATAACGTCAGCTGCTGTGGCTGTTTTAATTTCTTCACTTGCCCAATATGAGTTTGTGATATCTGTGTAGTTTTTGTTAACTCCAACATTTTTCATGTTTAAGCCTTGAGATAACATAAATGCTAATTCTGCTCTTGAAATTGGCATTTTGATGTTGAAATCTCTGTCGCCTTTTCTAACGCTCATGGTATTTAAAAGGTCTTTAGAGAATGCATTCACATAGGTATTGTCTTTGTTTGTGAAGCCTAGTCTGTTTTTTTGTTTTAATACTTTTCCGCCGATTCTGTAAACGTAATCTGCGTCTTTTACTTCGGTGGCATCAGCATTCATAAGTGAAGGATGAGCATAAATTTCAACTTTTTCTTGTTTAGCGCAATCTTTTGCTAAAACATTAGAACAAGTCAAAAACAAAGCTAATGTAATAGACAATGCTTGTGTTGTTTTTCTCATAATTTACTCCTATTCTTTTACCTAAACCAGTCACACAATAAACCAAGCTAATTATCCTATAAGGGAGTTGTATAGTCAAGATAAAACTATAAAGATTTTACATCGTTATATATTAATAATGATGCGTCTTGGATTAGTGTTCTTGCACTGTAATCATTAAACGGTCGTTTAACAAGAATGGTAATAATATATTTTTTACCGTTATCTGTGTAAACTATGCCGCTGTCGCCAAGCATTGTGCCTATATCTCCTGTTTTATGAAGAACCATAGCACTTTGGGGTAATTTTTCTTTTATAAGATGAATATTTCTTGTATTCCCAAGATATTCTTTAAGTACATTTTTATATTTTATATCTATATAATTGGGGTTATCTATATTGTATAAAATGGTCGACATTTCCCTTGCTGTCGTTTTGTTATAGCCTTCTATATCGGGAAGCCAGCCGCCCATTGATGTTACTTTTAAACCCAGATTGCGCATTGCGCGATTAAAGCCTTCCATACCGCCAATTTCATATAAAAGCATATTGGTAGCGGAATTATCGGAATTTGCTATCATTATGTTTGCAAGATAATCAATGCTGTAATCAACATTGGCGCTTGTATACTGTAAATCGCCCGAGCCTAGTGTTCTGAACTGTTCGCTAAATGTTCTTTTGTCTGATAAATCAATCGGGTTATCGGTTTTGTTTGATTTATCAATTAATCTCATTAATTCAAAGGCAATTGGTATTTTAATAATGCTTGCGCTTGGATATACGTCATCGGCATTAATTTCAAAACCTGAACTTGTTGAATACTCCCAAACAAAAACAGATGGTTTTAATTGAGGGTATTTTTTGAACAATTCAAGAAGTTTGGTTTTTGTTTCCGTTAATTCTTTGTTTATATTGATTTCTGTCATTTCTTTTGTTTTTTGTGCTTTTTCGACAAATAAACGTTCATCAAATAAACAGGAATTATATAAATAATCCCAAGTGGGTAAAACATAAGGTTTTGCGTCAAGTTTAATGTTTTTGTTTTTAATATGATTTAAAACTAATGGGCGGAAATAATGTTTATAGTTATACGGGCAAATATAATAACCGTATAAAGTTAGTATTGAAAGTGCAAAAATTGACGCAATAAGGTTTTTCTTTGCTTTTTTTCTTTTTTTAACTTTTAAGATACGCTTTTTTGGTTGTATTTTTTGAAAATCTTGGTAATTGCCGTAATTTTCATATTCATAATATGGACTATATTTTTTAATTGGACTTGACAATACTTTACGCCTATAAAATCATTACTTTTTTAGTTTAGTATCTATTAAATTAAAGTACATAATATATATGTATGAATTAAAGTTTTAATATTTCAAAACATGATATACTGAAAAGTAGTATTAAGGAGTATTATCAATATGAATATAATTATATACAGCGAAAATGGCTCGTCTGAAATTTCAAATTTAATCAATGTTGATGACGAAGTGCAAATCAGGGAGTTTGATTTAAGCGAATTAGAAAATTATAAACAATATAATCCGAGCGTTTTAATTTTGGATTTTGATATTGATAAAATCAGAGAATTTTGCGCGGTTAGAAAATTGGAATGTTCAGTTTTAATTCCTGTTGATAAAATTCCTGAGAATTTAACCGTTAGAGCTTTAACTTATGATTATATTCTAACTCCTCTAAACAGGATTGAATTAAATGTCAGACTTAAAGCATTATTAAAAACATATGAAACAAAGAAAAGTCTTGTTAAATCGGCAATTTGTGATGAATTGACAGGACTGTACAATAGAAAATATCTGCATCATAGATTGGACGCTGAAATCTCGCGTGCTAAAAGATATGGAACCCCTGTTTCTTGTCTTTTAATTGATATTGATTACTTTAAGATTGTAAATGATATGTATGGTTATGATTGGGGCGATATATTACTTAAAAAAATTGCTCAAATGTTAAGCGCTTTAGTTAGAAAAGAAGACGTATTAACAAGATATGGCGATGAAGAATTTATTGTAATTTTACCTGAAACAACAGAACAACAAGCAAGAATTTTTGCAGAACGCTTCAGAAGCGATGTTGAAAAAATGGAATTTATTCCTGCAAACGAAGATGAACGTCATCAAATTACAATCTCGGGCGGTGTTTCTTGCTATCCTTGTATGGAAGATGTGGAAGAAGATGCTAATACATTAATCAGATACGCAGAACATGCACTATACAATGCTAAGCAATCAGGTAAAAATAAAATTGTTGAATTTTCAAAAATGAACTTAGGCTGCTAAGATGAATAATTTAACAAAAAGAATTATTCCTTGTCTTGATGTAAAAGACGGCAAAACCGTTAAGGGTATTAATTTTGAAAATTTAAAAGAAGTGGGCTCTCCGATTGAACTGGCTAAAAAATATTCTAAATCAGGGGCAGATGAGCTTGTTTTTCTTGATATTACAGCTACAAACGAAAAAAGAAAAACAATAGTTGAGCTTGTTGAGAAAGTTGCAAAAGAGGTCTTTATTCCTTTCACTGTCGGCGGCGGAATAAGCTCACTTGATGATATAAGAGCAATTTTAGAAGCAGGTGCGGATAAGATTTCTTTTAATTCGGCTATTGTTAAAAACCCTGATTTAATTAGTACTTGTGCTGAATATTTTGGTTCTCAATGTATTGTGGCGGCACTTGATGCTAAAAAAGAAGATAATGATTTTTGGATTTATATTAACGCGGGAAAAGTAAATACCGGCCTAAAAGCGATTGATTGGGCAAAAAGAGTTGAAGAATTGGGTGCGGGGGAAATTCTTTTAACTTCAATGGATTACGATGGAACGCAAAAAGGGTTTGATATTGAATTAAATAATTTAATATCAAATGCTGTTCATATTCCTGTTATAGCCTCAGGCGGTGCCGGAGCAAATTCAAAACATTTTATTGATGTTTTTAATAAAACAAAAGTCGATGCTGCGCTTGCAGCTTCAATATTCCATTATGATACTTTGCCTATTGAAAAATTAAAATCAGATTTAAAAAAGGCGAATATCTCGGTTAGATAAAATTATCTATTAAGCTAGTTGACCTGTCCTATTTAAAAATAAATTAAAATGATAAAAAATCCTTGTATGAGGATTTTAGTTTTAGCTTTAATATTTCAGATTTTATTTGTTGAAATTGCGTCGGCTCAATTTCCAAAGGTAGATTTTTTCTCTCGATTTAATGATAATCATTTAGATGAATATATAAAAGAAGCGCTTGTTAACAACCATGACCTGAAAGCTGCAAATAAAAGGCTTGAACAATACAGATATGAGATAAATTCTCAATTGGCAAAAGAGCTCCCCTCTGCTTCTGTTTCCGGAAATTATCTTGGTGCGCATTTTCCAAAAAATGACGTAAATATTTTAATTGATAAAAATTCTTTTATTTTACCTTTAAGGGCAAGCTATGAGGCTGATTTTCTTTTAAAGAACAGAGATAAAACCCGTTCAAAAGAAAA
This sequence comes from uncultured bacterium, assembly GCA_949282195.1. Lineage (GTDB taxonomy): Bacteria > Cyanobacteriota > Vampirovibrionia > Gastranaerophilales > Gastranaerophilaceae > RUG14156. The sequence goes on along the minus strand of CASDOW010000011.1, from coordinate 134,507 downwards.
ACTCTACAAAGCACAAATTGCAAACCAAAAAGCAACTTATATTTCATTATTAACCGATGTTGCAAGTACATATGTAAATATTTTATTACTTGATTATTTAATAGAAAAACAAATTGAGGTAATTAAAAATAAAAGATTTAATTCTATTTCTAATGATTATAAATTTCGATACGGAGTTTTGGATATTTTTGGTTTAAATTCATCAAAAGAAGATTATGAAAATCAAAAAATAATTTATGATAATTTAGTTAAAAAACAAAATACGGCATTATATAATTTTTCCAGTTTAATCGGTCAAAGCGCAAATAATTACAAAGATATCAAAAGAGGAAAACTGGAAAAATTTGAATATATTGATTCAATTCCTGAAATAATAAGTTCTGATTTAATCTATTCAAGACCCGATTTAATTGAAATTGAAAACAGGTTAAAAAGCGCAAAAATTGATGTTACTGTTGCTAAAAAAGAATTTTTTCCAAGTTTTAATATAACGGGTTTTCTTGCTTTTGATACAGCAGGGGGCGGGAATTTCTTTTCTTGGAATTCTTCTTTTGCGTATCTTTTAGCGGGTGCAACGCAGGATATTTTTAAAGGCGGAGAAAAAATTGCAAATTTAAAAATCAAGAAAGCAAGATATTATGAGCTTGTCGAAAATTATAAACAGGCTGACTTAAATGCTATTAAAGAAATAAATGACGCATTGAATTTGATTAAGCAGGATAAAAATGCTGAAGAAACTTCAAGATATAAAGTTGAGCTCGAAAAGAAGAATTTTAACTCATCAGAAAAAAAATACAAAAGAGGTACAATTTCAAAAATTGATTTTTTAAACGATAAAGCTTCGCTTTTACAAAAAGAACAGTTGCAAGCAAGTGCAAAAGCTACTCGTTTGATTGATTATTTCACATTATATAAGGCAGTTGGCGGTGAATTATGAAAAAAAAGTTGTTAATTATAATTGGCATAGTTTTGATTTTGGTTTTAGCAGTTGTATTGTTTTTCTTTTTTTATAAAAAACCGATTTCATCCATTAAAACTTACGGCAACATTGAAATAAGACAAGTTGACATGTCTTTTCAGGTGGCAGGGATAATTAACAATGTTTTTTTTGAAGAAGGGGATTATGTTAAAAAAGGCGATTTATTAGCCACTATTGATGATAGGGATTATAAGGCAAATTATAAAAAAGCATATTTTGAAAAAAAATCTTCCTATTCTCAAATGCTCGAAGATAACTCAAAATATCAAAGAAATCATCCTTTATGTTTCGATGGAACGCTGTCAAAACAAGATTGCACAACCCTTTTTAATAACAAAGATATTTCAAAAGCTAAATACGGGTTAAGTAATGCTAATTTGGAATATCAAAAAAATCAGCTTTATTATACAAAACTCTATGCCCTGCAAGACGGCATAATAACTACAAGAGCGCAGGAAAAAGGTGCCAGAGTTAATGCTAATCAAATAGTTTATGTTATGAGCTTAAATAAGCCGATATGGGTTAGAACATATATTAAAGAAACTGATTTAGGCAATATAAAATATGGAAATAAAGCTTATGTTTATACAGATACCATTGATCCTAAAACTAAGCAAAAGAAAAAATATGAAGGCTATATCGGCTATATTTCTCCTGTTGCTGAATTTACCCCAAAAACAGTCCAAACACAAGATTTAAGAGTGGATTTAATGTATCGAATTAGAGTCTATATTGATGAAGTTGATGAATATTTGCGCCAAGGCATGCCTGTAACTATTGAAATACCGATTTACGAGGCTTAAGTTTTGAATAGTGTCGAGATAAGAAATTTAGTAAAAACTTTTTCAAAAGATAGTAAAGCACTTGATAATATCAGTTTAAATCTTGAAGAAGGCAGAATTATAGCAATCTTAGGAGCGGATGGTTCAGGCAAGACCACTCTTTTAAGGCTTATTGCAGGGTTATTGTGTTCTGATAGCGGTAAAATTACTACTCTTGGCTTTAATCCCCAAAAAGAAAAAGATAAGCTTGTATCCTTATATGGTTATATGCCTCAAAAATTTGGTCTGTATGAGGATTTGACCGTAATAGAAAATCTTCAATTATATGCTCAATTAAAAAAATCTCAAAGTAATTTTGATGAACTTTTGAAATTTACTACTCTTGAACCTTTTAAAAAGCGTCTTGCAAGAGATTTGTCAGGCGGAATGAAACAGAAGCTTGCGCTTGCTTGTTGTTTATTGGGCGAGCCTAAGTTGTTAATTTTAGATGAGCCTTCTGTCGGAGTTGATCCGTTATCTCGAATTGAACTTTTGGAGCTTGTTAAAAAAATGATTAACAAAAATACAACGGTTATCTGGTCAAGTTCATATTTGGATGAATCTTATAATTTTGATTTATCGATTATTTTAGATAAAGGAAAAGTTATTTTTCAGGGTAATACAAAGACTCTTGGAGAAAACATAGAACAATTTGAAAAAAAAGTAATAGAGCTTATGGGGGGTTATATTGAAAAACCGTCAATAATAGCTAAAAACTACCATATTACAGAGCATAATCAAGAATGTATTGTTGTTGCGGATAATTTATCTAAAAGATATGGCGATTTTTGGGCGGTAAAAAATAACACATTTTGTATAAAAAAGGGTGAGATTTTTGGGCTTTTGGGCCCTAACGGAGCAGGAAAATCCACAACTTTTAAAATGATGTGTGCTCTAATTAAGCCAACAGGCGGCAAGGGCTATATTATGGGGGTTGATGTTGAAAAAGAACCAACAAAAGCAAGAAGTTACCTTGGTTATATGGCTCAAAAGTTTTCCTTGTATTCAAGATTATCTGTTATGGATAACTTGGATTTTTTCTCCGGAGCCTACGGGTTAAACAGAAAAGAAAGAAAAAAAAGAATATCGATGATTTTAGAGATATTTAATCTTGAAAAATATAAAAATACTATAACGGAATTTTTGCCTTTAGGCTTTAAACAAAGGCTTTCTTTAGGGTGTGCTATAATCCATGAGCCTCCTGTATTATTTTTAGATGAACCAACATCAGGGGTAGATGCTATTTCAAGAAGGGAATTCTGGACTCATATTAAAGCGTTATCAAGAATAGGAGTAAGCGTTTTAGTTACAACTCATTTTATGGATGAAGCAAGGTTTTGTGATAATATCAGCTTATTTTATAACGGTGAAATTATAGCGCTCGATACTCCTTCAAATATAATTGTAAAAGCAAACGCAAAAGATATGCAAGACGCTTTTATTAAGGTTATAAGGGAGGCAAAAAAATGAATATTTATTTTGCTTTAATTAAAAAAGAATTTTATCAAATCATAAGGGATTTTTCGAGTATATTAATCGCCTTTGTCTTGCCTTTAATGATTTTATTTTTATATCGTTATGGAGTTAATCTTGATACGGTAAAAATTACTTTAGGAATTAAAAATGATGATATCAATCCTAAAATATCAACTCTTGTTAATTCGTTTAATCATAGCGATTACATTAAAACAAGATATTTTTATTCAAAGGATGAGATGTATAAAGAAATTCAAAATTCACGCCTAAAAGGGGCAATAATTTTGCCTAATGATTTTACAAAAAATTTAATTAACAGTAAAAAAGCAGATGTTTTAGTTATTACAGACGGGTCTGAAGCGAATTTGGCTAATTTTGTGCAGAGTTATTGTATGTCTGTTTTGAATTTGTGGTTAAGTCAAAATTCTGATTTTAAATTTAATACAAGAAAGCCTTTGATAAATTCCGATATTCGTTTTTGGTATAACCAAGATATTAATTCTCACTTTTTTATTTTGCCGGGGTCATTGGCAATTACTATGAATTTAATCGGCATGCTGTTAACTGCGCTTGTAATTTCAAGAGAATGGGAAAGAGGGACGATTGAAAGCCTTTATGCCACGAGAATAACAAGGATGAATTTTGTTATTGGAAAATATGTTCCTTATTTTATATTAGGGATGTTGTCTTTTGTTTTTAATATTTTCTTGTGTACTGTTATTTTTCAAATTCCTTTTAGGGGCAATATTTTTGTTTTAATTTTGGTGGGTGGATTGTATTTGTTTTGTTGTCTTGGGGTAGGCTTAACCATAAGTTCATCTTATAAAGAGCAGTTTTCTTCTTCTCAAATGGCGTTGTCTTTTGGCTTGTTGCCCGCTTTAATGTTATCAGGGCTGATTTACCCTATTTCATCCATGCCCAAGTTTTTTCAATATTTAACTGCAATATTACCTCCAAGGTATTTTATTATATTTATTCAAAGCGAGTTTATGGCAGGAACAATATGGAAAATTGTAATTATAAATTCAATTTTTCTCGGAATTTTAGGGATTTTACTTTTCTTTTTGGTTTATCGAAATATTAATTTGAGGCTTGAAAAATGCAAGGAAGATTAATCAGAGTAAAAGCGTTAATTAAAAAAGAGTTTTTGGCTATTTTTAAAGATCCGAAAAATAGAGCTTTAATTATTTTCCCTCCGATATTACAGCTTTTTGTATTTGCTCAAGCTATTACTCTTGAAGTTAGAAATATAGATATATCCGTTATGGATTATTCTAATACATATTATTCAAGAGAGTTGATTTCAAGATTTAGTGCTTCAAAATGGTTTAGAAAAATATATTTTCCAAAAACCACAAAGGAATTTAGAGAAGATATTGACCTAAAAAAATCTCAATTAGGGATAATTATTCAAAACGATTTTGCAAAAGCAATCAATAAACAATCTTCAACTGATGTATTAGTTATAGCAGACGGCAGACAGACAAATTCGGCCAGTTTAGCTTCAGGATATGCAAATTCAATTATTTCAGAATATAATTCGGAGCTTGAAAAAAAATTTAATATAACATCACCTTCAATTAATGTAGTTATTAGAAATTGGTTTAACCCAAATATTGAATATAAATGGTTTTTAACAGTCAGCATGATTGTAATGTTGTCTTTGGTTTTGAGTTTATTATTATCAGCGTTATCAATAGCTAGAGAAAGAGAATTGGGAACTTTTAATCAATTATTGGTTAGTCCTTTATCTTATGATGAGATTTTGTTTTCAAAAACAGTGCCCCCTTTAATTACTGCATTTATTTCATCAATTATAATAACTTTAATTGTAGCGTTTTTATTTAAGGTTCCCTTTATGGGTTCGATTATTCTTTATTTTTTTGCAACATTTATTTCTTTATTTTCTATAATCGGCGTGGGGTTATTTATCTCATCTTTAGCTTATACCCAGCAACAGGCAATTTTAGGTGTTTTCGCTTTTCAAATGCCTGCTGTATTATTATCAGGGTTTGTTTCCCCTGTTGAAGATATGCCTTTATTTTTTCAATATATAAGTGCATTTAACCCCATAAGATATTATATGCTTATAATTAAGGGGGTTTATTTTAAAAATATGGATATAGGGACTGTGTTTTTAAATTTAATTCCTTTGATTTTAATTGCGATATTTTCGCTTATGATTGCAAGGTTTAGCTTTAAAAGAAAAATAGAATAAGGGCGATTTAATTAACCGCCCTTATGTGTTGTTTTGTTGTTGTAGTTGTATTTATGTTTATATATTTTCATCCAGTAATCTGTAACTTCCAAGGACCTCTAATACTCCGATTACGTTGTCATATCCGTATTTTTGAACGAGCGTATTATAGCTTGCACCTTCTTTAGTTAGGGCAGAGTATATTGTTTTTTGGGTTGAAGAAAGTTTTGAAAGAACATTTTGTACAATTGAACCGTTATTTTTGATGTTTGTTTTTAGTGTTGTTAGGAGTCCTTGTCCGCCTTTCTTTTGCAGTAAATTTGTAATATTTGCCCTAATATTACTTGGATTTATCGCGCTTTTAACATGTGTACCAAATTGTGTAGCGGTATTTTTGATGTTTGATTTTAAATTAGCCATATTATCGGCAACTGTTTTTACTTTATCGGGTGAAAATGCTTCAAGTGCATCAAGTTTATTTTGTTGCGATAACTCTTCGGCCGTGAGAGCGCCTTTTTGGTTTGCAACGGATTTTCTCATTTTATATAATCGCGCCCCTTCGTATAGCGTGGTTGCATCTGATTTTATTTTACCGATACTGTTTTTGGTTGAAGATAACATGTCTTGACCCAGCGCTTTTACATAGCCCAATGGATTTTGGGTAAAGCTTGAGCCTTGCTTAAATGAAGTTAATGCTCCGACTGAAGAAGAATTTTGCACTGCTTTCATTGATGCTTTTGCACCTGTTGCAGATAAGCCAACTGTTAGTGCGCCTTCTCCTACTTGTTCCCAAGCGTCTTTTGCCTCAGCGTCTGTTTCGGCATTTAGTGCGGTTGCAACACCTGTTACGAACTTAGTTCCGCCTGTTGCGAGTCCGACACCTGCAAGTGCTACTCCTACTGCGGGAACTGCAATACAAAGCGCGCTCATTCCGACAGTAGTTAAGGTTTTAGTTATCGAGAAATTTCCGTTTGAATCCGTAAATGCGCCTTTAACTGCATTTACAACGCTTTTTCCTGCGCCTTCCACAATATTTCCGACCGCGGAGAATAATCCGATTTTACCGTCATCAGCGCCGTCTGTACAGGTATTACCTTTTGAACTTACAAAAGTGTCTGTTTGATTATCTGTTGAGTTTGTTAATCCTGCTGTATAGTTTGAATAATTTCTTCTAACAGGTGAATTTTGATTTAAATACTCTGTTTGTAATTGTTCCCACTTTGTCGTGGTCATTCCAATTCCCGAAACCATAAGTGTGTGCTCCTCTAGTATGCTAAAATCTATCTTATATTTTATTTAAAGTAATTTTTAAAGTTTTTATTGCTTTTTTGTTTTTAATTGTTAATAATTGTAAAGTTAAATTAAATATCTGCCTTAACCAAAAAGGGCGATATTATAATTTATATGTCGTATTAGAATAAATAAAAATGAAAGGAAAAGATATGGATAAATATTTATGCACAGTTTGCGGTTATATCTATAATCCAGAAGAAAACGACAATGTTAAATTTGAAGATTTAAATGAAGATTGGGTTTGTCCTTTGTGCGGTGTTGCAAAAGATCAATTTGAAAAAGTTCTTTAAGTTTTAAAAAATAAAACTGGCAAAAAAAGTTATTTTCTGCTTTTATATTAAATGGCGAAGTAATAAACACTATGTTAGTAGAGAATAAAATATATCCTAACTTTAAATCTTACAGCCATTACAAAAAAAATGCTGAGGATTTATCGAATAATAATTCGTCTGCCAAAAGCAGAAATTACAAAGCTATTGTTGGCTCTGCGGCAGGTGTTGCTTGCGCTTTGGCTTTATGTTCAAGATTTCCTAAAAAGGAAACAACACTTGACGAAGTTGCAAGAATGCTTGCTGTTGCTGGAGCTGCAAATGTTGGTGGTGTTTTGGCAGGTTCAGTCGGTGCAACAAGAGAATCTAAAGAAAGAAAATGGCGCGAAGCTGCTTTTCAGATGATGAATACTACAATTCCTATGCTTATGGTAAGTTCTGCTTTGGAAATCTGTGAAAGAGTTAAGCAGTTGAATAACACCCCTATGAAAATTATTGGCTCGATAATCGGCATGGTAGGCGGTGCAATGACTGCAGCAAACATAAACAATGCTTTTAAAGATGATGATGAACCAAAGAGAAAATATACAATAAAAGATTCAATTGCAAATTTCGATGATATCATTATGACAATTTCTTTAGGCTTTAAGAAAATTCTGGATTATGTGCCCGTAAATAAGATTTTACCTTTTATTTATGCTTATTGCGGAGCAAGAGCAGGTCAAAAAGAATAGTTTTGTTTTGTATGCACCGGATTTTATGCTACAATTTTTCTGTAAAATAAAAGAATTGGAAGTAAATAAATGGATAAATTTTATACAACAACAGCAATCGATTATGTAAACGGCGCTCCCCATATCGGGCATGCTTATGAGAAAATTTTAACCGATGTTATATATAGACATTTTTCTCAAAGAACAGATAACGCCTATATGTTAACAGGAACAGATGAACATGGCATTAAAATTCAAAAAACATCTGCTGAAATTGGAATATCTCCTAAAGAATTTTGCGATATGAACGCTCAAAAGTTCATTGACGCTTGGAAATTGTTAGATATTAATTATTCTCAATTTATTAGAACAACAGATGAACAACACACTAAAGCAGTGCAAAAGATATTTAAAAAATTACTTGAAAAAGGCGATATCTATAAAAATTCTTATACAGGATTGTATTGCTCAGGTTGTGAAGCGTTTTTATCTGAAAAGGATTTGGATGAAGACGGCTGCTGCCCAAATCACAAGAAAAAACCAGAAGTTGTGTCTGAAGAAAATTATTTCTTTAAGTTGACTAAATATAAAGACAAAATAATTAAACACATTAAAGAAAACCCTGATTTTATCGTTCCTTCTTTTAGAGCAAATGAAGTTTTAAATCAGTTGGAAAATATCGAAGATATTTCTGTATCAAGGGCTAAAACAAATGTTAACTGGGGAATTGATGTATTGGATGATGAGAGTCAAGTTATTTATGTGTGGATTGACGCTTTGTCAAACTATATAACAGCTCTTGGTTATGACACAGAAAATCCTTCAGAAAAATTTAAAAAATATTGGCCTGCCGATGTTCAAGTTATCGGAAAAGATATTTTAAAATTCCACAGTATTTATTGGCTTGCCTTGTTAATGGCTTTGGATTTACCTTTACCTAAGCATATTTTAGCCCATGGCTGGATTACAATTGACGAAACAAAAATGTCTAAATCATTGGGAAATGCGGTTTCTCCAAAAAGCGTTATGGAATCATTTAATATGACTGAACCTGATGCGTTTCGCTATTATATGGCAACATCAGCACCATGCGGCAAAGACGGAAACTATTCAGACGATGATTTCAAAGAAAAAGTAAATGCACATTTAGCAAATTCTATGGGCAACCTTTTAAATCGAACTCTCTCAATGCTTGTTAAATATTTTGACGGCGAAATTAAAGCTGAGTTCATTAAAGAAAATGAGTTGTTTGATAAGGCAAAAAGAACAATAGAAGAAGTAAAACATCATTTTGATTATTATGAAGTTGCTGAAGCTGCCCAAAAAATAGTTGAACTTGTAGATATATTAAATAAATATGTAACAGATAATGCTCCTTGGACTTTAGCTAAAGAAGAAAAAATGACTGAATGTGGTCAAGTTTTATATACGGTATTAGAATGTATGTGTATAGTTGTAAGTTTAATTTATCCTTATTGCCCGACTATAGCTAAAAATATGGCAAAACAATTAAAATATGATATTAATACTAAACTTGATAATATTAAATTAAGCAATATAAAAGAAGGAAAATTGATTTCAAAAGAAGAAATTTTCCCTGTATTTTTAAGGCTTGATTCAGAGCTTGCGACAAATAAAAAATAATTAAATAAAATTAAATTTTTGACTTTAAAATCAACATATTATTAAATTATAATATGTTGATTTTTGGTATTGACCCCGGGATTGGGATTACAGGATATAGCTTAGTTGAATATGAAAATAATTTGAAAAATGAAAGCTTTAATTTAATTACAAGCGGTTCAATTCAAACAGATAAAACTGCCCCGCATCCAAAAAGATTATTGGAATTAAAAAACGATATTGATTTTTTAATTCAAAAATATAAGCCTGATTGTGCTTCAATTGAACAATTGTTCTTTTTCAAAAATCAAAAGACAATTATCCCTGTTGCGCAAGCAAGGGGTGTGATTTTACTAGCTTTAGAAGAAAATAATGTGCCGATTTTTGAATATACTCCTTTGGTTGTAAAGCAAACAATAACAGGCCATGGCAGGGCTGATAAAACAGAAGTTAAGATAATGGTAAAAAATTATATAGATTTAGATAAAAATATAAAATTAGATGATACAATAGATTCTGTGGCGCTTGCAATTTGTCATGCGCAAAATTGCAGGTTTAAGGAGGAAATAAAATGAATGAAATAGTTGCAAAAAGGGCAGCGATTTTTTCCCTTATATTGGGAGCGGTTTTAGGATTGGTGTCTTTAATCCCTTCTATAATCGGTTTTAGTCTTTTTACTCTTTCATTTCTCTCATCAATTATTGTTGTTCTTTATATGAAAAAAAATGAAAAACATTTAGGAATAATTGATAATCAGCAAGGAGCAATTTTGGGCGGATTGATTGGTTTTTGCGCTACAATTGGTTTTTTTGCTTCATTTTCTCCTATGGTTTGCATTTTAAAATTAATTTTTAAAAGTTATTATTCTTATGCTATTCCATATGCCATACAAGACGCACTATGGCTATTTTTTATTATAATTTTTATGGTTGCAATTATTTTTGCTATGACAAATAGTGCAACTGGCATGGGTATTGCTTTTGTATTAAATAAATTTGTACAATTGCCAAAAAATTCAGACGCACCGCTAGACATTAAAATTGAAGATTGAGGATAAAATGACAAAAATTGAAAAAACAATAGAATGGATTAAACAAGGAGAAACAGAAGGTTTTTCAAGAATGATTGACCAGACAATTATTCCTTATGAATATAAAAAAGTTGATATCAAAACAACAAAAGATATGTATGACGCCATTAAAACAATGATTGTAAGAGGAGCGCCGGCAATCGGAATAGCAGGGGCTCATGGAGTTGTGTTAGCTGCAATAGAAAATAAGGAAAGTACTGATTTTTGTTCTGATGTTAAAAAACAAGCAGATTATGTAAATTCATCCCGCCCGACAGCCGTTAATCTTCATTGGGCAATTCAAAAACAGCTTGAGGTTGTTGAAAAAAACAAAGATAAATCAAATGATGAAATTATTAAATTATTAATTGAAAATGCCATAAAATTGGAAGATGAAGATATAGAGATTAATAAGAAAATTGGTGAATACGGTGCATCAATTGTTCCAAAAGGAGCAACCATTCAAACTCATTGTAACGCAGGAGCATTAGCTACAGTCGGCTATGGAACGGCATTGGGAGTAGTTCGCAGTGCTTTTGAAAAAGATAAAACAATTAAAGTTTTTGCAGATGAAACTCGCCCTAGAGGTCAAGGCGCAAGATTAACCACGTATGAATTAACAAGGGACGGAATAGATACAACATTGATTACTGACGGCATGAGTGCATATTTTATGAATAAAGGTATGATTGATGTTGTGATAGTTGGCGCTGATAGAATTGCTCTAAATGGTGACAGTGCCAATAAAATAGGTACTTATATGCTTGCAATAGCTGCAAAATATCATAATATTCCTTTTTATATTGCAGCGCCAAAATCGACAATTGACCCTAATATTAAAACAGGGGATGAAATTGTAATTGAATTAAGAAATAAAGAAGAAGTTACAATAATAAATGATAAACCGATTTGTACAGATAAAGTCAATGTTATAAACCCCGGTTTTGATGTAACTCCTGCTGAATTAATTACAGGTATAATAACAGAATATGGCATTTTTAAACCTGATGAAATTCATAAATTGTTTGAAAAATAGTTATTTTGTGAATTATTATATTAATAGATATGGTGTAATTTGTTTTTACAAAAAAAATTTACCATGGTATAAATAGAAAGTGGCAGATAATAGGAGATAAAATTATTAGTAAAAATGATTACAAAGCTCAAAATGAGTTATTAAACGAAAAAATTAGAGCCAGAGAAGTTAGATTGATAGATGATGAAGGCGTTAACCATGGCACAGTTCCAACATCAAAAGCCCTTCAAATGGCAAAAGAAAAGGATTTAGATTTAGTTGTAGTATCTGCTAATCAAGCCCCGCCGGTTGCAAAAATCTTAGATTGGGGCAAATATAAATACGAAACGGAAAAAAGAGCCAAAGAAGCCAAGAAAAAACAACACACAGTTGATATTAAAGAAGTTAAAATGCGCTATAAGATTGATATCCATGATTATGAAGTTCGTCTTAAAGCAGCCAAAAAGTTTTTAGCTTCAGGTAATAAAGTAAAAGTTGTTGTTATGCTTAGGGGTCGCGAAATGCAACATTCACACCTTGCTATGGATTTAATTAATAAATTTCAAGCAGAATTTGAACAAGAAGCCGTTATGATTGAAAAGAAACCTCAAATTGAAGGCAGAAATGTTGTAATGATTTTGGCTCCCAGTGGAAAATAAAATAAACAAATTATTAAAACACCTTGAATAAACAAGGTGTTTTAATTTAAATAAAATTTTTGTGGCAATTTTTTGTATTTACTTGTTTTACAAGTATAGATGTATAAATTTGAAAGAAGCTTATGACTGTTTCACAGGTGGATGTTTTTTCTAAATTTAAAAATGTAAATTATAATTCTAAAGTAAATGTCCCAAAAATAGACCCTAAGCAAAATTCAGCCTCTAAGGACGAAATTAAACCAAAAGAGAATATAAATATTGTTACAGGTGGTTTGGCTGCATTGACGCTATTGGGCGTGGGAACTTTTGCAGTATTAAATTTAAGAAAAATAAGCACATTAAGTGAAACAATAAAATTTTTAGTCAGTGATTTTCAAAAAGAAGCAAATGAAATTTTACAAAGCTCTAAAAAGATTTATACCGATGTTTCTAATTTATCAAAAGATGATTTATCTAAACTTCCAAAGACGGCAGTTGTTGATGTCGTAATGAAAGACGATAAGCCGGTAAGAAATATATTGCGTCTTGGTAAAAAGTGTATAATGGAAGAATTTTCAAATGAAGGTAATCTTATAAGAAGAACAATTTTTGACGGCAAGAATGTAAAAGTTCATAAAGTAAGCAAGGCTGCCGGAAATGGCTCAGATAAACTTGATGAGATTTTTTCATTTGCAAACGGTTCTTTAACTTCTTATGAAAAAAATTGCAAATTAATGCAAGACGGCAGTTATAGTTGGGATAAAGTTATGATTTTTAAAGATGATAAGCCGTCTTTTTGTGCAAGAAATATTGTTACCTTAAAAGATACGGTTAAAAAATATGCAAAAGGAATTTTGTTTGAAGAAGGAAAGCCCTTTATTTATACAGAGGACTTTAGTAACCTTGGAGAACATAAAATTACCTGCTCAAGATGTTTTAGAATGTTTAAAAATCTTTGGAGAGAAGCTTCAATGTAATTTCAGGGCTTGATTAGCCGATATCCCATCTTCCGCAAGTTCCGCCCCAGCGAGCAATAATATTTCCTTTAATATCTGAAATCTTTTTGATTTCTTCTCTATTTTGTTGTTCTTTACCTTCTAAGATAGTTATAACTTCGCAGTTATTTGAACAGCCTGTGCAAGTGCAGGTTATGGAATGGAATTCAAGGTCTTTGATTTTCCAACCTTTAAATTTGGTTTTTTGATTTGTAAATTGATGATGTTCCATTGCAAGCATTGCAGCTCCGATTGCACCCATGGTTTGATGATGTTCGGGTACAATTATTTCATGACCTAACGCTTCTTCAAAAGCTTTTACCATGCCTTTGTTTGTTGCAACGCCGCCTTGGAAGGAAATACAAGGTAATAAATCTTTTCCTAGGGCTAAGTTAGAGATGTAATTTCTAACTAAAGCCTGACACAAACCATACAGTAAATCTTCAACAGCATAACCCAATTGTTGTTTATGAATTAAATCGGATTCAGCGAAAACCCCGCATCTTCCTGCAATTCTGGCCGGTGACTTCGATTGAAGCGCAATATCGCCAAAATCTTTAATATCAACATTTAATCTTTGCGCTTGGTGGTCTAAAAAGCTTCCTGTGCCGGCTGCACAAACGGTGTTCATTGCAAAATCGGTTACAATGCCGTCCCTTAAAATAATTATTTTTGAATCTTGTCCGCCAATTTCAAGAATTGTTTGAACATTGGGTATGGCAGCGCTTGCTGCAACCGCATGGGCTGTGATTTCGTTTTTAATTACATCAGCACCAACCAAAGCACCGGCGAGATTTCTTCCTGAGCCTGTTGTTCCGACTGCGCAAATGTCGTATTCTCTGCCTTGTGCTTGCGATAATAAATTATCAAGACACTTTTGAACAGCTATAACAGGCTGACCTGCAGTGCGTGTCATAAAACTATCTACGTGTTTTCCGTTTTCATCAACCAAAGCGATTTTTGTAGTAACGGAGCCTACATCTATTCCTAAATAAACTTTCATCATAATAAGTTAATTGTATTACAAAAATAATTTTAAAACAAAAAGTTTTGATTTTGGGCTATAATTAAAAAATAGGAGAGATTATGAAAAAAACGACTATAAAATTCGGAACAGACGGCTTTAGAGGAATAATTGCAAAAGATTTCACTTTTGAAACGGTTGAGAGAATAATTAACGCTATAAATTTATATTTAAGGAGTTTAAATTCCAAAAAAAATACAGTAATTATCGGCTATGATCCTCGATTTATGGCGAGGGATTTTGCCCAATTTAGTGCTGAATTGTTGAAAAACTATGGATTTAAGGTTGTTTTATCTAAAAAAGTTGTTCCAACGCCGATTGTGGCATATTGTGCCAAATATTTTCCGGATTCTATCGGTGCAATAATGTTTACGGCTTCTCATAATCCAAAAGAATATCAGGGAATTAAATTTATTCCTGATTATGCAGGACCAGCTACAAAAGAAATTACAGATGAAATTTTAAAATATTTGGATATAGAAACTACCTTAAAGCCTAATGGTGAAATTATTGAAAAAGATTTAGAAGATGATTATTTTAAACACTTAGAGAAAATCATTGATTTTGATATTATCAGGAAAAACCAGCCTAAAATTATATATGACGGGCTTTATAGCGCTTCAGTCGGTTATTTTGATAAGATTTTAGATAGGCACAATATTGAATATGACAGTTATAATTTGTTTCATTCTTCAGATTTTGGCGGCGGATTGCCTGAGCCTAAAGAAAAGTTCATGAAACATAAAAAGGAAGGTTATATTACGGTTGCAAACGACGGTGACGCTGACAGATACGGCGTAATTGACGAAAAGGGTAATTATATAAGTCCGAATATAATTCTTGCTATGCTTTTAAAATATCTTGTTTCAATCGGTAAAAAAGGCGCAATGATTAAAACGGTCGGCGTGTCTAATGCTGTTGAGGTTGTGGCAAAAAAATTAAGTATCAAGACAATAACTACCCCTGTTGGTTTTAAATGGCTTTCAGAGAAAATGAGGAATAATGAAACAATTTTAGCAGGCGAAGATTCCGGCGGATTGTCTATTGGTGAACATATTCCCGAAAAAGACGGATTATTTGCTAATTTGTTAATTATTGAGATGTTAGCAAGAGAAAATAAAACATTGAACCAATTGACAGATGAAATAAACGAGTTTATCGGGTCAACTTTTTATACAGATAGGGTTGACATAAGATTAAATGATGACGAGAAGGTTCTTAAAATTCAAGAAAAATTCAAAAAGCTTGATAAAATTTCTTCGCTTAAAACAAAAGAAATTTTGGAACTTGACGGTATAAAATTATTCTTAAATGACGGATTGACATCTTTATTAATTAGAAAAAGCGGTACTGAACCGCTCCTTAGATTTTATATTGAGTCTGATAAAACAGACTATATTGATGAAATTAAGAATTTTATCAATGAAAATGTTTAATTAGGAGTTGACATTTCTTTTAGGAATATTGTAGCTTTTGCTAAAATTGTTTCTCTTAGAGCAACAGGGTCATTGATTGTAAAGTCCATTTTGCTCATAATTTTAGGGTCCAAAAGAGGTGTCGGCATGTTGTTTTGAACCAATCTGTCAGCACAATATATTATTCCGCAAACTGTTGGAAGCGAGCTTTGCAGCGGATCATGGTGATATCTGATACAGTTTGTCAAAATAACGGGTAATTGCCATTTTTTAGATATTAAGGCTCCTAAAACACAATGGTTTGTACCAAATTGCATATCCTCAATTTCAACTAAGTTAACATTCCCTTGGGAAGCCAAATATCTTACTTTTGAATATTTAAGAGGGTTTTTTGAATTTAAAAGCATTTTTCCAATGTCGTGTAAAAACGCAATAACAAAAGCGTCATCGGGATTAATTACTTTATATTCTTTTGCTAAGATTTCTGCTGCAACAGCACATTTAATTGAATGTTCCCACAATTCGCGGCTGCCTTGGGCTGTCATCATTTGTTTTAGAGCTAAGCTCATGATAATGTTTTTAGCTTTCATCATACCTAAAACAACCAAAGCTTTATTAATTGATGTAATTTGTTGTCTAAAGCCATAAAAAGCTGAGTTAACAAGGCTCAAGGTTTTGGTTGAGATAGCTTGGTCAACTTGCATAATTTTTGCAAGCTCTGCTATTCCTGTTGTAGGGTTCTTGATTATGTTAAGTGCCTTAATCATAACATTAGGCATTGGAGGAATTTCTTTAAATTCTGCAGCCAATTGTTGCGGGTCAAGTTTATTAGGGTTATTGTTCATCATGATTTTTTATACCTGTAAGTGTTTTTTTATGCTTAGGAAACTTCCTATTGAACTAAATGCGACTCCAAGAGTTAATACACTAAATAGTACGGTAAATTGTGCCATTGGGTCAATCGAAATCATAAAAAATTCATGCATTTTTATGATATATTTTTGCACGATATCAACCGGAATTATTGCGACTAACGCTCCCAGAAAGCCGTAAATTGCCCCCTGCAAAATTAAGGGTGTTTTGATATACCAATTAGATACGCCCATCAAGCGCATGATTTCTATTTCTTCTTTTCTTGATTGAATTACTAACTCGATTGTGTTGTTAATTATTGCTATGGTTAGCATGCAGACTATTACTACAAAGACAAGCGTTGCAGTATTTATGATTGCATTAATCATTTCAAATTTTTGTACTAAATCTTTTGCATAGCTTGTATCGTTAATTCCGTCTATTTTCTTTAAATCATTCATAACGGAGTTAATATTTTTTGTATCATCAAGCTTTACATGTAATGTGTCGGGCAGTGGATTATTAATATCAGGAACATCGATTTCCTTTTTTAATTCTGCCCAAGATGTATCTTTTGATATGTATGAAACTTTTTTAACATGATTTAATTCTCTGACTTTTGCAATGGTTTGATTGATATTAGCTTCAGGAGATAAATATGCACTTACTTCAAGCGCTGAACCCATGGAATTTACAAAAGAATTAACTGCTAATGTAACTCTGAATATTGAGCCAAAAATTGTTAATATTGCGGCAATTGTGGTTATAATTGCGATATTAACAAGCCCTGTTTGAGCTATACCTTTAAATGTTTCCATTATAATTCTGTATGTAATTCTAATCTCGCTCATCCAATCTTTTGGAATGTGAGATTTAACTTTTTGTTTAAGATTTTGATTTCTAACTTTTCTAGTCATACGTTCCTGCTTGAATATCTCTAATTATTTGCCCATGATCAAGAGTTATAACTCTTTTTCTGAAGTAGTTAACCATTGCTTGGTCATGTGTAGAAACTAAAATTGTAATTCCTCTTTGATTAACCTGTTCAAGAATTTGCATAACTTCAAGAGAGTTTTTTGGATCCAAATTTCCTGTCGGTTCGTCTGCAATCAATAACGGAGGTCCGTTTACAATTGCCCTTGCAATTGAAACTCTTTGCTGTTCTCCGCCTGATAGTTCACAGGGTTTTGAGCGATATTTATCTTCTAACCCTACAACCTTTAAGGCTCCCATTACTCTTGATTCAATTTCACGAGATGAAATACCCATTGTTCTTATAACATAGGCAATATTATCGTAAACTGTGTGGTTTTGAAGTAGTTTATAGTCTTGAAATACTATGCCCATACATCTTCTCAAGCTCGGAATTTTGTTTGGTGCAAGATTTCCTATGTCTATTCCTGCAACATAAACATTACCTCTTGTCGGTCGTTCTTCAAGATACAACATTTTCATTAAGGTTGATTTGCCTGCTCCTGATGAACCTACCAAAAAAACAAATTCACCGGGTTGAATGTGTAAATTAATCCCCCTTAGGGCATATTTATTTTTATATTGTTTAACTACATCTCTAATAACTATCATCTTACATCCATGAATTTAATTATTTTCTCGTAAATTTTTGTGCTTGTTAAGCCGTAAAATTCCATTAATTGTCTTTGTTCGCCTGATTGACCAAAGGTGTCTTCTGTTCCTATTCTGTATACTTTTGTCGGCATATGCTGGCATAATGATTCGCATACTGCCGAGCCAAGACCGCCAATTATGCTGTGGTTTTCAACAACAACAACTTTTCTTGTTTTTGCGGCGCTTTCTTTAAGTGCCAGGTGGTGGAAAGGTTTAACAACAGGATAGTGTAATACATCAGCTTCAATTCCTACTTCGTGGAGTTTTTCTGCTGTATTTAAAACTTCAATTAAGGTTTCGCCATTGGAAACAATTGTTATATCTTTTCCGTCCCTTAGTTTAAGACCTGCAATAGGATTAAATTTATATTCTTCAGGGTCAAAAATGGTTTTTAAATTGGTCCTTGGAACTCTTATATACATTGGACCTGATGTTTCAGCTGCATATTTAATTACTTGTTTTACTTCTGTACAATCTGCAGGAATAATAACTTTCATATCAGGAATTGAGCGCATGTATGAAATGTCTTCCAAGGCTTGATGTGAGGCGCCATCTTCGCCAACTGTTATGCCGCCGTGGGTGGCTACAATTTTTACGTTTAATTTAGAATAACAAATTGTGTTTCTTATTTGATCAAGACATCTTGCGGTTGCAAACATTGCAAAAGAACTTGCAAAAGCAATCTTTCCGCCATAGGCAAGACCTGCCGCTGTTCCCATCATGTCTTGTTCTGCTATTCCGCAGTTGAAAAATCGTTCAGGAAATTTTTGTGCAAATTTACAGGTTTGAGTAGAACACGATAAATCGGCGTCCAAAACAACGATATTATGGTTTTTTTCACCTAATTCAACCAGTGTTTCGCCATATACATTTCTTGGAGATTTAATTTCTTCAATTTTGCTTAGCATAATTCCTCCAGTGCTTTTTGTAGTTGTTCATCATTAGGAGCTTTTCCGTGCCAAGCAGGATTATTTTCCATAAATGATATGCCTTTTCCTTTGATTGTATTTGCTATAATTGCACAAAGTTTGTCTGAGTTTTTGGCTTGCAATAGAGTGGTTTCAAGCTGTTCATAATTATGACCGTCGATTGAATGAACTTCAAAACCAAAAGCTTTTAATTTTTCGTCAAGCGGTTCAAGAGTTTTAACATCTTGAACACAGCCGTCAATTTGTAGATTATTTTTGTCTATTATAACTATAAGATTTTTTAATTTTTTACTATGGGCATTCATTAAGCTTTCCCAAACGCTGCCTTCTTGCATTTCGCCGTCACCCATAAGAACAAAAACTTTAGAGTTGCTGTTGTCTAATCTTAACGCTAAAGCTAGTCCGACGCCGATTGATAACCCCTGACCTAATGAGCCTGTTGAAACTTCAATTCCGGGGAGTTTTACTCTTGAGGACGGATGTCCTTGAAGCTTAGAGCCAAGGACTCTGAAACCGTTTAATAAATCAAGGGGAAAATATCCGCAATGGGCTAATGTTGCATATAATGCAGGGCTTGCATGACCTTTTGATAAAATAAATCTGTCTCTTTTGCTGAAATCGGGAGCTTTGTCCCAATCCAAGGGTACATTCATAACTTTTTTGTATAAAACAGCCAGAATATCAGCACATGAACAAGCGCCTCCGGGATGACCCGATTTTGCATTGTGAATCATTTTTAAAATATCTCGCCTAATGGCATTTGTCAGAGTTTTCAAGATATTAGCCCCTATTTACTATGGTATCAATTATACACTTTATTAAAAATAATGGCAAAACAGGAAAAATTCTTTTAAATCTTTCAGGTTGCAGAATTGTTCTATATAGCCATTCAAGACCCATTTTTTGGTATATTTTCGGCGATTCTTTAACTAATCCTGAAAATACGTCAAAACTTCCGCCGACACCAACCATTGTGGCGCCTTGTAATTCTTTTTTTAATTTAACAATAAATTCCTCTTGTCTTGGGGAGCCTAATCCCACAAGAACGATGTCGGGAGTTTTTTGTTTAATTTCTTCAATTATTTCATCATCATTATTGAAATAACCGTTTCTTGAGTAAACTATGTTTAGCGAGGGATATTTTTTTAAAAAGTTTTCACAAGTTTTTTTAATAACTTCTTCTTTTGCTCCTAAAAAGGCAATTTTTAGATTATTTTTTGCTGCCTCTTTAACTAAAAGTCTTGCAAAATCAACCCCTCTTATTTGATTTTGATTAATTCCTTTGATTTTTAAGGCAAGCTTAACACCGACGCTATCTATGATATTCATGTCCGAATTGTTTATTATTTCAAAAAAAGGTTTATTTTTTTGGGCATTCATAATCATTTCAGGATTGATTGTTACGACATGAAAATTTCTTTTTTCCTTGAGCGCTTCTCTTACCTCTTTTATGGCTTCATCAGCGTTATATAAATCAATCGGACAATTTAGAACAGTTGCTTTCTTTTCCATGATTTAATAGTATCATAAATCTGAAATTTTTGAAAATTTGCAACAATAATGTTGATTATAAATTATTTGTTTTATAATTTTATTATCAGGAAATAAAGAATAGGAAAGTTATAAATGAAAAAATGTGTTGCAGTGGTTGGCTGCGGAATATGGGGAAAAAATATTGTAAGAAATTTTTATAATCTTGGCGCTTTGCATAGCGTTTGCGACCTTGATAAAGAAAATCTCAAAATGATAAATGAGCTATATTCGGATGTTGAAACAACAAGCGATTTTGAGGGTTTGTTAAATAATCCTGAGGTTAAGGCGTTTTGTATTGTAACCCCCAGTCATACACATTTTTCTTTAGTAAGAAAAGCGCTCTTGGCTCATAAACATGTTTATGTTGAAAAACCGATTTCAACATCAAGTCAAGAAGCTCTTGAATTAAAAGAGTTAGCGCAAAAAATGAATGTACAGCTTTTGGTTGGTCATTTGTTGTTGTATCATCCGGCGGTTAATAGATTAAAAATGCTTATTGCACAAGGGGTTTTGGGTGAAATTAAATACGCTCAATCAGACAGATTGAATATTAATTATTTTAAAAATGACAGAAGTGTTATGTGGGATTTGGCTCCCCATGACGTTTCAATGATAGCTCACGTTACAGGAAAAGCGCCTTTAAAAGTTTTAAACGCTGTTGGGGTTGCAAGTGAATTTGAAAATATTTTTGATATTACTCACTTGACTATTGAGTTTGAAGACGGTTTAATCGGACAAGTTTCAGATAGTTGGATTCATCCTCAAAAAAGAGTTGCACTTTTGGTTAGAGGAACAAAAGCAACAGCAATTTTGGATGATACCTTGCAAGAGGGCAAATTGAAGGTTTACGATAATAAGAAAAATTCTCAGAAGGATATAGAAGTTTTTGATTATTTAGAAATAGAACCGCTGAAGCTCGAATGTCAACATTTCTTGAATTGCATTGAGCACAATAAAACTCCTCGTTCAGACGGCGAAAATGGGTATATGATTGTGAAAATTTTGGAAAGCGCTGAAAATATCATGCTTGGCGCAAAAAAAGAAGAATTGGATAATCACGAATTTAAGGTTTCGCGCGCAAAATAACTGAGGTGTGTGAAGCTTGTGACGGCAGTACGTAGGATGCGGTAAATCTTTGATTTACCGCATCTTCTAATACTATAAACAAAGCGAAAGTAATATTAAACGCAAAGAACGTGATATCTGGCTGTAAAGAAACACAAGGGTTTGATTATTGCGTACGCTTGGTTTGATTATTTTAGTAATAGAAATATAAAATCTTATTTAATTTTTGTCATTTTATAAATCTTCCATTATGCTACATTATAAGACTCTATACAATAGAATACAGGAGTGTTAATTAAATGAAAGGATAGAATATTTGCGCAAAAGTATTTATTTAGGAATGAAATTAGAAGAAAATAAAAACCCTGATGAAATTCCAGACAAGCCACACCCAAATTGTAAGTGCTGGATTGAAGTGAGTGAAGAAAATGATAATAAAGATGATCTTTGCGACTGTTGGAAATTTTATGATGAAATTGAAGAAATGATTGGAGATTTACAGAGTTTAGAAGAAGAAATGGAGTCAGAACAAAATGACATTATTATTTTTCTTGACAGTTTAAACAAAAATATAAAAGAATATATTCAAAACGAGATAAATAATCTTATCGATTGTTTTAATAAAATTGCTACATTTATTGAAGCTATTAAGATATTTAAATCAAATTTTGAACAATTGTTAAATACACAAAATGGAGCATACGACAAATATTATCACGCAAAAGCAAATTGCGAAGCGACACAATTAGGACATAATGGTGAAAAAGCAGCTGAATTTTTAAGCAACTCAAAGGAACAATTTGACATATACGTTAAAAGTTTTTTGCAAGCCATAAAAACAAAACAAAGTTATAAAGATGAAATATTAAAAAAAGTAATCGATGGCGAAGATGATCAAAAAGCAAATTATGAAGGTCGACAAATGGGTAAAAATTTTCCTAATGGAATTTGTGGAGATATGCTAGAATATAAAAAACCAAAACAAAATATAAAGGTCAGTAAATGAATATTATAAAATTTTTTCTTAAATTTTTTCAAATTATTTTCAATTTATTAATTTCATTTATTATAATTTTATGGCTCACATATCTTGGAAGTTATATATTAAATTTTAAAATAATTAATTTTCAAATAGTTATTCATTATATTTTAGCTATTATTTTAATAGTTTCTTTGTGGTGGAATTTGTTTAAAAAGATTAAATTGTATAAATTAATCATAGTAATTATTTTATTCTTGTCTTCAGTTTTTTTACCAAGGATTACCGATTTATTAGATTTTTCAAATAGCTATGAAGATAAAAATCTTAATTTAATTGAAATAAAAAAAATTATTAATACCGACGTTTGTCTAGATAGCGGATTATGCGCTAAGGATTTAGAAATTAATACAGAATATGGTTTAATTAAAATTAATAAAGAAAATTGCCTAAAATACAATTGGAAATGGGATGAAAAAAAGAAACACTGTAATTTAAACTAAAATTAAACAGCTTGATAAAAGCCAAAAATAATATTTTATACAATTAATTATCAAAAGGTACAAAATTTAAACCGCTATCTAAAATGCCTTTTTCTTTAAATAATATCCATATTCCGCAAAAACCGCTTAGATTTTCAGCTCTATTTTTAAAAGAATGATATTTATCACCAACTGCAATTAAACAAGGTAAATAAGGAGGACAATTTTTTTCATAGGCTTCTTTTAAAAACTTGTCCTCTTTTTGCCTATATTTTTCCCATTCTTTTTGAGAATTTAATAGTAGATGATATTGTTTTTTAGAAATTAAATATTTTGCAGCTTCAAGCGATCTATTTATTTCGATTTTATATTTTTCAATTCCTTTAAGAGAACATTGCATCATATTGTAATCAGCTTCATAATTAGTATCTAGGCATTTTTGAACATCATTATCAATTTTTTTAAGTTCATCTTGAGAAGCAAAATCTGCCTTTGAAAAATCAATTTCAACTTGATATGGATATTTTAAATTTAATAAATAAATGTTTTCTATTTTTCCCTTAATAGAATTTCGAACCTTGGGAAATGATAGCGGAATTGCATAAATAAGGACAATAATCGTGATTATGATAAATTTTTTCATAGAATAATTATATTTCAAATTCGAAAACAGGGAAACTACTTTTTAAAATTTTAACATTCTAACTTGTCAGAAAATACATAAATTATCAACAGGAAAAATAAATTAATTTA
The DNA here is from genome assembly GCA_949282195.1 of uncultured bacterium. Classification (GTDB taxonomy): domain Bacteria; phylum Cyanobacteriota; class Vampirovibrionia; order Gastranaerophilales; family Gastranaerophilaceae; genus RUG14156. Next base: position 110,761 of record CASDOW010000011.1, on the reverse strand, counting down.
TAATTTTAGAATAATATTTTTCAGCTTTGTCAAATATTAAGCAAGTAGGATGTGGGCAATTGCACAGCAAGCGTGGAGCTTGGTGGGCTATTGCGACACTGGACTAAAGTGACGTAAGAATTTGCGTTTACGCAAATTCCACAGGAACGCCTGCCCCATAATTAAACCTTAAAATTAACACAAAAAATATGCCGCGTCTCGGAATCGAACCAAGGACACAGGGATTTTCAGTCCCTTGCTCTACCAACTGAGCTAACGCGGCATATGTATTATTTAATTTTTCATTTTCGGACTCAGTTGGTAGAGCTTGCTCTACGATACCTTATCCGTTTCGCTTCGCTCCACTGGNNNCATATGTATTATTTAATTTTTCATTTTCGGACTCAGTTGGTAGAGCTTGCTCTACGATACCTTATCCGTTTCGCTTCGCTCCACTGGGGAGCTAACGCGACATATATGCTATCTGATTTGTTAACCTGTGTAAATATTTAAATGGTCAACAAGCACAACTCATATTATGCTGATAAAATTATAATACCAGTTCAAGTTCACAAGTCAATATTTTTTTTGTTTCAGGGAGGAAAAATGAAAATTAATAATTTAGCCAATGTAAATTTTAAGTCAAGAGTTAAAGTTATCGATACTTTATATAGAAATCCCGAAAAAGGTTTTAATGATAATGATATCAGCATAATTAAAAGAGCACTTAAAAAACTTGAAAATAATGGCAATAATGATACTGTGGAAGTATTTCTTTGTCCTGATGATGATAATATTTCGATAAAAGTTAAACAAGATAAACGAAAAAAAAGATACGAAGGTATTGCCAGCATACCTCTTTTTTATAGAACTCTTAATGGTAAAGATATAACTAATGCCTATAATCAAGCTTTTATTAAAGCAAACATGTCAGAACCGGTGCAAAAAAGTGTATTTGATAAATATATCTAATTTTCAAGCAAAATTTTTATTGCTTCACCGTCTCTATGCATTTCGATAGCTTTTTTTGCATATTTCATATCCATGCGCTTAGTTATTAATTTTTCTACATCAATTTCACCTGATGCAATTAAATCAAGCGCTTCTCTAAAATATTTTGGTGTATGGTGAAATGAGCTTATAATTTTTACTTCGTCATAATGTAAACGTTTTGTATCTATATTTATTGATGTTCCTGATGCGCAGCCGCCAAAGAAATGAACATATCCGCCTTTTCTGACTAAAGAAAACATTTTTTCCCACATAGATGGCAATCCGACGCACTCAATTGCAACATCAAGCCCTCTGTGTTCATTTGTATAATTCATGATAAATTCGCTTGGGTCAGGATATTTGTTTACGTCAATTACAATATCTGCTCCTGCAAATTCTTGTGCCATTTTTAGCTTCAAAGGGTTTCTGCCCATAGCAATTACTTTTGCGCCTTTTAATTTGGCTAGTTTTGCAAACATTAAGCCAATAGGACCTATGCCCATAACTCCTACAACATCCCCTTTGTTAATAGGTGTTTTTGCAATGCCATGGACAACATTAGACAATGGTTCGGCAAATGCAGCCTGCGCAAACGAAAGATTTTTAGGTATGATTAGAGTATTTTTTTCAACTATTCTTCTTGGAACAGCTATATATTGAGCATATGCCCCATTTAGTAAATCAAGATTTTCGCAAAGTTCAAACTCGCCTCGTCTGCAATAAAAACATTCTCCGCAAGGCGCTGAATTTGCACACACTACTCTATCGCCGATTTTGAAACCTTGAACGGTTTCATCCATTTTTTCAATTGTGCCTGAAAATTCATGTCCAAAACCGGAGGGCACTTTTTTAATCAATACAGGATGACCTCTCTTGAAGGTCTTAACATCAGTTCCGCAAGTAAGTGCTGCTTGAACTTTGACAAGAATCTCACCTTCCTTTAGTTCGGGAATTTTTACTTCTTCATATCTTATGTCGTTTGGTGCATAATAGCGCACTGCTTTCATTTTCATATTTCGATATACGCCTTAAAAATCTTATTATTAAAACTATCATCAATCGCTTTAGCTAAATTGTCAAGGGTGTAGTGGCTGCTTAAACCTTTAACATTTACAATATTAGTATTTAAAAATTTTGCAGATAATTCTATATCATAAGGAGATGGCGAATAGCTTGATATAATGCTCAATTCTCTATAATATATTTCGTTATTTGTAAAACCTTTCAGGTCATCTTCAACAGATGAAAAAACAATAATTTTTCCACCGTCAATAACATATTTTAGAGCAGTTTCAATTGTCTTTGAGTTTCCGGCGGTCAAAAAAACGGTGTCATATTTCTTGTTTTCATCAAATAAAAAACCGTTATCTTTTGATGTTTTCATTCTGTCAGATGAAATATCGAAGCCAAAAGCTTGAACCCCAAAAGCTTTTAAAGACTTTAACATTAATAAACCGATTGAGCCTAAGCCTATTGTCAGAGCGCTAAATTCTGAATTGTCTTTATTTATCTCAAAACCTGCTCTTCTTACTGCTCTAATGCAGCAAGACAAAGGTTCCAAAAAAGCCTTTTCGTCATTTTTTAATTCGTCATTCATTTTATATACGGTGTATTTCAGATGATTTTCATCCACCTTAATAAATTCACTGAAGCCTGATGGGAAAATATTGCTGTTTTTAAATGTTCGACACATTGAATATGATTGATTTTTGCAATATTCACAACTAAAACAAGGATAATGATGTCCTAAAGCCACAATGTCACCTTTTTTAAAATCGGAAATTGAATTTATTTCTTCAATTATACCTACAACCTCGTGTCCTAAAATGATATTTTTTTCATTTTCTTTTGTAGCATGCTTGATTTTAACCAAATCAGACCCGCATAATCCGCAGCCTATGACTTTTATTATTGCGCCTTTTGTATCTAAAATCGGCTTATCAAGATTAATAATTTGAACTTTTCCGTCTATTAATTTAGCACTTTTCATATTTTTCTCTTTTTGTATTTAAAAATAACAGCTTTTAAATTATACTATAAACTATGCTTGATGATGAAATTAAAAAAAATATATCTAAATGCTCAAGGTGTGCTTTATGTGTTCAAAATTGCCCGATTTATGAAATAAAAAGGGATGAAAATAACACATCTCGAGGATTAATTTGTAAATTATCAGGCTATGAAAAAGGATTGTTAAGCGAAAAAGACATCAAAAAAGATTTAAAAATTTGTCTTGAATGTTCAAAATGTGCTTCAAATTGTCCTTCAAAGATTAATACAACAAAAATTTTTGCTTACAAAAATGCTTTTTTTAGTCCTTCTAAAATAAGCCAAAGATTGTTCTTGTCAATCAAACTTTTGCCGATTAAATTTTTATATATAATCAATTTTTTTAAACCTGCCAAAAAAACAGCTCTAAAATCTGAGCTTTTATATTTTAAAGGCTGTGTTGCAAAAGCTCAACATAAAACAACTTTTTTAGATGAAATTTTAACACAAGCTGATTTTTTGTGCTGCGGATTACCTTATTTAGCCAGTGGCGATATTAAAAATTATTCTAAAGCAAAGAAAAATAATATTGAATTAATCAAAAAAGCAAAAAAAGTCGTTGTTGATTGCGCAAGCTGTAAGAGTGCATTATTAAATTATGACGAACTTTCTGATAGTGACAGGGAAAAAATCGTGTTTTTTTCCGAGCTTTTGAAAGATAAAAAATTTAAATTAAAAAATAATTCAAAATATAAAAATAAAACAATAACTTTCCATAAACCCTGTCATATGGATAAAAAAGATTTTGAAAATATTGAGAAATTTTTATCAAACATTGAAAATTTGTCCTACAAGCGTCTTGATAATTATGATACTTGTTGTGGTTTTGGGGGAAGCTATTTTGTATATCATCCTATTATTTCAACAAAAATCGCCTTTAAAAAAGCCTTAACAATTAAAAAATCAAAAGCCGATTTGATTTTAACCGCATGTCCTTCTTGCACAATCGGTTTAAGATATAACCAATTAATCTCTTTTAATTTCAAAAAAACTCTTGAATTAAGAGATTTTATTGAAAATGAGCTTATTATAGACTAATGTAGTGCATTAAAATATCAATTATTTGTCTGTGGTTGTTCAAAATAAATACAACAATGATAGACACAACCAGCCCGATTATCGCTTTTGTTAAGTCTTTTATTAAATGTTTATATACTTTTTTCTCTGTTATAAAACGTAATCTGTTATATAGAGCAATTTCTCTGCCTGCCAAAACTCCTAAAAATACCCAAGTTGTGGACATTGGAATATTATTTACCGTTTGAAAATAAATTAATATAATTGCATAAACACAATCGATAATAGTGGCACTTCTTGGGTCTTGAGTGTTTGTTTTTAATTTAACTATGTTTTGAATTTCGCCGCCTCTTTTATAGCATAACAAATATAATAAAGCCAAAAATGCCGATAAGCTGAGTATTAATTCAAGCAGTGTCAGTTTCCGAGGCAAATATATAAATAATACAGCTCCGTCCTGTAGAAGCCATGCGCTCCACAAAAAGGCGGTAGAAAGCCATTTTGCAATTATCCAAGGTGTTGAAATCGGCTTATTTTTCATATACAAAAAGATTTTTTCAACTCTGCGAGCTATGAAGAAATATAACACTAAAGAGCAAATTAAAGCCGTAACATAGCCAATGAAGGATTTTGCAACTATTAGACCGACTACTGTTGATGATGAAAAAACGCTCACAATTAAAAATGCAGTTGCAACAGGAATGCCTTTTTTTGTTAAATATAACAATACTAAAGGCGGTAGAATATGCCACCAATAGAAAGTTTGTGCATGCGGTATTCTATCTAAACGCCCAAATGCCATATCGCCGTCATTTATATACCAGCCTATGCTGAAGGTTAAAACCATAACTAAGCCGACATATAGCCAAATTTGCCATACGGGTCTGTTTTTGGTTGTGTTTAAGAAAGTTCCCAAAGTTTGTATGGCATCATTTGAAACGCAAGCATATAGGGAAAGTAAAAACCCTATAATCATATATATAAAACTTGGTGTAATTTCAATCATAAATTTACCGCTTTACACTACATATCAACAGATGCCATAATGTCATCACTTGCTTCAAAATTAGAGTAAACATTTTGAACATCATCATGTTCATCTAATTTTTCTAATAGCAATAAAACTTTTTTTGCAATTGCCGGGTCTGTTATCTCATTAGAATTAGAAGGAATTCTTGTTGCTTCGGCACTTTTTATTGTGTAGCCTAAATTTTCAAGCCCTTTTGCAGTTGCCTCAAGATTTTCTGTTGAAGTTTTGATTTTATAATCGTCTTCGTCAGTGTCTTCATAAACATCAATCGGATCAAATTCCATTGAATCTTCAAACAATTTATCGAAATCAAACATTTTTACTTCTTCTTTAGAACGTTTTGATTTTTCTTGGGGTTTGTCTATTGCAATAATTCCGTATGGCTCAAAAATCCAACCTACGCAACCGGTTTCACCAAGATTTCCGCCAAATTTTGTGAAATAACTTCTGATATCTCCTGCGGTTCTGTTTTTGTTGTCGGTTGCGGCTTCAATAAAAACTGCAACTCCGCCTGCGCCATAACCTTCGTAAGTTATTTCTTCGTAGTTATCACCTGCCAAATTGCCACAACCTTTATCGATAGCTCTTTTAATTGTATCGTTAGGTAATCCGCCTGCTTTTGCTTTTTCAACGGCTGTTCTTAATCTGAAATTGCCGTTTAAATCTCCGCCGCCGATTTTGGCTGCAATGATTATTTCTCTTGAAAATTTAGCAAAGTTTGCGCCGCGTGCAGCGTCTGCTTTTGCTTTTTTATGTTTAATATTTGCCCACTTGGAGTGTCCTGACATAATTTAATTCCTTTTTTATTTTCTTTATGTAATAATTAAAACATATGAGTAATGAATTATCAAGAATTGACTACATAAGAGAATTAATAGCTGATTGCAGATATGATGATGCTATGGAAATGCTACACATTGCAACAGAAGAAGAACCTGACAATGTGGATTATAACTACGAATTAGCCCGAATTTTTATGGAGATGGGCAATTGGCCAAGCGCAATTTCTAATTTAGAATTAGTTGTTGAAAAAACAAAAAGCCATTTGCTGTATTTTATGCTTGGCGAAGCTTATCAAGCTGATAATCAAATAGATAGAGCAATTGGCGCATATTTAAAAGCAACAATGCTAAATGAAAAATTTGCACTTCCATATAAAAAACTCGGAATGTTATTTTTAAGCAGAGATGATAAAATTTCATCAATAGAATATTTTGAAGACTATCTGAAATTAGATATACCTGAAGATGAAAAGGCAAGTATAGCTAAACTTTTAGATAGGATTAAAAAATGAAAAACGTAGAAATTTACACTCTTGATTATTGTCCTTTTTGTATGAGAGCAAAATTGTTCTTAGAAAATCATAAAGTTGATTTTAAAGAAATTCCTTGTGATGATAATGAAGATGAAATGCGAGAAAAATTAACCAAAGACTATAATCTTAAATCTTTGGCAACTTTTCCTCAAATTATTATCGACGGTGTAAATATTGGCGGTTACAGCGATTTAGTTGATAAATACAACAATAATTTAATATCTTTTGATTAAAGATATTTTTTAATGTTTGATATGATTGCGCTTTTTGGCATCATTCCAACCATAACTTCTTTAACTTCTTTGTTTTGAAATATTAAAATACTTGGAAGAGAAGCTATTCCAAAGTCTTTTGCCTTTTGCGGGTTTTTATCTACGTCAATTTTAACCACTTTAATTGACTCTATAAATTCATTTTGAATTTGCTCTAATACGGGAGCCAGCTTTCGACATGGTCCGCACCAAGGTGCCCAAAAATCAACAAGAACAATTTGAGATGAATTAAACACGACATTTTCAAAATTACTATCGTTTATTTCTTCAATATTTGCCATATTTACCTCCTTTTTGTTTTTTATATAATTATACCATGGATATTGATAGCATTTTTTCAATTTTAAAGCACGATTTTGACAATAATATTTTGCCTCATAGTGAATTTGTGGACTTTATGGAGAATGTAAAAGACCCATATATTGTTTTAATTTGCTGTATTTTGTCTTTAAGAACGAATGATAAAACCACAATCGGCGCTTCTAAAAGAATGTTGGAAATTGCTTCAACTCCTGATGAAATGATAAAAATTGACCCAAAAACTTTAGAAAATGCAATTTATCCCGTTGGTTTTTATAAAAACAAAGCTTTGCAAATAGTTGAACTGTCTAAAATCATTGTTGAAAAATATAATTCCAAAGTACCTTCAACTATCGAAGAATTGATTCAATTTAAAGGTGTCGGAAGAAAAACCGCCAATCTTGTTTTAACTAAAGGCTTTGGTATTTCAGGGATTTGCGTTGATGTCCATGTGCATAGGATTTCCAATCGTTTAGGTTATGTTGAAACAAAGACTCCCGATGAAACAGAATTTGAATTGAGAAAAATTCTCCCTAAGAAATATTGGATTGATTTTAATACCTATCTTGTAACTTTAGGGCAAAACATATGCAAACCCCAAAAACCAAATTGCGCCAATTGTCCTATAGCAAAATATTGCAAAAAGATTGTTTAGCTAAATTCCTTCTTTGATGCCCAGTTCAAGTATTTCAATGTTTGGAGAAATTATATTTGAGTTTTTAATTCTAAATACAAGTTTTCTCATTTTTCCGACATTGATTACTTGCTCGGATATTAAATCCGCAACATATTCAACAGCGGCAATATCATCTGTTTCTTTTGCTGCTTTATAAAGTTCATTAAGCTTGGTCAAAGTAAATTCTTCGCAATTTAATGCACTCGAGAATAAATCTGTTGCATTTATCCAATCAATTGAAGGTTCGTCAATTTTTAGAAGAGTTAACTTTTCATCTCTTAAAATAATGTAATCATAAATCTTTTGTGCACAGCTTAATTTTTGAGAGGCTTTGTGTTTCATATAATCACAAAAACCTCTCATTGCAATTTCGTCAAAATAGGTTGACATTGCAAAATATAAATATGCACTGTAAAACTGGTGATTAATTTGTTTGTTGAAAGCATCAATTAATTTTGTATCCATTTTTGCCCCTATTTTGTTACCCAAACGCCGTCTATGTTGCAATAAATTCTGATATAAAAACCTTCTTTACAATTGCATTTAAATGTCATTTCAGGTTTATCGGTTTCTTTTAAATATTTTCTTTTTATGTAAACACCATCATTTGAAATTGCTTCAATAAATTCAATATGGTGTTCTATTGTAGCTCCATGAGTGAAGGTAACTTTTTTTTCAATGTCATCAATATGTTCAATATGAGCAAAATGAGCATTATTTTCACTGGCATGGTGTTCTTCCAATAATTTCATGTTTTCGCCGCAACAAACTAATGTTCCTGCGCCTTCGTGCGTTACTTCAACAACATTTGCGCACATATCGCATTTGTAGATTTCCATTTTTTTTGTCATAATTTTCCCTTTCTTAATCTTTTAAAATTCTTGCATAGGCTAAATTTAAAAGAAATTAGCTACAAAGGCTAACTCTTTTGAAAAGTTGAGAAAAAAATGTTATAATCCAAAAAAAGAGGTGTATTATGGCAAAGATATTAATTTCTATGAAAGATAATTTTTTAAAAACTATAGATGAAATGGCGCAAAAAGAGCAAAGAACCCGTTCTGAATTAATCAGAGAGGCTCTTAGAAATTATATTAAAAAATCAAATGCAATAGCACCTAAAAAAGCTCAACAAGAGGCTACATTGCTCGAGTCTTTGCTAGACTAACCATGTAAACTTGTATTTCTAAGGGCTCAAGTGTAGCTTTTATGTGATTTTTTTCGATTTTCGGCTGCATTTTTGTATTTATTAAAGAAAAAAGATAGTCTTTACTTAAGTATTTTGATTTAATATTAACCTCTTGATTTTGATTTTCGTCCAAGGAACCGAAAACAATAAGTTCTCTGTCTTTGTCGGTTATTGAATAAGCAAAAACTTTTTCATTATTTGTTTCCAATATTTTAAATTTTCCCTTGCTTATTAAATCAATATTTCTTTCTTTGAAATTAATTGCTTTTAGGTATTTTTTCTTTAGTTCGGGGTGTTTATTTCGAATTGGTCCTGTCATATTAAAAATATCAAACATTCCGCTGTGTACGAAATAATATTCATCATCAGTTTGGCTGTTTTTGGCTTTTTTGTTTTCATAAGGATAGGTAAAATCATCGCCTTGAGAAAAACCGTCTAAAAAGTATGAATTAACAGGCAGGGTGGTAGTTAACCATAAAATCATATCCCAGTAATTTTTGCCTCTTAAAATAGGTGCTTGTTGGTCATGGGTTGCAAAAGCCGCCATGATAGATTTGCCTTTGTTTTTCTTTAAGTTTTTTAAATTGTTTTGAATTTTTCTATCAAATTCTTCTTTTGTTTTGATGTTTTTAAAATCGCTCCAAGAACCATAATAACAATCAAAGCCGGCTTCTAATAATTCATCTACTGATGTATATTTGCTTACTGTTTGAGGGGCAGGGTTGCTCCATTCAAGGCTTGCTTCCGCTAAAAATAAAAAGTTTTCGTTTTTGCTTCTGGCATAAGTTATTACTTCTTTCCAAAATTCTTTTGGTTTAATCGCTGCAACATCTGCTCTTATGCCGTCAAAACCGATATTTTGAGCCATATCAACAAAACTCTTAAAATTATTTAGAGTTTCATCATATAGTGTTTTATCTTTGTTATAAACCTTAAATAGCCTTACATCTGTCCAATCGGCAGGGATAAGCGCCTCTTGGTTTTTGTCTAATATAAACCAGCTCGGTTTTTTTATGCTTAAATCATAAGACCCGCAGCTCGGTAAATCTAAAATAACATTTAAATCAAGTTCGTGAGCTGTTTTTATAAATTCTTTTGCTTCGTCAAAAGCTGAAATTGAGTTGTTTTCATCATCAAGTTGAGGATTGATTGTATTAAAAGAATCCATTGCATATAACGAACCTGCTGTCCCTAGGGCTTTTAGTTTTCCGCTTGGGGTAATCGGTAAAACATAAATTGTATTTATGCCTTCATTTTTAAGTGTTTGAAGTTTTTCTTTTGCGTTTAAAAATGTGCCTTTTGTATCTTTGTCTTTTGGGTCAATTAAACCGTCAAGATTTTTGTCAACAGCGGCAAAATTTCTAATGTTAATAGTATGAATAACTGCTTTATTGTTTTTAAAAACTTCTCTTATATTTTCTCTTGCTTGAGCTTGATAAATTAATAAAATTGATATTAATGCCGTAATAATTAATCTTCTTTTCATAATATAAAAGTATATAGGAAAAATGAATTTAGTGTATAATAATTAAGATGTAATTTTTTAGTATTTAGGATTTTAAATGAATAAATTTTTTAACATATTTAAAAATGAGGATTTTTTTCAAACATCTAAAGCAGCAGGCTTTTTTGCCTTTATTTTTGTTGCATTAATTATAACCTCGCTGTTATCTGTAAGGTATTATCTATATCAAAATATAATTGTTAATGGAATAGCTCAAAAAACAATTTTAGCTAAAAATAATTTTGAAGTTATTGATAAACAAAGAACCGAGTTAATCAAAAGAGAAGTTGCAAATAAAATTCGTCCTATTGTTGTTCCTGTCGAGGGGGATTATATTAAAGTTGATCTTCAAAAAGCAATAGATGAAATCGAAAAAATAAGAAAAGAAAAAAAATCTTATCAAGTAAAGCAAAAAGAGCTTTTTGATTTATTGGAAATAAATGATTCCGAAAGAAAAAAGACTGCCATAACATATATTTTAAATACATCAGATACTAACTTAACTTCTGCTTTTACAAATACAAAGTATATTTTAAACGAATTGTTGAATGTCGGCGTATTTGATACGGATGTTAAAAACTTTTTAAGCGAAGATTTTATTGAAAAAACTCTCGGCTTACACGTTAAAAAAACGCAATATCCTTTAATTTCAGGTTTAATTGAACATTGTGTTATTCCAAATTTGATTATTGATGAATACGCAACAGAAATTGCAAGAAAAAATGCTAAAAATGCAGTTAAGCCTTATGTTGTGTCTTTTAAAAAGGGAGATAAAATTTTGCAATTGGGTGAAAAAGTTACTCAATTAAAAAAAGATGCCCTAAAACAATCCGGTTATAATGTCTTGGAATTGAATAAAGGCGGAGTTTTTGGGATTTTTGCTCTCGTGTGTTTAACGATGTATTGTTTGATTTTATATATTCAAAAATATGAAAAAAAATTCTATACGCCAAGATATATGGCATACATTGCGGCTTCTTCAATTGTTTTAACCTATGTTTGTATTTTAATATCAAATTCAAGTTTAATATCTAATTATATTATGCCTTTTGTTGCTTTTACCATGATACTTGCTATTTTTACCAATCCTATCTTATCCTTTTTGGTTTCAATTTTAATGCTTGCAATATTGGCGGTAACATTGTTTTTCGACCCTCAGCATGTCTATGTTTTTATCATTGCAATTCTTACTTCAAGTTATCTTGTATCAAGAATTTCATACTCAAAAAGGTTTGATATAATCTGGTGCGGTATGCAAATTGGGTTTGTTATGTTTCTTGCGATGTTTTTTGTATTGTGTTTTGAAATTCAAACTCAGGCAATTTTTAAATTTATGCAATATCAAGCTCAAAATCCTTTTGTGGGGCTTTTGAACGGATTAATTTCTTCAATGATTGCAATGTTTTTAATTCCTATAATAGAAAAAGTATTTAAAATCGTTTCTCCTTACGGACTTATCGAGCTTGCAGATCAAAACCAAGAACTCTTGACTAAAATGAGAAGTTCAGCTCCGGGGACTTTTCATCATTCTTTAATGGTGGCAAATCTTTGTGAAGCGGCGGCTGCTGCAATTGGTGCTGATTCGATTTTAGCCAGAGTAGGTGCTTTTTATCATGATATCGGCAAACTTCAAAGACCGTTATTCTTTATTGAAAACCAATCTTATTTTGGAGTTGAAAACCCTCATACAACCCTAACTCCAAGACAAAGTAAAATGGTTATTACGCTTCATACTAAAGACGGTATTGAAATAGCAAAAAAATACGGACTTCCGCAAGTTATTATTGATTTTATTCAACAACACCACGGAGAAAGTCTGGCAGGTCATTTTTACAATAAAGCCATTGAACAAGAAGGAATTGAGAACGTTTCAGAAAATCAATTCCGCTATCCGGGTCCAAAGCCGCAGACAAAAGAAACTGCTATTTTAATGTTGGCAGATGCGCTGGAAAGCGCTGTTCGTTCTCTTAAGAAGCCGACTCAAGAAGAAATTGAAGCTATTGTTAATAAAATTTTTACAGAAAGATTAAATGACGGGCAATTGTCTGACAGCCCTTTAACTCTTAAAGATATTAAAATTATAGCGATGACTTTTAATAAAATTTTAAGAGGCATGCAGCATGATAGAATTAAATATCAAGAAAGAGTTATGAATGAAATCACAAATAAAAGCAAGATAACAATTCAAAATACTACAGATGACGAGTTTGAAAGAAAAATTCAAGAACTTCAAAATAAAAACAAGGAAAATAATGAATAGCTCTTTTGTAATATCTAAAATTGATGATATTAACCTGAAAAAATATAATATAATACTTAAAAATTTAAAACCAAAAATCAAAAAAATGCTTGATATCATGCTTAATTTAAAAGAGTTGAAAACAAGCAAAATTTTTGACGATAAAATTTCAAAAATAAGATTTGATGTATCGTTTTGTAGTGATGAAACAATTCATCAAATAAACAGGGAATACAGATTTAAAGATAAACCGACTGATGTTATTACTTTTTCTTTGTTTGTTGATGACGATAATTCAATTGTTTATCGAAAAACTGCCGATTTAGGGCAAATTATCGTATCTGTTGAAACAGCGGATAAGCAAAAAAAGGAAACTCTCGAAAAAGAAATTTTAACCTTGATTTGCCATGGGATTTTACATCTTTTTGGATTTGACCATTTAGAAAAAAAGGATTACGATTTTGTTGTAGGTGTCCAAGATAAAGTCTTAGGGGAATTATGAATAAGTTTCAATCAAGAAGTTTTCAAAAAAGTTTAATGTTTGCGCTAAATGGCTTAAGGCTTGCTTTTCGTTCGCAAAGAAACTTTAGAAAACATCTTGTTATAGCTTTTTTTACTCTTTCAATAGCATTTTTGTTAAGAGTAGATATTGTTGAATTTTGTATAATTTTATTTGCAAATACGTTTGTGCTTGTAATGGAGATGATGAATTCCGTTATTGAATTTGTTATTGACGCATATTACAGAAATAAATGGGCAAAATTAGCAAAATTATCTAAGGATATTGCAGCAGGCGCGGTTTTATTATCGGCTGTAACCAGCGCCATAATATCATTATTAATATACGGAAGTAAAATTTATCAGCTATATTATAATTAGAAAGGCAAATATGGAAAAAAATTTTCAAACATTAGCACCAAAACTTTTTCTTGAAGAAGGGTTTTCTTGTTCTGAATCAATTGTAAAATCAGCCCATGAATTAGGGCTTGTGCCTAAAGAATTAATCAGTTCGGCAACATCATTTTCCGGCGGTATGGGTTCAGGTTGTCTTTGCGGTGCTGTTGCAGGTTCTCAAATGGTTTTAGGTTATTTACATGGCAAATATCAAGATAATAGTGCAAGGGTTTTAGCAAGAGAATTTTATCAAAGATTCACAAAAATCCATAAAGTAACTTGTTGTAAGGTTTTAACTAAAGATTACAAAGAGTTTCATTCACCTGAACGAAAACAACATTGTTCAAACATGGTTTATGATTGCGCTAAGATTTTAGATGAAATGCTTGCTGAAATTAAGGTTAATGCTTAAAATCCAAACATTTTTTATAAACTGAATTTTTATTAACATTATAAAGCTCTGATAAAATTAATGAGATATCTTTATCTTTTAATTTCAGGGCTTTTAATTTTCTTATTTTTTCATCAATATCGATTTCATCATTTTCGATTGATTTATGTAACAGAACGGCAATTTCGCCTTTCAGAGTGTTATTTTTATAATATTCAATAGTATTTTTGATGTTATCTGTTATTATTTCTTCAAATTTTTTTGTTAATTCTCTTCCAACTGTAATTTTTTTATCTGGATAAATTTCATAAATTGTTTCAAGAGTATCCATTAGCCTCATCGGGCTTTCATAAAAAATCAAATTTTCATGGCTGTTTTTAGTTATCATTTCTTCAATTTTATTTTTCGTTCTTTCAATAAAGCCGATAAATTTAAAATCTTCATCTTGCCTTGAAACGGCTGATAATAGCGTAGTTATAGCGCTTGCGCCTGATATTGGAATTACTCTAAACCCCTCTTTAATTACTGCTTCAACTAAAATATTCCCAGGGTCGGAAATTAGGGGGGTTCCGGCGTCTGATACAAGTGCTATTGATTTACCTTCTTTTAAATAGTTTAAAAATAGCTCAATTCTAGATGATTCGCTAAATTTATGATAGCTTATAAGCTTTGTTGTTATTGAATATTTATTTAGTAATACTTGTGTTGTTCTTGTGTCTTCGGCTGCTATAATATCAACATTTTTTAATACATCAAGCGCCCTAAGAGTTATATCTTCAAGATTTCCTATAGGAGTAGCTACGCAATAAAGAGCCGATATTATAGAATTTGCCAAGTTGTACCTTCTTTTGAATCTTTTAATTGAATTTTATGAGCTAAAAGTTTGTCTCTAATTTCATCGGACTTTTGCCAATCTTTATTATCTCTTGCTTGTTTTCTTAATTCAATTATTTTTTCAATTGCTTCTTTGGCTGATAATGTTTTATCTATATTAAATTCATCATATAAAGGTTTAACAATTTCATTTAATTCTTCAACAGAAACTTCTTTTTGAGATAGCGAAAAATCAAACCCTAAAACAGAACCTAAATATACCAATGTACTAGCGTTAATTTCTTTATCCGTTCCTTTTTTAATTTTGTCAACTAAAGAAAATAGTAAAGCCAATGCTTTTGATGTGTTTAAGTCTTCATTCATGGCATTTTTAAATTCTTCAATTGCTTCTTTATTATATTTGTCTTTAATTTCTATACCCGCAATTGAATTAATAAGACGTTTTGCACCGTTTTTGGCAGAGGTTAAACTTAAATCGTTAAATTCAACAGGCATTCTGTAATGATTTGTTAGAATAAATAACCTTATTGCATTTGTATCGTAATTTTTTAATACATCGTCAATTGTTAAAAAGTTATTTAGTGATTTCGACATTTTTTCTTTGTTGATTGTAACAAAACCGTTGTGCATCCAGTATTTTGCAAATTGACAGCCGTTTGCACATTCTGATTGTGCTCTTTCGTTTTCATGGTGTGGAAAAGCTAAATCAGCACCACCTGCATGGATATCAATTGTTTCACCTAAATGTTTTTTGCTCATTGCGGAACATTCAATATGCCAGCCCGGACGTCCTTTGCCCCAAGGAGAATTATAGCCGTGGAGTTCATCTTTTTTCCATAGTGCAAAATCCAGAGGGCTTTCTTTTTTGTCGTTTGTTTCAACACGAGCACCGTTTAATAAATCTTTTATCGGCTGAGAAGATAATTCGCCGTATTTTTTATATTTTTCAACTCTAAAATAAACATCGCCGTCAACAGCATAAGCAAAGCCATTGGCTTCTAATTTTTTAACCATGGCAATCATTTCGCCGATTGTTTTGGTTGCTCTTGGTTCAATATCGGGCTTTAAGACATTTAAGCCATTCATTGAATTAATGAAAGATTTATAATATTTATCTGTAACAACAGACGGGTCAACACCTTGTTCGTCTGCTTTTTTGAGAATTTTATCATCAACATCCGTTACATTTCTGCAATATGTAACGTCGTAACCCAAAAATTTTAAATAACGATATAAAACATCCCAAGTTATGTAGCATCTGGCATGCCCTAAATGTGCATTGTCATATACGGTCGGACCGCAAACGTACATTTTAACTTTGTTGGGTTCAACAGGTTTAAATTCTTCGATTTTATTTGATAAAGTATTATATATTTTTAGCATAGCTTTATTTTACTATAAAATTTTTCATAGTAAAATAATATAGTCAATTAATTAAACATTCGGGGGATTTATGAAAAATACCGTTGTAGTTGGTGCTCAATTTGGAGATGAAGGAAAAGCTAAAATTACAGATTTATTAGCACAAGATGCTGATTTTATTACAAGATTTCAAGGAGGTTCAAATGCCGGCCATACCGTTGTTGCAAATGGTAAAAAATATGCTTTTCATTTAGTTCCCTCGGGTATTTTATATGAAAATAAAATCTGCATGATTGGTGCAGGTTGTGTTATTAAGCCCGAAGATTTAAAAAACGAAATAGACGGAATAATTAAACAAGGTGTTTCAAAAGAACATTTTGAAAAATGCCTTAAAATATCTCCCTTGGCACATATCACAATGAAATATCATACGGATATTGACGGTTACAGCGAAAATTCTCTTGGAAAAGATAAAATAGGAACAACAAAAAAAGGAATTGGTCCGACTTATACTGATAAATATAACAGGTGCGGAATAAGAGTCGAAGATTTATTTAATAAAGAAACTCTGTCAAAAAAACTTGATACAATTTTGCCTAAGAAAAATAAAGAGCTTGAATTTGTATATAATTTAAAGCCCTATACTAAAGATGAAATCTTGGCTGAATGCGAAGAATACAGGGAAATTTTGGCTCCTTATGTTGATTTTAATTGGCAAGAAAATTTATTAGATTATAAAAGCAATAAAACAATTCTTTTTGAAGGTGCTCAAGGAGTAATGCTTGATGTTGACTATGGAACTTATCCTTTTGTAACTTCTTCAAGCCCGACTGCGGGCGGTGCTGCAATCGGCGCTTCTATGGGACCTGTTACAATTCAAAGGGCAATTGGAGTATTTAAAGCCTATATGACTCGTGTGGGTGAGGGCGCTTTTATAACCGAATTAAACGACGAAACAGGTGAAAAATTAAGACAAATCGGCGGAGAATTTGGCGTTACAACAGGAAGACCTCGTCGCTGCGGCTGGTTTGATGCAATTAGCGCTAAATATGCTGTTTTGGTTGGCGGTTTAACAGAAGTTGCACTAACAAAGCTTGATGTTTTAGATGAATTTGATGAAATTAAAGTTGCAGTTGCTTATAAAAATAAATTGACAGGTGAAACAATAAATTATTACCCGACAAATGCTTATACACATTACGATTGGGAACCTGTTTATGAAACTCATAAGGGCTGGAAAACTTCAATTTCAGCTTGCAAAAGCTACGACGAATTACCCAAGAACGCTAAAAATTATCTTAAACGTCTTGAGGAGCTTTTAGGAATAAAAATTTCAATAATCAGCGTTGGGCCTGATAGAGAACAAACAATATTTATATAGATTTAATTTTATAATATTGATATAGCGAAAAAATTATGTTGCTATTATCGCTGTTCAAGGCTTCTTTCAGTTCTTGGCGCATTTTGTGTATGTCATTTTCTTCTTCTGAAAAATATAATTGCCAAGGTGCTATTTCAAGCGCATTTGCTATTGCAACAAGATTTTCGCATTGAGGATAATTGTGTCCTGATTCTATTCTTGATAGGCTTTTCATTTCCATATTTACAATTTCAGCCAGTTTGTCTTGTGATAAACCTCTTTTTTTTCTGTATAGCTTTATTTTTTCGCCTATATTTTTTTTTAATTTTTTTGCGTCGATATTACAAGTTAACTGCATAATCTTCCCCCGTTGATGATAAAATTCTAATTTCAAAAACGGTACATAATAACTTATTTTAAATGAGAATTTTTAAAAAATTCTATTTTTTAGTTGTAATTTATAGAATTATAATGTAAAATTTTGATTAAAAATATCATTTAAAAGGTAAAACACAATGAATAACATAAAAAAGGGCTTCTCGCTTGTCGAGTTGCTGATTTCGCTTATTGTAATAAGCTGTATTACTGCTGCTTTTACACCGTTGATTACTAAAAAGTTTGCTACAAACATCGGCTTTGGCGGCGGCGGAGGAGGAACTACTCCTTCAATTAGTTCTGATTGCAGTTCAAGATATTCATCTGATTGTTTATTATGTACATCAAGCGAGTGTTTAAGTTGTGCAAAAACATGCCCTGATGGTCAATGTCAGGATTCAACAAATTGTACTTGCAAAGAATGCCCTACAAGCGAATATCCTAATTGTATTAAATTTACTAATACTGCTTGTATACAATGTAAGAATGGTTATAGGTTGGTTGATAGTACGTGTATAGCGTGCCCTAATGGAAAATATTCAGATAACGGAAAAGAATGTAAGTATTGCGAAGCAGGTTATTGGCCTAATGATGATAAAACAGCTTGTGTGGAATGTCCTAAAGGATATATATGTAATCAAGATACACAGGTAAAATGCAGTGAAAACACTGCTCCTACTCTTGAAAACGGTTCTCATATCTGTGCTCCATGTCCAGAGGGGTCATATTGTAAAGATGGTGTTGAAGAAAAATGTTCTGATAAATTCAAAAATTGTGAAATTTGTAATGGAACAGGATGTACTAAATGTGCCGAAGGAACATTACTTTCTGAAGGTAAATGCATAGAAAGCATGGATGATGTTATACAAATCGGAAATTTATATGTAACTAAGTTTAACATGGGAGATAAGCCAAATTTTACTATTCCTTCAACAGTAACTATATTAACCGCAGGAAGCTCTGCAGGCGCTTGCGAATCAGGTAAATGCTGCTGGAAAGGAACAACAAGTCAGTCATGCAATTCCTATAACGGCGGTTATAACGGTTGTACAAGAACTGTTTGTAATTGGGAGGCAGCAAGAGAAATTTGTGCTCGTTTTGATTTAAACGGGGAAAGCTGGAGGTTACCGACTCAGGCTGAAATGAACGGATGGAACGCATATACGGTAGGTCAAGATGTTGCAGGTTTGCAGTTATGCAATTATACACAAGATAAACAAAATACTTATGCAACTTGTTATCAAAGCACCAGATGTTATGGTAGTTACAATAGAAATTGCATTCCAGGCTATGTATGGAGTAATCAAAAATATGAAAGCGGCAATTATTTTTATGCATATGTTTCATATTTAAATAATCAAAGTTGGTCAACAAGTAATACCGCAATGGGAAGTGCTGCAACAGTAAGATGCGTTGCAACTGTGTCGGATTGTCCTAGGGGTCAATTTAAAAACAGCTCAACTTGTACAGATTGCTCTACAAAATTTACTCATTGCGAAGCTTGTACATCAAGCCAGTGTACGACATGTGAGAGCGGATATGACTTACATCCATATAACAATAAATGTTATAAGGTAATTGAAGATGCTGTTCCTGTTGATAATTTATATGTAACAAAGTTTAATATGGGTGATGGTGGTCTTCCTATTGCTTCAACAGTTTCTGTTGTTAATGCAGGTTCAGCTTGTACATCAGGAAAATGCTGTTGGAGGGGAAATACAACTTCAGGTGACTGCGATAATGTAAATACTTCTGATAATGGAGGATATTCAGGCTGCAGAAGAACAGTGTGCAATTGGTATGCTGCAAAAGATATATGTGATAACTATAAAGCAGGAGGCAAAACCTGGAGATTACCAAATTATTCCGAAATGGCAAATTGGTACAAGTACACAATTTCTTTAGGGGCAGCAGGGCCCCAGATATGTGATAGGTATGGAACAAATTCACCATATGGTGTTACAGGTTGCCGTGATAGCAGTTATTACCCTTCTATGATTTGGGCTCAAAGCTACAATACCACCAATGCAAATTATTATCAATTATCTAGTGGCTCATGGAGTAGAAGTTCCAGAGACAAAAATAACGCTCAATCTGTCCGCTGCGTAACCAATCTTGACTACAACTAAATTTTAATATTTTTTGTGTATGATATTATGGGAGCCAAGGCTCCCGTTTTTTTAATTATAATATCTATTATAATATTCGGGGCTATATCTATCCTTAGCTGATATTCCGTATGACCTTGAGCGGTTTATGTTAGGGTATGGATTATCTCTTGAAGGATATTGAATATTTCTTGTCGGGCTTATATTTCTCATTCTTTGCATTCTTAAGGCTCTAGCTCTTTGATTTTGCAATTGTTGTTGAATACCTAAATATTCGGAATATTGATATTCGCCAAATTCTGCTCCAAAGGCAAAAGGCAATAATAAACAAAAAAATATAGCCAAAAATTTTATATTCATAGACTAAATTATAATGATTTTTTGCGAATTTGTTAACCGTTTAATCAGGTTATTTTTGTTTGCAAATAAAAATATATTTAATTGCAATTTTATCAAATTTATGTTACTTTTTGTAAACACAAGTTAAAAATGTAGTAATTAAAATTGTTGATAAGTGTTGTATTATTATCAGAAAAATTTAAGGGGAAAACAGATGTCAATTTCAGCAGTTAATTCAATCGCTTTTAAAGATAATACTCAAACTCAGCAACCAAAAAGATCAGGTGGTGCAGTGCCTGCAGTTGGTTCATTTCTTGTTCCCGGTTTAGGTCATTTTATGAATGGTGACAATAAAAAAGGCGCTAAATTCTTAGGCGGCGCAATTGGTTTGGGTGCAGTCCAACTTGCTTCACTTCTAGGTTGCTTTAAATTGAATGATTCAATTGCCAAAAAGGGGTTGAAAGAAGTTGTTATGAAAGATAAAGCTCTTGGCGCTGTTGCAATGGCTGCTGCTGTTGCTTCAAGTGTAGGATTTTTTGTATTGAGATTAGCTGATGTAGTTAAGGCATACCAAGGCGAACAACCTAAAGAAGTTCAAGAAGCTGAAACAGTTAAAGTAAGCGAAGAAATTGAAGCAAGTGAAGAAACTGATGTAGCTGAAGAAGCTGAAGCAAGCGAAGAAACTGAAAATTAAGTTGGCATTTAAATGTAATATATAAATAAAACAACTATAAAGTCTGATTATTTAATCAGACTTTATTTTTGCTTAATATTTTTAACATTTTTCTTTTGTTTTAGCAATTATATACTAAATATATACTTTATTAATATATAACGATACCAAGAAGAGAGATATTGATACTATGGAAAATTACGATACAACCCTTGAATTATACAATATTTCCAAGTTATCAAAAACAAATATTCCTTATAATGTTTTAGATTTATCAAATTTTGATGATAAATCTTCAATTTTTGCACAAAATCCAATTTCTGATGAAGTTAATTTATTAAAAGAAGCCTTTATGGATGTCCAAGATGAACAAGGTGTTGTTGGAAATCTTTGGAATGGTTTTAAAAATTTAACAAGTCTTGGTATGGGTTCATCAGATGTTATAGAAAAAATTGAACAATTTGAACAAGGTAAAATCTCATATGAAGAAGCCTTTGAAGCTATTGAAAGCTATAAAAACAAACAAGAAGGTGCACTAAGTTTAATTTCAAATACTTTGACAGGATTATTAACAGCCGGTTTTGCAATTTCTACAGGTGGAGCCGGTGCGCTTTTAATGGGCGCCGTTGTCGGCGGAGCTGCAAACGCAGGGTTTAAAACACTGGATAGAGCCACAAATAAAGTTGAAGGTGACGCGCTAGATGTTAAAGAAATTGCAAAAGACGGAGTTACAGGTGCTGTTGACGGCATGGTTTCTGCTTTAACTGCCGGTTTTGTTAAAGCTCCTATTGCGGGTCAAACAGTTAAAGAAGCATTTAAACAAGGAGCTATTCAAGGGGCAAAAGCAGGTGTTATAACAGGAGCTGCAACAGGCGCAGCGGATTATAGCGTTAATACGATTGTTGATAATGAAGAATTTACCTTAGAAGGTTTAATGTCAACAACTGCTCAAAATGCATTGTCAGGAGCAGTTTTTGGCGGTTTATTCGGCGGTATTTCAAGCGGTTTAGCTCAAAATAAATTAAATCATATGCCAAGTGAAACATCAAAATTTCAAGTTAGTCATAATAAAAATCTTCAAGATGAAATTGATAATCAAGCTCAAGCACAAGATTATATAGATAATTTTAATAAAAATAATTCTTCTAAGGTAATAAAAGAAGAAGAATATTTTTCAAAAGCTGAAAAATTGAGCGATTTATCGGAAAAATCAGAAGTTTTAGCTAAGAAGTTTGATTCAGAGCTTGATGAAACAGCTAAGCAAGTTGACAGAGTATTTATGGATAAAACCGATGTTGAAACTATAACAGCGAGAGCAAAAGGTCAAGATTCGATTTTTTCAAAATTGGCAAGAAAAAATTTAAATAATAATATGGGTTTTGATACTATAGAAGAATGTTCTTCGGCAATTGGGGATGTAATTGGTGTAAGAATTCAGATGAAAAATCTAAGCAAGACTGAATCAAAAGAAATTGTTGAAAATGCGCTTAGGGATTTTGGAATTGACGCAACTTTTGATGATTTTATAAGATATATTCAAAATGATGATACTTTAGCTAAAGAAACCGTAAGTGCATTGTCTAATGTAAGTGATGAAATTATAGATTGCTTAAAAACAGAACAAATGCAAAGCGCGGTTAATCAATTATGTGAAGGCATAAGAACAGGAAGTATCAGAATTACAGAGCTTAATAATTACGGTGATGAATTAACTTCATATTTTACAAAAAAACAAATCCATGAAATTATCGACGCATATAGTGACGCTGTTTCAAACAAGGTTATTTCTCCGGATGAACCTTTTAATATAGTAACAAAAGCAAAATTATTTAACCAAAATGAGGCTGAGGTTTTAGCTGATGATGTTGTTAGGATGACAAGAACAACTTCTGATAATGTAAATATTGAATTTAATCAAACTTCAAAAGGTGCAACAAAAGTTTCAGGCTATACATCAGGTCAAATGAATACAAAGCATATTTTAGATAACGGCGAAATTGCAAATGGCGAATTACAGTTAAGAGGTGTTGAAGTTAACGGATTTGCTGATGTTGAACATATTCCTTATGACATTAGAACAGGAAAAATTTCAGCAAGTAATGAAAAATATTCTGAGATTTACAATTTAATTAAAACCATGAGTGATGAAAATTATTCAAACTATAACAGATATCTTTCTGATACATATAAAACTTTAAGAATGAAAGAATTGGGGCTTTTGGATGAAAGCGCTTCATTACCTGTTATTTTTGATTATATTACGGACGGAATTTCAAAAAGAAATCTTTCAAAACTTAACATGGAAGGATTAATTAAATTAAGTAAATCAAGCAATAAAACAGGCAATAAAATTTTTGATTTTGTTTTAAATATGATAAAATAGGAGAAAAAATGAAAGTAATACAAACTAATTATAATAATCCTTTTATGGGAATAAAAAAAGGAACGGGAGCTTCAGGCATGCAGCAAAGTAAAAATGATATAAATTATTTCGTTAATAAAACTGCTGATGTTTTAGCTCAAATGGTCAAAGAAGATGTGCCTGAAAGCGGTAAATTTAATAGAGAAACATCTGTATTTTTTAGAGTACCTGAAATTACGCAAAAACCAAAAACAATAGTCAGATATATTGTTGAATGTGATGAAATTAACCCAAAAGATTCAAGAAGATTGTTAATCAGGGTTATGAAGGAAAATTCCAACAGCGCTTTAAATGATTACTTATTAAAAGGTACAAAAAATGAAATTCTTGAATATTTAAACGAACCCAAAAACAGAGATGAAATCAAAAAGCGTGTTGAACAATTAATTAAAAAATCAAATGATTATTATTCAAATTTGTAAAAGAATAAAAGGTCGGACTTATCCGACCTTTTAATATATATAAGTATTAAAGAAAAATTTTATTTTTTCATTATATTTATATTAGGTATTATTGTAACAAGGTGTTTTGTATTTTTACTTGTTTTGTTATGACAAAGTAAAATATTGTCCGCTTGCAACGCTTAATCTTTCTAATAACATTTCTTTTTCTGCGTTATTAAAGCAAGTAGTTGTTCTGATATTTTCTGCAACATCTTTTGCATTGTTCAGTTTATCGGTTTCATTTGATTGCGCTGCCCTTTCAAAAAGAGCTACACAGCTTTCTATAAATGTGCCAACAAGATTGTCACTGATATTCAGGCTCTTATTGGAACCTTGAACTTCGTTGTAACCTGATATAAAGTTAGCTATATCATCGACTGAATAATTATCGCTATATGTCATTCCAATAAATGAACTTACATAGAAAGTATCATCTTGTTTTAGGTATTGTTCAACAAGCTCGGAGTTATATGTTTTTGCCTCTGATAACAATTCTACTTTTTCGTTTGGAGATAGTTCTTTATCTAAAAGCATAGTATGTAAGTTGTCGTTATTTACTTCTTGATAGAATTGTTCTATATAGCCGTTATATGTTTCTGATTTATTTTCATCTAATACGGGTTTATTATTGTCTTGTGCGGGTTCTAAATTTAATACTTCTTGCGCGTTTACAAGATTTATTCTTTCTCCTACCTGCATACCGTTTTCAAGATCGGGATTTGCTTCCAATAAAGCCTCCATTAGCTTTTTGCCTTCTTCGGAATCATAGCTGTATCCGTATATATTAGTTATTAATCTTGAATAACAGTCAATGTTATCGGATTTATTTTTGTTAAATGCATCTGCAACAACGTAATAAGTTCCATTGTTGTCTACTTTAATCCTGTCGCTTGCTGTATTAGTGCTCCTTTGTTTAAAATATTCGGGCGTATTTTCAAGTATACCTTGGTCGTTTCTTGTTGCAGAAGTATTTTCAGCTTGCTGTTGTTCGGTGTATTTTTCTACTTCTTTTTGAAACAGTTCCAAATCTTCTAAAGAAAAGCTGCTGCCGTCGCCGTCTGCAAAAGCTATACCCGTAAGAGCATAGTAGTAGTCTTTATCTAAATCATCGATATCTTTAATTGAACTATCGTATTGTTGAGCTAATGCCAGCGCAAAATCTTGCGCGTTAACATCTCCATTAGAATCTGCAATTTCGTTAAAAACTGAAACCGCTTCTTCGTTTGACAGATATTCGGCCTCCATGCCTTTTCCTTTAAGATAATCGTTAACTTGACTTATTCTTTTGTTAAAATCAATTTCCGGCATGGAATTTGTACCAAAATCTGAAGCACCCATAATCTACCTTTCTTTTTACCTTTATAATCTTATACGACATTTGTATTTTTGTTCTTTAGATATTTATTACCTATATTGCAAAACTGTTACAAAGGCAGTTTTTTTATATTTAGACAAATTGACAATATTCATATATTGTAATATTCTAATAGCATGAAAGCCTTTGATATCAATACAGATGAATATTGTGCTATTTTTAAAGCTTTGGCTCATCCGACAAGACTTATAATTGCATATAATTTAATGCATAAAAAAGAATGTAACGTAACAAAAATGAGCGAATGTTTAAATATAGCTCAGCCAACTGTTTCACAGCACTTATCTATTTTAAAAAACGCAAAAGTATTAACTTCTCATCGTATTGGCAACCAGATTTGTTATAGGGTTGAAAATCCTAAAGTTATAAAAATTTTAAAACAATTATTGGTTTGATGCGATTAAATTTGCTAATTGGATAATTTTTAGATAATTAACGGTGCTTTGAGGTATAAATAAGTTATTATATGTTATTGCACCGCCAGTGTGTGCTAAATATCCTGTGTTTTTAAGGTGAGAATTTTCAAAATAAGCATCACCTTCTATATTTTGGAGTTTTCCAAGAGTAGTCAATGCGGAATTTTCAAAATGGGCGTCTAAGCCGATATTTTCCAGTCTGCCAAGGCTTTTTAGTTTAGTGTCTTCAAAATACGCACTTTCGCCTATTGATTTTAACTTGCCAAGATTTACTACGTTTGAATTTTTCAACATAAGACTTCCGCCGATTGCAGATATATTACCCAAGGAAGTGATTTTAGAGCCGCCAAACCAAGCGCTTTTTCCGATAAATATGAGTTCTCCTGTGTTTTTAACTTCGGAATTAGTGAAAAATGCCGCGCCGTGAATGTATTTTAACTTATTAAGAGTTGTTAGAGGAGAATTTAAGAAAATTGCGTCGCCTCCGATTTCTCTTAAGCTACCAAGGTTGATTACTTTTGAATTTTCAAAATGTGCGTTTCCTTTAATAACTTGAAGATTGTCAAGATTTCTTACTCTTGAATTACAGAACCAAGCATTTTTGCCTATGCTTTCTAATTTATTAAGACGTGTTATATTTGAGTTTATAAAGTTTGCGTCTTTTCCGATTGCCAATAAATTTTGAAGATTAAATATTTTTGAGCCGTTAAAATATGCATTTCCGTCAATGAATTCAAGTTTTTGAGTTGATATTAAGTTTGTGTCTTTAAAATTTGCATCGCCTGAAATGCTTTGAAGTTCGCCTAAGTCTATTACTTTTGATTTTTCAAAATCTGCATTCCCAAGAATTGTATATAGATTTTTCAGAGAGGTTATTTTTGAATTTTTAAAATCAGCATTTCCTCCGATTATTCTAAGGTTTCCTAAATTAATAATTTTTGAATAGCTAAAATTGGCATTTTTGCCTATGGATTCAAGGTTCTGCAAGGATGTTAAGTCTGAATTTTTAAAATCGGCATTTCCTTGAATTGCTTTTACGTGTCTAAATAATTCATTTTCATCTATGCCCATCTTTCTGAAGGTTGTTGTTCTGTTTGGCTGTCTGTATTCACTGATTTCAAGCGTGTTGTCTTCTTCGTTTAGCTTAGCCTTAATGCCTATTGATTCAAAGATTTCTTTTGCTTCATTTATTTCTATTTTTCTGTTTTGAGGAATTGTCGGATTAAAATATATTAAAGTTGCGCCAAAGGGAATATTATTTTTAAACATTGAAACATAAGATTGCTTTTGAATTTTAGCAGTCTTATGTTTAAAAGAATTATTAATAAAATTGTTTGTGTAATTTGTTGAAAAATTAATTTTCATTGGTTTTAAATGTTTTATTTTACATTACATTTAAAAACTCTGAAAAAAAATTTTTGATAATAAAATAAAATTATATTTTGCCGTCAATTTTTATTTCGGGTTTTTCTTCTTCTTTTGTACTGTAAGCGTCAAGCGCTTTTTTGATTTTTATATCTTTCGGGTTTTTGTTTTCTTCTTTTTTTATATCTTCATTTTGGGTGTATTTTTTATCATAATATTCAATATATTCTTGATAGCTGATTTTTTCGCCGTTATTTTCTTTAGCAAATTGAGAATCGGTTTCTTTGTTTTTGTCGTTAAAATCTTGCGGGTTTTTCTCTTGAATTTCTTTTTTTATTTCAGAAGTTGTTTTGGATAGTAAAATAATTGTGAGCAGTCTTAATCTGCCGTTTCCGTCAATAGAATTTTTTTCGCAATATTGATTAAAGTCTTCCATTATGATAATGCCGTCGTTATCATAATCCATAGACTTCATATAGCCGGGGTCATTTTTCCTTGCCAGAACAACATTCCCTGATTTGTTCGACTGGTTGGCAGAAATTGAATTTACCTCCGGCATGTTATTGGAGGAAATGTTCGAAAGCATAAAAATATCCTTATTTTATTTGCCCATGGTTATAGTACCCATAAATTAGTTTTTTATCACATTTATTTAGCCTGACCTGCTAATTTTTTATTTTCATAATTTAAATTATTATCTGAATTATGAAAAGATATTTGCATATATTTATATTAATAGTTTTGTTGTTGGGCGGATTTTATATTTATAAGCTTACAACTTATACATACATCAGTGCAAAATTTGCTGAATTGCGTCCTTTGCATGAAAAATTACCTGTTTATTATAAAGGAATAAAAATAGGAAGAGCAAAAGAACATATTCATTCAAAGGATTTTAATCATACATTTATAAATATTGTTTTGTATCCCAAAAATCTTATGATTCCAAACAATTCAGAGGTATTATTAAAAAAAGAAAAAATAAAAGATAAATATTATGATTTTTTGGAATTAATTTATCCTAAAAATCCTTCTAAGGTGATGATTTCAAACGGTGCAATATTAAAAGGAATTGCAACAGGCGATATAGAAACATATATGGCAAGTCAAAAAATGGAAGATTTAGAAGCTATGAAAGAAAATCTTTTTAAAAGTTCGCAAGAATTAGCAAAAACTCTTGAAGAAGTTGAGCAGATGTTTTCTATAATTAATACAACATTAACAAACAGTCAGCCTGATATTAAAAAAATAACTAAAAATGCTGGTGATTTAACTCAAAAAGTAAATACTTCGGTTAATACTCAGTCTTTAGAAAATGCTGTATCTAACCTTGAATCAACAACAAAAAATATCAGCGATATAACTTCGGGGCTAAATTCTGTCACAGACAGCGTTAGTGATATTGTTCCAAAGACAAATACAACAATAGAAGAAATTAATGGAATAACCAGTAATGTTAATGCTATAACTTGCGGGGTAAGAAAAACCTTAAGGAAAAGATTTGGCGGATTAAGGCTTATTTTTGGACAAGTTATTGATGAATGTAATTAACATCAAAAGAAATTCTTTTTTCTTTGGGTATATTTTTTAGAATGTTATCAATTTCATCTAGGGGTAGATTTTTTTGAGTTAAATATTTTGCATAATCAGGGTGACACTTATAAATTGCAGCCAAATAAAACGGCATAGTAGCACCCCAAGGGGTTTTGTTGTATATTGGTTCAATTTCTTCTCTTGTTGCTTTTAGGAGAGTTAAAATATCATATTGCGTTTTGTAGTTGTCGTTAAGATATTTTGCTAATAATTCGCTTTGAATGTTTCCTGCACCTCTGCCCATGCCAAAAATGCTTGTATCTATGATTAAATTTCTTTCTTTTGCTAAATCAATTAAAGCTTGTGCATTTAAAAATGCTAATCCTAAATTATCGTGCCCATGGAAACCAAGATTGATATTTTTATTTAAATTAAAGTCAATGGATAGGAAGAGTTTTTTGATATTTTTTTCATTAAAAGCCCCTAATGTATCCACGATTGTCATGCAATAAGGGTTAATTTTGTTGATTTCTTTAATTAAGTTTATCAGTTCAATGTTTGAATATTCATTTATATAGGTAGGGTTAATAAATACATTGAAATTGTTTTCTTTTAATTTATTGCAGTATAAAAGCGCTTCTTTGATTTTTTGTTTTTTGAAAATAACTCTAATATTTTTGATTGGTGAATATTTTATGATTTCATCAAGTGGAAATTTTGAATATTCAACCATTAAACAGAGTTTTTCTTTTGGAATGTTGAGGGTAATTTTATTTATATATTCAAAATTATCAAAAAGTGCGTTTTGATTTTTATTTTTTTCTTTAGTTAAAAAGCCGAGTTCTATAAAATCAATGTTTGAATTTAAAAGAAGATTTAAAACAGATTGCATTTGTTCTGTTTTAAAATTCCATTCGTTTATATATCCGCCGTCCCTTAGTGTGCAATCAAGTATTTTTATTTTTCCCATAATTCTATCTTATTTGTTAATGAATTTTTAGTCAAAACATTTATCTTTTTGAGTAATTTATTTTTTGAAAAATTGAATTAAAAAAATAAAAAAGGAGGTAATATGTTATTTCATGAAGTTAAAGAATTGGATGAAATGGTTGATTATAATAAAGACAGTGTTTCTGTTGAAAAATTGCTTGAAAATGGTGATTTTAAAGCAATGTTGATTGCGCTTGAAAAAGAGCAAACTTTAGCTGAACATATTTCTGAAGTAGATGCATTTGCTTATGTTTTAGAAGGCGAGATTGAATTTAAGTTAAATTCGGATAAAAAAATTATTGAAAATATAAAAAAGGGAGAATTTTTTGCTTTTTATGCAAACGAAAAACATTCTCTTGTTGCAAAGAAAAATTCAAAAATACTTGTGGTTAGAATTTAAAAATTAATAAAGCATTTACAATTAAAAAATTTATAATATTATTATTGGTATGAAACATGTTTTTAGATTAATTCTAATAGCGTTTTTATTTTTTGCGGCAAATATGGTTGAAGTTAAGGCTGCCGTTCAAAATTTTGTGCCTTTGGGTAGTGTTTCATCAATTACATCAATAAGAACACCTGAGGGTTCTTTAAGAATTGCAACAAGGCAAAAAACCGATATCCAAACAAATAAAGATAACGGTTCTATTTATAATTTTAAAAATGACGACAATTCGTCCTCGTCATCAAATAATCCTTTTGTTGTTTCAAAAAGGATAAACGATAATATTATTTCTCATTTATATTCCGCAAGATATTTGAGCGGAAATGCTCAAGTATCAAATTCACACCTTTTATTCCAAATTCAGCCCAATGCTCCTTAATTTACTAAAAAGGAAGTTTTTAGTAATTACAATTTAATAGGAGAATAGTGAAAATGGAACAAATTGCAAGTTTGCAAACAGGGCTTGTTATAACTTTTATTGGCATGTTTGTAGTTATGGCTTTTTTGGTTGTATTAATTTATGCCATGAACTTAACATCAAAAATAATTATTTATTTAAATAAAATCTTCCCTGAAGAAGTAAAAGAAGAAAAAACATCAAAGAAAAAACATCAAAAATCAGACGATACTGAAATTGCAATCGCAATTGCGGCTGCGATTAGTGCGCAAGGCAATTTAGAAGGAGCAAAATAAAATGGAATTTTTGCATAATTTTGTCAGTGCGAACAGCGTTATGGTGTCTGCTGTAATTTTGTTGGTAGCGTATATTTTTATAGCAACCGAAAAAATTTCGAAAGTTACGATTGCACTATTAGGAGCATCAATAACAATTATTCTTGGCTTATTGAGTCAGGTAAAAATGGAAGGTAATACAATAAATCCTCATTATTTTATTAATTTTGTTGATTTTAATGTAATATTTTTGCTTGTTTCAATGATGATTATTGTTTCAATAACCACAAGAAGCGGTGTATTTAATTACTTAGCAGGTAAGCTTTTAAAATTGACAAAGGGGCATCCTGTTAAAATTTTAGTTGCATTAGGTATTTTTACTGCCTTTGTAAGCGCATTTTTAGATAATGTTACAACTGTTATTCTAATTATGCCGATAACTTTTTCGATTGCGAAAAAATTGGACATAAATCCAATTCCATACTTACTTTGTGAGATTGTGTCATCAAATATAGGCGGAACAGCAACTTTAATTGGTGATCCGCCTAATATAATTATCGGAAGTGCCGGTAATTTAAGCTTTATGGACTTTATTCAAGAGCTTACAGGTATAGTTGTGGTTATTTTGCTTTGTGTTATTGCTTTTTTGGCTTTTACATTTAAAAAATACCTTAAGGCAACTCCTGAAAAAATGCTTGAAGTATCAAAAATGGATACATCAGATTCAATTACTGATTATCCTTTAATGATAAGGTCTTTACTTGTATTATTTTTGGTAATACTTGGCTTTATGTTGAGAGATATTATCCATATTGATACATCAATTGTTGCTATGCTTGGCGCAAGTATACTTTTGATTTTTGAAAAACCTGATTCTATTTTAAGAGATGTTGAATGGAATACCATATTTTTCTTCATGGGTTTATTTATCATAATTGGCGGACTTGAAGCCTCAGGCGGTATTAAACTCATGGCTGAGTGGATATTAAATGTTACCCAAGGCTCAAGAGAGCTAACCTCTATAATAATTCTTTGGGCATCAGGAATTATCTCAGGAATTATAGATAATATTCCATATACTGCAACTATGACCCCTATGATAGCACAAATTCAAAATGTAATGGGTGTAGATTATGCTTATCCTTTGTGGTGGTGTTTATCTTTAGGAGCTTGTCTTGGCGGCAATATGACAATAATCGGAGCTGCGGCCAATGTTATTGTTTCAGAAAATGCAGCTAAAGAAGGACACCCGATTGCATTTTTAAAATTTATGAAATATGGCGTTATTGTTGTGCTTATTTCTCTTTTAATCAGCACAGGTTATATTTATCTCAGATTTTTAAGATAAGGAAATTTGTATGATTGAAAATAATGAAACAAAAAGCGAAAAAAGAGAATCATATTATGGTGAACACCAGCTTCAAGAAGTTATCTTTACGATTGTATATACCGTAATATTGATATTCTTGATGTGGGGTGCTTCGATTTGGATTTATAAATAAATTTTGTACCCTATAACCAATAAAAGCCGCTCATTGGGCGGCTTTTCATTTTATTTTTAAGTATAATATTAGCCAAAGTATCTGTCATAGTATTGTTTAGCAATTGCTTTTAATTGTTCATCGTCACATTTTTCAATTAAATACGCTTCTTCATCTGTAATTATTCCGTCGGGTTGATTTTGTCCAAATGTTACTTCATAAGCGCTTCCTTCAACAGCGGAAACACTGTCTGCAGCAAGCAAATAGCAAGCATATTCTTCAGGAGATATTTCTTTTCCTTTTCCGTCTAAGTCAAGTCTTTGTGTAACGTCGTTATATTCGCTATCACCTTTAAGACCTGTATAGGTAATGATATCTTTATAGCTTAAAGTGCCGTCAGCATTAACTCTGCCTGCCTTATCAGCTGATTTTTCAATTGCTTCAATATCTGCTTTTGCGAATGCCAATGCACTTTCAACAAGATTTAAGCCGTCTTGAGAGTATTGAATGCCGCCGTGTTTAGCTCTTTCTTGTTCAAAAAGGTCGCTCTGAAAAACGCTTCCGTCTGACAAAATTTCTTGACCTTCTTCAGTGGCAAACATGTTATCTTTATTTCCAAAAAGTCCTGCTTTAGCGTCTTTTGCAGTTATGTTTGAATGATCTTCGCCATGGAATGATTTAAAACTTTCGCTAAAATCTTCAAGCGCTGTTGTAATGGCAGATGTATTTTTTTCGCCTGAAGCCTTTTTGCTTGCTAAATCAATAATTGAAGTATCTGTAGTGTCGCTATATGAACTTTTTGCTTCGTTTATGCCTCTAAAAACTGTATATGCACCGCTTGTTTTTTGATATGAACGTACGATTGCCGGATTTAATAAACTTTCTTTACTCATTTTTATTCTCCCAAAAACTCTTGATAACATCTTTCTTTAATAAAAACATTTTGTTTGAAAAAATTGCCTAAAATTTTTAAAAAAATTTAAAATAATTTAAAAAAGTTTGTTTTTATGATAGAATAAATGTATTTAATGGAGAATAAAATGAATACAATTCCTGTGGTTTTTACTTTTGATAAAAGAATTATTTTAGGGGCAAGTGTTGCAATTAAAAGTTTGATAGATTGTGCTAAAGAAGATACTTCTTATGACATATATGTTTATCATCCGGATATTGATGAAAAAACAGTTTTAGAATTTCAAAAAATGTTTGAAAATACAAATCATAAGATTACTTTTCAATATATTTCAAAAGAAAAATTCAAAGATGCACCGATTAATAAAAACGGTTCTTGGACGGAAATTGTATATTACAGGCTTTTAATTCCTGATTTATTACCGCAGTATGATAAAGTTATATATGCAGATTGCGATGTATTATTTAAAGGTGATTTAGCACAAATATACAATGAAGATATTTCTGAATATGATTGCGCCATGGTTGCTATGGAAAAAAATAATGAAAATATGATATGTCACAAATATTTTCCTGAAAATACAAAAGATTTAGTTTATATTTCAAGTTTTATTATTTTTAATTCTAAAAAATTAAGACAAGAAAATTTTACAAAAAGGGTGTTTGATGTTATTGAAAAATTTAACAACAGACTAAAATTTTTTGATTTAGATACAATTAATATTGCATCTAAAAATATTAAATCTCTTCCATACAGATACGGTGTTTTTCAAAGCATTTATTATAATGATTCACTTAATAAATCTTGGGAATATTCTTTTTTGAAAAATGTATATTCTGATGAAAATTTACTGGAAGAAAAAGCAAATACAATAATGCTTCACTATGCAGGAGCCCCAGGTAAACCTTGGAGATTTAAAAAAGTCCCTGATGATTACAAGGAATATATGAATAAAATTCCTAAAAAATTAAAAAAATATACTTTTAGAGATATTAGAAAAAGATTGTTTAGTAAAGTTTAAATGATGTTTAGACAGCGTTTTTAGAGAGAGATGTCGTTTATTTTTGAAAAAACAGCCTTAGAAGGTGTTATATTGATAAAACCACAGGTTTTTGGAGATAATCGAGGGTTTTTTATGGAAAGCTATAAGAAATCTGATTTTTATGCTAACGGAATAAATATTGAATTTAAACAAGATAATCATTCTTGTTCATCCAAAAATGTTTTAAGGGGTTTGCATTATCAAATTCCGCCTTATGCCCAAGCTAAACTGGTCAGATGTTTAAAAGGAAGAATTTACGATGTAGCAGTTGATATTCGTCCTAATTCAAAGACTTTTGGTAAATATATAAAGGTTGAATTATCTGAAGTTAATAAACATATGTTGTATATTCCCGAAGGCTTTGCTCATGGGTTTGTTGTTTTATCGGATAGTGCGGAATTATTATATAAAGCTTCGGGTGAATATAATTCTAATGCTGATAGGGGAATTCTTTGGTGTGACGAAGATATTAATATTGATTGGGAAATAGATTTTGAGCCTGTTTTATCAAAAAAGGATGAAATTCAGCCAAGATTATTTGAAATTAATAAAAAGGAACTAATGAGTGACTAATTTATTGGTAACAGGGGGTGCCGGGTTTATTGGCTCTTGTTTTGTAAGACATATGTTAAAAAAACATCCCAATTATAAAATAATAAATTTAGATTTATTGACATATGCCGGAAATATTGAAAATCTTGACGATGTTAAGAATAATCCGAATTATAGGTTTATTCAAGGTGATATATGTGATAGAAATCTTGTAAGAAATTTGTGTATAGAAGTTGACTGCATTATTAATTTTGCTGCTGAATCCCATGTTGATAATTCGATTTTACATCCTGAAATATTTATTAAAACAAATGTTGAAGGAACGCTAAATCTTCTGCAAGCTGCAAAAGAATTTAGGATTGAAAGATATTTACAGGTTTCAACAGATGAGGTGTATGGTTCTTTAGGTAAAACGGGGTATTTTTATGAAACTACGCCATTAGCTCCAAATAGCCCATATTCAGCCTCAAAAGCAAGTGCAGATTTATTGGTTAGAGCATATTATGAAACATATAAATTGCCAACCTTAAATACTCGCTGTTCAAATAACTATGGACCCTATCAATATCCTGAAAAACTAATCCCTTTCTTTATTTCAAAGCTTTTGAAGGGTGAAAAAGTTCCCGTATACGGTGACGGCTTAAATGTTCGTGATTGGCTATATGTTTATGACCATTGTGAAGCTATTGATAGAGTTTTACATAAAGGTAAAATTGGTGAAATTTATAATATAGGCGCTCATAACGAAAAAACTAATCTTGAAATAACTTATTTAATTTTAGATGCTATGGGAAAAGACGAAACATCTATTGAATATGTAAAAGACAGATTGGCCCATGATAGAAGATACGCCATTTCAAATGATAAAATAACATCCGAACTTAACTGGGAGCCTTCCGTTACTTTTGAAGAAGGAATTAAAATGACAATTAATTGGTATTTATCTAATCAAGAATGGATAAAAAAAATAGAAGATAAGAAAGCGAGTCTTGAACAATGAAAATGCTTGTAACGGGCGCAAATGGGATGTTGGGGCAAGACTTGTGTCTATATTTTGAAAAAATAGGATATGATGTTTTAAAAACAGATTTTGATACTTTGGATGTTTGTGATGAGGAAACAACAAAAGAAGTTATCTTAAGTTATAAGCCTGATATTATAGTTCATTGTGCTGCTTATACTAATGTTGATAAGGCAGAGGATGATATTGAATTGGCTCAAAAAATAAATACTCTCGGCACTAAGAATGTTGCAAAAACAGCCAAAGAAATAAACGCCGTAATGGTCTATATTTCAACGGATTATGTGTTCGACGGAGCTAAAAATACCCCATATTTGCCGACAGATAAACCTAATCCTGTTAATGTGTACGGTAAAACAAAATTAGAAGGTGAGCTTGAAGTTCAAAAATATTGTGAAAAATTTTATATTGCAAGGACAAGCTGGCTATATGGATACAAAGGTAAAAATTTTGTTGAGACAATGTTGTCTTTAAAAGATAAGGATGTACTTAAGGTTGTGAACGATCAAAAGGGCTGTCCGACTTGGACAATGGAATTAATTAAAGGAATTGAAAAGATTTTAAAATTGCCTTATGGTATTTATCATGTTTGCGCAAGTAATTCGACCACTTGGTATGAATTTGCTTTTGAAATATTTAAACAGTTAAATTTAAAGGTTAATTTAGTCCCTTGTTCAACTGATGAATTTCCGACAAAAGCCAAAAGACCTTCTTATAGCGTTATGATAAACGATAAAGAATTAAATCTTACAAGGGATTGGAAAATAGCTCTTGGTGATTATTTGAAATTAATAAGTTTATAAAGTTGACAAATTGAAAATTGGAGTTTAATATATCTCTATCTTTAAACAGGAAAGGAGTTAAAATGAAGAATATTTTTTCAACAATTTTAGTATTATCTTTTTTGGCATTTAATAGTGCTGTATTTGCGCAAGAAACAGTTACACCTTGTACTAATCCTGATTGTAACTGCGCATGTCATAAGGAGTGTCCTGCTGATTGCAAATGCGGCTGCCATGAAGGAAAAGATTGCACTTGCGATAAAACAAGCCAAGATTGCAAATGTCATCAAAAATGTGATGAAAATTGCGAATGTGCTTGTCATAAAGAAGAAGTTAAATCAACTCAAGATAATGAAAGTGTAAAAAATGATAAAAAATCAAAAAAATTAAAAAAATTAAATAAAAAAGAGGTAAAAGAAGAAGTGAAAGCTCCAGTAGCTGAAGAAGCTCAAGCACCAGCAGCTGAAGAAACTCAAGCACCAGCAGATGAAGAAGTGAAAACTCCTGCGTCTGATGAAGCTCAAACAACTTCAGAAGAAGTGAAAACAGAAAAATCAAGCCAAGTTGAAAACAAACCAATAGTTATTGATACAGTTGGTTTAGATAAATAAAACCGATTTAAATATTTAAACTGCCTTGAGATTTTATCTAAAGGCAGTTTTTTAATATATAATCAGTTAAATTTTTAAAATTATCAAATGTTATATTTGCACCGTTTTTAATTAAGAAATCTTTATCTTTATAGCCCCATAAAACGCTTAAACATTTAATTGAAGCATTTTTAGCCGTTTGAATATCTACTTCGCTATCTCCTATAAAAACAACTTCATCTTTTGTTAGATTAAATTGATTAATTATATATTCGCTTGATTTTGGATCGGGTTTTTTATTAAATTCATCTGTTTCTCCTTGTGATATATCAAAGATACCTTCAAAATACAGTTTTGAAAGCTTTTTTACTTCCGAATCAATTTTGTTTGATAAAATAGCAAGTTTAATATTTTTTTCTTTTAATCGTTTTAGATTTTCCAATACTAAAGGATAAGGTTTTGTTGTTGAGTTTGAATTTTTTGCGTAATGTTTTTTAAAAATTTCAAGACATTCAAGATATTTTTCCTGATGAATTCCTATTGCTCTTTCAATTAATTTTCCTATGCCATTGCCGACAAAGTTTCTTGTTTGTTCCAATGTAATTTGTTTTAAATCGCAGCAATTAAGAGCATAGTTAACGCTATTTTTTAAATCTTCAAGAGTATATAAAAGAGTGCCGTCTAAATCAAATATAATACCTTTTATTGTCATTTTTTCCTCGTTTATAAAATGCAACTTATACATGATGTAACAAAACTTAATATATATGTTATAATGTAGATGTTACGTGGAACACTTTATATTATAGTATAACTATAAGGATATATGTAAAAGTTAAAGGGATTTAATTTATGTCTTCTACAATCACAGGCGTAGGATCAGGATTTGATATTGAAAGCTGGGTCTCTCAGCTTGTTAGTGCCAAGAAAACTTCTTCGTTAACTCCTCTGCAAACAAAGCTTGAGGCTCTGCAAAAAACAGATAGCACTCTATCAAGCATTAAAACTAAATTTACAACGCTTCAATCTGCACTAAAAACTTTTACTAACACAATATATAATTCATCAAGTGATATGTGGACAAATACAACTATCACTTCATCAAATGACGCATATGCAACTGCTGTTTCAACAGGAAGTGTTGCAAGTGCAAATGTAAATTTACAAATTGAACAAATTGCAACTTCAACCACCGCTAAAAGCGCAAACAGCTTAGGAACAATATCAAAAGAAAATGTTGAAAATGCAAAGTTTGTTAATCTTGCAAACGGACAAGCTAAAGCCGGCACTTTTTCAATGTTTTTAGACGGTAAAGAATTTAAAATTGAAATTGCCCAAAGTGATACAGTTAAAGATGTCATGGATAAAATAAATACCGTATCAGATGGAAGAATTCAAGCTTCCGTTGATGATAGCGGTAATTTTTCAATTAAAGCTTATAAAGAAGTTACCCAAGACGGTCAAACAACATATCAAGAGGATACTTCCGCCAATCTTATGATAGGTTCGGGTGGAGATACTTCTAATATTGTTACTGCATTGAAACTAAACGAAAAAGACGGTTCAGGCTATAAAAGCGCGTATCCTGTTTCTTTGGTTAATACGAGTGCCGCTTTAGTTAGTGAAGAATCCGGTCTTGGTGAAGTTAAATTTTTTGATGAAGACGGAAACCCTGCACAAACAGGAAAAATCACAATTAACGGTGTTGATTTTGAGATAAATGAAACAACAACTTTAAATAATTTAATTTCAAGAATTAACGGTAATTCTGATGCAAATGTTAAAGCAAGCTATGACTCTTTGACAAATAAATTGGTTTTAACTTCTACTCAAACAGGTCAAAGTAATATCAGTTTGTCTGAAGAAGGAACAAATTTATTAAATGTTTTAGGGCTGACTGTAGGCTCCGGCGAAGATGAAAGATTGGCAGACGGCTCTCAAACTCTTGGTCAAAATGCAATAGCTTATGTTAACGGAAATAAAGTTATTTCATCATCCAATACAATTACAGGCGAAGCCTCAGGTATTGCAAATTTATCAATTACAATTAAAAAACCGACAAGCGATTATTCTAATAACGAAAAAGACGACAAAAATGTTACGCTTGATATTTCACCTGATTATACGGAAGTTAAAGAGGCTTTAAATACATTTGTAAAAGCATATAATGATTTAGTTACAACAATAAGAACAGAAACTTCATCTTCAGGCAGTATTGGGCATGATTCAAGTCTAAGTTCTTTGTTGAATAACATAAGAGGCGTTACATCAGCCATAAGCGATAATGACGGCGCATTTTCAATGCTTGCTGAAATCGGTATTTCAACATCTAAGTCCGATGCTGTTAATTTGACAATTGATGAAGAAAAATTAGAAGAAGCCTTAAGCGAAGATTTTGAATCGGTAAAAATGCTATTGTCTGATGGATATACATCAAAAACAGATAACGGCATATTCGACCAACTTCTTGTGGATATTGAAAGTGCCCTTGATTATGAAAACGGTTATTTTACGAATAAATCCGATAGTATTCAAGCTCAAATTACATCCATGAATTCAAGAATTGAACGCACAACAAATCGTATAACCGCCTATGAAGAAAGATTGTACAAGCAATTTAATCAAATGGATGCAACTATTGCAGCGCTAAACAGTCAATTAAGCACTTTTAATACATACATCGGCTAGTTTTTGATTTTGCCTGCTAATTGTCCGCAGGCTGCGTCAATATCTGCTCCGCGTTCAAGTCTTATGGTTACTTTTTTACCTGAGGCTTCAAGGAGATATTTAAATTTCATCATGTCTTTTTTGTTTGGTTTTTTAAAGCCGGAATTATCATCTACAGGGTTATATGGAATAAGATTGATGTTGCATTTAATATCTTTCAGGTAATCTATTAATTCAAGCGCACAATCTTTTGTGTCGTTTAATCCGCCAATTAAAATATATTCAATTGTTATTCTGTCTTTTGTTTTGTTGTTATATTCTTTTAGCGCTTTTTTGAGGTTTTCGATATTATATTTTTTTTCAATCGGCATTATTTGTTCTCTGATTGAATGATTTGGGGCATGCAGCGATATTGCCAAAGTTGGTGTAAGTTCGTTTTGAGCCAATTCATAGATTTTTGGAACAATACCTGATGTAGATAGGGTCATTCTTCTTATTGAAATTTGAAGATTTTTATTTATTAAGTATATTGCTTTTTTTATGTTTTCAAAGTTGTCCAAGGGTTCACCCTGCCCCATAAAGACAACATTTGTGATTTTTAAATTTGTATCAATTTGAGCTAAAAGAATTTGAGAAACAATTTCATGGGCTTCAAGATTTCTTTTAAATCCGTTTTTTCCGGTTGCACAGAATTTACAGCCCATTTTGCAGCCGACTTGGCATGATACGCACATTGAAAGATTTGAACGGTTATCGAAACGCATTAAAACGGTTTCGGCGCATAATCCGTCTTTAAATTCTATTAAATATTTTATTGTGCCGTCTTTGGAAATTTGTCTTAGTTTGATTTTGCAATCGAGAATTTGACAATTTTGATTTAAAAATTCCCTAAATTCTTTTTTGACATCTGTCATTTGATTAAAATCGGAAGCATTTTTCGCCCAAATCCAAGAAAAAATTTGTTCTGCTCTGAATTTTTTCTCATTATTTTCTATAATAAAATCTGTTAGTTCTTCTTTTGAAAATTTAGATAGTGTAATTTTTTCCATAAAATAATAGTAACATAACTTATTAAAAATATCATTTTTGCTTGATTTTTCTTTATTTTTAAAATATTATAAAGTAGCCTAAAGTGGCTTTGGTATGCCACAAGGGATACAGTAAAACGAAATGGAGATAAAAATGCCTAAAATGAAAACACACAGATCTGCTGCGAAACGCTACAAAATCACAGCTAGTGGTAAAGTGCTTCGTCAAAAAGCAGGCAAAGGACACTTATTAGCTCATAAAAGTCCAGCCAGAAAAAACAGACTTTCAGGTACAACTGAAGTATTTGAAGGAAATTTAGCAATGATTGCTAAGGAATTACCGTACAAAAAGAAATTTACAAGATAAGGAAGGCTGAACTATGAGAGTTAAACGTGGTAACGTATTAAGAA
Source organism: uncultured bacterium (assembly GCA_949282195.1). Classification (GTDB taxonomy): domain Bacteria; phylum Cyanobacteriota; class Vampirovibrionia; order Gastranaerophilales; family Gastranaerophilaceae; genus RUG14156. Next base: position 69,717 of record CASDOW010000011.1, on the reverse strand, counting down.
AAAGACATAAAAAAATATTAAAATTAGCTAAAGGTTTTCTTGGTGCAAGAAGCAGAATTTTTAAAGTTGCTAATATTGCAGTAATGAAAAAATTAAAATATCAATATAGAGATAGACGCGTTCTAAAAAGAAATATGCGTGCTCTTTGGATTATCAGAATTAATGCTGCAGTTAGAGAATTAGGCTTAAGCTATTCTAAATTTATGAACATGCTTAAAAAAGCTGATATTCAAGTTAACAGAAAAATGTTGGCTGAATTAGCAGTTAGCGAACCTGAAGCATTCAAAGTTTTAGTTGAAACAGCACAAAGTGCAAAATAGTTTTGAATTTTAAATAACACAAAGGCTCACATCGGTAGCGGTGTGAGCCTTTTTTCAATTTTGATTTTATTAATCGAGCAGAGCTTCAAGAATTGCTGCATTTTTAGATGCTAAACCGTTTTCTCTGATTTTTGAACGATTAATATATGTACGAAGTGCTTCTCTAATAAGTTCACTTCTTGTTCTGTTTTCGCCTTGTGCTACTGAATCGATTTGTGATAAAAATTGTTCGGGCATTGAAATTAAAACTCTAGCCATTGTGCGCTCTCCTTTTGATATATACTGTTATTTATTTTAGTTTTAGTTTTTTATTTTACTTATCTCTCTTGTATATATAAAGTATATTTCTTTTAAATAATTGCTATTTATGTGTTCTTTTTGTAATATTTCTTAATAATCTGTAAAACCTTGATATTGCGTTATTTTAGCCTGTTTTTTGATTAATTGCAATAAATCATTAATAAAAAAACATGAAAAATATATTATTAAAATTTATAAATAATCATAGTAAATGTAATCATAAAAATGCTCTTTTATGTTCGGATGAGGGATATTGCCCTGATTGCGGACAGTATCTTGTGAAAAATTATTATATTATAAGATGTGCAAGATGTGATGTTAAAAGACAAGCAAAACTTTTTTGGGGTGAAATTGTGCCATCTGACAAGTTTTGTACAAATTGCGGAGAAAAAGATTATTATATCGAAAAAATAGACAAAGTGAGCTTTGTGGATGCAAGATATGCTATTTATTTAAAAGAAATTGCGTCTGATTTAGCTCAATTGCACCCAAATACGCAAATATGGGTTGATGATAAGGATAATATTTTAAAGCAAATAACTTGGAATAAGATATTAGCTAACTAAGGTGTAAAACATTGATTTCCATTTTGTCTTTAAATGTTGCACCTATTTCTCTTTTCATCTCATCATTTATGCTGACCCATAAATGGTCGTTTGTCAGAAGTTGAAATCTTTTTGGTTTATCAAATTCATCGGGTGCTTCAAAATCAATTACAACAGGATTTTCACCTTTGTGTTTTGCTAAAAGTTCTTTTAGAAGAACATTTTCTTCCATTGCTAATTCTTTTAAAACTTTTAAAGTAACAAGATTAACTTCTTCAATTGGTTTTACTTCGTTAATAGCAAGATTTATTTCTTCATCTTTAACATTTATTTTTGCTTTAATGATTACTTTTTGTTCTGAGTCAATTAATGCACCATATTTTTCAACAATCTTGGGGAAGGCAACTATTCCTATTCTTGATGTCAAATCTTCAATTGTGCCTGTTTTAATGAATTTTGAAGGGTCTTTTTTTGTCGGTTTTTGAACAATTTGAGATAATAAACCGCATATTGTAACCGTAGCGTCCGGTTTGGGATTTTCAAAAATATCGGAAATGGTTTGAGTGGTTATATATTTTAAAATTCCTTGTATTGAGGCTAAAGGGTGTGATGTAACGTATATACCCATTAACTCTTTTTCAAAAAGTTGAATTTGAGAATCGGAAAATTCATCATCACTATTGCCGCTCATCTGGAATGTCGGAATGTTGAGTTCTTCTTGGGCATCATTTCCTAAAGCTGAAAATAAGCTAACTTGTCCTGATGATTTTGCTTTTGCGTTTATTTGAACAAATTCAACAACCTTGTCAATGTTTTCTAAAAGCTGTTTTCTTGATTTTTCAATGCAAGAAAATGCGCCTGCTTTAATTAAACTTTCAAGCGTTCTTTTGTTCAGACATTTCATATCTACCCTTGAACAAAAATCATAAAAGCTTTCAAAGGGCTTATTTTCTCTTTCTTTTTCAATTTGTTCAATAACGGCTTCGCCGACGTTTTTAATTGATGCTAATCCAAAGCGGATATTGTCGCCGTCAGGGGTAAATTGCGAATTAGATTTATTGATATCAGGAGCCAATACCTCAATTCCCTGTGCTTGACATTGAAGAATGTATTGTTGAGTTTTTTCTTGCTTGTCTGCAACAGAAGTCAGCATTGCACACATAAATTCAACAGGATAGTGTGCCTTTAGGTATGCTGTTTGGTATGCTACAAAGGCATAAGCTGATGAGTGAGCTTTGTTGAAACAGTATTTAGCAAAGCTTTCGATTTGTTCGAATAATTTTGTTGCAGCTTCTGAGCTCATTCCTTTTTTTGCTGTTGCTTCAACAAAAATTGATTTTTGTTCTGCCATTTGTTGAAGTTTCTTTTTACCCATCATACGGCGAACCATATCAGCTCCGCCCAGTGAGTAGTCAGCCAGAGTTTGGAAAATTGCCATAATTTGCTCTTGATATAAGATTGTGCCGTAGGTATCTTTTAAAATTCCTTCTAATAAAGGATGAGCATATTCGATTTTTTGGCGGCCATGTTTTCTGTCAATAAAGTCTTCAACCATGCCTGCTTCCAATGGCCCCGGTCTGTATAGTGCAACCATAGCGCCTAAATCTTCAAAGACTGTCGGTTTTAAGCGTTTAATATATTTTTTCATACCGCTTGATTCAAGCTGGAATACTGCGTCTGTTTCGCCTTTAGAAAGCATTTCAAAAGTTTCTTTATCATCAAGGGGAATGTTATTGATATCGATATCTTTTCCTGTTCTTGCTTTAATTAAGTCAAGAGCATCTTGAATAATCGTTAAAGTTTCAAGCCCCAGAAAGTCCATTTTCAATAAGCCGAGTTTTTCAATACCTGCCATAGGATATTGTGTTGTGGTGGCTTTTTCTTTTGAAAGGGCAACGGGAATAATTTCGTCCATGGGTCTTGGGGCAATAATAACACCGGCTGCGTGAGTGCCCACTTGGTTTTTAAGCCCTTCCATATGTAGTGCTTCATCAACAAGGCTTTGAACTTGAGTGTTTTCATCACATAGTTTTTTTAATTCCATGCCCTCAGCCAATGCTTCTTTTAATTTTGTCCCCGGCATAGAAGGTATCATTCCTGCCCAAGTGTTGGCTTGAGAAAACGGGATATCATAAACCCTGCAAACTGCTTTTAGGGCAGCTTTAGCTGCTAATGTACCAAAAGTTATGATTTGACAAACATGATCTGCGCCCCAGCGCTCTGAAACGTAGTCAATTACTTCACCTCTTCTTCTTTGGCAAAAGTCAATATCTATATCAGGCATTGATATACGTTCAGGATTTAAGAAACGTTCAAACAAAAGATTGTGTCTGATTGGGTCCAGTTCTGTTATTCCAAGAGAGTACGCAACAATAGAACCGGCAGCCGAACCTCTTCCCGGCCCTACGGGGATTTTATGTTCTTTTGCCCAGTTTATAAAGTCCCAAGTTAACAAGAAGTATGCAGGGAAACCCATTTTGCAAATTACATCATATTCGTATTCATAGCGTTTTATGATATCATCAGGGATAGGGTCGCCGTATCTTTTTTTAAGCCCTTCTCTGCATAAATGGTCAAAATATTGAACTTCGTCGTATCCGTCTGGACATGGGTATTTTGGAAGGTATTCTTTTGTTTTTCCAAATTCCAGTTTGTCCATTTGGAAATCTATCTTATCGGCAATTTCAACAGTGTTGTTAATGCAAGTATTGAAATAGTCTTCATCCATCCAAGAAAACGCTTTTCTTAATTCGTCTACGGTTTTAACATAAAACTCGTTAACAGAGAATTTAAAGCGGTTTGGATTTGCCTTTGAAGATTTTGTTTGTTCACATAATAATGTGTCATGCCAAGCTGCGTCTTGTGCTCTTAAATAGTGTGAGTCATTTGTTATGACTGTTTTGATGTTTAATTCTTTAGCTATTTCCATTAAGAACGGGTTTGAGTCTTTTTGTTCTTGTAAGCCATGGTCTTGAAGCTCGATGTAGTAATCATCACCAAAAAGGTCTTTATAATATTTTGCTTTTTTAATTGCCTCTTCTTTGTTTCCGTCAAGGAAATTTCTTGCAACTTCGCCTTGAATGCAGGCTGATAGGCATATTAAATCGTCTTTATATTGTTCTAAAATTTCATGGTTAATACGGGGTTTGTAATAATATGCTTTTGTTGTTGCTATTGAATCCAGTTTGCATAAATTATGGTATCCTTTTTGGTTTTTAGCAAGTAAAACCAAGTGATACATAGTTTTTTTGCTTCTGTCTTCTAAGACATCCCCGTCACATATATAAAATTCGCAGCCTAAAATCGGTTTTACGGCTTCAATTTTCTTTTTCATTTCCTGCTCTTCTTCTGAGAGCATGTGTGAAAGCATTTCATTTTTTGCAATGAACATATCAGCACAGCCATACATAACACCGTGGTCTGTTATGGCAATTGCAGGCATGTCGTTTTCTGCCGCAAATTTGTAAAATTCGGGTATTCTGATTGCTCCGTCTAAAAGCGAATATTCTGTGTGTATATGTAAAGGTACATATTTCATAACTAAATTTTAGCATATACTTTTAAAAGGTAATACTTTTGTTAAACTTATGTAAAAATTGATTTTAAAGTTTTTTTATCAAGGTTTTAATGTCTTGCACTACTTCCATTTTGGGGTATTCATTTATGAAATCGTCAAAGATTGTTCTAGCAGTTACTTTATTTCCCATTTTTAAATAGATGAAGCCTGCCATGATTTTGTTGTATGGGTTTGATGTGTCTTTTAGATAATTGCTTAATTCTTTTTGAGCCGTATTTGTTTTGACGAAACAATCGGCTAAGGTTTCATAGTAAATTAAATTAGAGTAGTTTTTATCAATTGCACCTTTTAGGGGTTTGATTGCAATGTTTGGTGCTCCAAGGTTAATAAAACATCTTGCTATATTATATAAATAAACAGATGAAGAATAATTATCTGCAGTTAGATTGTAGGCTATTTGATATTCCTTTAAGGCAGCTGTGTAGTTTTTTTCTTCAAAATATATATTACCTAAGTTAGAATGTAATCTTGCATTTTTAGCTGCGTCAATTACGTTTTCTTCATAACCTTTTAGACCTCTTAAAGAAGAATCGGCATAACAATTTGCAATTGTTAAAAAACAAATAAGAAAGAATAAATATAATATTTTAGATTTCAAATTCATAGTTTTCTTTTGCAAAAAATACCCTATTATATTTTTTTGTTAGTTCATTTTCTAGATTAGATAATTTTGTATCATCATATTCAGGGTCATAGTGGAAAAAGAATAGTTTTTTTGCATTTGTAAGATGTGCTATATCAATAGCCATTTCAAAGGTTGAATGTCCATAGCCTTTTTTAGGGTGTTTGGGATTTAAATAGTCGTCGTTTGTATATTGTGCGTCATGGATTAAGCAATCGCAATTTTTAGCAAAGTTAATAAAATCATTGTCGCTTGAGTTTTGGCTTTCTTTATCTGTTGCATAAATTAGGGTTTTTCCGCTGTATTGGATTTTAATGCATAGACATCCGTTTTTAGGGTGCATTGGAGTTTTATAGGCTGATATTATTATATCTTTTTTATTTTGCGGGATATCTGCATCTTTTGAATTGTATAGTTTAATATCTCCGTTTTGATTTATTGTAATAACAATTTCATCTGAAAAGTTTTCTATATTAAAATTGCTTTTGATTTCATCCAAACCAAGAGGAAAAACTTTATCAAAAAGAATAGTTTTAAGAGTTTCTTTAAGATTTTCATTGTTTGGCGCAGAACCGAAAAGGTTTATTGTTGTTGAAGGAATATATAAAGGTTTATAAAACGGCAGACCTTGGATGTGGTCTTGGTGAAGATGTGAGATTAGTATTGTGGCTTTATGGGGAGTTTGAGATTTTATTATTTCATCTTGTCCAATATCAATTATTCCTGTACCTGCATCTAAAATTACTGTTTGATTTCCACATTTTAATTCAACAGAAGCAGTATTGCCGCCAAATTTTAAAAAGTTGCTTTTAGGGACAGGATATGACCCTCTTGTCCCTTTGAATTTAACTATGAATTTATCTTCTTGTGTGGCAATTTTTTCCATTTTCTACCTTTTATATTTCCTGCTCCTGTTGTGTTTGCGGCAGTTCTTGGTCTGTATTATTTTTCTTTTTGAAGAAATTAAACCTTTCTTTTCTTTTCTTTTTTTCTCTTTTGGCTGTTTTTTAGATTTAATATCCTTGGGCTGAGATAGTTTTTTTATCTCTCTTTTAGATGTCGTTGTTTGTTTTGTTGCATTTTTGATTTTATTTCTTTTGTATCTTGCTGATTTAGGGCGTTTTTTGTGATAGGTGAAGGTTAAATCTCTGTCATAGATATTACCTGATAAGGTTGAATAAGATATAACCGTTTGCCTGTTTTGTTCTTTAACTTCATCTAATCTTGTTGGTATAAATTCAAATTTATATTCAACTCTGTCTTTAAAGTTGACGATTTTAATATGTCGAAATGCCATAGGATAAGTAACTAAAGCAGGAGTTGAAACAAATACAAGATTTCCCCAATGATGCAGTCTTGTAGCGTGGTAGTGTCCTGATAAAACGATAATCGGGTTTTTGTATTTTAACAGGATTTCGTTAAATTCTTTTGCATTTAACAGTGAGTGTTCGCTTGCAACAAACGGCTCAACCGAAGGGTGATGAAGTGCTATGACTACAATTTTATCTTGATTTTGATTGAGTTCATTGTCTAAAAATTGCAATTGCTCTTGTGGCAAGGTGCCATTGGCACTATCTTCCATAGTTGCATCGAGAATAATAATTCTATAATCGGTTTTAGGACTAAAAGCATAGTAGCTGTCAGAAAAAGTGTAGTTTGGGTTATAGTTTTTAACTGTTTCTAATACTTCTTCTTTAGTCATATCGCCATGGAAATCATGATTTCCGAAGCAATTTAATGACGGATATTTTAATTTTGTTAAAAGTTTATAAAATTTATGATAGTTTTCTTCCGTTGCACTGTCTACCAAGTCACCTGTAAACAACACAAAATCAAGACCTTTTATGTCGTTTATTTGCTCAATTGCATCTTTTAAAAGTTCTCCTGATGAGCCTAGAGCCTTATAGGCCGTATCTTGTCGGTCTGAAGAAATATGGGTATCTGAAATTTGAACTAAATCAAGCGTCATATTGCGAAACGAAAAGGCATAAGTGCCTATCGTTCCTGCAATAATAAGACATAATATTAATAATAGTTTTAAATATTTATTTTTCATTTACCAGCTGTTCCAGTTCTTCAAGAAGGTCTTGATGATTTTTATAGAAATCCCAGCCTCTTGCTTTCATTGCGTAAATCATAACTAACGGCAGATTTAGTGCCTCGTTTGATTGTAGTTTTTCTTTGTAAAAATCAACAAAATTATTAGGTAATCTTAATGTCCAGTTTGGATCCCCTGATGTTCCGGGTGTATTATATACTTCATTAATTCCAAAGAAGTCGGTGAAGAAAATTTGAATATTTTCAGCTTTTGAAGCAAAACATTCAACTATTTTCATAAAGCTAAAGTATTTGTCATCTGTATACATTTTATGCCATACTTCATCTTTGTTTCCAAATTCTGAACATAAATCTTCAATTAAGTTTTTAATATATGGGTTTGCATCTTCGCTATTGATAAGTTTAGAAGCCCACATTCTGATTGGTTCATTGTCATGGGTTCCTACCATTGCCCAAGAGTTTGCGGTTATATTTTTACATCTGTATGGGTGATTTTCTTCATATGGTACAACAAATTGAACCAATCTCATACCTTGAAGACCATATTTTTCCATTACTCTTGTAACAGGATATGTAAGCGTTCCAAGGTCTTCGGCTATAATGGCGTCTTTATTAAGCCCCGCTTCTTTGGCTGATGCTATAACTATTTTTTCAATCATTCTGCCATATAGTGTAACTTGTTCATCAGAAAGATTATCAAGCCATTTTTCATCATCAGGAGTTGCAAATTTTCCTTCGATTGGTGTTTTGTTGATGTTTTCTTCTTTTGCAATTGAATATTTTTTTAATTCAGGGTGTGTCGGAGAAGAGTATAATCTTCCTGCACCTTCTTCAACTTTCGGTAAGCACCCTTTTTTATATACCCATGGGTCAATTAAACCGACTGTATGGTCAATTCTAACGCCGCCGGGGTTTTCTTTAAACATTTTTGTGTATAATTTTTTAAGCAATTCACCGGCAGGACCCAAGGAACCGTCTTTATTGAAAAGTTTTTCAGGATCAACAACAGAAAAGCCCCAAGCTTGACCGTCTTCGGAGAAATAATCAGGAGGACAACCTAAACACCAGCCATCTAAAAATAGTGATTGATATGCCCAGTTATCTCTGTCAGAGAATGCTACTTGTCTGTCTGCAATTAATTTTAAACCTAATTTTTTAGTATATTCAAGAGTTTCATCGGTTTGCTTTTGAACAATAAATTGTTCAAGTTTGTATTTTTCAATTGTATCTTGGTATTTTTTCTCAATTTCTTTAATTCTTTTTTCGGCTTGTTTTTTATCAGCTGAACCAAAAAGCGTCCTATCTAGTTCGCTTTTCCATTGAGGCCAATAATCTGAATTGTTTTCCAAAGTTAATGCTTCATATAGAGCGTCTTTATCAAGCCAGAAAGAATTTTCTTTTTTGAAATTTTCAAATTCTTTTTTTAATTCTTTAGAAGCATGTTTTTTAAAGTTTTTATAAAATTCATTAGAAGCAAGTTCTAAATTTTCAATAGCATAAACATAAGCTGCTCTATTTGAGTTTTTATTTGGATTCATTTCGATAATTTTTTCAAGGGTTTTAGTTGATAAAATTTTATCCCATTTTGAAGTTGTTAATTCTTTTAAATTGATAAAAAGCGGATTTTTTGAAAATACGGTGCCTGTGTATGGAGAAGAATCGCTTAATTTGGTTTTGCCGCAGGGTCCTAATTGTATTGCAGAAAAAATTCCTTCAGAAAATTTAAAAAGTTCTTTTGCACCTTCTGAGTTATATGTTCCAAAGCCTGTGTTTTCGTCATTTTTAGAAGGAAAGCTAACACCTTGTAAAATCAAGGCAAGATTTTTTTTGCCTAGTGCTAAAAGTGCTTTTTCTATTGTTTTTTTGTATTCTTCCGAAAATAATTTACTTTTTTCTAACAACATTTAATTCCTCTCCTATGTCTGTAATATATTAATTAATAACTTGTTAAACCCCGTTTGTTCAGGTATTCTCTTACTTGGTTTAAAGATGCCTGTACTATTCTGGTAATTCGAGAACTTGATAAACCAACCATTTGAGCAATTTGTTTTACTTGCATGTTTCTGTAAAATCTATATTCAACAATTGTTCTGTCTTTTTGCGGCAGCTTTGCGATTGCCTCTTTAATTAGTTTGCTGAGTTCTGTTATTTCTGCTTTTTCGTCAGGCGTAGCTGATGTATCTTTTATAAAATCAAAAGGTGAATCGTTGTCTGAGCTTGAAGCCATGATTGAATCAATTGAAAGAATTGTTTCATAAACCGCTTCTCTGACTTTTGTGGGTGATACATCAAGAGCGGATTGATTATCGCTATATTCATCATCTGTTATTTCACCGTCTTCTTTTTTGTGTTTCAGAGTATACCACTTATATCTGTTTCTTAATTCATTTCTTATTGCCCAGCGAACGGCGGTTGCAATGTAAGATGAATTATAATGAGTCATCTGTTCTTCGGTTTTATCTTTAAATAGAGCTTGCAAGGCGATAATTCCAATAGAAACAAGTTCTTCGCAATCAAGCATGTGAGAAGGTATTCTTTTATATTCTACCCTTGCAACTTTTTGTATTATATCGATATAATCTTTTAATTTAGCTTGCAACTTTGCTACCAACGTACTACTAATCTATATTTAAATTTTACTATCATCAAATAAATAATGCAAATAACATCAGAAATATGTACTAAAACTTAAAATAAATTTATTTTTTTTCGTGTTTGTAAGCTTTATGTGACATATAAGAAAGTATCGCACAAATTACTCCAAAGGCTATTGCCCAGTAGATTGCAGCGTGATAACCTTTTATGAAGGCACAAGTTAAATCAAAACCGTTTTTAAGTGCATTATTTTTAACAAAATCAAAAATACTGACTGAAATTGTTATACCTAAAAGCATACCGACGTTTCTAAACATTGCTAAAATGCCTGAAGCTATACCCATTTTGCCCATGGGGGCAACTGAAACTATAAGGGCGTTGACGCTTGGTTGATAACATCCTGAACCTGCTCCAATTAGGGCTTGAGCTATGATTATATTCCAGTATGTTAATTTATCGGTTATGGTTGTAAAGAAGATATAGCCGATTATGATTAATATTGTTCCTGTTGTCATAAGAATTGAGCTGTGCAATTTTTTTGTCAATTTGCCGTTTAACAGTGCCAATAGCATAAACATAAACGAAAAAGGTAAAATTAAAACAGCTGTCATTAAAGGACTTACTTTTAGCACTTCTTGAGTATAAAAGGGAAATAGAAGCGCATTTGTAAATAATGAAAAATATGCAATTAAAAGAGCAAAGTTTCCATATGTAAATACTTTTGATTTAAAAAGTTCAAAATTAATAACAGGATAAGGTATTCTTTTTTCTTGAAAGTAGAAAAGAATTGAAAAAATAACAAATATTATACTTAAAATTATTATTCTTTGGCTTGTGTATCCCCAATCATGACCCTTTGATATAACTAAAAGCATTGATAAAATAGCAATTAATTGTAACACCATGCCTAAATAGTCAAATTTAAATTCAGACTTATGAACAATTTCAGGGATATATTTTTTAGAAAAATAAGCACCGACTAATCCTATGATTATGCTTGGGATGAATATTGCTCTCCAAGTAACATAATGCATTAAAAAGCCGCCAAACATAGGACCCGACATGCCTGCTAATGCCATTAGAGCTGTTGAAAATCCAAGAGCCTTTGCTCTTTCGTTTCCTTTGAAAATGGATGAAATAATGGCGTAATTATTTGATAATAGTATGCTTGCGCCTGTTGCCTGAATTATACGAGCCAAAATCAGCGAGATAAGATTAAAAGAAATTGTGTTAAGAAATGCACCAATGGCAAAAATTAAATATCCTAAGGCGTATAAATTTTTTCTTGAAATAAGGTCGTTTAATTTGCCAAACAAGGCCAAAAAAGTTGACAAAATTAAAATATAAGCGGTAACTGCCCATTGAGCATGGCTTATGTCGATATTGAAATTTTGTGCAATTTCATAGAGTGCAACATTGACGGTATTTGAATCCATCATAGCCAAAAAGCCGCCTATTGCGCTAACAATAAAAATAATCCATTTTAATCTGTGTGTTTCTTCGCTAAACATATTAATGCTTTCAATTAGTATGACCGATAAAAAAATATTATCACTTTAATTTTTGTTGGCAATATTTAACAATAACGGCTTTTTGTAGTAGAATTTATTTGCTGAAGTATTAACTTAGGAGAGATATATGTTTGAAGAATTTTTTTCAAAAAGAATTAAAAACACACCTTCTTCTTTTATAAGAGAAATTTTAAAAGTAACTCAAAAGCCTGAAATTATTTCCTTTGCAGGCGGTTTACCCAATCCTATATCTTTTCCTCAGGAAGAACTTAAAATTTCTATGAACAGAATAGCTGAAAGATTTGGGGCAAAGATTTATCAATATTCAACTACTTTAGGTCTGGACAGTTTGCGTCAATATATTGTAGACAGATATAAAAAAATCTGGAATATGGAAATAAGTATTGATAACGTTATTATTACAACAGGTTCTCAGCAAGCTCTTGATTTAATCGGAAAAGTATTCATAAATGAAAATGATAAAGTAATGGTTGAAAAACCGTCTTATCTTGGTTTATTGCAAGCTTTTTGTTTGTATAGTGCGGATTTTGTCCAAACAAAATTAAACGATGACGGCTTAGATATTGATGAATTGAAAAAAACCCTAAAAACTCATAAGCCAAAATTAGCTTATTTGATTCCTAATTTTCAAAATCCGACAGGTCTGACATATAGCGCGCAAAACAGAAAAGAAGTTTTCGAAACGATTAAAGATGAAGATATGATTTTAATTCAAGATGACCCTTATGGCGAATTAAGGTTTGAAGACGGCGAGAGAATTCCTTATATCGGGCTAAATCAAACACAAAAGAATATTTATCTTGGTTCTTTTTCAAAAATTGTAACTCCGGGCATGCGTCTTGGTTATATTATTGCAAATAAAGAGATAATTAATATGCTTGAAACGGCAAAGCAAGCTTCTGATTTACATTCTAATATTTTTGGTCAATATTTAATCTCTGATTATTTATATAACAATGACCTTGATAAACATATTGAAAAAATTAAAAAACTATATAAAAGCCAAGCTGAAGCTATGGTTGGTGCTATGGAAAAATATTTTCCAAAAAACATTAAATACACTGTTCCAAAAGGCGGAATGTTTAGCTGGGTTACTTTAGAAGAAGGCAAATCTTCGGTTGATTTATTTAATAAAGCAATTAAAAAGAATGTTGCTTTTGTTCCGGGCGATCCTTTTTATGTTAATGAACACAATGTTAATACTTTGCGGTTGAATTATACAAATGCAGACAGTGAAACAATCGAAGAAGGAATTAAGAGATTGGCTGAAGCCTTAAAAGAAATATAAGATTGAAGATTTATAGAGTAAAACCCTTGTATTACAAGGGTTTTATTTTTTTATTAACTTTTGTAAATAAAATTGACAAATAAATAAAATATTAGCAAATTATTTTTTTCAGGGTCATTAAATAGCATGTAAACTCCTCTATAAACTCCGTAATACTAATTCTATCCATCACGGCTTAATTTGTTCACAAATTAGCCGTTTTTTTTATTTTCAAGTTTTGGGTTATATAAATAGACTTTTTAGTTACTTGAAAAATTATGTACATTCGTACATAATAAAATCATGAAAAAATTAACACAAAAACAAAAAGATTTTTTTGAAAAACTGAAAGAAGGGTATCAGCAAAGAGCTTTATCCAGCTATGAAAAATTAAAAAATGAGCTTGGATATAAATCTAAAAATTCAATTAAACAGTATATTGAAATTTTAAAAGAGGAAAATCTGATTGAAGAGATTGATAATAAGCTTTATATAAATAAAAATCAGTTTGGTGCTTATCTTGCTACAACTTCTGTTAAAGCGGGTTTTGCAGCTGTTTTAGAGGATAAAATCGAAAAAAGAATTTCTCTTGATGAAATTTTAAATATTAATTCGCCTTCTACCTTTGTTTTTAGGGTTTCAGGAGATTCAATGTGCGAGGTAGGGATTTTAGACGGTGATTATGTAATAATCAAAAAAACTTCTGAAGCTATGATTGATGACATAGTTTTAGCTGTTGTTGATAATGAATTTACTTTAAAAACATATAAAAAAGATGATAAGGGCTATTATTTAAAACCGGAAAATTCTTCTTATCCTATTATCAGACCAAAAGAAAGTCTGGTTATTTTTGGAGTTGCGCTTGGAATAACAAGGAAAATAAAATGAAAAGAGTTATAGCACTTGTTGATTGTAATAATTTTTTTGTTTCTTGCGAAAGGCTTTTAAAACCTGAGCTTATCGATAAGCCTGTTTGTGTTTTATCAAATAATGACGGTTGTGTTGTTTCAAGGTCTAATGAAGCAAAAAGAATGGGCGTTGAAATGGGTGCGCCATATTTTATTGTTAAAAATCAGTTTAAAAAAGTTATTTTTTTATCGGGAAATTTACCTTTTTATTGTGAAATATCTAAAAGAGTTATGGATAAACTCTATGATTTTACTCCTGATGTTGAGATTTATTCTATAGATGAAGCATTTTTAGATTTAACAGGATTAAGAAAAACTTTTAATTGCTCTTATGAAGAATTGGTTGAAAAAATTGTTAAAGACATTAAAAACGAAATCGGAATTGATGTTTCTGTCGGGCTTTCTTATTCTAAGGTGTTAGCTAAACTTGCAAATGATAAAGCAAAGGCTCTTCAAAAAATAAAAATAGATAAAAAAACTTATAAAATCGGATACAGACAAATTCAAGAAGAATTGAAATCAACCTTGATTTCTGAAGTTTGGGGGGTAGGGAAAAATACGACTGCTCTTTTAAAAAAACATTTAATTCAAAGTGCATGGGATTTTGTTAGTCAAGAAGATGTTTGGATTAAAAAGAATTTGGGTAAAATCGGGCTTGATTTAAAACAAGAGCTTTTGGGAAACATCATAAATCCTGTTCAAGGGGTTTCGTCTGCTCCTAAATCAGTTTCGAGGAGTGAGAGTTTTAAGGAATTTCAAACAGATAAAAATTATATTCAAGAACAACTTAATAATCATATTCATAAGGTTTGTAAAAAATTGAGAAATGAAAATCTGGTAACAGGGTGTATTTTAGTAATGTTAAGGACAAAAGATTTTCAGGTTTTTGATATGAAAATTAATTTGATTTCTCCAACCAATACAGAGTTTGAGCTTATCAATCATTCAAAAGAGATTTTAGATAAGCTTTATCAAAAAGGAATAATATATCGTTCTGTCGGTTTTTGCGCTATGAAATTGACGGCTGCTAAAACTCAGCAAATTTCTCTTTTTGATGGAGATGACAATTTAAAAAAACAAGAGTTGTCAAAGTCTTGGGATAAATTGGAAGAAAAATACGGCAGGGGAATTGTTACTCTTGGCGCAAAAAAGGAAAAAGAAAAATCCAAAAAATAAAATAACTGCCATAATTGGCAGTTATTTACCGAGTTACATTTTTTGTATTTGCTCGGGCAAACTCCTATATAGGTTTCCATCTTTGTGTATCGCAACAACCTTGAAGGTTGCCTCAATATACGTCTTTTCTCTTTTTTCATCAATAATTGTTTGATGAAAAATTAAGTAAAATTTACCTCTTTGGGTGATTTCCGTGTTGATAATAATTTCATCATCCAATTTAGCTGATTGCTTATATTTAATGTTCATTTCAGCTACAGGTAATACGATATCATGTTTTTCAAGCTCGGATAATTTATATCCTGATTGTTCGCACAACAACACTCGACCCATTTCAAGCCATCTAAGATAGCTTCCATGCCAAACAACACCGTAAGAATCAGTGTCTGCGTAAAATACTTTTTGTTTAAAAGCATGACTCATAGGACAATTTTACCATAAACAAATTTATTTGACCTTTTAAATTTTATGTTAAAATTATTTTATGTTTGAAGTAAGAGTCGAAACAAATTTTTCATCAGCACATCATTTGCTTAATTACAAAGGTAAATGTGAAAACATGCACGGCCACAACTGGAAAGTTGAAGTTGTTGCAAGAGGATGCGAGCTTGATAAATCAAATATTTTAGTTGATTTTAAAACTCTTAAAAAAATCGTAAATGAAATTATGGACTACCTTGACCATAAGGATTTAAACGAGTTGCCTGAATTTAAAAACGAGAGTCCAAGCTCTGAATTCATAGCAAAGTTTATATATAAAAAAGCTCAAGAAAAAATTCCCCAAGTTTACAGGGTAAACGTATGGGAGACATCGACTTCAAGAGCAAGTTATTTTGAGATAGAGGATTAAAATGCATACACTACAAGCAATTATAACAGGTTCAATCCAAGGGTTGAGCGAATTTTTACCGATTTCAAGCTCGGCTCATATTGTTTTTTCAAACGAATTATACGGATTAATTACAAAAACCGCTATTGAAGGAGTTGTAAGCCAAGAAGAAATATTTTTTGATATAATGGTACATTTAGCAACATTGTTTGCGGTTGTAATATATTTTTTCAATGATTTAAAAAATATATTTTCTTCGTTTTTTAAATCATTGAAAGAAAAAAACTACCAAGATGAAAACTTTAAAATATTTAATTATATTGCCCTATCCACCGTTATAACGGGAATTATAGGTTTAGCTTTAAAAGATAAAGTTGAGTTTATTATTGCAAAACCTCAACTAATTTGTGTTTTATTGTTTATAACAGGAGTTATCCTGTTGACAAGCGAAAAAATGTACAGAGGAAGCGAGAAAATTACCTTAAAAAAATCAATTTTTATTGCAATAGCTCAAGGACTTGCGGTTTTTCCGGGATTTTCAAGAAGCGGTTTAACGATAAGTACGGCTCTTTTTCAAGGAATGGACAGAGTTCAAGCTGCAAGATTTTCATTTTTAATGAGCATACCTGTAATATTTTTAGCTTCTTTAATATATCCTTTAATTGAGCTCGATTTCAGTCAAATTTTAACTTTTAATCTAAAAGCAATTTTCCTTGGTTCGTTGGCTTCATTTGTTGTGGGTTATTTATGTATTAAATATTTTATGAAGCTTTTGGGACGGTTAAGTTTAAGAACTTTTGGTTACTACTGCTTAATAGCTGCGGTTGTGATGTTTTCAATATTTCAAGTCTTTTATCATCAATAAGTTCTAAATTATCTTTATTTTGAAGTTTAGAGATATACCTGATTGCGGTATCGTCTTTATCGAAATCAAAGTGTTGTACTTCAAACCTTGGTTTCATTAACGGATATTCACCGTCTTCTCTTGCGACAAAATCATCATAAGCAGCGGTATATGTTATAGAGTCAGACGGATTGTTGATGTCAATGAGGATTTTGGTGCCGTTTTTGTCCACAAAATTCATTTCCAATAAATCGCCTTTATCGTTTATTTTATAAGTTAAACCGCTAACTTGCAAAAGCCCCGGTTCTCCGCCATCAGAGGTCATTGATTCTTTTGCAGCTGTTCTTATCGCTTCTACAATTTGTTTTTGCGTAACTTTTGTTTTGAGAAGCTTGTTTTTCATAGGAGCAGTTTCTGAAATATCTCTTTGGGTTAAATTGCCTACTTTTGGCATTTTTCTTATATTAGCGGAATTGATAAGAGCAATATCGCAATCAAGCTCAGCTCTCATTGAATCTGCCACCAGATTTGTCCAAGCGTTTGGCTCTACTCTTCTATTTTTAGGCATAACAACCGTTTTTGAAATTTTACCTACAAGCGGGCTTTTGCCTAAGTTTTGTTCTTTTATATATTCTATTACGGGGCTTTTTTCACTTTGTGGGCTTTGAACAAGTACATTGTTTGCTTTTTTGATAACTCCGTTATCATCAAATTCAACGTCTAAAAGTCCGTAGTATTTTCCGTTTTCCCCTGCTTGAGTTACAATAACGGGTTCGTTTGATTTTGAGGTTAAAAGATTTTCACCTTGTTTTAATCCTTCAACAACTGTGTGGCTGTGTCCGCCCATTATAATATCAACACCGTCAAGATTTTTAGCCAGCTGTTTTTCAACTTCATTACCTGTATGAGATAAAAGGATAATCCTATTAACCCCTTGTTGTCTTAACTTGTTAATTTCATCTTGAAGTGCTTCAATGGTATCGTCAAAGTCCATTACTTCAATGCCTTCTTGGGCTTTTTCTTTGGTGCATTTTTCAAAATCAATGGGCATTGCACCGATAAATCCGTATTTTACTCCATTTTGTTCTTTTATTATTGATTTTGTTGTAAGATGTCGCATTGGGCTATCATCTTCAAATTCGGCATTTGTAACAACAAAAGGAATGTTTTTACCTTTTATTGCTTCTTTAAACCCATGGGCGCCTGCATCCAGTTCATGGTTTCCGACAGCGGAAACGCCAACTTGCATTATATTTTGCATTAAGTCAAAAATAAAGCTGTTTTTCTTTGTATCTGCTCCTGAGACGTTGTCGCCGGAAGATAATACAAAATGTGCCGTGTCTTTGTTTCTTGCTTTGAAATCTTTAGCGCTTTCAACTATACCTGCCATTTGGTCAGAATTGCCGTGAGTATCATTATAGTAGTAAATGCTCAATTTATTATTGTTTTGAATTTTGGGTTTAGTTGAAGCAGCAAATTTATTAAAATTTATAGAATTAACATTTAACATACAAAGATAAAACCACTAAATAAAAAAAATTGCGAGAACTTAAAAATTTTTAATATATTAGGTTGATTTTATTTATGGCTTATTTATTTATACTTTTATCATTACAATTGGGGAAGATTTTAATTATGCCTATCAGTTCAAAAAGCGCTAAGAAGCAAAAGACAGCCAAGCTCGAAGTGGTTAAAGCGCCAAAAACAAAGCCTTATAATGATATTGATTTAAATAATTGGAAATTATATGAAAATATAAAAACAGGTACTTGGTGGGAATTTTCTGCGCGCGAAAAGAAAAACGGGCACAGTTATGATTACCACGGTAATTATATTCCTCAAATTGCAACCCAGCTTCTTGAAAGATATACAAAAAAAGGCGATATTGTTCTTGATTTGTTTTTTGGTTCGGGCACAACCGGTATTGAAGCTAAAAATCTTGAAAGACGTTGTATCGGGGTTGAATTAAAACAAGAAATGGTGGATTATGTTTCAGAAAAATTTACACCAAAAGAGCTTGTTGTAGATGTAAATATAATTCAAGGTGACAGCGCAAGCGCTGAAACAAAAGAAAAAATAAAAGCGCGTCTTGATATTATGGGAAAAAAAGAGGCACAATTATTAATTTTGCATCCTCCTTATGATGATATAATTAAATTTTCCGATAAAAAAGAAGATTTATCTAACTGTGCAACAACAGAAGAATTTTATGATTTATTTAAAAAAGTTGCAAAAAACGGCTATGATTTATTGGAGCAAAATCGTTTTGCTGCTTTAATTATCGGCGATAAGTATGCAAACAGCAGATATATTTCATTAGGTTTTGAATGTCAAAGGCGCATGGAAGAATTAGGGTTTGTAACTAAAGCAGTTATTGTTAAAAACATCACGGGTAACGAAAAAGCAAAAGGCAAAACCGCAAATTTGTGGCGTTATAGAGCGTTATCAGGCGGATTTAATATATTTGAGCATGAATATATTATGATATTTCAAAAAACAAAATTGAAAAAAGTTAAAAAGTAAATACGGCTTATAAAATTTATAGGCAACAAAGAGAATAAAAAGGCTGCAATTTGCAGCCTTTGCTTTCGAGATTTCGGTATTAAAACTATGAACTTTTCTTTTTAGGGATTCCTTTTACAAATAGTACAAGTGGTATGATTACACAGCAGGCAATAGCGCATACCTCAAAGGTATCTCTGAAAGCACCCATGTTTGCCTGCTGTAACATTTGTTTATATAACATTGTTTGTGCCATATAATTTGCATGGATATCGTTAGACATAGAAGTAAATGCCGCTTGGTAGTATTGTAATCTTTCAATAAAATTGTCGTTTAGCATGGTCAAATTATCAACAAGGAAACTCTGATGGGCCTGAGCTTTCCTTGAAATTAACGTTGTTACAATAGATGTACCAATTGCACCACCTATATTTTTTAAAAGATTTTGCACACCTGAGGCGTTTGTCATTTGCTCATTTTTTAGAGTCATTGTCGATAGTGTAATAATTGGAATCATACACATAGACATGCCGATACCCATAATAAAGTTAGGTATTGCAATATTTACTGTTGCTATATTTAAGTTTAATTCACACAACATAAAGCTTGAAAAGCTTAATAAGCCCAACCCCATCATTACCAGAAGCTTGCCGTTTATTTTGCTTCCGATTGTGCCGATGAAGATTACCGTTGAAAGGGCGCCAATGCCTCTTGGCATCATTGCAAGACCTGAAAGATAGGCGTCATAGCCCATTAGTCCTTGTAAAAATTGTGGTAAAATTGCTAAAGATGCTAATAAAACTCCTTGCATTACTATTTGAATTACAGTTCCAAAAAAGAAATTTCTGTCTTTAAAAACTCTTAAATCGATTAGTGAATCTTTTTTTGTTGATTGAATATAGAAGAACCAAACGGCAAAAACAACGGCAAAGAAAGTTAACCAACAAACCCAAGTCGAGCCGAACCAGTCTGCATCATTACCTTTATCTAAAACAATTTGCATACAGGTCAGCCAGCCGATAAGCATACAAAAACCAAGTCCGTCTATTTTTACATTATCTTGTTTTTTAGCATAAGGCGGATCTTCGATGAATTTTTTAGCTAAACCTACTGCCATTATGCCTACGGGTATGTTGATAAAATATATAAAAGGCCAAGACCAGTTTGTTGTTATCCAACCGCCTAATACAGGTCCTATAATTGGAGCAATAACAACAACAAGCCCAAATAATGCCATTGATTGAGCTCTCTTTTCAACCGGAAACAATTCAAGCATTATTGCTTGCGATAAGGGCAATAATGCACCTCCGCCAAAACCTTGCAAAATACGCATTATTACCATTTCGGGCAGTGAACGCGATGTTCCGCAAAGAAATGAAGCTACAGTAAAGATTATGATACTTAAAATGAAGAAATTTTTTCTTCCGATTAATTTACTGAAAAAGTCAACCGAAGGAATTACAATCCCTGATGCAATCAAGTAGCTTGTTAAAATCCAAGTGCTTTCTTGTCTTGAAACAGAGAAGCTTCCTGCCATATATGGAAGAGCAACGTTGGCTATGGTTTCATCCAAAACAAACATAAATGCTGCTACCATTAGGGGTATGCATATTATCCAAGGGTTATTTTTGGGTTCCCAAGTTTCTTGTTGTGTATGTGCCACTTTGGTGCCTCTATTTTACTTTCACTTTAGGTACTACGCTCATTCCTGAGACAATGTTGTATTGAGATTTATCTATAGGTTCATCAAAAACTATCTTAACGGGTATTCTTTGTACAATTTTTACAAATGAACCAACTGCATTTTCAGGCGGGAATAAGCTTGATTTAGCGCCTGATGCTCTTTGAATTGAATCGACGTGTCCTTTGAATTTTTTATGTTTATAAGCGTCAACTTTTATTGTAACAGGTTGACCGGGGCGCATTTGACCCACTTGATTTTCTTTAAAGTTGGCTACAATCCATACCTCATCGGGCACTATTGCAAATAAAGGACCTCCGACAGATACATAGCTTCCTTTTTCAATTCTTCTGTTTGTTATTGTTCCTGTATTCGGGGCAATAACATTTGTATATTTTAAGTTAAGTTCAGCTTGCTTCATGATTGCTTCAAGAGTTTTTAAATCAGCGTCAGCAACATTTTGACCGTCAGCAAAGATATCTTCTTTTGCTTTTGTTTGACGAGCTAGAACAGAATCGTAATTAGTTTGTGCTTTATCTAGTGTTTGCTTTGATACAGCACCTTGTTGATATAGTGTTTTATATCTTTCAAGGTCTGTTTTAGCTAATTGAATTTCTGAATTAACTGCGCTTAGATTTGCTTTTGCATTTTTTTGATTTAAAAGCGCTTTTTGATATGCGGCTTTTGCTTGTTTATATTTTTCAATATATACTTCATCATCAATTTTAGCTACTAAGTCACCTTTTTTAATTTCCATGTTGTCTTTAACATAGCTTTCTATGATATGTCCTGATACTTTTGGAGTTACCTGAATAATATCGGCTTCAACATAGGCATCATCCGTTGATTGAAAATGACTTTCATAGAATAAATATGCAAAAGTTAAAATTGTTGCTATAATTGCTATTGGTACTAATATTTTTCTTTTTTTAAATCTTTTTTGTTTTTTGTTTTCTTCATCTACTGTATGCTCATTTGACATTTTTTTCTCCTATATATTTGTTTTTACAGCTTTTTCTACAACTTTTATGAAATTTTGAAGTGATTTTTTTGTTTCTTCAATAACTTCTTTTGAAATTTCGCTTTGAATTTTTTTAACGATTGGTTCGGTTATTTTAGACATTTTATCGATTATTTTAGAACCTTTTTTTGTTATGGTAAGAATTTTAACGGGCCTATTGTTTTTAGTTGATAATTTAATTTCTATATAGCCTTGTTCTTTTAAAAAGTTGACAAGTTTTCCGGTATTTGAGCGGTCTTTTAAAAGAATTCTTGCTAAATCTCTTTGACAGCAGTCTTTTGTTTCTGAAATTATTTTAAGCGCAAGATGTTCATTTGCACTTAGCCCGATTTTTAATTCTTTAAAGAATTGATCAAAAAGCATGTGGAATATTTTAGCGCTTACATGAATTTGATAAAAAAGTGAATCCTCGTATTTTGTCAGATATTCGTAGTCCATAATTCTTTCTTTATATGTTGTATAAAATACATGTTGCATTTGCAACATTAATATGCTACCATTCTATTATAAAAAATGCAATAATTAAATTATAAGACACCGTTTAATTAGAGGAAATATGAAGAAATTAGTCGCATTAACATTATTAATATTTTTTAATTTTGCTTTTGTTGTTAATCCTGCAAGTGCAATTTTAGAAAAAAGAAAAGAACAAAATAAACAAACTGTTTTAGATTACGTTAATTTTGATTGGTGGAAAAAACAAAATGACCCGTATTTGGAAAAATATATAGCAACCGCTATAAATAATAACTATGATATAAAAACAGCCGCTTTAAAGATTGAACAAGCGAATATAAATGTTATGGCTACGAGAGCTGGGCAGCTGCCTGTGGTTTCATTGGGGGCTGCTCCTTTTTTAACCAAGTTTCCGGAGCAAACAAACACTCAAGGTTCAATTGCCCTGCCTATAATGGCGCAATATGAGCTTGATATATTCGGCAAAAATTGGGATAAAACAAAATCTTCTAAAAAACTTTTAGAAGGCGCAGTTTATCAAACTCAAGCTTCTGATATTGCTATAATATCTTTGGTTGGGTCAACATACTATAATATAGTAAAACTTGATAAGGTCATTGAAATTCAAGAAAAATTAACAAATGACAGAAAACAAATTTACGATTTAATGAAAATATCAAACCAAGAAGGAATAAGTTCTACTTCTGATTTGATTTTGGCTGAAAAATCTTACGTTTTAGCCCAAAATGATTTAATTGAATACAAGAAAAACAGAACAAACTTATTAAATGCAATGGCGGTTTTAATCGGCGATAGTCCTAATAATATCGGCGAATATAAGAGAATTTCTTATGACGATTTAAACGGTCAAATTGTTGTACCTAAAGAAATTTCATCAGAAGTAATTGTTAATCGCCCTGATTATAAATCAATAGAAAAACAATTGGAATCAGCAGGAATTGATGTAAGAGTTGCAAAAAAAGAGTTTTTGCCTTCAATTAATATTTTAGGAATGTTGACTTTTGTTGCTGCTTCGTCTTTTGGTGCAATGGATTGGAAAAATGCATTTTCAATTTTAGGAGCAAGTGCTGATTTACCAATATTTACGGGTTTTGCACGTGTTGCTAAATTAAAATTGCAAAAAAATAAATATGAACAGCTTTTAGCGCAATACCAAAAAACAAATATAACTTCTATTCAAGAAGTTAATGATTCTTTATACAATTTAAAATCAGATAAAGAAAAACTACAAAATAATATTATAGCTTTTAATATTCAAGATAAAGATTATAAATTAAGTCAATCAAAATATAACACGGGTGTAATATCTAAATTGGATTTATTGCAGCAAAAAGAAGCTCTTTTATATATGGAACAAAATGTTGTTTCTTCAAAACTGGCTTGTTACATTGATAAGATTGGTTTGTATAAAGCAACGGGTGCAAGAATTTAGATAATAAAAAAAGACCTTTTAAAGGTCTTTTTTTATTAAGCGATTAATCTTGTTAAATATATTTTTCAGCATTTTTTAATGCTTTATCTGCATTTTGCATAGCCCTGCTTATTTTATCCATTTGCTCTTGGCTGTATTGAGAGGCGGGTGCAATAAATTCGCTGGATGGAATATATGTTGCAGTGTCAATCGGTTTAGTCGTATTTATATTTGTATTGTTGACTGTCGGTTGTTGAGCGTTTAGCGTATTTCTTTTGTTATTAATAAAATTAGTGTTATATGGGCTCATTTGTGGTCTTTGATTTTGGGCTGAATGAGCCATTGGGTTAGAGTTGAAAGAAATTTCTTTTCCATTAAGCAAATCTGCTAAAATCTTTGGATTATTTTTTGCAGCTTCAGCTAACTTGGGGTCATTTTGAAGCCTTTCAATTACTTGCGGGTTATCATGAATTTTTTGAACATATTCTTCAGGTGTCATTCCCAATTGTTGAGTTATAGCTTCTATTTGAGCCTGATATTGTGCTTTTGCTTCTTCTTCTGCTTTATTATATGGTTTTCCAAAGACTTTATGTATAGCGCCTCTGATTGGTTTTGAGAAAGCACCTTGGAATACAAACATAATTAATACAAACCTCAAAGCACCGCCCGCAAGTCTGATAATAGGATTTTTTGTACCTTTGATAATTGTTCCGTCTTTAGCTATTTTATCAAGACCCATGCCGAAGAATTTGCCGACATTTTTTAGAGCTTTTGAAGTAATTGTTTTGCCTTCAAGATTTTTTAAGCTTGCAAGTCCATAAGTGGTCGCAAAAGCCATAGGTGTTGAAATTGCAATTGCGCCCATTGTGCCAATATAATCATCTGCAATTGTTGCGACTTTTTTATCTTTTGGCGCGTCTTGAACGTTGTTATATAAGCTCATTATGCTTGCGCATAAAAATGCACCTAAACCTGATTTATCGTTAACAAAGTTTGAAATTGATTCTGTCGGAATAAGAATAGACTTTTGAATTAGAGAACCTATCTTTGTATCGGCTAAAGAACTGTTTACAATGTTGAATTTAATTAATGAATCACCAAGATTACCTTTGCCAAATTCTTTCCATTTGCTTTTGAATATTCCCTTGCCTATTTTGTCAATTGCATTAACAGGCCACCAACTGCCGACAAGTTTATCAAATATATTGCTTGATTGATTCATTGTAATTCCTGTAAATTCAGATAAATCAATCCCTTTATAGGTTTCACCCTTTTTAAGCACTTTTAGGAATTCCAAAAGTTCTTTTTTATTTTTAAGTCCAAAATTTTGATAAATTGCGTCTGTTAATTCCAAACAGAATTTTTTGTTGCTTACAATGCCGTTTGATGAATTTGCAAGTTTATAGAAGAAATCAGGAGCTTTATCTTTGCCAACAAGCTTAGATACTGTAGCTAAGCCTTTATTGACGCCGTCAAAGATTTGTTGAGCTTGTCCTTTATCTCCTACTGTTTGAGTTAATACTTCAAGTGCGGCTTTTGAATCACTTTTTGCAAATTCTATGAATTTTTGAACTTCGCCCTCGCTTTTAAATGCTTGTAAAAGATCTCTAAATGTGGTGCTTGAGTTTTTACCTAATAATGTTCTTGCAGTGTCAACAGGAGTAAGCGAGAATATGGAGCCGAAACCTCCGCCGTAGCCTCTTGTTAAATCTGCTTTTGGAGTGGCTTTTCTGTTTTTAAATGTATTTAAAATATCTTCCAGAGTTTTGGATTTTTTAAGAGTTGAAACTGTTTTTTCTTTTACACCGCTAAAAAACTTGCTAAAATTTTGATATAGTTTGTTACCGGCTAAAATATCGTCAACTTTTTGACCTAAATCCGCCATTTTATTTACGGATTTATTGCCGATATAGGCAAGTCCTACAACTGTTGCCAAGGTAAGCCCTAATGAGGTTAAGAATTTTTTAGGATCTTCAATATGAAAAACATTTCTCAGTGTAGAGAAAATCCAGTTTTCTTTAATGGCTTGGTGTCCTTGTTGAGCAAGCTCAACTGCATCTTGTTTGATTTTATCTTTATCAACAGCAGAAAATTCAGGTTGATTAGCCTGTTTTTTAAGTGTTATTTGCTGCTGTGGCGTTATAGCGGCATTATTTTGCAGTGAAACATTACTCATAGTTATTATCCATTATACTATCTTTATACTATTTTAAAACCGTTAAATGTAAAAAATTGTCAAAATGTAAATATATATTAAACAAGACGGTATTTTCTATCGTATTCGTTTACTTTTGTAATAACTGATTCGATAAATTTAATTAGTTGCATGATTTTTCTCCTGATATATTGTGTACTCTCTATGTAAATATAAAGTATATATTTCAAGAAAAATTGCTTTATGAATTATAAATTATTAATTATTTGTAATATTTCTTCAAAACCATAATAGTTGTTTAAAATATGGATTTTTGTATTTTTGTTTAGCTGTCTTATATCGTCAAGAGTTTTTCCGTCTAAAAATATTTCTTTATAACTTTCTCCGTTTTTTTGGAGCATAACAGAGGGCAAAATAAGATGCTGAATATTTTTATCTTTAATTGTGTCAATTATATCCTGACCTACAATCAAGCCTGCAACGTTTATATCTTCACCAAAGAATTTATTTTTAATTTCAATAACTTCAAATTCAAGATTTTTAACGTTAATTTCTTTTTTAAATTCGCAAAATAATTTATATGCGCTTTGTGCTGTCGCAATTGTTATTTTTGTCGGGGTTTTAATTTGTTTTTTCATTTTTTTAAGACATTTTTTAAAGCTGTCTTTTAAAAGTCTTATTGACCCTACTCCGTCTTCAATTTGTAAAAAATCCCCGTAATATTTTTTCTCAGGTACATCTAAGCCTGCCATTAAGAAAAACTCATCTGAAACCATTGCAATTTGTTTTTTTATTGAATTGTTAAAATCTTCCACGATTTTAATTGTTTCAAGAGCTATTTTTTTGTCTACTCTTTTAAATTCTTCTTTTCGATATTTTGAAATTCCGACAGGTACAATTGCAATTGATTTAATTATTGATTTAACGCTTTTTAAATCATTGAGAGTTCTTTTTAATTCTTCACCGTCATTAATAGAAGGACAAAGAACGATTTGAGCATGGATTTTTGTTTTGATTTTTTTAAATCTTTTTAATTGTTCCATTATTTTTTTTGCATTTGGATTTCTTGTCATCTTAACTCTTAAATCGGGGTTTGTTGTGTGAATTGAGATAAAAAGAGGGGATATATGGTATTTTTCAATTCTTTCAAAATCTTCTTCCGATAAATTGGTTAAAGTAACATAGGTGCCTTGAATGTAAGATAATCTCCAGTCGTCGTCTTTTACATATAATGATTCCCTTAAGCCTTTCGGTTGTTGGTCTACAAAACAAAAAATACAATGATTGCAGCATCTTTTAATGCCGTCAAAAACGGCACTGGTGAACACAATTCCTAAATCTTCATCAAAATCTTTTTCAATTTCATATTCTTCTAATTCGCCGTTTTTATGTTCAACTAAGAGATTTATTTCTTCGTCGTTTATTATAAAACTGTAATCTATTATATCTATTGGAGTTTGATTGTTGATTGATAAAATTTTATCGCCTGATTTAATTTCTAATTCATCGGCAATAGAGTTTTCAATAACACTTTCAACAATCATATTGTGCTTTTTGTTCATAATAATTCGAGCAGTTTTTCTGTTTCTAAAAGAGTAATCATAACGGTCTTTTTTTGCATTTCGTTTATTGGAGTATATTCATTATTAAGACCTTTTTCGAGTTTTATTTTATGTAGTTCAAGAATGTTTTTTAAATTTTCTTTAAATTCTATTGTTTCGTTTATGCTTAAAACATCGCTGCAATACAGCATAATTTTAACCTCGTTTAAAATGTGATAAGGATTTTTGGGACAATACGAAATTAGAATTTCATTTAAGTGTTTTTTTCCTTCAGGGGTTATTGAGTAAATTTTAGATAACATACCGCCATCTGACATTTTATCAATAAAGGTTACGCAACCGAGCTTTTCAAGCCTTTTTAGTGCAGGGTTAATTGTGCCTGTGCTTGATTTTATATAAGCAAAGAAAATTTCTTCAATAATCTTTGATATACGGTATATTGTGGCGTCGTATTTGTTTAAAATGTATAATATTGCTATTTCAATCATATTTTTATATTAGCACAATTTTTGATAAAAATTTTAATAAAAATATATAAATACTTTTATCTTGATAATTTTAAGATAAGATTATAAAGGTTTATAAGGAAGAATAAATGGAATTATTGCTGGAAGAAAATATTAAACAAATAGTTAAAAAGACTAATCTGAAACATATCGCAATTATTATGGACGGCAACAGGCGCTGGGCAAAAGAACATCTTTTACCATCTATGATGGGACATAAAAAAGGCGTAGACGCCCTAAAAAAAGTTACAAGGGCTTGTGATGATTTTGGGGTTAAATATTTAACTTTGTATGCTTTTTCTACCGAAAATTGGAACAGAAAAAAAGAAGAAGTTGATTTTTTAATGGATTTATTGGCGACAACTTTAAAAAATGAATTAAAAGAATTGAATGAAAATAATGTTAAGATGAATTTCATCGGTGACTTGAAGGCGCTTAATCAAAACCTTCAAAATATTTTAGCTGATTCTATTGAAACAACAAAAAATAATACAGGGGTTGTTTTGACGGTTGCAATTAATTATGGCGCAAGAGATGAGATTGTTAATGCCGTTAAAAAAATGATGAATGACAATCTTAAAGCCAAGGATGTAAATGAAGAAACCATATCGAAATATCTTTATACGAATAATATTCCTGACCCTGATTTATTAATTAGAACATCCGGTGAAAAAAGAATAAGCAATTATTTATTATGGCAGATAGCATATAGTGAAATATATATCACAAATACTTATTGGCCTGAATTTGATAAAGAAAAATTAGCTCTTGCAATAGAAGAATTTAACAACAGACAAAGAAGATGGGGGAAATAATGTATCAAATTACTCTTGCAACTTCAAATAAACACAAGGTTGATGAAATAAATTTAATTGCAAACGGCTATGATGTTGAATTTGTTTTGCCTAAAGGAGAGTTTGACCCTGTCGAAGACAGCGATAATTTTATCGGTAATGCATATTGTAAGGCAAAATGCGCAAGTTTAAACGCTAAAACTGAATTGACTTTGGCTGATGATTCAGGGTTATGTGTTGAAGCGCTAAATGGGGCGCCAGGGATATATAGTGCAAGGTATGCTCCAAGCCCCAAAGAAAGAATTGAAAAATTGCTCTTCAATATGAAAGATAAAGAAAATAGAAAAGCTAAATTTGTTTGCGCTATGGTTGTAGTAGATAAAAAAGGTCAGATTTTGTTTCAAACAGAACAAACTTGTATCGGTTCTATAATGCATGAGCCAAAAGGCAAGGGCGGTTTCGGTTATGACCCAATATTTTTTGTTCAATCGGAAAATAAAGGCATGGCAGAATTATCTGAAATTGAAAAATCAAAAGTTTCCCATAGGGCAAAAGCTCTAAATTGTGTATTAAATTGGTTGAAAGATAACAGATAGATATGGAATTAAACCCTATATTAATATCCGTAATAATTTTATGTTTTTTATGTGTGCTAAAAGTTAATGTTTTGTTTTCATTGATGATTAGCGCAATTGTTGCGGGATTATTGGCAAATATGCCTATTGATAGGATAATGGACTTGTTTATCTCAGGCATGGGACAAAATTCTGAAACAGCATTAAGTTATATTTTATTGGGCACATTGGCTGCAGCTATGACTCATACGGGTTTAGCACAAATTTTATCTATTCGAATAGCAAAATTTATTAAAAACAACAAATATTTGTTAATAGCAATATTGGTTTTAATTTCAACGTTGTCGCAAAATTTAATTCCTGTTCATATAGCTTTTATACCAATATTAATTCCGCCATTATTGCCTTTGATGAATAAATTAAAATTGGATAGAAGGGTGATTGCTTGTGCCTTGGCTTTCGGTTTAAAAGCTCCCTATATTGCAATTCCTGCCGGTTTTGGTTTGATATTTCAGGGGCTTATTGCAGATAATATGACCCAAAACGGAATGATAATTTCAAAAACTCAAGTTTGGCATTATAGCTGGATTTTGGGGTTTGCAATGTTTATTAGTTTGTTAATAGCTGTTTTTATAACATACAGAAAACCAAGAATATACACCGATATTGAGTCTGAAATGGATTTAAATCAAGATACCAAACTTCACAAAAAGCATTATATTATCCTTTTGGGGGCAGTTGTAACCTTGGTCGTTCAGCTTGTGAGCGGTTCTTTGCCATTGGGTGCTCTAATTGGTCTGGGCGTAATATTTGGCTTTAGGGCGGTTTCTCATAAAAAAATGGATTTTTTAATGAACGAAGGCGTAGGATTAATGGGCTATATTGCTTTTGTTATGCTTGTTTGTGCGGGTTATGCTCTGGTTTTAAAAGAAACAGGCGGTATAGATTCCTTATTAAACAGTATTTTGCCTTATATTGAACATTCAAAACTTTTAGCTTCTTTATCTATGCTTTTAATTGGCTTAGTAATTACGATAGGCATAGGTTCATCTTTTGGAACAATACCGATTTTAGCGGTTTTATTTATTCCCTTGTGCTCAAAGTTAGGTTTTTCAATTCCTGCAACTGTTGTTTTGTTTTGTGCGGCGGCAGCTTTAGGGGATGCTGGTTCTCCTGCTTCAGATACAACTCTGGGGCCTACTGCTGGATTAAATGCCGACAATCAGCATAATCATATAAAAGATACTTGTATCCCTACTTTTATACACTACAATACGGCGCTAATAATAGCGGCGTTAATTGCAGTTTATTTTTTATAGCTTATTATGCTGCAAAGCTTCTTTGAATTGAGCTTTGCAAGTTTTGTTTAACAGTTTGTTCTTCGGCTTCAATCATCTGTAATTGAGTTTGAAATCTTTGAAGCTGCATATCAAGGGCTTTTTCTGCCTGATATAAACGTTCTTTTTTCTTTTCTAAAGCTTTCATTTCAGGGCTTTCAGAGTCCATATCAGAACCCAAGCCCACTAATTCATTGATTTGAGAAGACAAATCAAGTTTTGTAGAGGAGATTAATTGGATTTGATATTCCAAGTCTGCCCTGTAACTATTAATTTGTGCCAGTCTCATTTGAGACAGTAAAATTGACATAGCCTTATCTCATTTCGTTGAATTTGTTACCTCTTAGAAAAACGTGCTCGTTGTTTTGAGCTATCAGTTTTTCCATTTGGCTTAATTGATGCATTTGATATTTTAGTTTGTATTTTATCATTTTCCTTTTTTTGTTTATGGAAAGTACATCTTTTAAGCCTGCAACAACTTCTTTTTGCAAGATTTTTATTGGGTTGTTTCTTCTTAAATAATTCTTTGAATAATTTAAGAATATCAACAGTCTTTTTAGATTTGCTTGAATTGATTGTTGCAATTTGAGGTTTCTCCTTTTTTGGTTTTTATTAAGAAGCAACCTTATCTTAATAAAAACATTAACGAAATAAAAATTGACTTTATGTAAATAAATATTACATTATATTACTTCGTCAGTTTGACTTGAAAACTTTAGCAAATGATACAAATATTTACATCTTTGTTTGTTTAAAAATAATATTGCCCTATGTAATAATTTAACTTTTATATGTTTTTTTGTTATAATTTTTTCAAACATAATAAATTTGAGGATTGTCAATGAGAAACAAGTTAATTCTTTTTTGGATTATTATGGCTATCACATTAGCCGGAATTTTTGTAATTTATAAAAAGCCGACAAGCTTGGGCTTGGATTTAGTGGGCGGATCAAGATTAATGCTTGAAGCTCAAACTTCAGACGCTGTTCCTAAGATTACCCCTGAAATCATGGATAGCTTGCAATATGCAATTGAAAACAGGGTTAATGCCATGGGTGTTGGTGAAACTATTGTACAAAGAGTTGGTTTAAAAAGGCTATTAGTTGAAATACCAAATATAACAGATACATCTAAAGCAAAAGAATTTATCGGACAAACTGCCCAATTAGAATTTAAACGTCCGATTATGGGGGTAAATGGTGAAATTGGTTGGGAATCAACAGGTTTAACAGGTAAAGATTTGAAAAAATCTTTGGTTGGTTCTACACCTTCAACAGGCGAGTGGATGGTTGAATTAGAGTTTAATGCACAAGGGGCTCAAAAGTTTTCTGATTTAACAAAAGAATTAACAGGAAAACAAATGGCAATTTTCTTTAATGGTAAATTGCAATCTGCTCCGAGGGTAAATGAACAAATTACGGGTGGTCGAGCTCAAATTACAGGCGGTGAAGGCGGTTTTGAATATACCGAAGCAAAAGAAATGGTTGATTTATTGAATGCCGGTGCGCTTCCTGTCGGTGCTGAAATTATCCAAGAAGAATCAGTTGGTCCTACTTTAGGGCTTGATAGTATAAATAAATCAAAAGTGGCAGGTATAGTTGGCGTAAGTGCCGTTATGTTATTTATGATTTTATATTATAGAGTACCGGGCTTAATTTCTTGTTTTGCATTGTTAATATACTGTATTTTAAACTTTGCAGTATTCAAAATAATTCCCGTAACTTTAACTTTAACAGGTATTGCCGGTTTTATCCTTTCAATAGGTATGGCGATAGATGCCAATATTTTAATTTTTGAAAGAACTAAAGAAGAATTAAAAATGGGAAGAAGCTTGTATACTGCAATCAATTCCGGTTTTGACAGAGCATTTACAAGTATTTTTGATTCAAACGTTTCAACAATTATGACTTGTTTGATATTGTATTATTTTGGAGCTTCAATGGTTAAGGGTTTTGCTCTAACTTTGATAATCGGTGTTTGTTTATCAATGTTTAGTGCAATCACTGTTACCAAGAACTTCATGCATTTGATATTCGGTTCAAGTGAATTAAAATATCCTCAATTATTTGGTTTAAAGAAAGAGGATATTGAGAATGCTTATGTTGTACAAGAAACAAAACGCGAAAAAGCTAAATTTGGTGTTTTGGATTAATTATTGAAACAATCAGGAGAATGTATAAATGATAAATACTGAAAAGAAAAAATTAAAATTAGATATTGTTAAATATAGATATGTGTGGCTTGGTTTTAGCGCTTTATTGTTAATTCCTTGTATAATTGCCGTTATATTTTTAACGGTTACACAACCAAATCATGCCCCTTTGAAATTAGGTATTGATTTCACAGCTGGCACCATTTTGCAATATAGTATTGATAAAAAATTATCTACTGATGATATTGCAACAATGAGAAATGATTTAGGTAAAATAGGCATTAAAAACCCTGTTATTCAGGCAACTACTCAAATGTCGGGCGATAATACAGAAGCTAAAAACCTTGTTTCTATTAGAACAACATTTTTAGGTGATAAAAAAGGCCAAGAAACCGTTGACAGGGCAACCAGCCTTTTGACATCGAACTTCAAGGGAGCACAATTGGTACAGGTTAATTCGGTTGGACCTACTTTGGGTTCTGAGCTTCTTAAAAATACTATGATTGCACTTTTGTTGGCTTTTGTTGCAATGGTTGTGTATATATCATTTAGGTTTCATACAGAATATGGCTGGATTGCTTTATTGGCTTTAATCCATGACGCCCTTATTGTGGTTGGAGTTTTTGCAATCAAAGGTATTTTCTTTGATACAACAATTGATAGTTTATTTATTACAGCAATATTAACAGTTATAGGTTATTCTATTAATGATACGATTGTAGTTTTTGACAGAATAAGAGAAAATATGAGATTTTTAGCTAAGAAAAAATCAAGCAATGAAATTATTAATATCTCAATTAACCAAACATTAGCTAGAAGTGTAAATACTTCAGCAACAACTTTATTTACATTATTTGCTTTGTATTTCTTCGGCGGTTCAACAATAAAAGATTTTGTATTGGCAATTATTATTGGTGTTGCAATCGGTACATATTCATCAATATTTGTTGCAGGAACTACTCTTGTAATTGTTAAAGAATGTATGAATAAAAAACAAAATGCATAAGAAAAATATTGAAAATAATATATCGCTTGGTCAATTTGTGGCACAAAAAAGAGAGTCCTTAGGGCTTTCATTGGAAGAATTGGCTGAAAAATCGGGATTATCTACGGATGAAATACATTCAATTGAGCAAGGAATGGATTTATTCTTAGCTACAACTGTAAGGCAAAAACTTGCCAAGGGGCTTAAAATTGATAATAAAGAAATAAAAAAATACGAAAAGAAAACCGATTTTTCTATTGCAACAAAAGCTCAAAATGACGACATAAGAGAAAAAATTCTTATGAATTCTACAAATCCTAATTTTTCTATTAATTGTCCTTTGTGTGGAGAAAAATTAATAACAAGAATTGCTAAATTATACGACCTTGAAGATAATTTAGTTTTAAGACCTAAGGCAAGATGTACAAAGTGTCCTTTTCAATTAATTGATTAATTATATTTCAGCCACTACTTTATTTCTGCCTGTTTCTTTTGCTTTATATAGACATTTATCTGAGTATTCAATAATTTCTTGTGGTGTTTGCCCGTTTTCGCCTACTGTTGCAACGCCTACACTAACGGTAACTTTGACTTTTTCTCCGTTAGCAAGAGTGAATTTGTTATTTCTTATTGCTTGACAGATTTTGTTTGCTGTAATTTCGGCGTCTTTTTTGTTTGTATTTGTTAAAATTATGGTCATTTCTTCGCCGCCATATCTGCAAACAATATCTGATGTTCTTGAATTTTTCTTTAATATCGAAGCAACTTGTTTTAATACGCAATCACCTGATTGGTGTCCGTATGTGTCATTGAATTTTTTAAAGAAGTCAATATCCAGTATAATAATAGAAAAAACTTGTCCGTATCTTTTAAAATTGTTGATATTAATAATCATTTGTTCTTGGAAATATCTGTGGTTATAGATTTGTGTTAATCCGTCCGTTACGGCAAGTTTATATGTTTGTTCGTAATCTTTTGATTTTAGAAGATATTTTTCGCAATAAATTAAAATAAAAGTTGTAATTGTGGTGATAAACGGGAAGATAATTGTTATCCAGATGTTGAAAAATTGCATTATTAAAAGTGCAAAAATGCTGTATAAAATAAGCGTGGTAAATAAAAACATAAATGTTTTTGCCACATTTTCAGTTTTTAATACTAAATATCCAACGCTTAAGCAAAGCAAAATCGAGATTAAGAAATCAATTTTAAGAGATGATTTTTTAATGAAATTGTTATCTAAGATGTTATTAAAAAACGTTGCGTGTAATTCAACACCCGACATATTTGATTCAACAGGCACGCTTTTTATGTCTGAAAGGCTTGTTGCCGTTGTGCCTACATAAACAATTTTATTTTTAAAGTTTTTATTAATAAATTCAAGATTATTTTCTTTTTGTGCTTTTATTACTTCCCATAGAGGAATGTGTTTATAGCTTGCGCTTTTACCATACCAGTTTAAAATTGTTCTTTGGCTCATGTCAAGAGGTATTGTATGTTTTTCATCAAGTACAATTTCATCGTCTATAATAGAAACGCTATCAATATCTAAATAATCCATTGCTGCCAAAAGAGATAAATTTGGATAATAATCGCCCTTGTATTTAAAAATTGGAGTTGCGTTTCTGATTATTCCGTCGTTATCTCTTGTAACATTTATGATGCCTATATTTTTTGCTGTATTCATTAATTCCGGCATTACCGTCCTTGCGTTAATAAAAGTAACATATGAATTGTCTTCAAGGTAGCCTTCTTTAATTTTTAATTTAAATTTATCATCAATTGTGGGTGATTTTCTGATTTCATCATTGTAATTATCGAAATTCATTGATAAAAAGATGTTGTCATTGTTTTTAATTGAATTTACTAAAGCATTGTCTGAGTCAATATCATTTAAGTTGGCTTTCACAAAAAGCAAATCCATAATAATGTTTTTAGGTTTTGCTTGTTCAAGAAAATTAATCGTATCTGCCCATATTTTTCTTGAAATCGGCCAAGAGCCGTATTTATCCATTATATATTCATAAGAAGCGTCATCAACGCTTAAGATAACTATGTCTTTATTCGGTTTTTTGTATTTTGAAAGAATGGTTTGTCTTAAATCAAAAGAGCTTTGTTCGATTTTTGTAATGAAATCTTGAAATGCGCAAAAGTGTCCAAGCCATATTAAAAAACCGAAGAGTGCAAAAATGATAAATGCATACAGCACATAGGTAAGGCGTTTTTTATTTTCTTCTTTCATATTATTTCCTAATTAAATCATTATATCGATTGGAAAAACTTAATTCATCAATGATTTGATAAACCGGATTATAGTTATTGAAATGAATTTTTATGCCCAAATGAAAAATTTCTTCAAGTAAATCGTTTTTATTTGAAGATATATCATTATTCATGGAGATAAATTTTAATAAATATTTTTCATTCTGATTACAATTCATAAATAAATTGTCTTATATACTTCATTTAATTAAATCAACCGTAAGAACAGTTTCAATTTAAAAAACGTAGTATAAACAATGTATTTTTATAAATCAGAAATCACAATGGTTAAATCTTTTCCTGTGCGATTTATTCCTATTGGGTCATAGATTGTGTGTTTGTCTTTAATTTCGGGAATTGTTTTTTTCAAATCAGATATTGTTTCGCCTGCTATGTCAAGATTGTGGATTGCAATATAGTTTTTATTTATTGAATTTGTTTCTTGCATTTTTACCTGCATTCCTTTTTCTTCAAGTTCTTGTTTTAATTGGTTTGCAGTATCTGTTTTTGAATTTGCATATAAAATTCCAACAGAAATGTCTTTGGGGTCAATTTCAGTTTTATTTCTGTATACCATTTTGTTGATTAAATCTTGAGTTTTAATCGGATCAATTATCCAATAGCTTATAATTCCTTTTGTTGAAGGGGCTCCGGGTATGGTTGCAATTTGAATAGTCGATGTATCTATATTTTTAGCCATACCAAGATATTTAGCCATATCATAAGCAGATAAATCTGTTTGAATATATTCGGGCATAATTTTTAATAACTCAGGCAATTTAACTATAACAGTGGGGTCTTTGAGTCTTGCCAGAAGTGCGTTAAAGAACCATTGCTGACGGCGTATTCTTCCGATGTCGCCGAATGAATCGTGTCTAAATCTTAAATATCCTTCTGTTTGTTTGCCTGTTAATATGTGTTCGCCTTGTTTAAGATTAATATGAAGATTTGCGCTGTAATCATCATATTTCATATTTTTTTCAATATAAATTGGTAAACCGCCTAAGGTGTCTATTATTTTAATCACGCCTGCATTTGATATTGCAAGATAATTATTGATTTTAACACCAAAGCTTTCTTCAACTGTTTTAACCGCCAATTTTGCACCGCCAAAGGCGAAAGCATGGTTAATTTTATCTGCTTTATTTTTTCCAGGGATATACACCTTAGAATCTCTCGGGATAGATATTACGTTAATATTTTTGCCATATGGAGCAATACTTATTAAAAGCATTGTGTCAGAACGATTTCCTTTAAAAGGGTTTGATTCGTTCGATGCAACATCAACGCCCATAAGTAATATATTTTGTCTTCTTGGGGAGAAGTTGATGTTTAAATCCAGTGGAGAAATACCGCCGTTATTCTCTTTTGCGGCAAAGTTAGTATTAATTTGCCAATTTACATAAGCAAAAGCGCCTATTATTACTAACATAACAAGTAAGAATAATTTATTAAAATTGTTGTTTTTCTTCGGGCGTCTTCTTCTTTTGTATTGCGGTTTTATTGGAATTCTGTAAATTTGTGTTCTTTCTTCGAGGCTACTATTCATATTATTACCATTGTCATATTTACATACGTTATTATACTATATAAAAATAAAATAAAAATACAGGATTTTTCAAACTATACACAAATAATACATTTTAGTGTATGATTTTATTATATAACACATAGAGGATTTTTGTGGCAAGTTTTTCTTACATCAATATAAAACGCGTAGTAAAATTTTTTGCTGTATTTTTATTGGTTTTTGCTTCTTTTCTTCAAAATGTTTATGCTTCAGATGAAGAAAAAATCAAAGATTTAAAAGAAAAAGCAATTGCTTTGTATGCTACTCAAAATTATTCTGAAGCATTTAAAATTCTTGATAATCTCCCAAAAGATGAAAAGGATGAAGAAGTGTTTTTGTTGTTGTCTAATATTGCTCTTGAAGAAAATAAAGATAATTTAGCTATTCAAAATTTAAATAAAGCTTTAGATAAAAATTATGATTACTATAAAGCATATTACAATTTAGGTTGTATTTTTGCGGCGAAAAAATCATATGCTATGGCTATAAATAATTTTATGCTTGCCATAAAGCATAACAAGACATTCCCAAGCGCATATTACAACTTAGCTTGTTGTCAAATTCAATTAAAAAATTACAAAGAAGCTAAAAAGAATTTGATTAAGGCAATTGAACTTGAACCTTTGAATAAAGATTATTATTATAATCTAGCTTTATGTTATAAAATGCTCGGAAAAACAAAACAAGCGCAGAAAATTATCGATGCATACAATAAGCTAGGTTGATTTAAAGCTTGATAATTGAATTATTTTTTCAAAATCGGAATATTTTTCTTCAAGTTCCCTAAATGTTCCTGTATCTAAAATTTTAGAGTTGTCCATGTAGATGATTTTATTGCAGTGTTTTAGGATTTGAAGCCTGTGAGCTATTGAAATAATTGTTTTTTTGCCTTTAAGGTTAAATAATATTTCGTTTATTTTTTCTTCTGACAGTACATCAATTGCGCTTGTGGCTTCGTCTAAAATGATAATTTCCCTATCTTCATTTAGGGTTGTTGCGAGGGCTATTCTTTGTTTTTGTCCGTTTGATAATTCTGAAACATCTTTTTCTAAAAGAGAATCAATTCCAAGTTTTTTAAGAAGGTCTTTATTATAATTTTTATTTTTGAAATTATCTTTTACTTTAGGAAATAAAAGGTTGTAATTCTGGCTTAAAATTGATATGTTATTTTTCCATTTTGCTAAGTCGTTTTCGTTTGTCGGTTTGTCATCAATAATAAAATCGCCGTTTTTAAGTTGTATTAATCCCGAGAGTATTAAAATTAATGTTGTTTTATAAGTTCCGCTTTTGCCAATTATACCCACAAAATCTCCTTTATTGATTTTTAGGTTTATATTTTCAAATATTTCTTTTGAATTCGGGTATGAAAATTTTCCGTTGACTATCTCAATAGAATTATTGAGCGGCAGTTTTTCTTTTGTGTTTTTAAATTCTATTTTTTTAAATTTTTCATCATATTCAAGAAATTTTATTGCAAAAGACTCATTTGTATTAATAAGGTAAAAGGAGCTTTGTACCCTGTTTATACAAGGGGTTAATCTTAAAACTATAACGCAAATTGCTGAAATTGAGCTTAGTATGAGCTGATTATTGAAATTATTCGTGTAAAATAAAATAAACAATATTAGTCCAAAAGTTAGCATTATGGCAACTTCATTAAAATAAATATGAAACACGCTATTAAAATGTTTTCTTATGGATAATTTTGAAAATTGTTTGTTGATATTTGTAACAGTTTTAGAAAAGTAGTCTTCTTTATTGTTTAATTTTATTTCGGTAATTGAATATATTATCGGCAATAGGCTTGCGTTTGCTGTATCGTGGAATTTTAAGAATTTTTTGCTTATTTTTTTTGATTCTGATTTAAAAAATTTGTATTCAAGAAAACTCAAAAACCCAAGAAAAACTCCTGCTATTATTGCACATTGTGTGAATTTAATAAATAGCGCTAAAACTAAGATAATAATAACGCCAATGTTTGTCATAAGAATAATGTATCTTTGGCAATATTCCCATACAGTTATATCTATTTTGGATAAAATATTTAATTTTTCATCTGCGGGAATGGATTTCAGAGTTAAATAGTCTTGATATATAAGATTGTTTATTGTTTTTCTTATCATGCATTGCGCTAAGTCATTTAAAACGCTGCTATAAAAAATGGTATAAAAAAACATAAAAATATTTTTTAATATATATACTGAAGCTATTGTTAAGCCGAGCATAAGGCTTAATTTTGGAAAATCGGTTATATTAAAGCAGTTTTTGGAGAAGTTTATTATTATTTTTGCATAAGAGCCTGTATTTGGGCTTGTTAAAAATAATACAAACTGATAAATTAATACCAGTCCTAAAAGTTCAAATAGTCCTGCTATAAATGATGTTATTAAAAGGATGTGAAAATTAAAACGTTTATTTTTATAAAATCTGTTTATAATTTCTCTAAAAACTCGTATTTTCAAAATTATTTCCTTGAAAAATGTTTTATATTTAATTATACTCTTAATTATGCAAAGTCTGTCAAGTAAAGAAAATTTTTTTATAGGGTTGGCGTTATCTAATTCATCAAATTACGATAGTTCGATTTGTGTTTTAGACAGAAACTCTTCCATTGTTTTAATGGATAAATTCTATTTTGCTTCGGATATTGATTATTTTTTTGAAAATACGCCTTATTTAAAAAATTCAATTGTGTGTGTTAGTGTTCCTTATGATAATAAACTATTAGAAGGTAAATGGCGTATACATTCAAAGAATTATAAAATGCTCGGCGATTATTTTAAGGTTAATAAAGACAATTGGACAAATCGGATTTCAAAAAGATGTGTCGATACTTTGAAAAAAATCCAAGATAAAAATATCAAAGTAATTAGATGTGATATTAATCAACTAAGGTTGTCTTACGGGCTTTGTCCTCATTATTTGGCGAGAACAAGTCTTGATTGTAAAAATTTGCAATTATCTTTAAAAATTAAATACGGTTTTTCTCAAATGCCCGATAATATGCTTCCTGCTTCAAATTTAGAAGCAATATTGTGTGCAATGTTTGCTATGGATTTTGTTAACAATGTAAAAACAAGAAAGATTTTTGAAATTAATTCAATTCCTGTGTATGCAAGAGAAGTGTTTTCTTAGATTTTACCTGTTATTTGGTCAACTTTTGATTTATAGAAATCCATATTTATATTTAAATGTTGTCCGATAGAAAGAAGATTTAACAATAATTTTCTTTCATCTTGCGATTTGTTGTTGTTTTTAATTTTATTTGTCAAATCCTCAAAGTGCATACAAAACATTTCATAGAATATATTTTGCGAGTTTGAGATTTCAACCTGTATTTTAAGTTTTTCCAGTAATTCAAAGAAATACAAAAGCTCCTGTGAGTTTTTGATGTTTGTTTCATTTTTAAGAGTATGAATGAGTATTCTTAGCTTATTGGATAAAATCTCGTTTGCTTTTGAGTTGTCCAATCTGATTGAGAATTTATCACAAAGTTGTTTTATACCCATTAATTTTTGTATTTTTTCTTCGTCTGTATAGTCTGTTAATTGAGATAACTCTTTATCTAAATTTGCTAAAAGTGTATATTTAGCACAAACCCTAAAGCCTTCAGGAATATCCATACCTAAGTCGTTTAAGTAGCTTATCGGGGTTAATAAACTGTCATATAATTCTTTATATGTTTGAGTTGCCTTGTCAAGATTTAAGGTTATAAGATTTTCAAGGATTGTCTTTCTTCTGTCCATTGGTATATCTTTTAGTGAATAAAATCTTGAACCGTAATATAATTCAATAGCTTGAAGAGTTGAAACTATTGTGTCTTTTTCAAAGACTTTTACTATCTCTTTTCTTTCTGTATTGAAATCATCCATACAGGTAAATTCTTTTATTGCACAGTAGAATTCAAAATTTTGGGTTTGAATCATTGCAAAAGTAAGCTCTCTTTTTTCTAAGGTGATATCTGAAGTAATTTCAACTTTTCCGAAAGAAAGTACATTATTAAGGCTTTTATAGCTTTTATGGTTTGTTTTTTTGATTTTGTAGCAGTATAGCTGTTGTGTTTTTTTGTCGTCTTTTAAATTTTCTTCATCTGTTTTAAAAGAGCTTTCAATTGCATATTGTGCCGCGATTTTTTCTATTCCGATTGAGCTTGTTTTAACCCAGCGATTGTAAATATCTCTGCCGTTTCCGAATTCTACAATATTACTTTTTGCTTTTTGTAAAATAGAAAGAAAAGTTCTTTCGAAATTGGTTTTAGTGAATTCGCTTGCTAATTCCATTGCTCTTAGAGCGTATTTCATAATTTGAGTTGTTTCAATTCCTGATATATCAGCAAAAAACCATCCGCAGCTTGTGTACATTAACTGTGCAAAGCGCTGTATTTCCATTAGTTTTATTGCTTTAACTTTATCTTGAAGATTTAATTGTTTTTTTGCATTTTCTTCAAAGAATTTATTTATATTTTCTTCTGATCTGTCTAAAATTACATCTATGTAGTTGTTTCTGGCTTCCCAAAAATCTTTGTAGTATTTTGTACCTTGAATTGAACATAGTTTGATTAATTCATCTCTTAAATAATCAAACGCTTGTCTTAAAGGTTTTCTCCATTTTTGATTCCAGTGCGGTTGAGCGCCTGTTGAACAGCCGCAATCATCCATCCATCTTCCGACACCATGGGCGCAGCTCCAAGCAGAAACAGGTTTAATATCCACTTCATAAACAGGCGGATACATTTCAAGGAATTGGGCATAATTAGTTATTTTAAAACCAAGATTTTTAGCTCCAACTCTTAAAACATAAGCTAGTGCCATATCTCCGAATTTTGTATGGTGTCCGTAGCTTTCTCCGTCTGTTGCTATATTTACAAGTTGTGCGTGTCCTCTTGATTCAACATAGCCTTCATTTAGGCGATATGAGAATTTTTTGCCGTCTTGCAATAAATTATCAAAAGCAACAGATTTAGAAATTGAACCGTCATAGAAAAATAAATCTATATATTTTTGTTTGTCTGTTCCTTCAACAAAATATCTGTATGCTTGTGAGGGGTCAATTGTACCCCAAGATACATCTTGCCAGTTGTGCTCGCCGATTTTATTTATGCATTTAGCCTGATGAGGTGATAAAATGGTAAACTTAACTCCGCAATCAATTAAAACTTCTAAAGTTTGAGCATCAACAGCAGTTTCAGCCAGCCAAATACCTTCTGCGTTTCTGTTGAAGCGTTTTTGAAAGTCTTTAAGCCCCCAGATAACTTGTGTAATTTTATCGTTTTGATTAGCTAAAGGCATAATAATGTGGTTGTAAACTTGAGCTAATGCACATCCATGTCCGTTGTAAAGTTCAAGTGAATTTTTGTCGGCATCAAGTATTCTTTGATAAGCGCTAGGGGCATATTTTTCAAGCCAGCTTAGTAGTGTGGGTCCAAAATTGAAACTCATATATTGGTAATTGTTTGATATTTCAATAATGGAGTTGTTGCTGTCTACAAGTCTTGAAGCACCGTTAGGGCTGTAACATTGCCAAGTGATTTTTTCGTTCCAGTCGTGATTTGGTGCTGCACTGTCTTGTATTTCAATTTCTTCTATCCAAGGATTTTCTCTCGGTGGTTGATAAAAATGCCCATGGATTGTTAAGTATTTTTTATCTTCGCTCATCTTCCAACCCTGTAATACTTTTAAAAATTATTGTTTTTTATCTTCTTTTTTTATTTTTTTAATTACGGTTAAATTTTCAACATCCATCCAAGGATCGTTTAGGGCTGTTGAGAATACTTTTCCCGTAATTTCAATTTTATCTCCGGTTTCAAGATCTATGTGTTTTTCTGCCATTTCTTTTTTTAGAAATATTTTCATTTCGGATAATGGGATATCATG
Source organism: uncultured bacterium (assembly GCA_949282195.1). Taxonomy (GTDB): domain Bacteria; phylum Cyanobacteriota; class Vampirovibrionia; order Gastranaerophilales; family Gastranaerophilaceae; genus RUG14156. The sequence goes on along the minus strand of CASDOW010000011.1, from coordinate 26,281 downwards.
GTCCATTACATCATCTCTTTGAATTAATATGCCTATATATTTTGTGCTTGGGCGTAGTGCTTTTTTGTAATCTAAACCAAGAGTAGAAAACTTATCAAATGTGGCTTGCATTTTAACAGTTTTATTTAAATATTTGTTTGGATTATTTACGATATTTAATGATGTTGTATTTATGACATTTGTTGCTTGTGCAGCAGGCTTTTTAGCCGGTTGAGTTGTTGCGCTTGTTGCAAATTGAGTTAGTCCTAAGCTCATCATAATGACAAAAGATATTGATAATATGATTTTTTTATTCATTTTTTCCTCGAAATTTCCTTATTTTTAAAAATAGTTTAACATAATTTTTAGCTATTTAAAATATCAATCTCGCTATCAATCAGGTTAAGATATTTTATTTGATTTTCAAAAGCCATTTTTTCAATATCTTCTTTTTTTAAGATATTTTCTTTAATTAAATTATGACATATTTCATCAAGAGTTTTTATAGAGCCTGCCAAGGTGTTATTTTCATCTTTTCCTGTCGGGTATATTTTTTTGTTGCAGAAAATAATTTCCTTGTCAAAATGGCTAATAGGAAGACTGTCGCTGATTAAAATAATTTTGTCTTTTGGTTTTGTTTTAAAAAATAATTTTAAAATATCTAAATTTGTGTGGATTAAATCGGCTATAATTTCGCAATATATATTGTCGCTTATAAGTCCTTCAAGAGCAATCGAAGGAGTCCTGTGGTGAATGGGGTTCATTGCGTTAAAATGATGGGTTGTTCCTTTGCAGTTTTTTAGGGTTTCAGAAATTGAATGACCTGCTTGGGTAAGGATGTTTTTTTCGTTTAGATAATTAATTAAATCAATGTCGTTTTCAGGCGCAATTGTAACTATTTTTATTATATTCTCATACTTTCCTACTAATTCTTTAAAATTAGAAATTGTTGGAGTTTTGAAAACGTTTATATCTTGTATGCCTGATTTTTCTTTGCTCAAAAACGTTCCTTCAAGGTGTACTCCTATGATAAAAGTTTCGTTTTCAAGGTTTTTTAGTTGTTCTTTTTTGATTTTTTCAAATATAGCCAGTTGTTTTTGGATATTTTCGGTGCTTTCGCCGACTAAAGTGGGGCAAATACCTTTGATATTAAATTTATACAGTTTTTTTAAGACTGACTTAATTTCATCATAGCTTCCATAGTTGAAATTGATGCCAAATGCGCCATGGGTGTGGTTATCTATGAATTTTAGTTTATCCAATTTGACTTTTCTCCAAAAATCATTAAGTCTTATAAGTCTTAATTATACAAAGGTTTTATATTTATATGTTAACAAATGTAAACAAAAAAAGAATAATCCTAAAGAATTATATTTTAAATGTCGTTAATACAAATATAAATACGAAGGAAAGGTGACAATATGGGATTAGCGGCAAGTCAAGCTCGTTTTCTTGGGTTAACCGCAAGGAAGAGCAACATTGAGTATCAAGGGCAACAAATTAATCAGGCAAGAACAGCATTATCCAATGAGGTTATGGGCTTATATGAAGACTATAACAATTTAGATGTGCCGACTCCGCCCTCGGTTAGCGACTATACTAAAACAACCTATACTCTTGATTCAACAAGCGAAGGTTATCAAATTGAAAGTTTTTCTAAAATAACTGACGGAAGCCAATATGACGGTTATTATGATGTAGTTTTATCGTATCAACAAGATGTTGCAAAAGCTTATACTTATCAAGCTAAAGACTGCGTTGCAACTGTTAAAAAGGATGATTTAGGAAATTACAATTATGTTAATTTTCAAATCGGAACAAATACATATACTTATGATGAAAACGATTTAGATAACTCTAATATTACAAAAATCACATCAGATTATGAAAAATATCAAGGTTTATCTACAATTATGCAATCTCAAGGCTTAACCGAAGGCACATTTTATATGTATATGATAAACGGAACTGCATATTATACCTCTGAAGATGATTTAAATTCAACAGCTTTTGAAGAAGTTGACGGTAAAATGAGATATTATGGCGATTATACTTTTGATTATCAAGGAGCGCAAAAAACATCTCAAACTGTACAAGCAAAAGCTGCGCTAACTCAAGATTCAAGCGGCAGATTGTCAACAATTCAAATAATTGACTGTGCTGATGCACCTGAACTTATGAATAGTACATATTCAATTTCAACAGGTACAACCGAAGATAACGCTGCTTATACCGATGCCATGAATCAATACTATTATGAAAAAGCACTTTATGAAAAAGAAGTTGAAGAAATAAATAAAAAGACTGAAAAAATTCAAACCGAAGATAAGAGTCTTGAACTTAAATTAAATCAATTAGATACTGAACAAAAGGCGATTTCAACCGAAATGGAATCAATATCTGAAGTTATTAAAAATACAATTGATTCGGTATTCAAAACTTATAACGGTTAATAAAAATCAAATTATTCCTTTGTATTTTCCTCTTTTTGATAACTATCAAAAAGAGGATTTTATTTTAGTAAGCTCTAAAAAATCTGTTGTTTGTACCGTTTTCTCCGACCTTGATTTTAATTTGCCGCATACATTTAGGGCACATTCCTTGATAGTAAGTGCCGTCTTTATTTTTGTATATTCTTCCGTATACATTACAACATTCAAATAAAATTCCTAAATAAGGTTTAGAATTATTTTCTTTTTCCATAAATTGATTTTAACTTTTTAATATGTCTTTAAAATCAGTCTATTGTTTGAATTTTTTTGCAAAAATCTTCAAAAAGTAGTAGAATAAATCGAAACAGTATTATGGAGAAAAAGCAATATATGGGTTTACATATGCAGGTTATAATTGCACTATTGCTCGGTATAAAAAGAAACGGACATATATTTATCGGACTTATACTGGGTGTTTTGGTAGGATTATTTTTCCCTAAAGATTCATACGGTCAAGTATATTCAATATTAAGTTTTATCGCAAAAGCATTTATCAATATTATTCAAATGGTAGTACTGCCATTGGTTATCAGTGCAATTATTATCGGTGTTTCTAATATAGGAGATTCAAAACAGCTGGCCAAATTCGGCTCAAAAATGATTTTGTATTACGGAATAATAACGGTTTTAGCGGTTTCAATAGCTGCAATTATTGCTATTGTTATGCAGCCCGGGTTAAATGCTCAAAGCTTGGTTAATCCCGATATAATTCAAAATGTCCAAGGTAGTGTGACTGAAGCAATTCAATATCAAAAGGAAAATATGGTGCAAATATTTTTGGATTTAATTCCAAAAAATCCATTTGAGGCTTTGGCAAGTGGAAATATGATTCCTGTTATTATTTTTGTTTCAATTTTTGCAGTTGCGCTTACAAGAGCGGGCGAAATTTCTCGTCCTTTGGTTTCATTTTTTGAAAGCATATTTGCTGCGACAATGAAAGTAACGGATTGGATTATGTATCTTGCGGCTCCGGGTATTTTTGCTTTAACTGCTACTGCCGTTTCAAGTTTTGGAGTTGAGATTTTTGGCGTAATTTCAAAATATGCGATTGCAATATGTTTAGCTTTGGCTATTCAATTTTTTATCATTTATCCTATTATGCTTAAAGTATTTTCTAAAGTTCCGGTTGGCAGATTGTATGCTGCAATTTCAGAAGCTATAATGGTTGCTTTTGGTACTGCTTCTTCATCTGCAACTTTACCTTTAACTATTACGTGTTGTGAAAAAAGAGGTATCTCAAATAAAGTTTGTTCTTTTGTTCTTCCTCTTGGTGCAACCCTAAATATGGACGGTACTGCGATTATTCAAGTTATTGCGGTTATATTTTTAGCTCAAATGTACGGGATTGATTTATCTCCTTTGCTTATTTTTGAAATTGCCGCTTTGGCAATCGTTGCTTCATCTACTTCAGCCGGTATTCCGGGGGCGGGTATGATTACAATAGCATTGATTTTAAATGGTATTGGCTTAACCCCTCAGCAATTAGTTGTAGGTTTTTCATTGTTATTTACAATCGAAAGATTTTTCGATATGTTAAGAACAATATGCAATGTTACATCTGACGCAATTGTTGCAGCAATTATAGCAGATAATGAAAATGAGCTTAATTATGAATTGTTGTGCGGCGTGGAAGGTGAAAAGGCTCAAGCTTGAAAATAAAAGTAATACTTGAAGCAAAATTAAAGGAAAGTTTTTATAAAGAAGGCGTTTTTGAGTATCAAAAGCGCCTTTTAGGACGCGTTGAGGTTGTTGAAGTAAATAGCATTTTAGATTATATTAAAAATAAGCAAAATTCCTTCTTGATTACAATGGAGATTGAAGGAAAATCTCTTTCAAGCGAAGAATTTGCACGAAAGCTTGATGATATTGAAAAAGACGGATACTATAACGAGATTTTATTTCTGATTGGCGGGGCATATGGATTGGATAAGGAAGTTAGGAAAAAATCAGATTTTAAATTTTCAATGTCAAAATTAACTTTTTTACATCAAGAGGCGGTTTTGATACTAATGGAGCAAATATATCGAGCTTATAAAATTTTAAATAGCGAACCATATCATAAATAAGGAAAATAAAATGAGAGTAGTTGATTTAATTCAAAAGAAAAAAGACGGTTATTCGCATACTAAAGAAGAAATTAATTTTTTGGTTGAAAACTATACAAAAGGGGCTATTGAAGATTATCAAATGGCTGCTTGGCTTATGGCAGTTTGTTTTAGGGGTTTAGATGATGAAGAAACCGCATATATGACAGAAAGCTTTGTTAATTCCGGTGATGTTTTAGATTTTTCGTCAATTTCCCCTGATATAGCGGATAAGCATTCAACAGGCGGTGTTGGCGATAAGGTTACCCTTGTTTTAATTCCGATTTTAGCTCAACTTGGGGTTTATACCGCTAAATTATCAGGCAGAGGTCTTGGTTTTACGGGCGGCACTATTGATAAACTTGAATCAATTCCAAATTTTAGATGCGAACTGACTAATGAAGAGTTTTATAATCAAATTAAAAAAATTAAAGTTGCAATTTCATCTCAAAGCCCTAATTTGACTCCTGCAGACGGTAAGATTTATGCGCTTAGGGACGTAACAGCAACAGTTGATAATAAATCTTTAATTTGCGCTTCTGTTGTGTCTAAAAAAATTGCCTCAGGTGCAACTTCTATTGTTTTAGATGTTAAATATGGTTCGGGTGCATTTTTAAAAACTCCTCAAGAGGCTTTTGAATTGGCTCAATTGATGATTAAAACAGGAAAACTTTTAAAAAGAAATATTGATGTAGTTATAAGTTCAATGGAACAACCCTTAGGCAAGAGCGTTGGAAATAGTCTTGAAGTTATTGAAGCGATTGAGTTTTTAAAGGGTTTTTATGCGCCTGATTTATATGAAATTACACAAGAACTTGTAATTAAGACTCTTTTAAATTGTAAAAAAGCAAATTCATATGATGAAGCTAAAAAAATGATAGATGAAGTTATTGAAAATAAGACTGCACTTAATAAATTTAGAGAAATTATTATAGCGCAGGGCGGAAACCCCGAAGTAATTAACGATTATTCATTATTTAAGATTGGAAAAAACATATATGAAATTAAAGCCGATGAAGAAGGCTATATTTCAAGGCTGGATGCATTGGATGTTGCGCATAGCGCTAAATTATTAGGTGCGGGTCGAGATAAAAAATCTGATAAGATAAATTTTGGAGCAGGAATATTTTTAGATAAAAAAATCGGCGATTATGTAAAAAAAGATGAAACAATTATGAAATTGTATTATGATGAAGTAAATGAAGAAAAATTGAATGACGCAATAAATATTGCAAAAAAATCATTTACTATCACCCAATCAAAAGTTGAAATGCCGAAATTAATCTATAAATAGAAAGGTTTAAAATTGAGTTTACTGTCTTTAGAAAAAGTGTATGAAGCGAAAAAGGTTTTATCGAAAATAGCAAGAAAAACAAGCCTTGTACATTCAAATTTCTTATCAAAAAACAACAGAGTTTTTTTGAAATCCGAAAATCTTCAATTAACAGGCTCTTTTAAATTGAGAGGAGCTTATTATAAAATTTCAAAATTATCTGATGAACAAAAGCAAAAAGGCGTAATTGCATGTTCGGCCGGAAACCATGCTCAAGGGGTAGCATTAGCAAGTAAGGAAAATAATATCAAGGCTACAATTTTTATTCCTGCAACTGCTCCGATTTCTAAAGTTGAGGCAACAAGAGCTTATGGAGCTGATATTGCATTAATTGACGGCGTTTATGATGATGCTTATAATGAATCTGTTAAATTTCAAAAAGAAACCGATGGGGTATTTATTCATCCTTTTGATGATATAGATGTTATTGCAGGTCAAGGTACAATTGCCCTTGAAGTTTTGGAACAATTAGATGAAGTAGATGCTATTGTTGTTCCGATTGGGGGCGGTGGTTTGATTTCCGGAATTGCCGCAACAATTAAACAAATTAAGCCCAGTTGCAAGGTTTATGGAGTTCAGGCTAAAAATGCGGGCTCTATGTATGAATCTTTTAAGGCTCATAACAGAACAGAATTGCATACAGTGAATACTTTTGCTGACGGTACGGCGGTTAAACTTCCCGGTGAATTAACATATGAAATTTGTAACCAATATGTTGATGACATTGTATTGGTTGAAGAAGATGAAATTGCAAGTGCCGTTTTGGCTCTAATGGAAAAAGAAAAAATGGTATCTGAAGGTGCGGGAGCATTATCAGTTGCAGCTATTATGTTTGACAAAATTCCCCTAAAAGATAAAAATGTTGTAGCAATTGTTTCAGGCGGAAATATTGATGTTAATATTTTATCTCGTGTAATTAACAGAGCATTATTAAAAACAGGCAGAATTTCAAATATAACAGTAGAATTATTAGATAAACCGGGTCAATTAAAAGAAGTTAGCACAATTATTGCGCAGTATGGTGCAAATGTAATTAGAGTTCGCCACAATCAAGGCGGGGAAGGCACTGATATTAATGATTGCTATTTAAAAATTTCAATGGAAACAAGAGATTTTAATCATTTTAATCAAATTAAGGATGCTTTAATTCAAAAAGGCTATCGAATTTTATCTACAGTTCAATAAAGGAGAAAAAATGAAAGAAGTTGTATATACAAAAAATGCACCTGAGCCGGTTGGACCTTATTCTCAAGCAGTAAAAGCGGACGGTTTTTTATATTGCTCGGGAATGATTGCAATTGACCCTCAAAATAATATTTTTATAAACGGAACAATTGAAGAACAAACCAAACAAGTTATGAAAAATATTAAAGCACTTTTAGATGCTTCAGGGTATTCATTTAGTGATGTTATTAAAACAACTTGTTTTTTGGATGATATGAATAATTTTTCAAAGTTTAATGAAATTTATGCGCAATATTTTACATCTAAGCCTGCTCGTTCTTGCGTTGAAGCAAAATTACCAAAAGGAGCTAAGGTTGAAGTTGAAATAGTTGCCCACAAGGGCTTGTAGAAATTAGTCAATTATATTTTCAGCAATTAAATAAGCACTTTCACACATTTTTTGTTGATAAGAATTAGAATTGGAGCTATCAAACGCTCCTTTTTCCATTTCGTCAAGTAAAGATGTATCTAAATTGAAGCCTGTCGGCATACCAAGATTAGCGAATTTTATTTCATTGTTTGATTTTGCGGTTTCTTGCTGTTCTTTTGAAACTTCATCTAATAATACATCTTCAAAGCTTGTTTCATAGGCGTCTTGCGCATTAAAAATATTGCTTGATGATATCCTAATGTCGTTTTGAAGGTTTAAAAGACCGTTAGTATTTAAATTAATTGATTCTGTCATAATTATCTCAAAATATAGTTAATGCCTTGATTAACAAGGCATTAAAATAAAGCATTTATTTTATCAGTCCCTGAATTTCTTTGAAATTAGGGTGTTTTGAACTTTTAAGGAAGTCAAACAATACAATTTCAAGAGTGGTTATATTAGCACCTTTTTGTTTCATCAACTCAAGCGCTGTTTTGTGGTTAAAATCTGCCCTTGATGATGAGCAATCACTTATTACATATACGCTATAGCCTTTTTCAAGCAGGTCTATAACTGTTTGATATACGCAGATATGTGTTTCTATGCCGAAGATTACGACATTTTTTGCGTTAATTTTTTCAAATTCATTTTTAAATTCTTCTGTTTGCAGGGCTGAAAAAGAAGTTTTTTCAATTGTTTTAAAATTTTTGATATTTTTTATTTCTTCAATCGTAGAACCTAAGCCTTTTGGGTATTGTTCCGTTATTATTGTGTCTATTTCAAGTATTGCTGCTGCTTTCATTAATTTTGTGCTATTTTGCGCAATTTCAGCAGAATTTTTTAACATATTCACAAGTTTTTCTTGGATATCAATACAGATGATAGCTGTTTCTTTGGCATTAAACATATACTTGACCTTAAATAATACTCCCTAAGTCTTTTTTATTATGACATTATTTTATTTTTTTTCCATGGCACAAATAGATGAATTTTAAATGCGTAAGCCGGAGTGTAAGCAGTAAAAAAATGGTAATGCGTTGAGCATTGACATTTTTAGGCTGTAACTATCGATAGGCGACGTAGGATAATTGAGCAAACGAACGACAGCGAAAGCGTTAGTGAGTCTTGCGAAATACCCACAGGAGCAAAAATGCGTAAGCCAGAGTGTAAGCCGTAAAAAATGGTAATGCGTTGAGCATTGACATTTTTAGGCTGTAACTATCGATAGGCGACGTAGGATAATTGAGGCTGTTTGGCGACCTTAGCCAAACATAGTTGAAAATCTTGTTTTTTTGCATATTAAAAACACCCTCATTTGAGGGTGCTTTTAATATTTTACAATTCAATTTATGAAAGAGCTTCGATAATTGCTTTTGCGGCTCTTTTTCCTGCTCCCATAGCGTTAATTGCGGTTGACGGGCCTAATGGTGCAACGTCGCCGCCGGCATAAACATTTTGAACGGAAGTTTCGCCTTTTTCGTTGATGATTATATACCCTTTGTTGTCTGTTTCAAGGTCGATATTTTCATCATTTGCCGAACGCTGAATAATTGGGTTAGGACCTGTTCCTAACGAAACTATAACGCTATCAAGGTCGTATTCAACAAATTTACCTGTTCCTACCGGTCTTTGTCTGCCTGATGCATCAGGTTCACCAAGTTCCATAAGTTCAAATTTCATTGATTTAACCCAGCCGTCTTCGCCTATGATTTCAACAGGGGCATGCAAGAATTTAAATTCAATTCCTTCTTCTTTAGCGTGGCGAATTTCTTCAAGTCTTGCAGGAAGTTCTTTTTCTGTTCTTCTGTAGAAAATATAAACTTTTTCATATCCGATACGAACAGCTGTTCTTGCAGCGTCCATTGCAACGTTGCCACCGCCTATAATAGCCGTAGTTTTACCCACTTTTAGAGGTGTTGGTGTATCAGGGCTTTGAGCGTGCATTAAATTAACTCTTGTTAAAAATTCATTTGCCGAATATACGTTGTTAAGGTTTTCGCCTTGGATGTGCATCATTTTGGGAAGACCTGCGCCTGAACAGATAAATACGGCATTATAGCCTTCTTCTTGCAGCTGTTTAATTGTAATTGATTTACCTACAACCACATTTTTATAGAATTTTACGCCAATTTCTTCAAGCGCTTTAATTTCTCTATCCAGAACATTTCTTGGAAGTCTGAAAGGCGGAATGCCGTATCTTAAAACTCCGCCAAGTTCGTGTAGAGCTTCAAAAACAGAAACTTCAAAACCTGCATTTCTAAGATCGGCTGCTGCTGTCATGCCGGCACAACCGGAGCCTACTATGGCAACTTTTTTGCCGTTTGGAACGATATTGACTTTTTTGGCTGATGTATTATCACCGACAAAACGCTCAAGAGCGCCAATTGCAACGGGTTGACCTTTAATTCCTAAAATGCATTTTCCTTCGCATTGTTTTTCTTGAGGGCACACCCTTCCGCAAACAGAAGGCAACATTGATGATTGACGAATTATATCACCTGCTTTTTCTATGTTGTTTTCTTTAACCTCTTTGATAAATGAAGGAATGTCAATGCTTACAGGGCAGCCTGTTTTACATCTGGCATTTTTGCAATTTAAACATCTTGACGCTTCTAAATGTGCTTGTTCGGGTGTAAAATTTTCTTCTACGGCGTCAAAGTTTTTTCTTCTTTCAAATTTGTCTTGTTCTTTTTGTCTTTGTCTTTCAATTTTTTCAGCCATTTACCTTATAAGCTCCTTATTTAAATTCTATTAATATTTTTATTGTATAATAAAAATAATTATTGAGGTAATATTGTGACAAAATTTAAACTTTGGATAAGCGACATTGACGGCACTTTGATGAATTATGACAGTTCATATACCCCTGAAATGGCTGAATTAATAAAGAAAATAAATAAAAGCAATACAAAGCTTGTTTTAGCAACAGGCAGAATGTTTATGGGTGCAAATTATGTTGCTCAAAAGTTTGACATTAAAAATCCTGTTGTTTGTTATCAAGGAGCAGTAGTCAGAACAAAAGACAAAATCTTATGGCAATCATTGATTGAAAACGAATTAGGTAAAGAAATAATTGAATATTTAAGAAAAAAGAAAATTCATACTCATATTTATACAAACGACATTTTGTATGTTGAAGATGATAATAAAGAAATAATGCGCCAATATTGTGAAGGCAGGGGTACTACTTATACTTATGTTAAATCTTTTGATGAAGTTGAAATGAATGGATTTGCAAAGATTTTGGCTGTTATTGAAGATAAAATTACCATGCAAGAAGTAAAACAAGAGTTAAGTGAAAAATACAAAGGTGTTTTAACAATTGTTCAAAGTTCACCTATTTATCTTGAAATTAATAATAAAAATGCCTCAAAAGGTAATGCCTTGAAGTTTTTGAAGGAATATTGGAATTTAGATGATGATGAAGTCATTGCTTCAGGCGATCAAGATAATGATGTTGATATGATTTTAGAAGCGGGGGTCGGAATTTGCGTAGGGCAAAATTCCAAAGAGCTATACAACGCTTCAAAATATCATTGTAAAAGTGTAAATAGTAATGAACTTGTTGATATTATAGAAAGTTTGGCTTTATGCGAATAGGTTTAGGGTATGATATTCATCGATTAGCACAAAATCGAAAGCTTATTTTAGGGGGTGTTGAAATTCCTTATGAGCTTGGTTTATTGGGTCATTCTGACGCTGATGTTTTAATTCATAGTATAATTGATGCCATTTTAGGCTCCGTTGCCCTGCGGGATATCGGTTATCATTTTCCCGATAATGATGAAAAATATAAAAACATAGATAGTTTAGAATTGTTAAAAGAAACAAATAAACTTCTTTTAAATGAAGGTTATAGAATAATAAACATTGATTCAAATATAATATGCCAAAAACCTAAGTTGTCACCTTATATAGATAACATGAGAGAAAATATTGCTCGGGTTTTAAATCTTGAATTAAATCAAGTTTCAATAAAGGCAAAAACGAACGAAAAAATGGATTCAATGGGTGAAGGGCTTTCAATTAGCACGAATGCTGTTGTTTTAGTGGAAAGAGTTTAATTATTTTATTCCAAACATTAATTTATTGTATGCCCCTAAAGAAGATAAACTATCCATACCGTCATTATGTTTTTGAGGTTGATATAGGGAATTGCCGCTTTTGTTGGTGTAGTAATATCCGCATTGAGCATATCTTGTGTCTTCTTGTTTTTGAGTTGTTTCTTGCGGTTCTTCAAGTTGTTTGATTGCAAGCTTTAAGCAAGTTTTTGCTTCTTTAATAGATATATTATATGCATTTGAAATTTTAGTAATAAATGTGTCAGGGTTGAATGTGGCGGGTAATTTTTGTTTAACAAGTGCGCTAACGACTTCTTCACAAACTTCAAATCTGTTTTGTTCATTTGATTGAAGTTCGTTTTCATTATTTACTTGTACTTTGTTAACTTGATTCATATTCGACCCATATAAATTATCTACATATATATAAAAACTTTTTTTAAAAGAGTATTTCAAAAGTATATACGATTTTAATATTTCTTAATATTTTGATAAAAAATAAAAAATGCCGCATTTTGCGGCATTAATCTTTTCTATACTTTAAAAATCTTAGCTTTGTATTTTGTTTACAATATTACCCAGTAAATCCATTGATTTATTTAATAATTCTGAGTTATACCAATCTGTAAATGTATCAAATTTGTTGCTCAATTCTTCATCTGAAATTTTGTTTTCAATTTCAACTTCAGCTTTTATTGAAGCTTTAATGCTTTTAATCTCGCAATTGTAAAGCGCAATTTTTTCGGCCTTTTTTAATTTTGGAAGAGATTTTATATTAGAATTTGCGATAAATAATTTTGCTACATTTTCAAGGTTATTCAAAGCTGAAATGTTGATTTTATTATTTTCATCGCTTGAACAAATAAAAATATCTTCGCCCTGTTCCAGTTTGCCTAAGTCTTCAATGGGGCAATCAATTATGCATAATTTTGTAACTTTTTCAAGATTTGGAAGCTCTTTAAGGGCGGAATTTTGTGCAATTATAATTCCTGCTTCTTTTAATTTTGGCAAAGATTTAATTAAAGAATCTTCGATTGAAATAGAGCCTGCGGTTTTAAGCTTGGGCAGCTTTTTAAGATGAGAATTAACCAAAAGCAATCCGACAGCTTTAAGGTTTGGTGCTTCTGTGATTTTTGTTTCTTTGTGCAGTCTTAATTCTCTACAAGCAATTAGAGGAAATGTGGTGAGTTTTGATTTTCTTGTGTCAAAATTGCCGTCACAAGCAATTACATTTTCTATAAGTTCATTTTCGTTTATCCCCAGTTCTTCAAATGTTGTTCCTTTTGGTTGATTGTAGTGAGAAATAATAATCATATTATTATTGTCGACACTTGTTTTAATGCCGTATTTTTCAAAGATTTCAACCGCCCATTGGGTTTTGTTCATAGTTTTTATCTCCACTTTAATCCTTCATAAATAAACTAATCTCTTATTTTTTTATTCCCTAAAAAATTTTTTTATATCAAAGATATATTTTTGTTTTTTAAATTGTAGATGATTTTTTTACCCTCATTTATTCCGTATATAAATTCACCTTTTTTTACTTCATCAAGCTTGAAATTAAGGTCTTTATCGTTTTGTCCATAGATAATTGTATAATTTTCTTCAAATTCATCTAAATATTTGTATGCTTCTTTATAATTTCCAAAAGAAAGTGCTATTTCTTCAGTTATGTTTCTAATGCATTGTCCTTCCGGAGTTTTTAAGTCAGGGCCTGCCGGAATAGCTCTTGTTTTATTTTTTGGGTTTGAAATTGTTGAAAAAGCCCTTAATAAACAAATTCTGAGCTCGTTTTGATAAATTTCATATTCATTTAGCCCTTTTGTCAGCACAATTGCATTATTTGCGCATACAAAATTTTGCATAGGATAAGTGTTTGTTTTTAATTCAAACGGTCTTAAGGCAGGCATGAAATTTTGTATATTATAGTTATAATCTATTTTTCTTTTGATTATTCCAACAGCATCATCGTTTATTGTCTGTTTGATGTTATTGTTTAAATTAAGCACAAGCTGGAGTTTGTGGTTTTTTGTTTTGTTGTTAATTTCAATTTTAAATTTTATAAATTTAGCAAAGTTATTTAAAATAGCATATATTTTAATATCTTTAAAGTTGAGTAAAAGCGTAGATTCTATAATATTGTCATTTAAAATTTTACTTTCATTTAGTTTTATGAGCTTTCTTTGTCCTTTTGGACTGTAGTTATAACTATCTCCGGCGTCTTCTGTGTCGCTTAAATTTAGAGAATAGTTTTTTAAGGTTTTTTTATCGACAATATAAATTTTTTCATCTTTTATTTCGAGTTTTATATAATCATTTTCAATTGAAGTTGCGGTTAACTTTGTTTTTTTGATTGGTTTTTTAATTTTAACCGTAGTGTATTCAAATTTTTTATTGGGTGATATTTCGGCTATTTGAGTATAAATTTTTGTAATATCTTCGGTTACGGGAATTTTATATATGTCATACAAAAGTTCATCACAAAAACATTCTTTTGTTTCTATAAGCTGCGTGTTTTTTAAAAGATAGGGCGAGTTGAATTTAACCGTTTTTATGTTGTCATTATTTGACAGGTTGAATATGCCGATTTTATTTGTACTTGGGCTAATTAAATTGTGTTTTGTTTTAAAATCCCCAATAAGTCTTTTTAATAGGGCATTTATCATAAGCAAGCATTTTTCTTGTCTTGCATCGATTGTTTTATGTACTTCGTCAATAGAACAGCCGTAAATGCCGTCATGGGCATGGTTTAATAAAAGAGTTTTATAGATTTCTTCAATGTAGTTTTTGTATTTTGATTTAAAATAGTAATCAAGAGGCTCGACTATCCTTGATAGGGTGTTTTGAATTTTATGATTTTTTATTTTTTGATAAATTCTTGCGCTATAAACCCCTTGAAGAATATATGTATTTGAATTATCTAAAAATTCCGTTTGATTTGTTGTGTTTGAATATTTTGCTTGGCTAAAATATTCAAAAGGATTAGATAAAATTATTTCGTAATCTTTTAGTTTAGAGTTTATTTCTTTGATTTTTTTGTTTGCGTCTTTTAGTATGCCAAAATGGTCTGCGCCAATAGGCAAAAGTAAGGTATTATCAGAATATTTTGCAATTTTATCCAGATATTTTTTGATGTTTTCAAGTGAATTTTTTTGATGAAAAAAATCGTTAAAGTATCCTTGAATAAGCCAAGTTGTTTTGATTGAATTTTTTATGAAATTACAGTTATTTTTTATTTTCTTGGGATTAACACCCCGCCAAATTAATGCTTTATCTATATTTTTTAATTTTAGTGCTTCAAAGATTGAATTTGAAACTCCGAAAATATCTGACATATAGCCAATAAATTCTTTTTGGTTAAATTCTTTTGAAATTTTTAAACCCAAATCAAGATTTTTCAACATTGCACAAAAATTAATCAAATAACTGTCTGCGCTTATATAAAAAGGGCCTATTGCCAACTTATTGTTCTTTATAAAATAAAGCACTTCTTGCAGTTTTTCCGGTCTATATTTTAAATAGTCCAGAAGTGCAGCAGTTTGTCCGTCAAAATAGAAAAATGGTGCATTATTTTTCTTTAATTCATCCAAAACAACATCAAAAACTTCCAAAAGTCTTAGGGTAAAATCTTCTTTATCTCTGTACCATTCTATATCCCAGTGGGTGTGTAAATAAGCATAAACTTTCTTTTTCATAAAGGTATTGTAATTCTTTTTTAGATACAAAAAATACTGTATTTAATTGAATAAAATTCTTTAATATCATCTATCTAAATGCTATTTTTGATTTTACGTATTATGGATGAGTTTTAATTTTTTAAATGTTGTATTATAAAAAAACAAACGCTCAATGTGTTTATAAAAAATAGATTATCCCCATAAAAAAGAATTTTGAGAGAACAATGAAAAACAGTACACAAAAATCTTTAGAAATCGAGATTATTAACTGCAAGAAAAGATTGAAAGAGCTTGCGCCTGACATTGATTTTGATGAGGAAAAATCAAAAGAATACAATAAAATTATTGTAAGAAAGGCAATTTTGGTAGACAGGTATAAAAAACTATGCTACAAACCTTCTTTAAAACAAAGAATTAAAGAAGCTCTCGCTTTTAAGAAAAAAGAAAAATTAATTTGTGATTACTTTTTGACTTAGATTTATTTTCGTTCAAAAAGTGCAGATATTGTTGATTTAGCTATGGAATGAGATATGATAATTGATTCTACTTCTTTTGGAGCAGTATCTTCTTTAATATCTAATTTTTCAATGTTTAAGGCGTAGATTGTAAAGTTGTAATGGTGAATACCATGTCCAACAGGCGGGCAGGCACCGCCGTAGCCTGTTGTTTTGAAATCTGTTACGGTTTCAGTCGCGCCTTTAATTTTTTCGCCTTGCTTTATGGATGTTATATTGGCAGGGATGTTAATAACAAGCCAATGATACCAGCCGTTTTCTTTAGGAGCATCGGGGTCATGGCAAATTATTGCATAGCTTTTTGTGTTTTTTGGTGCATTTGTCCAGCTTAACTGCGGAGATACATTACCGCCGTCACACCCAAATCCTTTGTATACTTGCGCTTGAGGCAGTGTTTGATTGTTAGTGATTTCGGCACTTGTTAATTTAAATATATTTTCTTCAACTTTATCCAATGCGCTGGACATTATTACACCTCCTAAATATAAGCAAAATATTAATAATATTATCTTTTTCATATTCTTCCTAATTTAAGCTACGACACAACTCCTATACTTGCAAACAGTGCAAAGAACAGTGCAAAATTTCTTGCAAGATAAAATCTGAACATAAAAAAGTCGATTTTTTGAGATTTTATTTCGTTCCAATTTTCAAAAAAACCATAATACCATTTAGGCTCAAATTTTATATCTTTTATATTTATATAATCTTTTATTGATTCTAGCAACTTTGTTGCAATTGGTAAAGTTAAAAATACATATAGCATATCAGGATTAAAATTCAGGTTTAATACGCCTATTACAATAATCAAATATGCAAAAATTATCATGTATTTAAGAATTTCAATTGCCTTTTCTTTGGTTTTACAAAGTATTGCAAGAGTGTTTTTGTTTTCATTTATGTCAAATTCCCAATCCATGATATTGTGTGTATGTAATAAAACAAGTGTTGAGAAAAATATTGCCATTGAAAGCAAAAGTAAATTTGAATTAAATTCGCCGCATAGAGCAAAATAGCCGCCCATAATCATTAACGGCCCAAAGATTAAGCCTATAATTATTTCGGCTAAATAATATCTTGAAGAAATCGGATAAAACAGGCTTAAAATGCCGCCAAGCATCGTAAAAATCAGTATTTGCCAACCGGCAATAAGAGTAAAATATATGCCTGTTAATATTCCGATTGAGAACAATATTATTAATATCGTTTTAACATTATCAAATGAATATGCCCCATTTGTTATCAGACTTGCTTTTGGGGTGAAAGAGCAAAATTTAATATTTTTTAATTCTATGCCTTGGTTTAATTTGTTTTTTACGTCAATATAATCATCAAACAAATTTGCACCCAAATGTATAGCGCAAAGTGCAATTGTTAGAATGATAAAATTAATCCAACTAAAATTTTCGCTGTAATGTGCGTATGATAATATTACTGCGCAAGAAGCAAGAGTCATAGCTAGAGAATAGCCTCTTGTCAGTTGCATAAAGTTTATTATTGATTTTTTCATTTTTTACTCCGTATCTTTATTAAATTATAAATAAAATACTATTTTTTTGTATTCCCGCTTCGATTAAGATAACTTATGTAAAGTTATTTTTTTAAATATACGTTTTTTATCATTTAATTTTTTTTCTGAAAAAATATGCCTAAAAGACTCTATGTATCATTAATTACGCCATATTATCTTTATATAATGTGTTCTATGTTTAAAAAAATTATTTTAATATTTTGGTTAAATTGGTTATTTTTTCGCTATTTTTTGCCCTTTTTTACTTGCAAAGGAAAATTCAACATGTATGATTGAATATGCAAAAGAATTAATAAGGAATACTATGTCAAAAGACGTAATCGAATTAGAAGGCGTAATTCTTGAATCTTTGCCAAATGCAATGTTTAGAGTAGAACTTGAAAATAAACATGAGATTTTGGCTCATATTTCAGGAAAAATAAGAAAAAATTTCATAAGAATACTGCCCGGTGATAAGGTAAAAGTTGAAATGACACCTTACGACCTAAGCAGAGGACGAATTACATACAGATTAAAGTAAATAAAGGATAAAAAAATGAAAGTAAGAGCATCAGTAAAAAAAATATGCAAAGACTGTCAAATCATTAAAAGACGCGGCAGAGTTACGGTTGTTTGTAAACATCCAAAGCATAAACAAAGACAAGGTTAATAAATAGGAGAAAATAAATGGCAAGACTGGTTGGGGTTGATTTACCCCGTAATAAAAGAATGGTTATAGCTTTAACCTATATCTACGGAATCGGACCTACAAGAAGTGCTAAAATCTTAGCTGCTTGTAATATTTCTCAAGATTTGAGAACTGACGATTTAACCGAAGATGATATCAAAAAATTAAGAAATGAAATTGCTCATTATACAATTGAAGGTGATTTAAAAAGAGAAGAATCACTACACATCAAACGTTTAAGCGAAATCAATTCTTATCGCGGTATTCGTCACAGAAGAAAATTGCCCGTACGTGGTCAAAGAACTAAAACAAACGCCAGAACACGCAGAGGCAAAAAAACTGGACCAATCGCAGGTAAGAAAAAATAGTTAAAAATTAAAAGGAAATTAAATAATGGCTAAACCACAAAAAACTAAAAAGAAAGAAAGAAAAAATATATTGCAAGGTGTAGTTCATATTCAATCCACCTTCAATAATACAATAGTTACTTCAACAGATACTCAAGGTAATGCTGTTGCTTGGGCTTCTGCCGGCGGTTGCGGTTTTAAAGGTGCCAGAAAAGGTACTCCGTTTGCTGCTCAAAGCGCTGCTGAAATTGTTGCTAAAAAATCAATTGATCAAGGCATGAAAAAAGTTGAAGTATATGTTAAAGGCCCCGGTTCAGGAAGAGAAACTGCAATCAGAGCTATTCAAGGTGCGGGTCTTGAAATTACATTAATTAAAGATGTAACTCCAATTCCTCACAACGGATGTCGTCCACCAAAGAAACGCAGAGTTTAATTTGCGATTATAGAAATTAAGTAATAAGTAACTAATAGGAGCTAAAATGGCTAGATATACAGGACCTACAAATAAATTATTCAGAAACTATGGTGTTAAAGATTTATCTAATCGTAAATTAACAACATCAATGAGACAGCATGCATCTGGTCAACATGGTGCTGCAAGAAAGAAAAGCTCTGATTATGCTTTGCAATTAAAAGCAAAACAAACAATCAGAATGACATATTTAGTTAGCGAAAAACAATTTGCTAAATATTATGAAATTGCTTCAAGAAAAACAGGCGTAACAGGTACAATCATGTTACAAACTCTTGAATCAAGATTAGACAATGTTCTATACAGAGCAGGTTTTGCTATCACAAGAAGACAAGCAAGACAAATTGTTAATCACGCACACGTTCTTGTAAACGGTAAAAAAGTTGATATTCCTTCTTATTTATTGAAAGCAGGCGACGTTGTTACAGTTAGAGAAAATTCAAAACAATTCGTTAAAAATGTAATGGAACAAATTGACCTTGCATTGAATTATGCTTGGTTGAATGTTGACAGAAATGAATTATCAATTACATTTGACAGAATTCCTCAAAGAGAAGAATTAGACCCTGACTTTAAAGAACAACTCGTTATTGAATATTACTCTAAATAATAGGGAGAGAATAAAATTATGGAACTTAAAATTAAAAACATTAATACAACAACTTCGTCTGACGGTTCTCAATACGGTAAATTCGTTATTGAGCCGCTTGAAAGAGGTTATGGTGCTACAATCGGTAACGCTTTAAGAAGAGTTTTATTATCCAGTCTTGAAGGTGCCGCTGTTACATCTGTTAGAATTGAAGGTATTACTCACGAATATACTTCAATTCCCGGGGTTGTTGAAGATGTAATTGATATAATGTTGAATTTAAAATCAGTTGTTGTGAAGACAGAAACTTCTGAACCTCAACATCTAAGATTAGATGCAACAAAACCGGGACCTGTTCTTGCAGGTGATATTGAGTTACCGGCAGGAGTTAAAATTGTTAACCCTGATTGTGTAATTTGTACCCTATCTCAAGGCGGTTCTATCCATGCTGACATCACTGTTGAAGTTGGCAAAGGTTATGTTACAACCGATGTTTTAAAAGAACACAAAAACGGACTTCCAATCGATTTATTGCCGATTGATGCCGTATTTATGCCGATTAAAAGAGTTAGCTATAATGTTGAACCCGCTCGTGTTGGAGAATCATTAGACTTTGACAAATTAACTCTTGAAATTTGGTCAAATGGTTCAGTTGAAGTTGGTGCAGCTTTATCAAAAGCTTCTAACTTGTTAATTGAACATTTTAGTCAAATTGCCGGCATTTCGGGAACTCCTGTTCAAGTAAAACCTGAAGTTGTAGAAACCGTTCAAGAAGTTGAAGAAGCTGCTCCGACTTTATCAATTGAAGACTTAGAATTATCTGTTAGAGCTTACAATTGTTTAAAAAGAGCTTCAATTAATTCAATGAGCGAATTATTGAAAAAATCAGAACATGATTTATTGAACATTAAAAACTTTGGTAAAAAATCATCTGACGAAGTTATTGAAAAACTTCATCAAATGGGTCTTGACCTTCAACCAAACCCTGAAGAAGCAGATGATATGGAATTGATATAATTAAGTAAGGGAAATAAAAATGAGACACGGTCGTAAAATTCATAAACTTTCAAAAGCAGCTGACCAAAGAAAAGCTTTATTGCGTTCTTTAGCTTCTCAACTGTTTTTAAAAGGCGAAATTACAACTACAATGGCCAGAGCTAAAGCTCTTAAACCGTTTGCAGAATCAATCATTACTTTTGCAAAAAAAGGTGATTTAGCTGCAAGACGCGAAGCCAAAAAAGATATTTATGATATTGAAACAGAAAAATTCATTGATACTGAAACAGGTGAATTGTTTGATGTTATGCCTGAGGGCAAAAAACTTCCAAAACAATCTGTATTAAGACAATTGTTTTCTGTTATCGGTAAAAAATATGCTACACGTAACGGCGGTTATACAAGAATTTTAAGATTAACCCCAAGACGTGGTGACAATGCAGAAATGGCATTAATTCAGTTAGTTTAATGTCAAAAATCCGCTACATTATATATTTTGAATTTCGCGGAGCTGATTTTTTCGGCAGCCAGAAACAGCCCGACAAACGAACAGTTCAAGGCGAAATCGAAAAAGCACTTAATGTGTTAGTTTGTACATTGACAAATGATAAAGTAAATATTTTTCTTTCAGGCAGAACCGATGCAAAGGTGAGCTCAAAATATCAAGTTGCTCATTTTGATTTAGATGAAAAAATCGAAAATATTGATAATTTTTTATATAAATTAAATTGTATTTTGCCTGATGATGTCAAAATTTTTGGGATTGAAGAAGTGAGTAATTCTTTTCATGCTCAAAAAGATGCAAAATATAAGCATTACAGATACTCTATTCAAAATGACCATGTTGCTTCGGTTTTTTTGAATAACTGTTTGTTTTATCCTTATTGCGAATTAAATATTCAGAGATTAAATCAATCTTTATCATATTTAGTTGGACATCATGATTTTTCAGCTTTTAAATCGAAAAGTGATAACCCTTATAACGATTGTATAATTTATTATGCAAAAGCGATTGAAAGATTAGAAAAATTTGAAAGAAAAAAGCAAAGATTTATCTTTATCGACATTATAGGAAATAGATTTCTCTATAATATGGTGCGAACCATAGTCGGTCAACTTCTTTTGATTGAAAGAAACAATTTAAACCCTGTGGTTATGAAGGAAATTCTTAATTCAAAAGATAGGACGAAAGCTGCAAATACTGCTTTAGCTGAAGCGCTTTCTCTTGAATATGTCGGCTATGATAATGTAGATGATTATATTAAAAAAATAAATTCTTAAAAAGGAAGGTAAAATAATGAAAACATTTAGTGCAAAGCCACTGGAAGTAACTCGTAAATGGTATCTTATTGATGCTGACGGTGCTACTTTGGGTAGATTAGCCGTAGAAGTTGCTGATATTTTAAGAGGTAAAAACAAACCTCAATATACACCAAATGTTGATACAGGTGATTTTGTTATTGTTATAAATGCTGACAAAATTCAAGTATCTGGCAAAAAAGAAACTGATAAAATGTATAGAAGTCACTCAGGTTTCCCTGGTGGATTTAAGGAAATCAGTTTCAAGGCTATGATGGAAAAAGCTCCTGAACGCGCAATTGAAAAAGCAGTTAAAGGTATGCTTCCTCATAACACTCTTGGTGACGAACAATTCCAAAAATTAAAAGTATACGCTGGTTCAGAGCACCCGCATGCTGCTCAAAAACCTGAAGTATATACACTAAAAGGAGATAAATAATGGCTGATAATAAAAATGAAATCGTAAAAACCGGCAGAAGAAAATGCTCAATTGCAGTTGCTAAAGTAGTTTCCGGCAAAGGCAGAATTTTTGTTAACGGCAAAACTCTTAAAGGATATTTTGGAAACAGACCATCACTTGAAATGACAATTTACAGACCATTAGTTTTGACTGAAAATCAAGATAAATTTGATGTAAGAGTTAAAGCGCTTGGTGGTGGTGTTTCAGCTCAAGCTGATGCAATCCAATTAGCAATTTCAAGAGCATTGGTTGAAATTAACGAAGAATATAAACCAACTCTTAAACAAGAAGGTTTATTGACTCGTGACGCTCGTATTAAAGAACGTAAAAAATACGGTAGAAAAAGAGCAAGAAAAAGATTTCAATTCTCAAAAAGATAAGAAATTATATATATTCAAAAATATCCTCTTGTTTATCAGGAGGATATTTTTTATTATGTATTTAAAAATAAATGCTCAGATTAGTCTGAGCATTTATTTTGTCTGAGTTTGAAATATAATTACAGCGAATTTTTAATTTCATCTTGTACTTCAAGCAAGATTTCATTAATGCCTTCTTGAATTTTGCCCATACCTTGTGCAAGTTGTGGTTTGCCGCCACCGTTGCCATTTAGGGCCTTTGTAATTTTTGAAACAATTTTGCCTGCTTGTACTTTTTTGGCCAAAGAGTCAGATACTTTTGCAATTACAAAAACTGTTCCGTCTTTTTTCATTGAACAAAGTACAATAACGCTTTCGCCCAGTTTTGCCGAAACTAAATCAAGTCCTGATTTAATTGCATTCGGTGCAAAATCTTCAATTTTTGTTATTAGTACTTTTGCGCCATTTATTTCTTGAGCTTTTGATAAGAAGGTATTAAAGCTTTCTTTGGCTCTATTTGTTTCAAAATCGCCAAGTTTTGATGATAAATCTTTAACTTCTTGAGTCAACTTATCAATTTTTTCTTGAATTTTATCGAATGGTACTTTGTTTGTTTGCGATAATTTATCCAGTTCATCGGCTTTTGAATTTAATAATTCAAAACAGGCGTCGGAACAGATTATTTCAATTCTTCTTACTCCGGCTGAACTTGCTGATTCTGAGATGATTTTTGCCATTCTGAGTTCAGATGCATTATCAACATGGCAACCCGCGCAAAGTTCTTTTGATTGGCAAATGCCTTCGCTATCATCAAAGCTTACAACTCTAACATAGTCGCCGTATTTTTCGCCAAATAAAGCCATAGCGCCGGTTTTATTGGCTTCATCTAAGCTCATAACTTTTGTTGTTCTTTTTAGTCCTTGACTAATCCAAGAGTTGATTAATTTTTGAACTTTTTGAATTTCATCTTTGTTTAGCGCTCTATCAAAAGTGAAGTCGTATCTTGTTTTGTTTTCTTCAACTTGAGAACCTGCTTGATGAACTTCTTTTCCCAGTGTCTTTTGTAAAGCTGCTTGTAAAAGATGAGCCAGTGAGTGGTGTTTTGTGATTTCTTTTCTTCTTGAGATATCAATCTTGGCTTGTATTTTATCGCCTTTTAAAAGAGGAGTTTCTTTAATTATCACCCTGTGAACAAAAATATTTTGAACTTTAAAGGTTTTAATTACTTCTATATTTTCCTTGTCTTTATTGAAGAACCCGCTATCGCCGACTTGACCGCCACATTCAGCATAAAATGGAGTTTTATCTAATATAACATCAAAAATTCCCTCTTGGGCTTCATCTATGTTTTTGCCGTTTTCATCCACAATGGATAAAATAGTTGCTTCAGATTCAAAATTATCATAACCAATGAAATCTGTATCAGGGTTATTTAGATAATTTAAATCATTTGTAATAACAACTTTTTGTGCCGATGCTCTGGCTCTGTCTTTTTGTTCCTGCATAGCTTCTTGGAAGCCTTTTTCGTCAATATTTAAGCCTTTTTCTTGCGCGATTTCTTTTGTTAGTTCATATGGAAAACCGTATGTATCATACAATTTAAAGGCGTCAGCACCTGAAATTATTTTATTATCCGAATTTAGAGCTTTTTCAATTAATTGTTCAATTAATTGATATCCTTTGTCAAGGGTTAATTTAAAGCGCTCTTCTTCTTTTAGGATTGTTGATTTGATTTTGTTTTCGTTCTCTTTTAACTCGGGGTATTGAGCGTAATATTTATCAATTACAACATCAATAACAGGTTCTAAAAACGGTAATTCAAGCCCTAAAAGATACCCATGGCGCAATGCTCTTCTTAAAATCATTCTTAAAACATAGCCGCGACCTTCGTTAGAAGGCATAATGCCATCGGCTATCATAAATGATACACAACGTGCATGGTCTGTTATAATTCTAAGCGAAATATCTGTTTTTTCATTTTCTTTGTATTTTTTGCCTGAAATAGCGCAAACTTTTTCTAAGATATGTTTTAAAACATCAGTTTCAAAAGTTGATTCAACGCCTTGGCAAACCATTGCAATACGTTCTAAACCCATGCCTGTATCTACATTTTTCTTGTCAAGCGGGGTTTGGTTTCCTTCTTCATCTTGGAAAAGTTCGGTGAATACCATGTTCCAAATTTCAACCCATCTGTCACATTCGCAAGTTGAAATTGAACAATCATCGCTACATTTTAAATGTTCGCCAAGATCATAGTGAATTTCGCTGCATGGACCACATGATCCTGTCGGACCGGGTGGACCCCAGAAATTATCTTTTTTGCCTTTTCTTATAATTCTTTTTGGGTCAATATCTGTTGAGTTTTTCCAGATTTCATATGCTTCATCATCTGTTTCAAATATTGTTACCCATAATCTGTCTTTATCTAACCCAAGATATTCCTTGCTTGTGACAAATTCCCAAGCCCAAGGAATAACTTCTTTTTTATAATAATCACCCCAAGCAAAATTACCCAACATTTCAAAGAACGTGTGGTGCCTTGGAGTTCTTCCGACATTTTCAATATCTGAATCTTTTCCGCCAGCTCGAGCACATTTTTGGCAAGTTGTTGCTCTTGGAGGGTCATAAGGACATTTTTCAAGACCCAAATAATACGGAACAAACTGGACCATGCCGGCACTTGTAAGTAATAACGTAGGGTTATCAGGAATTAAACTTGAACTTTTAACTCTTGTTGAATTATGTTTTTTTTCGAAAAAACTTAAAAAACCTTCTCTTATTTCGTCTACTGTTTTCATCATAATACTTTGATGTTATCACAAAAATAAAAGAAAATAAAAGAGGTATTAAATACCTCTTTGCTATACGGAATGATTAAAAGTGCTATAAGTAGATTAAATTGAGATTGCAAAACCAAAACTGCTTCTTGGTGTAATTGTTGAATAATTTATACAATTGCAGCCAATCGGGCAATATGAATTATAATAAATAAATGAGCGGTGTCTTGGACCATAATAATGATGATGAGGAGGCATAGGCGGCGCCATATGGTGCATTGGTCCTCTTGGCGGCTTTGGTCCTTTGTGCGGTTCGCCTTTTAAGGGACGCGAATATGCTGTATTTACTAATAGTGTAAACGTTAAAAGTAAAGTTATTAATAAATTTTTTTTCATCTTGTAAATCCTCGTGTTGTCTAAATTAATAAATTGAATATTGATTTTCTGCTAATCTTTCTTTAAGTTTTTCATTTTTTAATTTAGATCGAGTCGGCGCATATTGCATTCTTCCGGTGCTCACCATGTAATATCCGTTTGTGCAAATGCCCTGGCGAGCTGTGCACATGATATTTGATGAACCTTGGTTATAGTTGTTGTTTGTTACATAAACATTGGTTGTGTTTGTTGCATACGCAAAACACGGAATGCCTAAAAATAATGCTAAAGATAAACACACTTTTTTCATACATGGCCCCACTTTCTACACTATAAAACGAGGCTAAAATTAAAAAGTTCATTTTTTAATTTTATATTTAACAAAATTTAACATAAAAAACTACTTGATTATTTTTTTTGATAGTGTATTATAATTAAGCAAAGCTAATTTGCGGGAGTAATTCAGTGGTAGAATGCTTCCTTGCCAAGGAAGATGTCGCGAGTTCGAGCCTCGTCTCCCGCTCCATAAAAGACACCCAATACAAGGGTGTCTTTTATTATGCGTAAGACTCGGCATGGAAATGCACTAAAATCGTAGCGCGACTGCGCTAGATTTTAGAAATGACCCCATGGTGTGTGAGCTCGTGAAGGCAGACCGTTGAGGTCTGGCTAAC
>CASDOW010000010.1 GCA_949282195.1 uncultured bacterium | reverse complement strand
TTGGGGTTATTTATTGCAAAGAAGTTTTTAAACATTTGAGTTGTGTTTAGTTTGGAGGTGGGGGTGGGGGTGATTGCGTGTTTGATTGAGGATTGGATTTCATTAAGCATTTGCCTTAATTCAAGCGTTTTAGCTTCCTGTTCATTAAAAAGCTTTTTATTAAGTATTACATCAAGGTCTTTAATCATGGTTATTTTTTCATTAAGAGGCAAATTTAAATAATTATTGTCAGTTAATTTTAGAAGTCTTGATAAGATTTCTGCGGAAATTTTTGAATCTGTTAATACAATTTTTATTTTATTAATTAATTCACTATGCTCACTAAGTCTTTGATTAACATTACCAAAATCAAAAGTATTATGATGACTAACCAGTTTTAATATTTGACGTACATCAAATAAACTATCTCCGTTTTCATCAGATAATTTAGAAATCTTAATGAAATTATCAAGACTGTCAGGATTTTGTGCTTCACATTTATGTATTTTTAGAGCATAAGTTAACAAATTTGAATGAATAGTTAAAAGCTTGCTGCCATTAGAATTTTGCGCTCTTGCTAATTTGATTGCAATTTCTCTGACTCTGGCACTTGTTTTAGCTAAAGCTATTATAATATTATTATCCTTGAACAATCTTTCATTATTTTCATCAATCAATTTAGCTAAATATAAGGCATTTTCCATAGCTTTGTCTTCAAGCTGGGCAATATTAATTGCAGTATTCAAAGTAAACAATCTTGTATTATTTTTATCTTTTAATTGCAAAAATTGAACAACTCTTTCAGAAACTTTATCCGGATATTTAGCAACTTTATAAGCAAATACATCCTTTTCAAAAAGTCTAAAATCATCGTCATCTTTAAGTGAAAGCAGCTGAATTGTTTTATTGATAATATGTTCATCCTCTTTAACTAATTCAGATAAAAGAAGTTCATTTGTAAACAACGGTTCCTCGTCATCATCCTCTAATTGAATAAGTTCAACTGCTTTTTCGATTTCTTCTTTAGATAATTTCAATAGAGCACTTATTGCGTTATAGTTTTCAAACAGTCTAAGTCCATATTTACTCTTTAAACCGGCAAGATATATTGCATTTTTTCTTTGTTCTTCGTCTAAATCAACAAATTTAAATAAATCATAATCGTTAACAAAAATTCTTTTGCCGTTTTCATCTATTGCTTTAGTTAATTCTAAAGCAATTTTTATTTTGTCTTTAGCTTTATGCGCAAAATTAAAAATAAAATTTTCAGCAGGAAGCGTATTTGCACCAATTTCATTAAGATAGGTAACTAATTCAACTGATTGAGCTGATGTTTCATCATCCAAACCAACTATTCTCATAATTGCCCATGGATTTTTAAACAAGCTTTGCCCTTTTATACCTTTTAAATTTGCAAGTTCCAGTGCCATTTTACAAGAAGTGACACCACCATCTATAATAGGTAATATCAAGCGATCAGAAAAAGGCTTATTGCCGTTATCATCCGTAAAATTTAGCAATTCAAAAATAGCTTCACAATTTTCTCTGCCTTTAGCCAATTGATTAACCAAAGCCAATTCATCAGCAAAAACAGGGCGCTTAAAATCATCTTTAACTTGGATAAATTGAATAGCACAATTTCTTATATAATCATCTAAGCCCGCCAAAATTCGGATTGCCTCGTCATTGGTAAAAATTCTTTCACCTTTATTGTTTTTTAGTTCTGTAAGTAATTTTATATTTTCTATGATTTTAGGGTCAGCATTTTGTAATTTTTCTTTTTTTATACTTGGTTTTTTAAAAACATTTAAAAAAGAAAAGGGTACACCTCTTTCTCTATCTGAAGTACAAAAAGAATCTTGGTTAAAACTGTCGTTATTTTTTCTTCCACAAAAAAGAGGGTTAACAGCATTAATTTTTTTATTTAAATTAGAATTATAGAAAAAATTATTAAATTTTATTTTCATTTTAATATTTGATAAAGATTATTATGGTTGTATCATCTTAATTTTAAACAATAAACACATAGCAAACAAATAAAGTAAAGAATTTTTTTTGCCAAAATATAAATTTATTTTTAAATAAATATAACAGTTTTGTCTTGATTCTCGTGATGAAAGGTTAGTGTGTGATTAGTGTGTTTAAATTTTTTAAGGGGTTATTTATGTCTTACATATATATAAAGTATATATAGATATAAAAATTGCCTGACTTATTTTATTTGTTACATTTCTTAACAAAGACACAAAAAAGCCCCAATTGAGGGGCTTTTAAAGAAACGTTTTACACTAATCTTCTTTTTTCTCAATTAATATTTTATCATCACGATAATCCATAAGAAGTTTTGTACCTGCTTGATAATTACCGCTTAAGATTTCTTCAGCCAAGACATCTTCAACCTTCTTTTGAATTACCCTTCTTAAAGGTCTAGCGCCATAAGCTTCGGAATATCCTTCTTTAGCTAAATAATCTTTAGCAGCGTCCGTAACTTCAATTGTCAAATCTCTCTCAGACAAACGCTTAAACAAGTCTTTCAACATCAAATCAACAATTTGTCTTATTTCTTCTTGGCTTAAGTGAGCAAAGACAATTATATCATCAACTCTGTTTAAAAATTCGGGTCTGAAAGCTTTTTTAAGTTCTTCGTTAACTGTTTCTTTTAATTTTTCGTATTTATCTTTTTTATCATCTCCTGAAACAGAAAAACCAAGTTTTTGTGTATTTGTAATCATACTTGCGCCAACATTTGAAGTCATGATAATAATAGTATTTTTAAAGTTGATATGACGACCTTTTGAATCGGTCAACCTGCCGTCATCTAAAATTTGCAGCATGATATTAAATACATCCGGATGCGCTTTTTCGATTTCATCAAAAAGAACAACGCTATATGGTTTCTTTCTGATTATTTCACACATGTTTCCGCCGTCATCATAACCGACATACCCCGGAGGAGAACCGATTAATTTTGAAGTTGCATGTTTTTCCATAAATTCAGACATATCGATTCTAACCATATTATCTTCAGAGCCAAACACAGCTTCAGCCAAGGCTTTAGCAAGCTCAGTTTTACCGACACCGGTAGGCCCTGAGAAAATAAAACTGCCGATTGGTCTATTAGGAGCCTTTAAACCAACACGAGCACGCCTTATTGATTTTGCCAAAGATACTACAGCATCAGACTGTCCAATAACACGGTTGTGCAAAGTTTCTTCAAGTTTTAACAATTTTTCCGATTCAGCTTCAGTTATTTTTGTAACAGGAATACCTGTAATTGTAGAAACAACTTGAGCAACTTCTTCAACTCCGACTGTGGGCTTATTTTCATCTTGAGTTTCTCTCCATTTTTCAGAAATTTCATGGATTTTTTCTTTCAAATTAGCTTCATCATCCCTTAAATCAGAAGCTCTTTCAAACTCTTGGTTTCTTATTGCTTCTTCTTTTTCCTTGATAATTGCTTTTAATTCTTTATCAAGTTCTTTACCTTCAGGCGGCAATGTAGAAACATTCAAACGCACTTTTGAAGCAGCTTCGTCAATAATATCAATTGCTTTATCCGGCAAAAACCTTTCTGTAATGAATTTTGATGATAACTCAGTAGCAGCAACAATTGCTTCATCAGAGATAATCAATTTGTGGTGTTCTTCATATTTTGGTTTTAAGCCTTTTATTATTTCAATTGTTTCTTCAATAGACGGTTGATCAACAATTACGGTTTGAAAACGCCTTTCTAAAGCAGAATCTTTTTCAATGTATTTTCTATATTCATCTAAAGTAGTTGCACCAATAACTTGGATTTCTCCGCGAGATAGTGCCGGTTTTAGGATATTTGCCGCATCAATTGCGCCTTCTGCTGCACCGGCGCCAATTAGAGTATGCATTTCATCAATTACAAGAATTATATTTCCTGCTTGTCTGATTTCATCCATAATCTTTTTAAGACGTTCTTCAAATTCACCTCTATATTTTGTGCCTGCAATCAAAAGTCCCATATCAAGCTGGATTATTTTTTTATTTTCTAAGATATCAGGAACTTCACAATCCACAATTCTTTGAGCTAAACCTTGGGCAATTGCTGTTTTACCAACCCCCGGTTCACCAATCAAAACAGGATTATTTTTTGTTCTTCTTGCTAAAATCTGTATTACACGTTCGATTTCTTTTTCTCTTCCAACAACAGGGTCAAGCCTTTGCTCTTGAGCAGCAAGCGTTAAATCGGTACCAAATTCATCCAAAGAAGGAGTTTTTGCGCTTTTTTGAGAAACGCCGGCAGCCGCAAGAGTTGAGCCGGATGAAGATGATGTTGTTTTAGTTTCACCAAGCATTTTAATAACATTGGAACGGCATTTATTTAAATCTACACCAAGATTTTCTAGAACCTTTGCCGCAACACCTTCGCCTTCTCTTATTAAACCGAGCAAAAGATGTTCTGTTCCAATATAATTGTGTCCTAATTGTCTTGCTTCATCCCAAGACAATTCAAGAACTTTTTTTGCCCTTGGAGTGAAAGGAATTTCAACCGCAACAAAACCGCAGCCTCTGCCGATTATTTTTTCAACTTCTTCTCTTGCTTCTTTAATATTAACTCCCATTGATTTCAAGGTTTTAGAAGCAATTCCGGTACCTTCCGCAATTAAACCCAAAAGAAGTTGCTCAGTACCGACAAAATTATGTCCAAGCCTGCGGGATTCTTCCTGCGCAAGCATTATAACCCTTATTGCCTTTTCCGTAAATCTTTCAAACATGTAAACTTCCTTATAAAAAGTTGTTAATTATCCACTTCAAAATTCTACAATGAAAAATATTATTCATCAAGCATTTTAATTCTTTTCTCGTGTCTTCCGCCCTCGTAATTTGTACCAAGCCACACATCAACTATATCATATGCCAAACCTTCGCCGACTACTCTTGCTCCCATGGTTAATACGTTAGAATTATTGTGTAATCTTGACATTTTTGCGCTATATGTATCTGACACACAAGCAGCTCTTATTCCCTTGAACCTATTTGCACACATTTGCATGCCAAGACCTGTACCGCAAATTAAAATTCCATAATGAACTTCTTCGTTTAAAATTGCAGCGCAGACTTTTTTTGCAAAAACAGGATAATCGCACGATTCAGATGAATTTGTGCCGAAATCAACAATATTATACCCCTTAACAAGCAAATACTTGTATATATTGTTTTTTAAAATAAATCCGCCATGATCAGACGCTATCGCAATTTTAATTCTATTCATAATCACCTCATATAAATAATACCATACAATAAATTTCTTGTAGAAAAAATGTTTTTGATATAAATTAAAATATGTAGAGGTATTTTATTTAAAGGATAAAAACTTATGGCAGAAAGAAAACTAGTAGGAACAAATGAAATGTTCAAAAAAGCACTGGCAGGCGGATATGCTATCGGTGCTTACAATGTTAACAACATGGAAATTTTGCAAGGTATTGCAGAAGCTGCTGAAGAAACACAATCTCCAATTATTCTTCAAGTTTCAGCAGGTGCAAGAAAATATGCAAATCAAACATATTTATTAAAATTAGTTGAAGCAGCCCTAGCTACAACAACAGTACCTATCGCACTTCACTTGGACCACGGTGCTGATTTTGAAATCTGTAAAGCATGTATCGACGGCGGTTTCTCATCTGTAATGATTGACGGTTCTCGTTTCCCATTTGAAGAAAACGTAGCATTAACTAAAAAAGTAGTTGAATATGCTCACGAAAGAGGAGTTTCAGTTGAAGCTGAACTTGGTAAATTAGCAGGCGTTGAAGATGATGTAAAAGTTGATGCTAAAGATGCTAAATACACAAATGTTAAAGAAGCTGTTGAATTTGTTAGACAAACAGGTTGCGATTCACTGGCTATTGCTATCGGAACAAGCCATGGTGCTTACAAATTCAAAGGCGAAGCTAAACTTGACTTTGAAAGATTAAAAGAAATAAAAGATGCTCTAAAAGAGGCAGGTTTTGGCGATTATCCTATCGTTCTTCACGGTTCAAGCTCAGTTCCTAAAGAATTTGTTGCAAAATGTAACCAATTCGGCGGCAACTTACCTGACGCTCAAGGTGTTCCTGAAGAAATGTTAAAATATGCTTCTCAACACGGCGTAGCTAAAATTAACATCGACACAGATTTAAGATTAGCTATGACTTCAACTATCAGAGAATTCTTTGTTGAACATCCTGAAAAATTCGACCCCAGAGAATATATGGGACCGGGAAGAACAGCCGTTAAAGAAATGGTTATACATAAAATGAGAGATGTATTAGGAACAGCAGGTCACGCTCAAGACTAATATATTTCTTTAACATAATTTTAAAAAAAGCAGGTGATACTCTCATCTGCTTTTTTTAAAACTTAACAAAAAGCCAAAATACCTAACTACAAACAAAATAAGCTTGTCAAGCAAAAAAAGCCTAATATTAACTATTTTAAAAAAAATTTACGTTATGCAATATTTGCTGATTTCAGCCAATCGTTATGATATAACATATATAACAAAACAAACGAGATTGATTATCACTTTATGGGGGAATAAATGAGCCAATATCTAACCAAAGAAGAAATCAAACAATGGAGAAGCTCTTTAGAAAAAATCACTTTAGAAGAATATGCAAAAAAACTCGGTAAAGTTCTTGAAGAAGATAAACAAACAAGCGATATTATAGATATCGTTATGCAAAATGAAAAAAGACTTTATTCATCAAGAGAAAAGTCTTCTAATCAAATTTTAAAACTGGCTGAAAAAGCGCAAGACATTCAACATAAAATCTTATCAGAAAGTCAATCAAACACAATTAAAGAAATCAAATCAAAATTAACTTATAAAAAACCTTTAACACAAAGGGAAGACTCAGTATTAAACCATTTTATTGAAAACAAAGGCGAAGTGGTTTACGCAAGAGATTTAGCTGCCATTTTGGGTTTGCCAAGCGATTATGTATATAAATACATTAAAAATCTTAGAACAAAAATCTCACAAAATGTGCTTGAAAACGCCACAAAAGGCGGATACATTTTTAAATTATAAAATATATTAACTTTTTTGTAGAAAATCAAATATATTTTATAATTGAAGTATGGAAAAGTTACTATCTGAAAGTTTAAATTTAATTGACGACATCATAAACGACACACAGGCTAAGAATATTGGATTTTATCAATCTGTGTTGGAGATGATGTCTTCTTTATATAAAAATTCATCATTAGGAATTTTCTTTTGCGAAAATTCAGATTTAACGGCAAAATCAATACTTAACAAAAATAAATGCTTAGAAAACTATGCAATAAATTCAAAAATTGCATACGATTTCATTAATTCCAAGGACAAAATCAAAGAAATCAAAACAAAAAAAGATGAATTTTTATATTCAAACAGTTTGTTTGTTAAACTGGCTATTAAAGAATCTGTTTTTGGAATTATAATTTTAAGCACAGATAATGATATAACCGACGAACTAAAAACATCCTTTTTAGCACTGGCTCAAGTCATAAGTTACAAAATAAAAGATTATGAATTAAACGAAGTTTTCAAAATTCAATTAAAAGCAATGCAAGAAGCAATAATTGAAAAACAAGAAGCTTATGAAATTATAAAAAAACAACACAAAAAACTTCAAGAACTGGATAAAACAAAAAATCTGTTCCTAGCAAACATTTCCCATGAACTAAGAACACCGCTTAACGCAATTATAGGCTTCTCTCAAGCGCTAGACAGCAAGATTTTCGGAGATTTAAACGAGAAACAGTCTGAATATATCAAAGATATTCAAATTTCAAGCTTACACCTTCTTGGCATGATTAACGAAATACTTGATATATCTAAGCTTGAAGCCCATGCTATGAAATTCAGCCCGATTGAATTAAATCCAAATCAAACAATCCAAGAAGTGGTTAACATATTAGAACCCTTATATAAAAACAAAAATATAGAAATAATATTTGACCCAAAATTTGAATGTAAAATTCAAGCTGATTATCAAAAATTTCAACAAATCTTATATAATTTGTTATCTAATGCAATTAAATTCACTAAAGAAAACGGTAAAATTGAAATTATCCAATTAAAAAAAGATAAGACCTACACTCTAAAAATCAAAGACAACGGAATAGGAATAGATAAAAAATATCACAATAAAATATTTAAAAAATTTGTTCATTTAAACAACGTCTACACAAAAAACCAAAACTCAACAGGTCTTGGTTTAACCATTACAAAAGAACTGGTAAAACTTCATAAAGGCAAAATATCTCTTGAAAGCGAGGTTAATAAAGGCACTACCTTTGTTATGGAGTTTAAAAATATAATATTATGAAAAAAATATTAATAGTTGAAGATAACGAACTAAATATGAAATTATTTTTTGATATATTAACATATCAAAACTATGCTGTTGAAAAATCATATGACGGACAAGACGCTTATGAAAAACTCAAAATAAACACCTATGATTTAATTATTCTTGATATACAATTGCCAAAATTAGATGGATTCAGTCTTATTGAAAAATTAAAAAATGAAAACGCAACTCTTTGTCCAATAATTATTGTAAGCGCTTGTGCAATGGATTTAGATAAGCAAAAAGCAGCAAGTTATGGCATTAACGATTATTTAACAAAACCAATAGACATAAACAATTTTATTCAAACAGTCAAACAAAAAATCGGTAAATAAAATGAACGCAGACTATCACATTCACACAAGCTTTAGCTCAGATTCAAGCGCAAAAATGGAAGATTATATTAAGCAAGCTTTAGCATTAAATCTTGATGAAATATGCTTTACAGACCATACCGATTATGGTAATTACGGCTGTTTTTCATGTAATTTTGAAAGCTACTTTAAAGAAATAAAAATTCTTCAAGAAAAATATAAAAACAAAATCGCAATAAAACAAGGAATTGAATTTGGTCTTCAAGCACATCATAAAGACTATTTTGAAAATATTTTTAAAAAATATTCTTTTGATTTTATAATCATGTCTTTTCATCTTGTTGAAGATAAAGATTTATGGGACAGAAGTTTCCAATATGGCAAAACGCAAGCCCAATACAATCGAAGATATTATGAGGAGATTTATAATACTATACAAATCTATGATAAATATAGCGTCTTGGGACATTTAGACTTAATTAGAAGATACGACGATTTTGGGGAATACCCTTTTAAACATTCAAAAGAAATTATTGAAAAAATCTTAACCCATATTATCCAAAACGAAAAAGGAATTGAACTTAACACATCTTCATTTAGATACGGCTTAAAAGACTTAATGCCCTCAAAAGACATTTTAAAATTCTATAGAGAATTAAACGGCGAAATTATAACAATAGGCTCAGACTCTCATAATACAAGAGATTTAGGCTATAAAATCAAAGAAATGAGAGAATTTCTAAAATCTATAGGCTATAAGTATTTTGCAACTTTTGACAAAATGAAACCGATATTTCATAAGTTATAAATCATTTATCCAAAATCTTTTTGGTTTTAAAATTTGTGCAAACTCCGCAATTATTACATTTTACTTCACAAGGAATTGTTGAAATTGCTTCATGGGCTTTATTATATTCAGCTAAAAGCCAAGATTTATTAACGCCGTAAAAAATATTATCCCAAGGCAAATTCTCATCCTGTTCAAATTCCTTTGAAGCCTCTTTTTCTATATCGATATTCAATTTATTTGCAATTTTTTGGTATAAATCAAAATCAAGATTTTCATCCCAAGAATCTAAATATGAACCTTCTTTATATAATTCATAAATAAAATCTGATAATCTTTCATCGCCGCGAGTAAAAAATGCTTCTAATTGCGACATTTTGGGATTGTGAAAATTAAATCTGACATTTTTAATTTTATCTTTTAAATCTCTCAAATATTTTATTTTTTCTTGAATTTCAGAAATTGTGTTTTGCCTTGCCCACTGAAAAGGTGTATGAGGTTTAGGCACAAAAACCGAAATAGAACAAGTAATTTGAGGATATTTTAAACCATTTTCTCTGCATGACAAATTAACTTGTTCAATTAAATCAACAATTCCTTTTAAATCTTCATAAGTTTCAAAAGGCAAGCCTATAACAAAATAATATTTAATTTTATTCCAGCCGTTTTTTATACATGAAATTGTTGCATTAATTATTTGCTCTTTTGACAAATTTTTATTAATTACATCCCTCATTCTTTGTGTGCCTGCTTCAGGAGCAATTGTAACCGTTGCTTTCTTTTCGCTTTGTGCTAATTTTGCCAATTCCAAAGAAAATCTGTCAGCTCTTTGAGAGGGCAGAGAAACATTAATTCCCGATCCTCTAAAATGGCAGCTTAAATTAGCTAAAATTTCTTCAATTTTTCCATGGTCATTAGACGATAAAGACAATAAAGAATATTCATCATAACCTGTATTTTTAACATATTCTTTTGCTAATTTTACAATATCTTCTTTTTTTCTTTCCCTAATCGGAAGATTGATATGAGATGCCTGACAAAAACGACACAATCTGCCGCAGCCTCTCCTTAATTCAATTATCGCCCTATCATGGATAGAGGCAAAATGAGGAATTGGAGAATTTATCGGATGGTTTTCATAGGTTAATTGTGCAATTCTTTTATTTGCCTTATTATCAACAATTGGCGCATAAACCCCTTCAATTTTTGCCAATTCTTTTATAATTTCATTTCTTGGTAATTTATTTTTTAATTCAATGTATTTTTCTAAAATCTCAATATTTACATCTTCGCCGTCACCTATAACAAAAATATCAATAAATTTTGCCATAGGCTTAGGATTTGATGTACAAGGACCGCCCGCCATAATAATAGGATGAGAATTATTTCTATCTTTATTAAAAATTGGAATATCGGACATCTCCAACAATTTTAAAACTGTTGTATAACACATTTCATATTGAAGCCCGAAACCTATTATATCAAATTCTTTTGGTTTTCTTTTTGATTCAAGCGCGTAAATTTCTTTATCGTTCTTTTTTAATAACTCTGAAAAATCTTTATCTGGAGCATATAGTCTATCACATAAAAGATTTTTTCTTTTGTTAATTAAATCATAAATTATCTTATGTCCAAAATTGCTTATCCCGATTTCGTATTTATCAGGAAAAACAAAAAGAAATTTACCCTCTGCTAAATTAAAATCTTTATCATAAGAACCATATTCATCACCAATATATCTGGAAGGACGCTCTGTTTGATATAAAAGATTTTCATATTCCGCTAAAAAATTATCATCTATCATATATCTATTAAACTATAAATAATAAAAAAATATTGTTAAGTAATGTTAAGAAAACAAAAAACAAAAAGGCAATTTTAAAATGAAAAAAAACTTTATTATATTGTAAGGTTAGTTTAAAAATTAAATTAGGTTAGGAGTGTAACATTATGGCGTGGTTAATGATGTCATTAAGAAGGTGTGAACTTCAAAGAAGTATTAACGATCACACATTAGAAAAATTACAACTATCAAGACAATTGAGAAGATTATCAAGTTTTTCAACAGCAATTGCAGACGGTTCAATAACACCAAGCGAAATTGCTTCGGTAGGTAAAGACTTATTTGGCGATGCACTTGACTTTATGGGTTATTCAAACGAAGTTGCCACACAAATGGCACAAGAACAAACAGATTACTATGCATCAGCTTATGAATCAGTAACTCAAGAACAATACTACAACAATCCGTCTTTAACTGCTCAAGCGCAACTATACTACGACGAAAGCGGAAACTTAGACACAGATGCAATGTATCAAGAATTCTATGCTGAAGCTCTAAAAGAATTTGCAGAAAATTACTTTATGCCGCTTTTAAACGAAAAAGAAAAAGAAATACAAAATCAACAAACCGAATTAGAAACCTTGGTTGAATCTGAACAAGCTGAATTAGAACAACTAAAGAGCTCAACAAGCCAAGAAATCCAAAATAGTACAATAAAACTAAGCTAATAAACTAACTCCAAATCCTAATTTAAATATAACTAAAACTGCTCGCAACAAGCGAGCATTTTTTTTATATGATTTTGCAAAATAAATTAATTTATGTTAATATTAGTTAAAAAAAATAAATATTTTGTAATGTTAAAGGTAACGAATAAGTAAGGAAGAAAAATGACCAAAGACGTCCAAGAGCAAAGCGATTCAAAACAGAAAATTTTAGTTGTAGATGACGAAGCAAGTATTAGAAGAATTCTTGAAACCCGTTTAAAAATGGCAGGATACAATGTCGTAACAGCAGAAGACGGAGAAGAAGCAGTTGAGCTTTTCAACAAAACTAATCCTGATATAGTAATTCTGGATGTTATGATGCCAAAAATGGATGGCTATGGAGTAACAAGAGAAATCAGACGCGTATCAGATGTTCCTATTATCATTTTAACTGCTTTAGGAGATGTATCAGAAAGAATTACAGGACTTGAATTAGGTGCTGACGATTATGTGATTAAGCCGTTCAGTCCAAAAGAACTTGAAGCACGTGTCAAAGCCGTCTTAAGAAGAACGGTTAACAAAGATATTACAATTCCAACCGGAAAAACAACCAAAAACGTTATCACAACAGGAAACATCAAAATAGATACTGCAAGAAGACAAGTATATCGCAAAAACGAAAGAATACGTCTTACAGGCATGGAATTTAGCCTATTAGAGTTGCTTGTTAATAACTCAGGAACAGCTTATTCAAGAAATGAAATTCTTCAACATGTATGGGCTTATCCGCCGGATCATAGAATTGATACACGTGTTGTAGACGTACATATTTCAAGACTGCGTTCAAAATTAGAAACAGATCCTGCGAACCCAGAACTTATCCTTACTGCTCGCGGAATCGGATATATGTTTCAAAGAATAGGTTGATAAGATAACTGCATTTTATGGCTTGTGCAAGACACAAGCCATATTTTATTACAACCATGAAAAGCGATATTAAATTAATCAAAAAAGAAAATAAATCATCAAATAAAAATATTCTGGTTATAGGAGTATTCCATGGCGACGAATCACAAGGGGAATACTTTATTAATTCATACCTTAAAAAAAATACATCCTCAAAAAATAATCTTTTCTATATTCCTAAACTAAACCCTTCCAGAAAAAGAAAAAACCTGAACGATGTTGACTTAAATCGAAATTTTCCAACAAAAAATTGGGTCTTAGGCGACTATAACAGCGACTACTTTGGAGGTTTTAAACCAAACAGCGAAATTGAAACACAATTTTTAGTGGATTTAATAGATAAAAATGATTTTAGCGCAATTGTAACAATACACTCCCCCTACAAGGTTGTTAATTACGACGGACCCGCAGAAAAACTTGCAAACGTTGCAAGCACAATTTTAAATTACCCAACAAGCAATGATATTGGATATCCCACCCCTGGAAGTTTTGGAACCTATTGTGGAATAGAAAGAAAAATTCCAACACTAACAATCGAAATTGACGAAGAAGAAAATATGGAACTTTTAAACAAAAAATTCCACACATTCTTTGAATATCTTGAAAATGATTTTTAAATCATGTCAATTTTCTTTTTTTCAAGTATTAATTTATCATATATCCAATCAGGAACAAAGTTTTTACCCATTAGTATGGTGCCATGGTTCATAGAAGGAGCATGGAAATCCGAGCCGCCTGTTACAATTAAACCATATTGTTCCGCCAATGTTGAAAAATGTTCAACTGCCGCCGGTGAATGTTTTCTATGATATGCTTCAATGCCCCTTAACCCATAGTTAACCAATTCACAAGTTAAACTGTCCGCTATATCAACATCAATCGGATGCGCAAAAACAGGAATTCCACCAGCTTCAGATATAATCTCAACAGCGTCATGCGGAGATACTGTTTTTCTTTCTATATAAACATCTGAATTGTTATTGATAAATTTAGCATAAGCTTCCATTATATTTGAGCTGCCGCCGCAGGATGTTATTGCTCTTGCTATGTGAGGACGTCCTATTGAACCTTTTGGAGCAACGAGCTTTTGAACATCTTCAAACTTAATTTTAATACCTTGTTT
Organism: uncultured bacterium; assembly: GCA_949282195.1. Classification (GTDB taxonomy): domain Bacteria; phylum Cyanobacteriota; class Vampirovibrionia; order Gastranaerophilales; family Gastranaerophilaceae; genus RUG14156. The sequence continues at coordinate 53,587 of CASDOW010000010.1, read as the reverse complement.
TTTTGCTAAAAGTTCAATAATTTGATGAGTTTGCTCAATTCTGGCTTTTTGTTGAAAATTTAACATATCAACAAATTGCTGATTATTTTCATCCATAAAATAACCAAGAATATGAACTTCCCAGCCCTTATATATCGTGTTTATTTCAACACCAGGGATAACTTCAAGTTTCAAATTGTTTGAATTAATATAATCTTCAGCTTCTTTATGGGAAAGAACATTATCATGATCGGTTAAAGCAATTACATCAAGCCCGCACTGATGTGCAGTATCGACGATTTTTTGCGGACTCAACATACCGTCAGAATAAGTCGTATGAATATGCAAATCAATTTTCACTATCCTGTTCCTCTAATATACTATATTCAAAACTTATTCTGTTAATGCTTTTAGCACGGTTTTCGCTGAAAATAATTTCACAAGCATTAAATACATACGGAGCGGACATCTCCACATCAAATCTCTCATTTACTGATGTCATAAGTCTTTTTAAAGAAGGTTGATACTCCATGCCGATTACGCCCATTTTGCTTGCGCAACATCCTACATCGGTTAAATATGCATGCCCATCTAAAATACATTCGTCTGCAGTTTGAACATGTGTATGTGTGCCAACAACTGCACTTACTCCTAAATCGAAAGCAAAACGCGCAAAACATTGTTTTTCAGCGGTTGCTTCAGCATGAAAATCCACAAAAATTATCTTATCATCAATATTAATCTTATTTTTCAATTCCTGAATAATTTCTTCAAGAGCAACAAAAGGACAATCAATGGGAGGCATAAACGTTTTACCTAAAAGATTTATGACAATCATGCCATTATCAAAAATTCTATATCCAACTCCTGAAACTGATTTATGATAGTTATAAGGCCTAATTAAAATATCTGCTTCATCAATATAAGTTAAAATATCTTTTTTGTCCCAAATATGATTTCCGCTTGTCATACAATCAATGCCGCAGGCTTCTAATTCATCATAGTTCTTTTTAGTCAAACCAAAACCATGACTAGCATTTTCAACATTTGCAATAACAAAATCATATTCAGATTTTTTATTATTTTCACTTAAAAATTTTTTTACGATATTCCTACCGCAACGACCAACAATATCGCCTATAAATAATAATTTAAAATCTTTCTGCATTGACTGTTGCCTAAGGTTTATTTGGCAATTTCGGTAACTCTAACTTCACGAACGACTGTTACACGAATTTGTCCGGGGTATTCCAACTCATCCTCAATGCGTTTTGCAATATCTCTTGCAAGTTTTGAACTTGCAACATCGTCAAACACATTAGGCTGAACAATAACCCTAACCTCTCGACCTGCTGACACAGCAAAGGACTGCTTAATTCCTTCATAACTGTTTGCAATTTCTTCCAGTTTTTTAAGGCGTTTAATATAGATTTCAAGCGTATCACGACGAGCACCGGGTCTGCCTGCTGATATAGTATCGGCTATTTTAACCAAAGCATCGGTCAAATTAATACAAGGAACATCGTCATGGTGAGCTTCTATTGCATGAACTATATGCTCTTTTTCACCAAAACGACGGCATAAATCAGCACCGAGTTGAACATGTGTTCCTTCTTGTTCTTGATCAACCGCTTTTCCTATATCATGCAATAGTCCGGCACGTTTTGCACTTTTAACATCAGAACCGAGTTCAGCAGCAAGCATTCCTGCAATTTGCCCAACTTCAATTGAATGTTTCAAAACGTTTTGTCCGTAACTTGTTCTATAATATAAGCGTCCAAGTGTTTTTGTTAGCTCTTTGTTAAGGTTCATAATTCCAAGGTCAACAGCTGCGCGTTCACCTTCTTGTTTAATTTTATTTTCAATTTCTTTAACTGATTTTTCGTATACTTCTTCAATTCTAACAGGATGTATTCTGCCGTCTTGAATTAGTTTTTCAATAGTTAATTTTGCAACTTCACGCCTTACAGGGTCAAAAGAGGATAATACAACAGCTTCAGGAGTATCATCAATAATTAAATCAACGCCTGTTAGAGTTTCAAGTGTTCTAATGTTTCTGCCTTCGCGACCGATTATTCTTCCTTTCATCTCATCTGAAGGCAAAGAAACAACTGAAACGCTTGTTTCAATAACTTGTTCAATTGCACATTTTTGCATTGTTTGACTCAAAATTTCACGAGATTTTTCTTCGGCAGCTTCTCTGATTTCAATCTCATTTTCGCGGATTAATTGGATTTTTTCTTGAGCCAATTCATCTTTTAATTGGTTTAATAAAGTAGATTTAGCTTCTTCTCTTGACATTTGAGCAATACGTTCAAGTTCGGTTATTTGACGAGCAATAGCGTCAGCCAAATAGTCTTCTTTTTGCTCTAATTCATCTTCTTTCTTAGAAAGCAGAACCTCTCTATCAACAATTCCTTGAGATTTTTCTTCCAATTCGTCTTCTTTTTTAAACAAATCTTGTTGAATTTTCTCAAATTCTTGTTTCTTCTCTCTTGTAAGCTCATCCAGCTCCATTCTTTCCTTATGAAGTTCTTCTTTAGCTGAAATCAGAGCTTCTTTTTTCAAGAATTGTTCTTTTTCTTTAAAATCTTGAATATATTTTTGTTCATTTTTTTCAAGCACCTCAACTTTGGCTTTTTGCCTTACAAACAACATTGTCATTAATGCGCAAACAACCGCCAAAAGTGCTAAGATGATATATATTAAAGTGTTAATTGTTCCGGTCCTCTTATAATCTGTTCACCAATTGATAGACCATTAGCATATTTAATTTTTTATATATAAAATGATAAAAGCCATCTTAATGATAATATTCTATCACAATATTTTAAATTTGAATATAAATTTATATTTGTTAAAATTTTCCAATCATTTATTTGATTTTATTTCCGGCTAAAATGTTAAAATTATATTGTTGACTTATAATAATATTTCATTAATAAACATAAAAAGGTTTAATTATGCTATCAAATTTAGTATCACTGTTAACAAAATCACTTAGTTCAACAAATCAAATAATACCAAGCAGGCAAATTACCCAAAAAACAAATAACCCGTTTTCAGAAAGCGAAAAAAATAATCCTTTTTTGTCTGCTGCTTTTGACTCCAATACAAATTACGGCAAAAACAGACCCATAGCAGGCGGATATTTTGCAGGATATTACAACGGAAAACCAAATATTGTAGGAAGAAAACTATTTATTGAAGTCTAGCCCTGATGAGCTTGTAGTTTCATCATTTTTTCCTGTTCGACAATTGCAGGATTTCTGTTATCACCGTTATGTGTTAATTTTCTCATTAAAATTACCAATTTAGGCTGCAATACCCCTGTTGCCCAAGCAGCAATTGCAATATTTGCAAATACTGCAAAAACTTTATATGCCTTAATTGATTTAATATTATCTATAAATTTATTTGTTTTATTAATATCAAGCATGGTTTTTACAATGGCATTTTCATCAAAACGCTTCAAATAGCTGATAGCTTGCTTGTTGCCTTTTTTATCTTTTAATATTTGAATTGCGCCGTTTTTATCCAAAACATCCAATAAAGGATTATTAATATCTTGTCTTGCAAGTTCTAGTATCTTATCAAGAGCACCCTCTTTTAAAACATTTGCAACCTTACCTTTGTTATTTTTAACCTGTGCAATAAAGTCATTATTTCTAATAACATCGCCGGCTTGAGTTAGCGTGTTTTTAATATCTTTAGAAAATAGAACCATAGGATCAAGAGAAATGGGCATTTTTAATTTTTCACCAACAAACTCAAAAGCCATTTGAATAGGTTTAGCAAGTAAATATATGAATATAATTTGGAATGCTTCTTTCATTCCAATTTCACCTCTTTCGCCTTTTCTACCATGTCTTAATCTTGTTGCTGCAATAGAAACATCTAAAAGAGAATTATTAGCTATAGGGTTATACATAAATAACTCACCAAGCCCTTTAAAAGAAATACTTTTAGAATTTTTATTTTCTTGTTTTTCCGTTTTATTGAATTTTTGGAAATTTGAAGCTTTATTAACCGATTTATTAAGTAATACCTCAGATGCTAAGTTTTTATAGCAGTCTCTTTCAATTCTTTTTTGTGTTGTTTTTTGCTTATACTTGACAAGGGCAGCTAGTGCAAGCGCACATATTGAAGTTGTAATCGCAAATTTTGAAACAAATAAACCCTTATAAACCTGTGAATTTGTAAAATTTTTCAAAAGGCTGTTTTTTTCATTCAAAGATTTAAAAACTTCTTTTTGCTCTTGCAAAATTGAATTAGTTTCCATTGAAAGGTTTTGTTTAATATTATTTAAATAATTTTCATCTTTTAAAATTCTGATATCAAAATCGGGATTTAATTTAAAAATTCCATATACTGACTTATCAAAAAGCTTTTTTAGAGCCGGAATACCAAAAAGCCAAACAACTCCTGTCCCATATTCTTCAATTGCTTTTTCTCTTGCATCATCCTTACCGCCTTCTTTTTTATAAGTAGCAACAATTGCGGTATTTGAAATTGCGTCTTTTAAGACCATTGGCGCCAATGAGTCATTATTATTTGCAAATCCTGATAATAGCTTTATTGATTTTTCTCTTATAATAGGCGATATATTCATTTTATTCCTTATTTATCAACTACAGTCCCCAAATCAAATTTCTCAAGCGCTGAACTTGAGTTTTAAGGCGATATTTTTTATATGTATTTGATAAAATTTTATTCATTTACCAACCTTCTTCACTTAATAACAATGGCAAAAAACAAAAATAATTGCTAAATTTTTATGTTTTTTTTAATTTTTTATACAAATTTTAACAATAAAAAAGACCTTTTTGAAAAAGGCCTTTTCTTAAATTATTTAATATTCAAATTAATCTTTTTTAATAGGAACATAAACAAGGCCTCTTTCACTGAAAGGGCAGATACGTCGAATTAGTTCTATAATTAATTGAATCATATACACCTCAAAAAATATACGCAATAAATATATTACATCTAAATATTATTTTTGTCTACACTTTTTTGAAAATTAGTCTATTTTTCTTAGTTCATTTGCTTGATAAGTAGATATAATTTTTGAAACCAGATTTTCCTTTTGATTTTCGTTTAAAAACTTTATTTTCCCTATATGTTCTTTGATTTTTTCTTGCGTTGTTTGGCTGATTTTTGCCGACTGCAACTTTTCTTTACTCAAAAAAATAGGCCTGTCTTCAACACCCAAAGAAACGGGATTAGATGAATGAAAATTTTTATAATTAAAAACTATGTCTTTAATCTCTAAACCCAATGGCTGAGAATATGAATTAACCTTTTTTAAAATTTTATTTTTATATAAACCCAATTCTTGAGCAATAACAGGGCTTTTAACGCTAACATAGATTTTTTGATATTTAATTGAATAAGGTTTTGTATATTTAGAAAATTTAGCGCCTACAATATTATCCCAAAAAGAAAAAACAGTCGATTGTTTAACAACCCCGTTTAATCTTGTTTTTGATTCTTGATTAAAAATAGAATCATTTAATAAATCGGAAATTGTCCTTGTTTCGCTGTTTTTTTTCATTGTTCACCTTATTAAAAAATATAGCTGTCATTTTGACAGCTATATTATATCACATTATTTTGCAGATAATGAAGCAGCTTTTTGAGCTAATATATCTGCCATTTGAGTTTCTTCCCAAGGAATTTCAAAATCTTCACGTCCGACATGCCCGTATGCTGCTAATTTTTGATAGAATTTTCCACCATTTTTAGCAGGCAGATTTCTTAAATCAAACTGCTTAATAATTGCAGCAGGTCTTAAATCAAATGTTTCAGAAACGATTTTTGACAGAGTTTCATCATCAATTCTGCCTGTATCAAAAGTGTCAACCAAAACAGATACAGGTTGAGATTTGCCTATTGCATAAGCAAGTTCAATTTCGCATTTTTGAGCTAAACCTGCTTTTACAATATTTTTTGCAACCCAACGAGCAGCATAAGCAGCAGAGCGGTCAACTTTGGTTGGATCTTTTCCTGAAAAAGCACCGCCGCCATGTCGAGCATAGCCGCCATATGTATCAACAATTATTTTTCTTCCAGTTAAACCTGCGTCGCCCTGAGGTCCGCCTATAACAAACCTGCCTGAAGGATTAATCAAATATTTTGTTGTTTCATCCGGCTTAATATCATAATTTTCAAATACAGGTTTTATAACAAGATTAATCATGTCTTCTCTGATTATTGATTGTATTCTTTGATTATCGGAATTGCCGTTAATTTCAGGGTCATGCTGAGTTGAAATAACAATTGTATCAATTCTGTATGGTTTTCCGTCTTTATATTCAACAGTAACTTGGCTTTTGCCGTCAGGTCTTAAGTAGTTAACAAGCTTTTGTTTTCTTACTTGAGCTAATCTGTATGCTAATTTATGTGCCAAAGCAATAGGCAAAGGCATTAATTCTTTTGTTTCATCACACGCATAACCAAACATAATACCTTGGTCACCCGCGCCGATATCAAGAGTTTCATCTTTTGATGTATCGGAATTATTGCTTCTTGTTTCAAGAGCCTTATTAACACCACCTGCAATATCGGTTGATTGTTCATCTATTGAAGTTAAAACCGCGCAAGTCTTATAATCAAAACCACCGCCTTCTTCGCCGTTATAGCCAATTGATTTGATTGTATTTCTAACAACCGAAGGGATATCTACATAGCAATTTGAAGTAATTTCACCGCAAACCAGTGCCATGCCTGTAGTAACAGTCGTTTCAGCAGCAACTCTTGACTTTGGGTCTTTTGTTAAAAATTCATCCAAAATAGCATCTGAAATCTGGTCACAAACCTTATCAGGATGACCTTCAGTTACTGATTCTGATGTAAATAAAAAATTTTTAAGTGTCATCTTTTTCTCCTTAATTTATTATCTGCCGGTAAGGTTTTTAATTCCGACCCGGCTTTGTATATCGTAGTAAATATTATAATACAAATAAAAATTAAGTAATTTTATATTCTAATTTTTACAAAACTTAAAGAGAAAAATATAATTAACTAAAAAAATTTTAAAAAAATAATTTTTTATTCTATAATATAGCTACATTAACACATTAAACGAGAGGAAGAATATGGAATTAACCTATAAAAAACAAAGTTGTACAGAATTAACAGAACAAGACATCGGAAAAACTGCGCTTTTAGCAGGCTGGGCAAGCACAATTCGCGACCTTGGCGGAATTATTTTCGTTGAATTAAGAGATAAAACCGGTCTTTTCCAGCTTGTTGCAGACCCTCAAATAAACCCTGAAGTACATAAAGTTTTATCTAAAATTAAACCCGAATTTGTTATTCAAGTTGAAGGTGAAGTTTCAAAAAGACCTGATGACACAATTAATACTAAACTTAAAACAGGCACTATCGAAATGTATCCTAAAAAAGTTAATGTTCTGTCAAGCGCACAAACACTTCCTTTTGTTTTAGATGATGACAACGTTTCTGAAGATGTTCGTCTAAAATATCGTTACTTAGACTTAAGACGCGAAAAAATGGTTAACAACTTTAAACTTCGCCACAACATCGTTAGTGCAATTAGAAATTATCTTAACAGCCTTGATTTTATGGAAGTTGAAACGCCAATTTTAATCAAAGCAACTCCTGAAGGCGCAAGAGATTACTTGGTTCCTTCAAGAATCCATGACGGCAAATTCTATGCATTACCTCAATCACCTCAAATTTTTAAACAACTTTTAATGGTTGCAGGTTTTGAAAAATATTATCAAATTGCAAAATGTTTTAGGGATGAAGACCTAAGAGCAGACAGACAACCTGAATTTACACAAGTAGATATGGAAATGTCTTTTGTAAGTCAAGATGATGTTATTAAAATGACAGAAGGCCTTATTGAAAGCGCATTTAAAGCAGCAGGCGTTGAAGTTAAAGCACCATTTAAAAGAATTACATACAAAGAAGCAATGGACAGATTTGGTTCAGACAAACCTGATACCCGTTTTGGTTTAGAATTGTTCAATGTTACTGATATTATGGAACAATCTACTTTTGAAGCATTTAAATCAGTAATCAAACAAGGCGGAACGGTAAGAGCAATCAAAATCCCAGGAATTGCAGGATATTCAAGAAAAGAAATGGATGATGTAAGAAATCTTGCTATTTCTTTTGGCGCAAAAGGTCTTGCTTGGATTACATACCTAGAAGATGGATCAGTTAAATCTCCCGTTTTGAAATTCTTAAACGAAGAACAAATTAAAGAAATTCAAACAAGAGCGCAAGCTCAAAATGGAGACATTGTATTCTTTGTTGCTGATTATCCTCAAATTGTGTTTGATGTATTAGGAAGATTTAGATTATACTTCGGTAAAAAACTAAACATGATTGATGAATCAAAACATGATTTATTATGGGTTGTTGATTTCCCATTATTTGAATACAGTTTTGAAGATAATTCATATAAATCAATGCACCATCCGTTTACAATGCCGGCATTAGAAGACGTTGACAAATTAGAAACAGATAAAGGAGATGTAAAATCAATCGCTTATGATATTATCTATAACGGAAATGAGCTTGGCGGCGGTTCAATCAGAATTCATGACGCTGAAATCCAAAGAAAAGTTTTCCATGCTTTGGGATTAACCGAAGAAGATATTAAAGAAAAATTTGAATTTATGATTGACGCTTTCAAATATGGAACTCCTCCACACGGCGGTTTGGCTATCGGATTAGACAGACTTGTGGCTTTATTATTAAGAGCAAATTCAATCAGAGAAGTTATTGCATTTCCTAAAAATTCTCAAGCCAAAGACTTGATGACAAATGCGCCATCAATGGCTTCAGAAGAACAATTAAGAGAACTTCATTTAAAACTTAGAAATCCAATAAAGGTATAGGATTTGATAAATAATAAAAAAATAACAATAGTAATGCCTGCGTATAATGCGCAGGCAACTTTAAAAGAAACATTTGACAATATTCCTAAAAATATCGCAGATGAGATAATTTTGGTGGATGACTGCTCAAGCGATAATACGGTAGAATTGTCAAAAAAACTCGATATTAAAACAATTTGCCACAAAAAAAACCTTGGCTACGGGGCTAATCAAAAAACATGCTACAAAGAAGCCTTAAAAAACAACACTGATATTATCATAATGCTTCACCCAGATTTCCAATATGACCCAAAATTAATACCTGCACTTGCTTCAATGATTGCTTATGATAACTATGATTGTGTAATAGCCTCAAGAATGCTTGTTAATTCGGCGAAATATTCAAAAATGCCAAAATATAAATATTTCGCAAATAAATTTTTAACAACATTTCAAAATCTATTTTTAAACAAAGGGCTATCTGAATACCATAGCGGCTATAGAGCGTTTAATTCAAAAATATTAAATAAAATCAACTTTGAAAAGCTCAGTAATGATTTTATATTTGATAACCAGCTTTTAGCACTGATTTACTACAATAACGGCTCAATAGGCGAAATTTCATGCCCGACAAAATATTTTGACGGCGCAAGCTCCATTAACTTTATTCGCTCTTGCAAATACGGGCTTGGGGTTTTATTGGTTTCAATTCAATACAGATTAGCAAAATTAGGCTTTAAAACCTCAATTTTTAAATATTAGTAGCCAAACTTGGTGCAATAATAATAAACTGTCTTACAAGTTCTCTGTCCCATTGTACACCTGCACCCATTTTTAAAATCTCACATGCTTTTGAAACAGATAACCCTTTTCTATATGGTCTATCGGATATTAAAGCATGATATGCGTCTGCAACCGCCACAATTCTAGCTGACAAAGGAATTTCATCACCTTTTAAACCGTAAGGATATCCCGAACCGTCTATATGCTCGTGATGATATTTAACCATAGGAATTAAATCATGAAGCGATTTATTTGGCTTCAAAACCTTATCGGCACCAATTGAAGGATGCTGTTTCATAATTGACCATTCATCATCGGAAAGCATTGTCGGCTTTCTTAAAACATGTTCCGGAATTCCAATTTTACCAATATCATGCAACAATGCGCCTAATTTAATTCTTTCAACCTCATTAGCAGGAAGATTAATAGCGCGAGCTAATGCTTCAGAGTATCTTGAAACAGCGGCAGAGTGACCTTTTGTATATGTATCCTTTGCATCAATCGTATTTGCCAAAGATGAAACAACATCAAGCAAATGCTCATTTGAAACAATTTTTTCATTATGGAATTGATTAATTAATTCTTCTTCAATATTCACACCTATTGAAGCATGCTTTTTAGTTAAAACCTGCGCAAAACATTTAAGCGCTTCATCATCCCAGAAATTGAAATCATTTGTTGAAACAATTTCAGACTGACCTGATTGAGCACGTTTACTTTTCGAAATAAACAAAGCTTGTTCTGCTAAAATTGTTAATTTGTCTTGCTTATTTGTTGATTGAGGCAATAAAGAAATTCCGCAGGAAAACTTCAACTGCCCTAAATCATCAAACATTGTACAAGATAAATTATACAAAAGAAATTCACAAACATATTTAGCTTCTTCTTCAGTTGTATCAGGCATGATAATTGCAATTTCATCACCGCCGTATCTTCCTAAAATATCTGTATTTCGTACATTCTTTTTAATTTTTTTTGCAACTTCTTTTATAACGGTGTCGCCCTTAGCGTGTCCTAATTCATTATTTATTTCAGAAATATTACCAATATCAAATATGCAAAAAGCAAGCTGTTTATCATTATTTAAACATTGAGAAATTTCAAGAGCTAAATCTTCTTGAAGCTTTTTATGATTAGATAATCCTGTTAAAGAATCAGTATCGGTATTTCTGTCCACTAAATCGATCAACTTTCTGTTTTTATAAAACATTGCATAATAATTTGCAATTAATTTATAAATCTCAAAAAATTGATTGTTGTTATTATCAGAAAAAATAGCAACACCAAAACACTCACCAAAAGCATTAAGAGGAATAATGTTTGTTGGAGAGTTTGAAATATTGCTTAAATAGTTTAATTTTAAATAACTGCAATCAGTTGTTGTAATGATTTGCTTGGTTTCAAATGCCCTGACAACAGCATTATCATCATCATTCAACATAATCATTGAGTTATATGACGAACCTGTTTTATCAATTAATTTAACATTAATATAATTTGAATTTTGATTGTATATACCTAAAGCAGAAAAATTTATTCCTATTTTTGAACAAACCTGATTATGAATTGTATAAAACAATCTTACAGGGTCATTTTGATCAACGAAAGAAGAATTTAGTGTATTGATAATTTCCGTATAATTTATATCTAAGAATTTATTGACTGTATTTGTATAACCGCTATATAGCCTGTTTGCAGATGTTCTTGTGTTTAGTGGCATTATTTTTGGGCTGTCAATAGGATTAGATGTTTTAAAATCGGGAACGGTCGCTCTGTTTTGAGCCTTAGTATCGTCTTTTATCTTATTATTTTCCATTATAACCTTCCACTATATTTAAAGTTTATAAATCAGCTAAATAAAAAAAATGCTAACAAAATGAAAAAAATTGAATATAATTTTACATTTTTTAATATTTATTTCACAATTTGAATTGTTTTAATTGAAGATTTATCACCGTTCAATATTGAAATTTTTGTTTTAGGATGTTTTAAATAAACCGCCAAAAAATCAATTATTGCCTTATTTGCCCTGCCTTCTATTGCACGTTCTTTTATTCTGATTTTAATAAAATCTTCACAAAAATCAATTGAATTGTTCTTAGCATTTGCAGACACTTTTATTTTAAATTTGATTTTTCCATCAATTTCTATCAAATTTTTTATTTGTTCAATACTGCTTAATAACTGAGCCATACCAAAATAATATAACAAAAAATTTCTTCAATTGCACCAATTAAAATATTTATAAATCATTTCATAAAAAAGTAAGTTATATACCATATAAAGTATTCTTAGGCTAAATTGTATTATATAAAGCAAAATGTAGTATAATAATACCGAATAATTGGTAATAAAATGACATATCAAAAAGTATTTGACGAAATAAAAGAAGCCTTATATAAACAAAAAAGAAGCCAAGAAGATATCAATCAAATTGAATCAGCATATCTGTGGGCAAGAGAATTGCACGAAGGGCAATTTAGGATTTCGCAAGAACCCTACATAGTTCATCCTGTTGAAGTTGCAAAAATTTTGGTTGACTTAAAACTTGACAAAAACACGATTATAGCTGCATTTTTACACGATATTCTGGAAGATACTGATACAACAAAGGAACAAATGGAAGAAAAATTTGGTCCTGAGGTTGTCAAACTTGTCCAAGGTGTTACAAAATTAGGAAAATATCAATTTAAATCCAAAGAAGAACGCCAAGCCGAAAATTTCAGAAGAATGTTTATAGCCATGGCACAAGATATAAGGGTGGTTGTGCTTAAATTAGCCGACAGATTGCATAACATGAGAACTCTATCATATATGGCTGTTGCGAAGCAGAAAAAAATTGCCCAAGAAACACTTGATATTTTTGCCCCCTTGGCTAATCGTCTTGGTATGGGAAAAATTAAAGCCGAGCTTGAAGATTTATCTTTAAGGTATCTTAATCCTGAAAAATACTACGAAATAGCAAAACTTGTAGCCGAAACAAAAGCTATGAGAGATTCTACAATCAATTCTTTGATTGAAACAATAAAAAAAGAACTTGAAAAAAATAAAATTAAAGCAACAGTTAAAGGTAGAGCCAAGCATTATTATTCAATCTACAATAAAATGAAAAGACAAAATGTCACATTTGACCAGCTTTATGATGTAACAGCAGTAAGGGTTATTGTAGATAACGAAAAAGAATGTTATCAGGTTTTAGGAATTATTCACCAATTATTTAAACCAATCCCGGGAAGATTTAAAGATTATATTGCCATGCCAAAAGGCAATTTATATCGTTCTTTACACACTTCAGTCATAGGCAATAAAAATAAACCTGTTGAAATTCAAATTAGAACCCACAAAATGCACGAAGTGGCGGAGTATGGTATCGCAGCACACTGGAGATACAAAGAATCAGGTTCCATTAAAGCAAATAACAAACAAGACATGCAGTTTTCCTGGATGAGGAAAATGATGGAACTTGAACAAGATACAACAGACGCAAAAGAATTTGTTGAATCAGTAAAATTTGATTTATTTGCAGACCAAGTATTTGTATTTACCCCCAACGGAGATGTATTTGATTTGCCTCAAAACTCAACTCCTGTCGACTTTGCATACAGAATACACACAGAAGTAGGTCACAGAACAGTAGGCGCTCTAATCAACGGAAGAATAGCACAGCTTGATACAAAGCTAAAAAACGGCGATATAGTTGAAATTTTAACATCCAAACAATTCATGCCAAAAATCGATTGGCTTAATTTTGTTGTAACCAAAAATGCAAGCTCAAAAATCCGTCAATGGTTTAAGAAATTCAACCGAGAAGACAACATACAAATTGGCCGCACTAATCTTGAAATAGAATTAACAAAAACCTGTTTTGATGAGCTATTAAAAGCAGGAATAATCGAAAAAGCCGCCAAAGAAATGAATTACAAAACGGCAGATGATTTATATGCCGCCTTAGGATACGGCGAAACAACAATTCATAAGGTGCTAAACATTCTTAAAAAATATGAAGCACCAAAAACAAACGAACAATTAGCACAAGAAAAAACACAAACCCAGAAAAAATCAGGAAAAAGCAAGAAAAACGACATAATAGGCTTAGAGGGTCTATTGTGGTCATTAGCTAAATGTTGCTCGCCAATCCCCGGAGAACCGATTGTAGGAGTTATTACACGCTCTAAAGGAGTTAGTGTACACAGATTAGATTGTAAATGTCTGTATAATATTGAACCTGAAAGAATGATTGATATATCTTGGGCGCAAAACCCCGCAAAAGCAGCCTATCTTGCTCATCTTAGAATTGAATGTCTGGATAGAGTAGGCATCTTAAGAGATATATTAATGAAAACCGGTGACATGGGAATTAATATAATTTATTCTAATACATATCTAAAAGGAAGAAAGTTTGGTATAATTGATTTGGGTATTGAATTGGATAACATCGAAACACTTAAAAAAGTAATTCAAGCTATTCAATCTATTACAGACGTATATTCGGTCAGAAGATTACAGCAAAAAGAAAATCTAAACCAACCCAAACCTTCGAAAAAGAAAAAAATACAAAAACACCCAAAACAATAAGGATTTAATTTTAATGGAAATATTGAGCGAAATAACAGTTAACAAAGGTCTGGCAATTGCGCTTGGATATTTTGACGGAATACATTTAGGACACAAAAAAATTCTTTCTACTCTAATACAGCAAGCAAAAGCAGAAGGATTAAAAACTGCTGTAGTAACATTTGAAACAAATCCTGCTAACTATTTTAGCGAGAAAAAAATTCCCGATATTCAAAATTTTAAAGATAAAGAGTTAATCTTAAGGTCTTTGGGAATTGATTATCTTTACGAATTAAATTTTGAACAATATAAAGATTTAAGCGCACATGAATATTTAAAAGACGTATTAGTAAAACATCTTGAACCAAAAATCATTGTGGTAGGATACAACCACACATTTGGAAAAGACAGGGGCGGCAATCCTTCTTTTTTAAGAGATTACGAATCAAACTACAACTATAAATGTATAGTAGTACCTGAATATAAATATAAAGATAAAGAAGAAGTAAGTTCAACAATAATAAGAAAAAGAATTAACTATGGACACTTAAACGCGGTTAAGGCTTTTCTTGGAAGATATTTTTCAGTTAGAAACTCTGTTATAAAAGGGGACAGAATAGCCAGAACTCTAGGCTATCCGACAGCCAATCTGGTTTGGCCGGACAGCATGATAAAACTTCCATACGGAGTTTACTTCGGATTTGTTCAAATAGACACAAAAATGAACCCGGCTTTAATATCGTGGGGAAATAAACCAACCCTGACTAAAGGTGACGAAGAAATTTTAGAAGCTCACATATATAATTTTGATGAAAATATTTATGGAAAAATTATCAAAGTAATTTTTGTTAAAAAACTAAGAGATCAAGAAAATTTTGGAAATATAAGAGTATTAATCACCCAACTTCAAAAAGACTATAAAGCCTTTGAGAAATGGGCAAGGATAATGAAATAAGCCATATAACATTATTTATATTTCTTAAAATTTAATTTATTTTTATTTAAGATTTTTTTATGTTGTGTTATTATGACAACTGCACCAAGTTCTGTATTGTTAAGAAATTAAAAAAAATACAAAAAAACTAGCAAACTTTTACATTTACATGTTTTTATCGGTTTGTGTTTACAAGGAGAATATGTCTTAATGAAATTATCGCCTATAAATGGCTTAGTAAATAATCGATGTCAAGCAAACAACAACAATAATAATAAGAATTCTAATCAACCGTCATTCAAAGGGGGAGTTGATGTTTTAACAAATTTCTGGCAATTTGTTGATAACGGGGGTCGCGCTCTGCAATTCACAGTTGAAGATATGTTAGGGACAAACATCCCAAGAAGCGTTAAAGGCGCTACAGCAGGATACAAATATACAGGTAAAATCAATATTCCGGCACTACTCCAAGAAGCAATCAGGGAATTCTTAACAGGTCCTACAATGTGTGTTGCACCGGTTGCAATTTTAGCTATTGCTACCAAAATGACAGGTAAGACTGCAAATACACACATGGAAAATATTATCAACTTATCACACATAATGAATAGTCTTGCAGGCAATGAAAAACTAACAAAAGACACATTTGAAAATACATTCTTCACAAATGCAGCTAAAGATTTATTAGAACACACTATCGGAAAATTAGATGCAAATGATGAAGCAATTGAAAAATTGGCAAGCAAAATCAAAGAATACAGTGCAACTACAAATAAGAAAACATCTGCAGACTTACTTGAAAAACTACAAAAACTATTCGAACAAATTGTTAAAGAACGAAAAGATAGTTACCAAAATACAGACTTCTTAATGGCTAAATATTCAATCAATAGCGCAGGACAAGAAGGCATGACCAAATTCAAAAACTATGTCAACTACATTACGTCTTACGCTAAAGATTATGCTAAAAAGAATGCAGACAACAGTAACAATATTAAGATAACAAATGAAACAATAAGCAACTTCAAAAAATCTTGGCTTGGAAAACGCTTTGTTACAGTTGCTTCAATGTTCTTCATTACAGGTATATTAATGTCATTTATTCCAAAAATATATACTTGGGCCTCAGGCGGAGTTAATCCGAATGCTTCAGCAATCTACAATGAAGCAAAGAAAAACGATAAGGAGGCTAAATAATGGATATTCAAAAAATCGGACAAAAAATAGCCTCATCGCAAGTTGTAAAAAATGCTGCAAAATATGCAAATAATGCCACAACAAAACTTGGCGGAGTAATAGAAAATGTTCTTGAAAAGTCACCAAAAAAAGACATTTACTCAAAAATTATAAATACTCTTGAACCAACAGGTGCTAATAATGCTTTTATTCCTATGGCAACATTAATGGTTGGAACAGTAATTGTGCCAAGAGTATTAACAGCAGCAAAGAGAAATCCTGACGATAAAGAAGCAACAAAAGATGAAATTACCGAAATCTTATTCAGGGATGTTCAAACAGTTCTTATAATGTTGTTTGCACTAAAATCAATAAATTCAATCGTTGCTGCTCTTGCAAGCAAATCTTCAGGTTTACCTATGACAAACAAACCTTATCTTGAAATATTCAACAACAAAGATAAAGGACTAAAAGGCATAAGCGAAAAAGCAAATGAATTTATTCACAATCCTATTGATAAATTAAAGAAAATTGCAACAAATATTCTTGATACCCTTCATCCGACTGAAGGCGTAATAACGTTGACAAACGACGAATTTATATCAAATTATTCAGGCTTTGGCAACTCAGCTCAAATAAGCAAAATGTTTGATAAAATTAAAGATCAAAAAGGTAATCCTGATAAAATATTTAATAAAGTTATGAATATTTTAATCAAAAAACAAAAAATTGCTATTAGTCAGCAAGAAGACCTCACTCGCGCCGGATTTACAATAGCCAATAATAAAGCACAAAGCATATTAGAAGCTCTTATTGAACTTAAAGAAAAAGGCTTAAAAGGTCTTAAAGAAGAAAATCTAAACAAAGATGTGGAAAATTTACTTGTTCATTTCTTCCAAAAAGAAGATAACAGGCTTGTATTAGATGCTAAAGGTCTAAATGCAGCACTAAGAACAGCTGCATTGGCATTTGAAGCAACATACCTTGGCTTTGGCTTGCCTGCACTTAACCAAAAAAGGCTTGAAAAGAAATATTTAACCAATGAAGCAAAAAACACTCTTTCGTCTGCAAGAGAACAAGCTTCAGCAACCACAATAAACTCAAAAACAATAAAAGCAAACGAAGTAAAAATATTTAATAAGTTTATTAAATAACATTAATTAACAATTTGTCCTAAGAGAATTTATATATTAAAATAAAATTCTGTTTAAGGAGGTAAAAATGTTAGAAAATATACTTGCTTTACTTGCAAATTGGATTCAAGAAGTTATTACAAATCTTGGAGCTTGGGGTGTTGCGCTTTTAATGGCGATAGAGTCATGTAATATTCCTCTTCCTTCTGAAGTTATACTGCCTTTTGCGGGGTATTTAGTTACAAAAGGAGTTTTCTCAATCCATACAGCAGCATTATTTGGAGCATTAGGCTGCGTCATAGGTTCAATTCCTTCTTATTACCTCGGGTATTTTGGAGGAAGAAAATTTATTGAAAAATACGGAAAATACTTTTTAATATCAAAACATGACCTTGAAATAGCAGACAAATGGGTTGATAAATATGGCGACTGGGCATTTTTTGTATGCAGAATGTTGCCTGTTGTAAGAACTTTTATCTCATTACCCGCAGGTATATTAAAAGCCAAAAAAAGATTTTTCTTTACTTTTACCTTTTTTGGCTCTTTAATATGGAGCTATTTATTAGTTTATGTCGGCATAAAATTAGGAGAAAATACGCAAGCCCTAAAACATATTTGGCACAAATTTGATGCTGTTATAATTATCGCCTGTATGATTTTAGGAATAATATATATTTATCACCACATAAAACATTTAAAAGAATCATAGTTTTATTTTATTCATGCGATTTTCAATTTCTTCAAGACTGACATCTTTTGTTTCAGGCACAACGTAATATACAAAAAACAGGGATATTACGCATATTATTGCAAAAATCAAAAATGTTATACTGCCACCCAATTTATCTAAAGAAATAGGGAATAGCCCAGTAACCATAAAATTAAATACAAAATTCGACACAATGCCTATACTCATAGCCGCCCCTCTATATTTCAGAGGGAAAATTTCTGCGTTCAATAACAGTGCCACAGGTCCCAATGACATTGAAAAAGATACAATATATAGAGCACAAGCAACAACTGCAAGATATTTCACAAAATCAAAATCATACGCAAAACTAAAAGACAACAATAAAAGATTTATAAGCATACCAACCAAGCCAATATATAAAAGCGGCTTTCTGCCAATTTTATCAACAAGAGCAATTGCAACAAAAGTCATTAAAAAATTAATTAAACCTATAAAAATCGTCGCAAATAAAACATCCTGATTTGATGAAAAACCAACCATTTTAAATATTGTAGGGGCATAATAAATTATTGCATTTATACCTGTTGCAATTTGTGCAAACATAATGCCAATACCAATTACAAAAGGAACCAATAAACGTTTTTCAAATTTTATTTTTTCATTATTGGAAAGAGTCTTTTTTATATTTTTAATTTCTAAATCTATATCTTGATTTTTATCTATTTTTTCTAATACAAATCTTGCTTTATCAATTTTATTTTTTGCAACATACCACCTTGGAGTATCTTTTAAAATCAACATTGCAAAAAATAAAACAATAGCAGGCACTGCCCCCAAAAGAAACATTATTCTCCAAGAATAAACCAAATTTGCACAAAAATAATTTACAAAATAAGAAAATAAAATCCCCAAAGTTATGGCAAGCTGATGAAAAGAGACAATTTCGCCTCTTTTTTCCTTGGTTGAAATTTCGCTTAAATATAACGGCCCTGCAAAACTAACAACGCCAACAGCACAGCCTACAAACATCCTGGATAATATCAATTCTATTATATTGTTTGAAAAACAACATAATATCGAGCCCAAAATAAAAACACCTGCAGTTAAAAGCATAACTTTTCTTCTGCCGATTTTGTCAATCAAAACACCGTTTAACAGCGCACCTATAATTGCTCCGATTGAAACCGAACTCACTAATAATCCTGAATACAAAGAATTCATTTCAAAGCTCTGATTAATGTATAAGAGCGCACCTGAAATAACACCGGTGTCAAAACCTGACAACAAACCGCCAAATGATGCCAAAACAGCACACAAATATAAATAAGCATAATTTTTCATATACTCATTATAACAAATTTTGTTAACAAATTCACTTTTTTATTTTTTGTGAGAGAATATACTTATAGGCTAATATAATTTTAAGGGAGAGTTTATAAAACATGTCATATATAAAGATAGACCAAAACAAGTGCAAATCTTGTTATTTATGTATTGACGCTTGCCCTTACAAGCTTATTAAGAAAAGCAATAATACGGGCACTACAGGTGAATTAACAGTTGAATTTTCAGATACTGAAAATAAATGCATCGGCTGCGCACAATGCGCTATTGTATGTCCTGATATTGCGATAGTGGAAGTAAACAGAGAATGATTGAGAAAAGTCTTTTAAAAGGAAATATTGCAATAGCACGTGCTGCACTAAATTGCGGATGTAGTTGTTATTTTGGCTATCCTATTACTCCGCAGACAGAAATTGGTGAGTTTTTAAGTCTGGAAATGCAAAAAAGAAATTTAGCCTATGTTTGTGCTGAATCTGAAATTGGGGCAATAAACATGGCATTAGGCGCTGCCTCCAGCGGACAAAAAGTCATGGCTTCAAGTTCATCATGCGCTGTTGCGCTAATGCAAGAAACTCTTTCTTATGCTGCTTCTGATGAATTACCTATTGTACTTGTAAATGTTATGAGAGCAGGCCCCGGACAGGGCTATATATACCCATCTCAAGGAGATTATAACCAAGCAACAATCGGAGGCGGAAACGGAGACTACAAAACAATAGTTCTTTCTCCAAGCAGTGTTCAAGAATGTATTGAACTAACATACAAGTCATTCTATCTTGCTCAAAAATACAGAAATCCTGTAATTCTGCTGGTTGACGGATTACTTGGGCAAATGGCAGAACCCGCAACAATAACACAAAACCCATATCCCGATATTGACACATCGAGCTGGAGATTAGACGGAGCCAAAGATAGACCCTCAAGAAATATACACTCTCTTGAACCCAATCAAAACAAGCTAAATCAGCATGTTTTAAAGCTATACCAAAAATATCAGCAAATCGAACAAAGTGAGCCCGATTGGGAAGAATATCTTTGTGATGACGCTGAAATAATCCTAACAGCATTTGGCACAATGGCAAGAAGCGCGAAGGCTATTTGCAACCATTTTAGAGAACAAGGAATTAAAATGGGCGTTTTTAGACCAATAACACTCTATCCGTTCCCGTATAAAAGACTTAGAGAACTATCATTTAAAGCAAAATATATTATTGATATAGAAATGAACATGGGTCAAATGTTGAAAGATGTAAGACTCGGAGTATTATCAAATTCTCAAATTTCATTCATAGGAAAACCTGTTGGCGATTGGCTAAAAAAAGAAGAAATAATAAATGCCATAAAAAACATCATAAAGGAACAATATGCAAGTATATAGCATTCCAAATTCAATAAAAAAAGATTCCAAATTTACTTTCTGCAAAGGTTGTGACCACGGTGTCGCAATTAAAATAATTGCAGAAATCATTGACGAACTAAATCTTAGGGAAAATACTGTTGCAATATCTTCTTCAGGCTGTTCCGTTTTATTATATGACTTTTTGGATATTGACTGCCTTGAGGCTCCACATGGCAGAGCATGCGCTGTTGCAACAGGAGTTAAAAGAGCTCACAGAGCAAAAGGTGAAGAAAAATTTGTATTCACTTATCAAGGTGACGGCGATTTTGCCTCAATAGGTCTGGGTGAATCAATGCATAGTGCATTAAGAGGTGAAAACATAACCGCAATTTGCATAAATAACACGAACTATGGCATGACAGGCGGACAAATGGGGCCCACATCCATTATGGGACAATTAACAACCACAAGCCCTTTAGGAAGAAACAAGGAATACCATGGTTTTCCAATAAAAACGGCAGAACAAATTGCACTTTGCGAAGGCACTAAATTTAGCGCAAGAGTAGCCCTTTATGATGTTAAAAACATATTAAAAGCAAAAAAAACAATAAAAAAAGCATTTGAATGTCAATTAAAAAACAAAGGCTTCAGCTTTGTTGAAATCCTTTCATCTTGTCCGACTAATTGGAAATTATCCGCACAAGATTCACACAAAAAAATAGCAGAAGAATTAACAAAAATATACCCGCTAGATATTTTTAAGGACACAATCGATGATTAAAAATTTTATTATTTCAGGCTCCGGAGGACAAGGCGTACTTTCAATCGGAACAATATTGGCAAATATATTCATGTTAGGAAATAAATTTGTAACATATTGCCCTTGCTATGGTGCTGAAATGAGAGGCGGAGCGGTTCATTGCGAAATAAACATGTCTGATGATGAATTATTAACCTTACAAAATGAAAAAGCGGATTTTGTAATAGCGCTAAATCAAATGTCTTTTGATAAATTTATCTCAAAAGTTAAAGAAGGAGGCACTATAATAGTTAATTCTTCTATGGCAAAAATTGAAAAAACAAGAAATGATATAAAATACATATTTGCACCTTTCACGCAAGAAGCAATTAAATTAGACAATATAAAAATTGCAAACTCAATTGCCCTTGGTGTTCTATCAAAAATTTTAGGTAATTTAACAATGGAAAATGTTAAAAAAGCATATGAAAAAATTCTTAAAGATAAAAAAGAATTAATTCAAAAAAACTTAGACGCCTATTTATTAGGCTACAACTACATTCAAGAAAAGGAATATGCATAATGTCAATAAATACAAAAATAGTTGCCATAGATTTTGAAGTGGCAAAAAACACAATCACAAATGATGATTTAACTAAAATATTAGATACATCTGATGAATGGATTACCACCAGAACAGGAATTAAGGAAAGAAAAGTAATTTCAGGAGATGACACTTCAACAACCCTTGGAATTGAAGCCTCAAAAAAAGCTATTAAAAGAAGTAATTTTAATGTTGAGGATATTGATTTAATAATTGCAGCAGCTTCAGCTCCTGAGGATATTTATCCTTCTGTTTCTTGTCTTATACAAGCAGGTATTGGAGCAAAAAATGCGGCATGTTTTGATATAAAAGCCGCTTGCTCGGGTTTTATTTATGGCTTAAACACAGCAAGAGCCTTTATTAAAGCAGGTTTATATAAAAATGTTCTTCTTGTTGCAACTGACGCAACAACAAAATTCACCGATTGGAACGACAGATCAGTTTGCGTTCTGTTTGGTGACGGAGCAGGAGCAGCAATATTAACCGCAACAGATAAAGAAGATGATATCATAGGTGTAAATATGATATCTGACGGAACTTGCGGTGATTATATCACACTAACAACACAAGGAATTAACTGTCCTTTAGTTGATAAAATCCAAACAGAAGTTAAACCTTTTATACAAATGAAAGGAAAAGACGTCTATAAATTTGTAATGACTGAAATTCCTCCAAAGTTAGAAGAACTTCTTGAACAAACAAATACAAAAGTTGAAGATATCGATTATTTTGTGCCGCATCAATCTAATCAAAGAATGATAGATGCACTATCACAAAGGCTTACGATTGATTCAGCCAAAACCATTTCAAACATTGAAAAATACGGTAATATGTCTGCCGCTTCCATTCCTGTAGCAATTAGAGAAGGGATTGACACAGGCAAAATCAAGCTGCCTGCAACAATCATGATTAGTGCATTTGGTGCCGGAATGACAGGTGCAAATGCAATTATAAAACTGGATGAAAATATTTAAATAGGAGAATAGGAAAAGTATGAAAAGACGAGTAGTAGTAACCGGCATGGGTTGCGTTTCGCCTTTCGGCGTTGGGGTTGATACTCTTTGGGAAAATTTAAAAAAAGGCAACAGTGCAATAAGATACCTTACTTTAGATAAAGAAAAACATCTTGTTCACATTGGCGGTCAAGTTCCTGAGTTTGACGCTTCAAAATATGTGGACGCAAAAGACGCAAGACGTATGGATAAATTTATCTTATGTTCAGTTGTGGCGGCGTCATTAGCTATGGAAGATTCAGGTCTTGATTTAGAAAAAGAAGATTTAACAAGATTTGGAGTAATTGCAGGTTCAGCTGCAGGCGGTTTAGAAACAATACAAAAAAACCACGAAGTAATGCAAGCTAGAGGTTATCATAAATGTTCTCCGTTTATGGTTCCAATGATGATTACAAACATGGCTGCAGGTAAAATATCAATTAAATACGGTCTTAAAGGAATGTCAAAATCCGTTGTAACAGCTTGTGCAACAGGTGCACACTCTATAGGCGACGCTGCTCGAGCTATACAATATGGTGACGCCGATATTATGATAGCAGGCGGAGCAGAAGCAGGAATTTGCGATTTAGGCATAGGTGCTTTTACATCTGCTAAAACCTTATCAAAAAACAACGAAGACCCCAAGAAAGCTTCAAGACCTTATGATGTAAAAAGAGATGGTTTTGTAATGTCTGAAGGTGCCGGCATGTTAGTTTTAGAAGAAAGAGAACATGCAATTAAAAGAGGTGCTAAAATTTATGCCGAACTAGCAGGTTATGGTCAATCATCAGACGCCTATGATATGGTAGCACCAGACCCTGAAGGAAGGGGGGCAATTTTAGCTATGGAATTAGCGCTTAAAGATGCAAACTTAAAACCTTCAGATATTGGCTACATTAACGCCCATGGTACATCAACCCATGTAGGTGATATAGCTGAATCAAATGCAATTGCAAAAGTTTTTGGAGATAAAGAACAAAATAAAGACTTGCTTGTTTCGTCAACAAAATCTATGACAGGTCACATGTTAGGCGGTGCCGGTTCTGTTGAAGCAATTATTGCAATCGAAGCACTAAATGAAGGTGTTGTTCCTCCGACAATTAACATAGAAGAACAAGACCCCGAAGTTGCCAATCTTGATTTTGTAAAAGATAGTGCAAGAAAAAAAGACCTAAAAGCAGTTCTTTCTAATTCATTCGGCTTTGGCGGATGTAATGCTGTCTTAGTTTTCACAAAATAAAATAAATTACAAATAAAAATACCTGCCAAAATGGCAGGTATTTTTTTATAAACCCATTTTATAGAGAAAACCGACAATTATATTTCTTAAAATAGATAAGCAAATAAAAGCAATAATCGGAGAAATATCAATCATTCCAATCGGCGGAATAATTTTTCTAAAAGGTCCTAAAAAAATCTCACTAAAAGCCTTTAAAGACTTAAAAGGTTCATTATACCATTTTATATTTGGAAACCAAGATAATAAAATCGTAATAAATAAAACCAAAATGATAAGTTCAAAAATCTTAGCGACTGCAATACTTATACCCATTCTTTACTCCAATTTGCGCTATTATCACAATCGCAAGTTTTATTTTCGTCAATATTTTCAACAATAGAGAATAACAATTTTTGCAATTTTGAAATATTATCGCTAAATACTTTCATTACCGCCTCATGTGAAACAGGTTCACAATCACCAACAAGACCTGCATCATAATCGGTGATTAAAGAAATATTCAATGGACACATATTCAGTTCTTTTACAAGATGTACCTCAGGATACTGAGTCATATTAATAACTTCCCAGCCTTGACGGGTTAAAAATGCACTTTCTGCTTTTGTGTTAAATCTTGGTCCTTGGATAACAACCACAGTACCTTTTTCATGGATAGAATATCCTAAATTTTTAGCGCAATTGATTGCAACCTCTCTCAATTGAGGGCAATAAGGTTCAGCTCCTGAAATATGCTGAACATCACCATTATCAAAAAAAGTATCCTTTCTTGAGTGAGTTTTATCAACATATTGATCACAAAATACAATATCCCCCGGTTTCACATGTTTTTGCAGAGACCCTGCCGCACAGGGTGAAATAACTCTTTTGCAACCGATAGACTTCATTGCCCAAACATTAGCTCTATAGTTAACTTGATGAGGTGCAAGAGAATGATTTCTTCCATGACGGGGCATAAAAGCAACTTTCTTACCTGCAATATTTCCAAGCATTAAAGCGTCTGAAGTTTTTCCATATGGAGTATCTACAAATACTTCTTCGATATTATCCAAAAATTTATAAAAACCCGAACCGCCAAATATGCCAATTTCTGCTAAATTTTTAATTTTCATTAATCAATCCTTAATCGTCTTTTTGTACAGATTTGTTAATCCACTCATTGGCCCTTGGACCATTTAAGATTTTTCCGTCAGCACGTATGCCATAGCCAAAAGGGTCTTCACCGGTGTTAAGTCCGTCTACATCAAAACAGATAATTTTATATATACTGTCAAAACCATATTCGTCTTCATATGTAGGAGGAGATGCGTTAGGAGCAGAAAATATACGCTTATCATCGCCGTTTTTATCGGCAAATGTAGTTCCGGGGCTTGATTCATACCAAGTTACACCGTCCACTGTTACAATATCAGCATCTTCGTCTTTCTCAGGCTGTGTTTCTTTACAAGCGGTATCGATTGGAGCTAAATCCAAATCTTTTGTTTCATAATCAAAATATGCATAAGCATTATTAACAGTATCCCTACAGTTAATTTGTTTAGTAGAAACAATTTCAGCTAAAGTAGAGCAAAAATATTCAACTGGTACATCGCTTCCGTCTGCTTTAACCCCTAAATCACCGTCTTTATAGTATTTATCAGAATTTACCATTTCCCGAATAACCGTACCTAAAATAGAATTTGCTTTTTTGAACTTTAAAGCATTTTCATCAGGTGCAGACTGAAAAGCAACAGGCAAAAGAATAGCAGTTAAAATACCCACAACAGATAAAACTATCATAATCTCAGCCAAGGTAAAAGCTTTTTTATTCATAAATCAACTCTTCTAAAATTTGCCTAAATTAAGCCAATGGTTCTTAAATCCTGCGCAATAGCACTATCAAACATGCTTGCGTATGCTAAATCAACACTTGCTATACCTGTATATTGATGTTTTGGTCTGTTTTGAAAGTCATTTTTTCTTTCAAATTGAGTTTGTAATTTTTTGGTATTTCTTTTTGTGAAATTACTTTTAAACATCGCAGGCTGTATACGCATTAGAACCTCACTTAATATTACCCATTAATAATAGCATGATTTAAGCCTGTTGGCAATAAACATTTTAGCTAATTGAAACTAAATCTATCGATTAATTTTTGATGTCGCAAACACAATAGAAGCACATATTGCAAGATTAATTGATTCAACATTATTTTCCATAAATATTGATAATTTTTCATCACTCAGGTTAACTATCCTATCGGTTAATCCGTCAGCTTCAGAACCAAACGCAACAATATATTTATCGTCAAATTTATATTTAAATAAATCATTTTTGCTATCAACAACAGTTGAAATTATTTTATGAGTATTTTTTAATTCTCTAATAAAATTAATATCTTTAGTAGAAATAATTGGAATTTTAAAAATATTTTGAGCAGTAGCCCTAATTGTTTTTGGATTATACAAATCAACACAGTCATTAAATAAAATTATTCCATCTATACCGAAAGCTACCGCGCTCCTTATTATAGTTCCTAAATTTCCCGCGTCTTTTATGTTTTCCAAAAGGGCAATTTTATCAAGTTTAAAAAAGATACTTTTGTCTGTTTCTTTTTCTTTAATTATCCCTGCAACTTCACAAGGAGATTTAGTTGTAGTAATTTTTTTTAATATTTCATCACTAACATATACAAGTTTTTTAGCTTTTATTTTTTCAGCAATCGGATTATCTTTTTTTATAAAAAAATATTCAAATACAATTCCGTCATCAATAAAACCTTCAATTGTTTTTTGTCCGTCAGCAAAAATCATCTTTTGTGATTTTCTAAATCTTGAATTTTGAAGCTTTAGAGCATATTTAACTAAATCATTCTGCGTACTTGTAATTTGAATTATATCCATTATATAGCTTTCATAAAATCCTGCTGCCAATTTATGACAAAAGTTTTTTCTTGATTATTTAAAAGATTATAGTCTATTAAAACCTCCTCAAAAGGAAATTTTGTCAAAGTATGCTTTTTATAATCTATATCGCTATATACACAATTTTCAATTCTCACACCAAATTCAACATTTTCGCTTTTGCTTTTTCCATATAACCCAGGCTCAATTGAATGAGTCTGATAAGGCTTAATAATGTCATTTGAACTCATTGAAAGCCTTGGCGGATTTTGATGAACAGATGTCCCTATTCCATGGCCTAGCCCATGGTTAAAATAAAATCCGTCATCTTCAAAAGGTTTTAAGACTTCTCTTGCCATTAAATCCAATTTTTTAGCATTATTTTCTTCAGAAATATAACAAGCAATAAATGCTTTTAATACATTTGTATAAATCGTTTTATATATTGGTTTTGGATTAGAGCCAAAATAAAAGGTTCTTGTTATATCTGTTGCATATCCGCCTTCATAATACCCGCCGCAATCAAGCAAAATAAGGCTTTCTTGCTTTAAAAGCTTATTTTTATCATAGCTTGAATAATGAATTGAAGCAGTGTTTTCATCAATTGCAAGTATTGTTTTAAAAGAAGGCATTTTAGCCCCTTGTTTAATTAATTCATTTTCAAAAATTTCAACTAAATCAAACTCGCTTAAGCCTTCCTTGAGTTGTTCTTTAAAATTATATATTGCTAAATCCGTTCTTTTTGAAGCGAAAATCATATGTTCTATAACGCTTTTTGGTTTAATTGAAGAAATAAGCGGAAGATTATTGTGTTTTAATTCTTTTATTTTTTTAATAATCAAAAAATGTTCAAGACTTATTTCATCTATATTTATTGAAATTTCAGAATTAACAGACTGAATAAAACCCGAAAATTCTTTTAATTTCATAAACTTCAAACTATCAATTTGAATATCTTTAGGAATTTTATCCAAAAATAAAACATAATTATCTAAGCTAAAATCCAAATACAAAATTGAGCGAAAATTGGAAGAATACTTCATTTGATAACTTCTTAAATTGGTCAAATAAGATATTTCATCAAGATTAAAAACCAACATTCTTTGAATATTTTTATTAATTTTTTTCAATTTTTGTATTTTATAATTAAAATCATTTTTTTCTATATTTAAATCAACCAAAAATAACTTAGCCTTTTTATCTAAATCCAAATTTTTAACAAATTTGTTTTCGGGCGTATATTTTCTTAAATCAAAATATTTATCCAATTTCCAATACTCATTTAAAGAAATATCACTTGGCACGTGCATTATTGTATTTTTTTTATATTTCTTTTTAAAGGCATCAAAAAAAGTTTCGCCAAGCTCCATTTTATATATTGAAACATCCTTAAAGACTTGTTTTTCAACTAAAATATGATACCTTGTGTCAACAAAAATTGTAATTTTACCTGTTTTATCAATAATCGCTTCACCTTCTGTGCCTGAAAAATTTGTCAAAACATTTAAGGGTGAACCTATATAATGGCTTTTGAAATAAGAGTCTTTAGACTTCAATAAAAGTATTTCATCATCTTTTAATAAATTAGTATAAAATTTAATTTGTTCTTTTAAATTACTCATGATTTTTTCTTTAATACATAACTGAAACAACTATTTTTCTTAAACTTGGCTTAACATCAAAATCTATAAGGGCGATTTTTTGATTGGCATCAAGGGCAATTTTAGTATTTACAACGCTTAGAGTAATATTATTACCCAATAATGCCGCTTTTAAATGTGCATGAGCGTTACCTTCATGCCAGGATATATCGTGTTTATAGACCCTGTTAACAGGAACAATATTTTCCAATACAGAAGGAAAGTCACCAACAAGTCCTGATTCATTTTCCAAAGTAATTACAGAAGCAGTTGGAGCAATAACAGATATGTTAACCAAGGCAGTTTCTTTATTAATCCTTGAAACAATGTCTTGAACTTTAGAAGTTATATCTATCAAATCATCAAATCCATTAGATGAAATTGTAAATATTTCTGAACTAATACCCATTTAAACTCCTTTTAAATAATTTTACATAAATACAGGCGATAAAGCCATAGCTAAAATCGCAAGAAATTTCAACAACGAAGACAAACAAGGAGTTATTAAATCCTTTAAATGAGAATAAATACTATTATTTTGTTCTAAAATGCTATATTGTGTTGAAATTGGTGCATTTATAAATTCATCTTTAAAATATTTCTTAGCCGCTTTTGAAACAATTGCAGAATTCAAAGAAGAATATAATAAAGCGCTGCCTGATAATATTGCACCAAATATAAATCCGCCTAAAGCCTCTGAGCTCAATTTAAAAGCTATAATTAAAAATATAAATACAACAATTACAGTGTAAAAAATTATCTGTATAGAAGAAGTATTTGCAGCAACACAAACGCATTTTTCATAATCGGGGCGCATTTCATAGCGCAAAATTTGCGGAAATCTTTTAAATTGATTTTTTACCTCCAAAATTAATCTTGAAGCAGTTTTAGATACACCGCTTAAAATAAACGAGCAATACAAATAAGGCAAAGCTGCACCAATAAACAAAGACGCAAGCACATAAGGATTAATGATATCAATTTGTTCTAACTGCACATTTACACTAAATGCAATTAAAACACTTAAAGCAGTTAATATTGCTGTTGTCGTTAAAAAATTCTTACCTAAAGAAATAATATAATAACCAATTTGCCCCAACATTCCTATATTTTCATCATTCTTTATTTCTTCACCTATTTCATAGGTATTTGAAACAACATCAATATCATTTGAAACAAGCGCAAAAATATTAATACACATCATAATTCCAAAAGTTGAAATCATGCCTAATATTGCAATTGTTATTGCATAAACACCAATCAAAGGTGCTTGTATTCCGCCTGCCAATATAAAAGAAGCAATAATTGAAATTGCAATTACTATAACAGGCAAAAATACTCCCATAAAACCTTCTTTTACGGTTTGGATAATACAAAAAGAAAGCCCTGCAATAGCAGAATTTGCAACATTTTTTACAGGTTTAAATTTATCAAATATATAATTTGCATTTATAAAACAAACTATAAAACCACACAATGAACCAACCACAATTGCATAAAACAATCCTAAATCACCCATAAACCAAGTGTTTATAACGTAATAAGAAAAAATACAGAATAATATGATTGTGCAAAATCCTGATATAAAAAGTGCTTTCATTGGATTTTTGATTTTATTCATTTTAATAAATAAAATAACTATAACAGAAGCAAAAACTCCGCTTGAAGCAATAATTAAAGGTAAAAATGCCCCCATTAAATTAAGCGCCATAGCGCCAACAGACATAGAAGCAACTATTACAGCGCAAAAAGACAAAAACATATCTAAAGATAAAGCGTTAACCTTAAAAATACTTTTTGTTATTCCGGATAAAAGCAATAAAGGATTTCTTTTATCATAAACGCTAACTTCGCCTTCCAATTGATTAACCAACTCGATAGCACCGGATGTTGCCTTTTTTGCAATAGAAGCGCCAATATTAGAAAATAAAACCACAATTGAAGCCCCTAATACAAAACCGTCTATTACAAGATAATCTTTATAAGCATGGTATAAAACCGCCAAAGGAATTAAAGCCAAACCCACAATAGCCATTGCAATAGCAACACCTGAATTAAATGCAACCTTAAAACCAAAATTTATACCTGAACCGTTTTCTTTTGAAATTTTTGCTGCCGCTCTTGTTGCGATAAAATTAGCGATAAACCCACAAAAAACAGCAAATATAGTGCCTGTTAAATAACAAAATACAAAAGGAACTCCCAAAGGTTTAATTAATAAAATAGCTATTAAAAAAATAACAAAAAATAAAAATTTATTTTCTCTTTTAAAAAATAAGCTAACCCCATTATAAAAATATGCAATAATTTTATCGAGTGCAGGATATTTATTGTTATTGTATGAAATTTCGCATATCTTACATGCTGAAAACAATAACGCTATCGCGCCTGAAAAAAGCGCAATCCATTTTGATTTTGTAGAAGATAAATCAACAAAATAAACACCATAACTAAGATATAGCGCAATAAATAAAAATACCCATAAAACCGTATACCAAAAAAACAACTTTATTTTTGTTTTATCTCTATCCATCTACTCATCCATATTTGCTTTATTTATACATTAATATTATAAATGAAAAATAATGTTTAACTAAATTGTTAAGGGTTTCTTAACAAGAATTAACTTTTTTTCATCTAAAACAAAAGCAATTATAGAATTAATTTCTTCCAATAATTCTTTCGATAAGTCTGTTTTTCTCACTGCAACTGCATAATATTCTTTTGAAAACGCCCGATTTATTATCTTATATCTGCCGTCATTCAACCCCTCTAAAATACAATCATCCCCGATTATTGCATCTACCTTATTTTGTTTTAAAAATTTAAAAGCTTCATAATAAGTTTTAGCTCCGATTATGTTAGCATTCGGAATAACAAGCCTTACTATTTTTTCTCCTGTTGTACCCATTATAACGGCAAGTTTTCCACCTTTATTAAAATATCTTAATCCATTAACTTTAGAATTTTTAGATGTCATAAGTTTTTGACTCGCCACAAAATAGGGAATTGAAAAATCTACAACCATTTTTCTTTTATCGTTAATGCTCATTGTAGCAACCAAAATATCCACTTCTTTTGAATTCAATTTTTCAATTCTGTTTTGAGCATTAACACTAACAAACTTAACATTTTGAGGAGATTCGAAACCAAAAATACTATCAGCTATATATTGAGCAATTTGAATATCAATACCTTTTAATTCATTATTTTTATAAAAACCAAAAGGAGGAGAATCTGTCTTAACACCTGCTATCAGATATCCTCTGTTTTTAATTATTTCTAAATCCGATACTTTACCTTGTTTCTTAGTGCATCCACACAAAAAAACCGAAGAAAAAAGTAAAATAATTATTAAGAATATATACTTTTTCATAAAATTATTCTATCATAAAAATATGAAAGACTTAATTATTAACATATTACTTTGCACATTTGGTGCATTTTTAGCAGCTTTTGCCTTAGAGTGTTTTTTAGTGCCCAATCAAATAATTGACGGCGGAATTGTCGGTATTTCAATAATGGCAAGCTATATTACAAAAATCAACTTAGGAATTTTCCTTGTACTTTTAAATATACCCTTTGTTATGCTTGCGCTAAATGAATTTGGAATGGCATTCATATTTAGAGCTTCATACAGCGTATGTATGCTTGCATTATTCGTTAATATTTCACACAAAATTCCTCCAATAACAAACGACTTACTTTTAGCTGCTTGTTTTGGCGGCGCAATTTTAGGTATCGGAGTAGGCATAGTTCTTAAAAATAATGCTTGCATGGATGGAACAGAAATTTTAGCTATGAAAATATCTAAAAAATACCCCTATTCTGTTGGCGAAATTATAATGTTTATCAACATCTTTATTTTTTCAAGCGCAGGATTTTTATATGGCTGGGAAGAAGCAATGTATTCAGCTCTTACTTATGTAGTAGCATATAAAGCAATAGATATGATAGTCCAAGGCTTAAGCGAAGAAAAATCAATCAGAATTATTTCAGACAAAGGAAAAATAATAGGTCAAGCCATAATTCAAAATTTAGACAAAACAGTTACATATCTTGACGCTCAAGGCGGATACAGCAAAAATCCAAAAACCATGGTTTACTGTATTGCCCCTCGTATAGAACTATATAAACTCAAAGAGCTTGTTGTGAGTATTGATAAAGACGCATTTATAACAATTGAAAATGTCCATGAAGTTTACGGAAAACGTTACAAAAAAAATTAAAGTGGAATAAAAACCATGGATAAACCACTGTATTGTCAAAGAAAATACACTTCCCCATTAAAAAGAAGTGTATTTTTGGTTTAATTATTTATTACAAAATTTACAATATCATTGGTACTTTGAGGGTTAACTTTTAACAATTGATTTCCAGGCCCGCCTTTAGGATAGGTAATGACTATCGGTTTTTGAGAAGAATGAACACTAAAGAGGATTTTATCTGTCTTTGATAAAATGAACATAAATTTAGTATCTTTATAAGTTGCTATTTTTATAGGGATATACAGCCCTTTAAAGTTCAACATCGGGGATACAACAACAAACTTTTTAGGTTTTATTTTCATTGTACTTCCGGCAATAATTCCTGCGCTTGCTCCGATATCAGCACCGATAAATATTGTATTATCAGTATTAATCTTAGGATAATTTGATTTTACATAAGCAATTGATTCAATAACATCATCCGGAAGTTTTTGCCAATCTGCATTAGTGAATTTAAACCTTGATTTAATTTTTAATTTTTCATTATAAACACTTCTTGAATGTCCCCTTAAATCCATTGCTAAAACATTATATCCTTTTTGTCTTAATTCTTGAGCCAAGGTTTGCCAAGAAAGCGCATTCAAAGAAAATGAATGAAGCATAACAACAAGCGGTTTATCAGTCGGAGGATTTGCGATATATAAATCTCCGACTAAAATATGCTTGTCTTTTGTTACAAATTCTATCTTATGTTTTGTTTTTGGCTTTTTTTTCTTTGTTGTTGCTGCATTTGCACCATTAAAAAAACACAACATACAAACAATTAAGCCAAAAAGAAATAATCTTTTCATAATTTAATTCTAACAAATATCGATAGTTTAATTCACGGATTTATAATTTTTCAACCTTTTGGAGGAATTTAGAAAAAAAATTCTAAAGCAAAAAATCTTGCGGACGAAAAAAATAATATACAAATTTGAAAAGGAGTAAAACTCCTTCTCAAAACCTCCTCCCCAAGTCTAGTAGCCGCCTTATGACGGCTTTTTTTTATTGTTAAATTTTAATATCAAAATAAATTAATAAATCATCGATAACTTTTTTGGCATCAGCCACTATTTTATAATCAGAATATTTAAATATATCAGCATTTTCATCCGTATTTATCGCAACTATTGTTTTTGAATTTTTCATTCCTTGAATATGCTGAATTGCACCTGATACACCAAAAGCAACATATAATTTTGCTTGAACGGTCGAGCCTGTTTGTCCGATTTGATATTTTTGCTCGGCTAAATTAAAATCAACAACTTTTCTTGTAACACCAAAAAAAGAATCTGTTATTTTTGCCAATTTTTTTAATTTTTTATAGTATTCATCGCTTTTGTTAGAATATAAGCCGTATCCGCCGCATAAAACAACTTTTGCATTCGTAAAATCAACATCGTTTTTATCTTTATTTAAAATTGTTTTAATTAATTTAATTCTATCCTCATGATAAGAAATTGGAGTATACTCAACAAATTCTCCGGTTTTTGCGTTTGAAAAATCGGTCTTAAACACACCTTTACGAATTGTAGCGCAATATGGGGCTTTTTTAGATAATATTGTTGCCATAAGTTCAGAACCAAAAGTCGGCCTTGTGGGAGCAAATAAAAGCTTATCATTTTTTAAAACAAATTCAGCTTCAATGCAGTCTGCAACAAGCCCTGTGTCTAATTGGACGGTAACTCTTGGGGCAATCAACCTGCCTTTTGGGGTTGCAGGAAAAAGAATAATGTCGCTTGGATTTTTATCAAAATATTCTAAAAACGCATCTGCATAAACAGTTGAATAAAAAGTGTCAAAAACACTGTCTTTAATTAAGACTACTCTATTTGCACCCGCCTTAAAAGCTTTATTTATTTCATCATCTACAAGATAAGAGGCGCAAAAAACAACTTCCACAATATATTCTTCATCTTGTTTTAATTCTTTTGCCTCAGAAGATAATCTTCTTGCTTTATTAAGAAGTTCAAATGTTACTTTTTCAATTGTATTATCTTTTGAATTTAGTTCGCCATATACAAGTATTTTTTTCATTTATTATCAACCTTTAATAAAAAATCTAAGATTTTTTTTGTTATATCTTCTTTTATTTCCTTTGTATCTTTATGAATTTCCGGTCTAAAAGCTCTATATACCATGGTAGGAGAACCAATAACGCCGACATCTTCTTTATTTATGCCGATGTCATTAATATCGTATTCTTCAATCGGAATATTTTGCGCCCTGATATAATCATCTATTTTAGGAATATAATTTTCTTCACACTCAGTTTTTAATGCAAGCAAACAAGGAGTATTAATTTCATAAATATCTATTTTTAAATCGGTCTTAACAGAAACAATTGCAACATTTTTATCGGCATTACAAATCTCTGTTATATTTGTTATTTCAGGTATTTCAAGCAATTGAGCCAAGCTCAAAGGAACCTGTTGCGTATCTCCATCTACAGCCATTTGCCCTGTTAAAATCAAACTAAAATCGGGGCAATATTTTTTAATTGCAGCAGCTAAAATTTTAGATGTAGCTAAAGTATCAGAACCTGCAAATGCTTTATCGGACAATAAAATAGCTCTATTTGCGCCTTTTGCAAGGGCAAAATTCAAAACATCCTGCGCTTGCTTAGGGCCCATAGAAATTACGGTAACTTTTGCTTCTTTAAACCTTGATTTAATCTTAATTGCAGCATTTAGCGCATATTCATCATAAGGATTAATTTTAGACAGCATATTATTTCTGTCTAAATTATTTTCTTTTGTCCATTTAATGTCATCCACATCAGGAACTTGTTTAATGCAAACTATTATATTCACTTATTTTAAATCCTTGTCATCCACTACTTTATTAAGCCCTTGAGGTTTATCCACATTTCTTTTTAATCTTAGCGCAGTTTTAAAAGCAAGCATTTGAACTACTATAATCATTGAAACAATTGTTGCGATTTTTGATTGACATTTTGGAAATTTGAGCAAAATGTCGCAATCATAATCATCATATGTATCAGAAACTACAATGGATTTTGCTTTATATGTTTTTAAAATTTTCTTTAATAAATTGCGCTCTAAATTCGTACAATCGCTTGTCAAAAAAGTTAAAAGCACGTTTGATTTATTTAATAGCGCAAAATGCCCATGGATAAATTCTCCCAAAGGATAAGCGCAAGTATTAATATAACAGGTTTCTTTTATTTTCAAAGAAGCTTCAAGTGCTATGGGAAATTTTTCATTATATCCGCATATTGAAAACCCTTGTTGTTTAGATAAAATTTTTGATACTAAATCTAAATTTTCAATATCTGAAATTGCATCTTCAATATTTTTTCTGATAGAACCAATATTTTCAATATGAGAAGTTACATCTATTTGTTTATTTTGAGCAATTTTTAGCGCAATTATCCAAAGCATAACAACGCTTGCACCAAAAGTTTTAGTTGCAGCAATTGCATATTCTAAACCTGCTTTAATATCAAATTTATAATCACATTCATTGTATAATTTTGAATTTTCATTATTTGTTATACAAAGAGTTTTTAAACCTTGTTCTTTAATTTTTTCCATAGCTAAAACAGTGTCAACACTGTTGCCTGATTGGCTTATAAAGACATATAAAACGTTTTTATCAAAATTAGTAAAATTTGAATGGGCAATTTCAGAAGCATATTCACAGCTTGCTTCAATATTTGATATATTTTCAAAGAAATATTTTCCAAACAAAGCAGCGTTATATGATGAACCACTTGCAATTAAAACAATTCTATTAATGCACAAAGGGATATCAATTAAAACACAATAATTTAAAATATAGCGATTGATTAAATTCTCTATAATTTCCGCTTGAGAATTAATCTCAGATTCCATCATATAACTCATATTCATATTATAATGTAAAAATGATAAATTGTGTTTATATTCACATACCATTTTGCGAAAAAAAATGCAAATATTGCTCCTTTTGCTCATTCAGCCTGCTAAAAGCAAAAAATGAATATATAAAGGCACTCAATAAAGAGATTAAGTTTTTTTACAAAAATAATCCATTAAAAACAATCTATCTTGGAGGCGGAACTCCTTCTTTATTGGAAATTAGCGATATAGAAAAAATTCTTAAAAATTTTAATTTTAATTCTAAAACAGAAGTCACAATAGAAATTAACCCCCACAACATTTCCTATGAAAAACTTAAAGCTTATAAAGAACTTGGAATAAATAGAGTTTCAATAGGTATACAAAGTTTTGACGATGAAATTCTAAACCTAATCGGAAGAACACACACAACACTTGAAGCTCTAAAAGTTATAAAAAATATTAAAAAAGCCGGCTTCGATAATTTTAGTATTGATTTAATATACGGTCTGCCAAATCAAAACATAAATAACTGGATAAACACTTTAAATAAAGCAATTGAAATAAACCCTTCTCATATTTCCTTATACGGATTAAAAATCGAAAAAGGAAGCTATTTTTATAAATATCCGCCCGAAAATATTGCAGATGATGAAACACAGGCAAAAATGTATGAAATTGCAATTGATAAGCTAAAAGAAAAATATATTCACTACGAATTTTCAAACTTTGCAAAAAATGAAAACTATTTTTCAAAACACAATAGCGCCTATTGGCAATGCAAGAACTACTATGGTTTTGGCATATCGGCAAGCGGATATATCGAAGATAAAAGATATACAAACACTTTTAATTTTAAAGACTATATCAATAACCCTCTTGATAAAAAATATGAAATTTTATCAAAAGAAAATAAAATCGAAGAAGAAATTTTTCTTGGCTTGAGGTTAACCAAAGGAATAAATTTCAACAACATCAACAACAAATACAACGTTGACATTTATGAAATATACAAAAAAGAATTTGATAAATACTTAAACTTAAATCTAATGGAAAAAACACGAAAAGGTGTTAAATTGACACAAAAAGGCATACTTTTATCAAATGAAATATTGTGCGAATTTATTAAAATTTAAATTTGTTTACAAAATTGCAAAAGAAAAGCTATAAGTTTAAAATTTAATTATGCAAGAAAAAAACTACAGCTACAAAAGGTGGTACGACACAAAGCCATATACCGATGATGTCTTGGGTATTTTAAAACAATTATCCTTGCAATCTCATTATGACATAGCGCGCGAAGTTTTAAAAATAATTGAAACAATCAAAATAAACTCAAGAGAACTTCCGCAATCTTCTCCTGTGAGCCTTGGAGTTGATAGAGTTGTGGGGCTTTTTTCTCAAGGATACAAAAGAAGGTGGTACGACAAAAACCTGCCTATCGCCAGAATATTTAAAAGTGCCTCTTGCTTGCAAGATCAAGATTTTCAAAATATAATGCAAGGTATATATTGTAGTTTAAGTGAAGATAATGGAAAATAATCAAAAAATAGCCAAAGAAATGCAAGAAGTTGTCTATCAAATGAAATTAGACGACATAGAAGAAAACCCTGATAGCGAATTTGAATTATTTACTTGCAGTGCTTGCGCTAAAGATATGCCTTTAGCAGGTTCTATTCAATATTCAAAATACAGATTGTGCAACGATTGTGTTTTATTATATGAATTAGCGCTTAAATTGGGTAAAATTAAAAATATAGATGAATTTATGCAAAAAACAGAAGACACAAGGCTTCAAGCCATGTGTGATTTTATCAAACAGGAAAGTTTAAAAGAAAATAATTAACCATGAAAAATATTGTTTTATTAGGTTCGACAGGTTCAATCGGCACTCAAACTCTGGAAGTAGTTGAAAAATTAAAAGACAAATTTAATATTTTAGCACTTGCAGCAGGAAAAAATATTAAACTTCTAAAAGAACAAATCATCAAATTTAAACCCAAATATGTCAGTGTAGCTGATTATGACGATATGAAAAAGCTTGAAAAAGAATTTAATAATGTAAAGTTCTTTTGTGGTGAAATTGGACTTTATGAATTTGCAAATATAGAAGAAACAGATATTTTTGTGGTGGCTACAAATGGCATAGTATCAGTTAGAGCAACAATCAGAGCCATAGAAAACAAAAAAACAATAGCCCTTGCCAACAAAGAAACCCTTGTTATGGCAGGCGATATTGTGATGAAAAAAGCAAAAGAAAATAATGTTTCTATAATCCCGATTGATTCAGAACATTCTGCAATTTTACAGTGTTTAAACAAGAAAGATAATCCATATGCTAAAAATCTTTGGATTACTGCTTCAGGCGGGCCTTTTTTGAATAATTCAAGAGAAGAAATGTCAAAATTTTCCGCAAAAGAAGCTCTTAAACATCCAAGGTGGATGATGGGCAAAAAAATCACAATTGATTGCGCCACTCTTGTTAATAAAGGGCTTGAAGTCATTGAAGCACATCACCTTTATAATTTTAACTATGACAACATTAAAGTAGTTATACATCCTCAAAGCATAGTTCATTCATTTGTTGAATTTTGCGACGGCTCGTTTTTAGCTCAAATGGGAGTACCTTCAATGCATATTCCAATTCAATATGCACTAAGCTATCCTGAAAGGTTTGAAGGAATAAAAACCGACAGTTTTAATATCTATAATAAAAAACTCGAATTTTTAGAGCCTGATTTTGAAAAATTCCCATTATTAAAATTAACCATAGATTGCGGCAAAAAAGGCGGGCTTTTCCCCGTAATATTAAACGCTATAAACGAAATAGCCGTATATAAATTTTTAAAAGGAGAAATAAATTTTCTTGATATAGAAAAGATTGTTTTTAATGAAATTGATAACGCTAAAAACATAATTAATCCAACTTTGGATGAAATCTTTGAAACAGATAAAAAAATAAGACAAAAGTTTTTATAAACTGCCGCAAGCAGTCATTTGACCGTTTATGCTGTTGAAAAATGCATATTTAACAACCTTCGATTTCAAACCTTGCAATATAAAAGATTTAATAATTTTACCTGTTGTGTTGTTATATTGTTGATATCTGTTAGGCAATGAATAAGTATAAATTAAATTTTCCAATTTATGTTCATTTTTAACATCATATAAAGAATATTTAAGAGGAACCAATTTATCTTTTTGATCAGGTCTAAATTGAGCTATTGATAAATCAAACAAAATTTCAGACTGAACTTTTCCTTCATGATATGATAAATACTTTTCAATTTGACCGTCAGAAGCATAAATGACCTCTTCTAAAATATTAGAAGAAAGTCTGTCTTTTTTTTGATATTTTTCAATTTGCGTTTTACTATTTCCTAAAATTCTACTTAAGAAGCTTTCTTTTCTAAGAAATATATCAAAATAACAAGTTTCAAAATAAACTTTTATTTTTACAATTGAATTTTTTACAAAATCAACTTTTAACAATGGATTATTTTCAACATCAAAAACTTCAATAGAAGAGTATCCTTTATCTGTTGAAAACTTAAAGTTTTTACCTTCCTCTAAAGGCAGTGTTTTATTATATTGATATCTTGCCACTAGAGCCTGAGAATCAATAATTGCAGAATCAATCAAATTGACATATTTTGAGTTTTTTTGAATTCTTAAGATTACATCTTTAATATCAGCATTGATTTTTGCAAGTCGTTGGTTAAAATATTCCTGTATTTTATTGTTCTGTCCGTTTTGCTCGGTGTCAAAAGGGTTTGACTTACTTTCGTCTTTAGTAAATAAATCAAATTTATCTTCTTTTTTGTTTTGCTCTTGATTATTATTGCGCCCTTGATTGCCATATGAACCATATGGCATTAATTCAATCTTGGATGTAATGTTTGTAACTTTTTCAATCATTTAAACACACAAAATATCAATAGACGTAAATTTATAAAACCAAAACAATTAAAAAATTGCCTAATAAATTTAATTATCCGATTTCATTTTGTTCTTCATAAACTTGCACACCAAACTTAGCTCTAAACAAGTGTTGAACTGTTTCCGATTGAATTTCCGCCATTAAAGAGTTAAATAAATTGTATGCTTCTTTTTTATATTCAATCAACGGATCTTTTTGACCATATGCAACAAGCCCGATTGAATCTTTTAGCATATCAATATTTCCTAAATGATCAATCCATTTAGCGTCCACAACCTGAAGCAAAATATCCCTTTCAACACTTCTTAATATATTATCTTCTCTATAAGGCTCTTGAACAACAAAATCATTGCCGTAATATTTTGTCATTACAGCATTAAAATCATTAATTGTATCAAGCTCAAATTGCTTATATGCTTCAAGGGTCATATCTTTAAGTTTTTGAGAAATTTCATTAGCTCTTAAATCTTTAATGTCTTCAACTTTAATTTTATCTCTCAATTGAGGAAATACGCTGATGAATTCTTTTGTAAACATTACTAAATCATCATGAACATATTCTTGAGGAGACATGTCTTTGCTTATATATTGAGCTAAAATCCTATCAACCTCTTTTAATATCATAAATCTTACATCTTCTCTTAAATCAGTTGAAGCTAAAACCTTTCTTCTTTGGTAATAGAATTTTTCTCTTTGAATATTCATAACATCGTCATATTCAAGAACTGATTTTCTGATATCAAAATGATAAGTTTCAACTTTCTTTTGAGCAGATTCAATTTGACGGGTAATTAAAGGGTTTTCAATTGATGTATCATCATCAACATTAAGCATGGTCATAAGATTTGCAATTCTTTCACCGCCAAAAATCCTCATCAAGTCATCTTCTAAAGATAAGAAAAATCTGGTTGAACCCGGGTCGCCCTGACGAGCGGCACGACCTCTTAATTGGTTGTCTATTCTTCTTGATTCATGACGTTCCGTACCGATTACGTGTAATCCTCCCAATTCAACAACTTTATCGTGTTCTTCTTGAGTGATTGCTCTTGCTTTTTCCAGTGCTTCATTTTTCAAATTTTCATAATTTGGATGTTCTTTTGTAATTCCTTTTTTGTCAAGTTCTTCTTTTGCTAAATATTCAGCATTTCCTCCAAGAAGAATATCGGTACCTCTGCCTGCCATATTGGTTGCAATAGTAACAGCCCCAACTCTACCTGCTTGCGCTATTATATAGGCTTCTTTTTCGTGGTGCTTAGCGTTTAATACATTGTGTTTAATACCTAATTTCTTTAATATGTTTGACAGGTATTCAGATTTTTCTATTGATATTGTACCAACAAGAGTGGGTCTGCCTATTTTTGCCATTTGTGCAATCTCACGAGCAACATGTTCATATTTTTTCACTCGTGTTTTATAAATAACATCAGCATAATTTATTCTTCTATCCGGCTTATTTGTAGGAATTTGAGTTACTTGAAGATTGTATATTTTACCAAATTCAGCTTCTTCAGTCATAGCTGTACCTGTCATGCCTGAAAGCTTAGGATATAATCTGAATAAATTTTGAAAAGTAATTGAAGCTAATGTTTGAGTTTCATCTTGAATATCAACGCCTTCTTTTGCTTCAATTGCCTGATGAAGCCCGTCAGACCAGCGTCTACCTTCCATGATACGACCTGTAAATTCATCAACAATCATTACTTGATTATCTTTTATAACATAGTCGGTATCTTTAACAAAAAGTTCTTTTGCTTTTAGGGCTTGCAAAAGATGATGAGCATATTGAGTTTTCATATCAAAAAGCTCATCAACATTCAATAATTCTTCAGCTTTTATTACACCTTCTTCTGTGAAAATTATATTTTTATTTTTCTCATCAACTTCATAGTGCTTATCTTTTTCCAACAATGGCGCAATTTTTGCCATTAAATGATAAGTTTGAGCTGATTTTTCAAGACGCCCTGAAATGATTAAAGGTGTTCTTGCTTCATCAATTAAAATTGAATCAACTTCATCTATAATTGCATAGTTATATGGTCTTTGAACCAAAGAATTTATATCTGACGCCATATTATCTCTTAAATAATCAAAGCCGAACTCGTTGTTTGTTCCATAGGTAATATCACAATTATAGGCTTCTTTTTTATTTTCATAGCTGTTATATTCACCGCTTGATAAAATAACACCCACGCTTAAGCCCAAAAATTCATAAATTTTACCCATCCAATCTCTATCGCGCTTTGCAAGATAATCGTTAACAGTAATTACG
This sequence comes from uncultured bacterium, assembly GCA_949282195.1. Lineage (GTDB taxonomy): Bacteria > Cyanobacteriota > Vampirovibrionia > Gastranaerophilales > Gastranaerophilaceae > RUG14156. The sequence continues at coordinate 10,404 of CASDOW010000010.1, read as the reverse complement.
TGGACCCCTTTACCTGTCAATGCATTTAAATATGCAGGCAAAGTTGCAACAAGAGTTTTACCTTCCCCTGTTCTCATTTCAGCAATATGACCTTCATGGAGAAATATGCCGCCAATTAATTGAACATCAAAGTGTCTGAGGTTTAAAACCCTTTTTCCAGCTTCTCTGACAGTAGCAAAAGCGTCTGGTAAAATTTCATCAAGAGCTTGTTTTTCTAAAATTCTGTCTTGCTTAATATCAGATGAAGTAGGACGCTTTGCAAGAATTGCTTTAAACTCTTGAGTTTTAGCTTTTAACTGTTCGTCTGTGAGTTTGGAATATTCTTCTTCTATTTCATTAATCCTATCGACGATAGGCATTATTTTATTTATTTTTCTAACATTTGGGTCTTTAAAAATTTTAAGTAAAATATCAATTAGAGCCATTAAATCCTCCTCAAGTCTTTAATATGGATAATCCTATCATAAACAAAATAATAATTCATTAAGAAAGTAAGACAATTTATTTAAATTAACTTTATAAAACATTTTATTGTATAATTAATTTAACAAACAAATATACGAGGAATTAAAATGACTGAAGAAAAACAATTTAAAGATACTCTTAATCTTCCGAAAACAACTCTTGCAATGCGTGCAAATGCTGCAATTCGAGAAGTTGAAATTCAAAAATTCTGGGAAGAAAATAAAATTTATGAAAAAATGCTTGAAAAAAATAAAGGAAATAAAAGTTTCATTTTACATGACGGTCCTCCTTATTTAAGCTCTGATAAAATCCATATCGGGCATGCCCTAAATAAAATTTTAAAAGATATTGTTTTAAAATACAAAACTCAATTAGGCTTCTATACCCCTTATGTACCTGGATATGATGCCCATGGGCTTCCAATTGAAAACGCTGTTGTAAAAAACATTAAAGGCGGCAGAAATGCCTTAACGCCTCAAGAATTAAGACAAAAATGCAGAGAGTTTGCTGCAAAAAATCTAAAAGGACAAGAAGAAAATTTTAAACGTCTTGGTGTTTTAGGCGATTGGGAACATCCTTATTTAACAATTGCCCCTGAATATGAAGCTCGTCAAGTTGAACTATTTTGGCAAATGTATAAAAAAGGGTACATCCAAAAAGGTTTAAAACCTGTTTATTGGTGTGCAAGCTGTGAAACAGCTTTAGCTGAAGCAGAAGTTGAATATAGCGATATTTCATCAGAATCAATCTATGTTAGATTTGAAATGCAAGATTATGAAAAGCTTTATCAAAAAGCAAACATAACTTCATCCAATAAACTTTATTCAATAATTTGGACAACAACACCTTGGACAATTCCATCTAACCTTGGTATTTGCTTGAATGCAAGATTTAACTACACAATTTTTGAATATCAAGGAAATAATTATTTTGTTGCAAGCGACCTTCTGGACGCATTCTTAAAAGATGTTGAATGGGAAAATGTTAAAAAATTGGGTGAGCTTAAAGGTTCAGAATTTGAATATTTTAAAGCTAAACACCCACTATACAATAAAGACTCTCTTTTGATTTTAGGTGATCACGTTACCTTAGACGCTGGTACAGGTTCAGTTCACACTGCCCCAGGTCATGGTCTTGAAGACTGGGAAGTTGGACAAAAATATGGTCTTGAAACATTCTCTCCATTTGATTCAAAAGGCTGCTGGACAAATGAAGTAGAAGATTTAGAGGGTGTTCCGTATTATAAAGGAAATAAAATCGTTATAGACAGATTAAAAGAAAAAGGTGCCCTAATTAAATCACAAGAAATTATGCACTCATATCCTCATTGCTGGAGATGTAAAAACCCTGTAATGTATCGTTCTACTCCTCAATGGTTTGTAAAAGTTTCAATGTTCAAAGATAACGTCTTAGAAAACATTAAAAAAGTAGATTGGTTCCCCGCTTCAGGCGAAAAAAGAATTTCAAACATGGTTGAAAACCGCTCTGAATGGTGTATTTCAAGACAACGTGCTTGGGGTGTACCTATTCCTATTTTATATTGCAAAAAATGCAAAAAACCAATCATCAATGATGAAACAATCAAATTAATCTCTGAAAAATTCAAAAATGAATCCTCTGACGCTTGGGTAAAATATGAAGCTAAAGACTTTTTACCTGAAGGCTATAAATGCGAATGCGGATGTAATGAATTCGAAAAAGAAAATGATATCATGGATGTTTGGTTTGATTCAGGTGCGTCTTGGGATGCTGTTGTTAAGGCAAGAAAAAATGAATTTCAAACTGACGGAAGCCCTGTTATACCTGTTGATATGTATTTAGAAGGCTCTGACCAGCATAGAGGCTGGTTCCAATCATCTTTATTAATTGCAAGCGCAACGGATAATACAGCTCCATATAAATCAGTCTTAACCCATGGCTTTGTATTAGACGGCGAAGGCAGAAAAATGTCTAAATCATTAGGCAATATCGTTGCCCCCCAAGAAGTAATTAAAGTTTATGGCGCAGACGTATTAAGACTTTGGGCAGCAAGCGTTGATTACAGAAACGACGTTAAAATCGGCGATAATTTAATCAAACAGCTTGTTGAAGTATTCAAAAAAACAAGAAATACAATAAGATTTTTATTGGGAAATTTATATGATTTTGACCCTAAAAAAGATTATGTTGAATATGACAATCTTGAAGAAATTGACAAATTTGCTCTATCAAGACTTGCTCAATTAATCCAAAATGTTGATAGCGCATTTGAAACTTACGAGTTTTATAAATACTTCCAACACTTGCAAAATTTCGCAAGCACAGATTTAAGCTCATTCTATCTTGACATCGTAAAAGATAGATTATATACCCAAGGCAAAAAATCTCTATCAAGAAGAGCTTGTCAAACTGTTATGTATGAAATTTTGCATACATTAATCAGCATATTAGTTCCTGTTATGCCACATCAAGCTGAAGATATTTGGCAAAACATGCCTGAAAATCAAAAAGAATGCAAATCTGCTCTTTTAACACCTTGGGCAAAAGTTAAGCCTGAATGGATTAATGAAAGTCTTGATGAAGAATTTTCAAAACTCTTAAAAACAAGGGAAATCGTTTCAAAAGCAATTGAACCTTTGCGCTCATCTGACCCTAAAATTATCGGTTCATCTCTTGAAGCAGATATCGTTATCACCTCAACAGATAAAGAAAAAATTATGCTTTTAGACAAGTATTCTAAACTATTGGGCGATTTATATATTGTATCTCATGTTTACACTTCAAATGAAAACAATGAAGATATCCTAAATGAATATTCTCAAGACGAATACACAGTTAAAGTATTAAAAGCAAAAGGCGAAAAATGCGCTCGCTGCTGGAAATATAGAGAATTAAACAAAGACGGTATCTGTAAAGACTGTGAAAATGCAATAAAGGAGTAATAAGATGAAAGATTTAAAAGGTACTCAAACAGAGAAAAATTTATGGGCGGCATTTGCCGGTGAATCTCAAGCAAGAAACAAATACACCTATTATTCATCAAAAGCCAAAAAAGAAGGTTATGTTCAAATAGCTCAAATTTTTGAAAATACTGCCAACAACGAAAAAGAACATGCTAAACTTTGGTTTAAAATTTTATCAGGCGGCGTAATTAAATCAACCGAAGAAAATCTAAAAGATTGTATTCAAGGCGAAAACTATGAACACACTTCAATGTATCCGGAGTTTGCTCGAATTGCCGAAGAAGAAGGTTTTGATGAAATCGCAAGACTTTTTAGAGGTGTTGCAACAATTGAAAATCATCACGAACAACGCTATAAAAAACTTCTTGAAAACCTTGAAAACAATGAAGTCTTTAAGAAAGATGAAAAACAAAATTGGGAATGTGCTAACTGCGGATTTGTCCTAGAAGGCAAAGAAGCTCCCGAAGTATGCCCTGTTTGCGCTCATCCTAAAGCATATTTCTTTATTAAAGATACTAATTACTAAACCTTATCAGCACATACTCATAAGGCAAATACACATAACTTTTTATAATCATATTAGATTAATACAATTAAAAATCTAAAAAATAATCCAAAAAAAGGTTATACATAATAAATTATATAATCGATTTTAAAATTTTAAAATCGATTATATTTTACAAAAATTTACAGGTTTGAGCTTAAATACCGATTTAAGTAAAATTATTTTATGCAGAAATATTTAAAAATAATACTGGCTTTAATACTGGCATTAATAACAACAATAACTTTTGTTATTTTAAAAATCAGTCAAGAAGAAAAATGGCAAAAATACTACTCTCAAGGAATGATGTTTTATAACCAAGAAAACTATCAAGATGCCTATTATAATTTTTCGCAAATAAAACGTATTTCAAAACTTTATGAATTATCTTTATTAAAAGAATTTCAATGTGCAAACAATTTAAAAGACAAAAAAACAGCACACAAAAAAATAAAAGAATTAGTAAAACTAACAAAAGATAAAAACTTGCGGCCTTATGTTTTATATAATGAAGCAAACTTAAGCGATGAATTAAACACAAACTCCAAAACTCAACTTCAAAAAAAATATAACTATATTCAAAAAAACTACCCCGAAAGTGATTTCGCAATTGCAAGCGAATATAAACTTGCTCAAATCTTAAAAGAAACAAAACCCATTCTTGCAAAAGAAAAATATATTGAATATCTTACTTATGCACCAAACGGCAAATTTGCAATCAATTCCCTTGATGAAATTAAAAAATTTCAAACACAATTTACTAAAGATGATTGGGAAATTGTTGCATTAGCATATTTTAAAAATAATAATTACACTGAAGCACTAAAAGCATATGAAAACACGAGTTTTTCAAAAAACTGGGCTAATATTGCTCAATGCTATAAATCACTAAAACAATACGATAAAGAAAAGCAAATCATTTTAAAAGGGCTTGATTTAAAAGTCAGCGCAACAGATGAAAAAGAAATCACCACTCAAATAGACAGATTAATTTCCATAACAAATGCCGACAAAATAACCACCCTTCAAGATTTATACACAAAATACACAAATTCATATATACATCCCACAGTTACATATATGCTGGCCGAATCCAGCACTTCAATCCGCTCAATTAAACTCTATGAAACAATCATCAATAACTATCCGACATCAATTTGGGCATCAAATTCACTATGGGAAGTATTTTGGTATAATTACCACGAAAAAAGATACAGAACTTGCGAACAACTTGCCAAAGCTCATAAAGAAATTTATTTCAATTCCCTTGATGCGCCAAGAGTTGCTTATTGGTACGGAAAAGCCCTTCTTAAAGAAAAGAAAAACAAACAAGCGAGAGAAGTTTTTTATTCGGTAATAAACAACTATCCTTTAAACTATTATTCATTTTTAGCAGCACGACAGTTAAAAATGTCTAAAGCAAAAAAAATGATAACAAAAAAGGCAATCGTAAGCTATAACATAAATTCTATCAATAAACAATTATTTAAAGAAAATTTTCTTATTCTTTTGGCTGATAACAACGACTACAATACAATTGACGATTTAAAAATAAATGATGAATTTATAAAATCTTGGGTAGCATACAAAAAACAAAATTACCCTAAGTCAATCAATCTTGCAAAAAATGAATTACTAAAAAAATACACAATTGAACATGATGAAAAAAATGACAAAAAAACACAAAAACTATCATTTTCAAACTATGAATTAAAATTAATGTATCCTATACTATTTGAAAACATTATCAACGATTATGCAAAAGATTATAAACTAAGCCCATACTTATTCTTGAGTCTTATAAGAGAAGAAAGTCATTTTGACAAAGAAGCCAAAAGCTCAGTCGGCGCAATAGGTTTAAGCCAATTAATGCAACCCACTGCAAGCTATATTGAAAACAAACCGATACCAAAAGAAACTCTTCTTGACGATAGCGAAAATATAAGAATAGGAATGAAATATTTTAATTATCTGATTAAATATTTTAAAGGAAATGAATATCTTGCAATTTTAGCTTATAATGCCGGCCCCGGAAATATTGACAAATGGCTCAATAATCCAAAAATAACATCAGATGAAATAGATGTTTTTATTGAAAATATACCTTATTTAGAAACAAAAAACTATATTAAAAAAATCTTGTCCTCATATTGGGCATATGTGAATATATATTCAATTAAAATTAAACCACATAAAAAGACCTGATTTAAAATCAGGTCTTTTATTTCCCACTTAATGCTTTTTTGTTTTTACTATGCAGCAGTATTTGCTTGTTGTTGTGCCGGTTCAAATTTTATTGCATTATCGGCATTTTGGGCTTGAGCAGTTTCGAAATTGATTGTGTTATCAAATTTAGCCATTGTTTCATCTGCTACTGCTTTAACTGCTTCATCGCCTGAGTTTAAAGATTGTGCTAAAATTTGTTTAACATTTTCTTTATCTTGAGGTTCAGCAACATATTGAAGAGCTTGGATAGCTGCAACCTTAACTTCAGGTCTTGAATCATTGTTAATTACATTTACAACTTCATTAAAACCTACTAAATCATTTAAAGTCAAAGGAGCGATTGGTTTTTCACCGTTTGCTTTTTGCATTTCAATATATTGATTTAATTCATCTCTTTGAAGTTTTTGAATCATTGCTAATGTATATAGGGCAAAAATTCTGTTTTTATTTGCTTTATCTCTTGGAGATAATTGTTCTGATAAAGCTTCTTCTTCAGGAGTTAATTTTTCACCTTTTGTGATTTTTTCAGCTACAGCAATTTGTTTATCTGTCGGACCTTCAAGATTGCTTGTATCTTCTTTAATTACGTCAACTAATGCATTCATTACAGGTTCAGATACAACTTGTAGCGCAACTTTCGGTTCTGCTTGAGCATAAGCAGCTAATTGATTAATTGCAGCTGCTCTTTTATCTGCATCAGCGTCTTTTAATTGTTGAATTAACTCATCAGTATTAATTGTCATTGGAACTTCTTGAGGAGTTGTTGCTTCAACTTGAGGTTGTTGCCCAACTGCTTGAGTTTGAGGTTGTTGCTCAACCGGTTGTGGTTGTTGTTCAACAATTTGAGGTTGTTGAGGTTGTGTCATAACACTCTCTGGCATCATTTGAGGAGCCGGAGCTTCTAATGTTTGTGTCATATCTGCTTGAGCCGGTTGGAATACAATCGGTTGTTGAGGAACTACCGCTTGTTGCACCATTGGATTTTGCATCGGCATAAATTGTTGATATGCGCTCGGCATTACTTGTTGTTGATATGCTGATGTTTGAGGCATTTGATATAATGAATTTTGATAATTATACGGAACACTTTGAGTGCCTGATTGAGGTGTTGAGCCATAAGCTGTCGGGTTATATATGTTAATGCTTACTGCGTTTGCTCCACCCGTAGGTTGTGGGTATATTTGTTGAGCATTTGTGGGTTGAATCATTGATTTCTCCTTTTTGTGTAATCTCCACACGTTCTATACAACACATGTGAATTTAATAAATTGCTATCAATTTTATTTTTTCTTAACATTTTTTAAAATTATTTTATTTTAAATAATCTGTCCTTTCAAAAATTCCTGAAGAATTTTTAATAAAATCCCATATTTCAACCATAGCAAGGCCAACCGTAGATATGGAAGAAACAACTTTATTTTTAGGTATAATTGCACCTAAACTAAATATAAAATTTGGTATATAACGAACGCCTGTTGTAAAAAATCCCCTACAATATCCGCCTATTCGTCCAAATGTTTCATTTAATCCGCCCATAAAGTTATTTTTTAATAACCAATTTTTTCTTTCAGCGTCTTTATATGAAATTTTTTCGGTTTTTTGAGAAGCTATAGCACATTCAACAAAAGTATCAGCCGAAGCTTTTGCATATGCGTTATTAGAAGTCAAAACAGCAGTCTTGTGCATATCTCTTAAACAAGAGAATATACTTAAACCACCTGCTGCTTTTGAAATTAATGTCATTTTTATTTACCTTGTTTTACTTCTTGTGCTTCCGGTGCTGCCAATTTTAAAAGGATTTCGGAAGCCAATAATTGATCTTCACCGATTTTATCTGTATTTTGGCTTTGAATTTGTTTTAATAATTGAACTGTTTCTTCATTACCAACACTATAACCCAATTGCAATGTTACCAAGCCTAAAAATCTAACCATTGAAGAAGGGTCTTTTAAGATTTTATTCAACAAAGGAATTAAACTTGGATTATCTTTTCGGTTTTCATCCTCTTTAAATCTTTGCATTATGTCTTTTGCTGCAATCAAACGAACCTTTGGATTTGAATCATTTAAATAATTTTCCAAAGATTTAATATAATCATCCGTCAATGGGACAATAGACTTAGCTTCTTCATTTTTAGAGTTTTCTTTAGAATCTGTTTCTTTTGTATTATTGTCTGTTTTACCTGTTAAATTTGCGGGTGCATTTGAATTTAAATTGCTTTGAATTGGCATGTAGGGTTGCTGATTAATCATGTTATTATAATTTGCAGGATACAAAGGCAAATTAGGATTCATGTTTTGACCATACATCGGATAAAATCCTTGATTTTGACAAGGATTTGAAGTGCAATTCGGAGCTTGAGCATATGCTTGAGGCGAATATATGTTAATACTAACAGCATTGGGTCCTTGAGGCGGAACCTGTGCAGTATTTTGATAAGTCGGATTTATCGGATATTGTTGCATAATATTCCCTTATTACAGTCCACATATTATAAAAAACATTTATTTAAAAAAAATTGCTTACGCTTTTAAAAAATATTAAGATTGAATAAAAACAATATTTGTTTATGATAAAATTATATCAAAATCAAAATTCCAAGGAGATAAAATGTCAGAAACATCAACTTACAAAGATAAATATGAAATGGTTATCGGTCTTGAAGTCCATGCTCAACTTAAAACAAATAGCAAAATCTTTGGCAGAGAAGGCTGTGAATTCGGAAAAGACCCGAACACCGAAACAGGAACAATCACATTAGGATTACCGGGGGTTTTACCTGTCTTAAATAAAGAATGTGTAAATATGGGTATTTTAACAGGTCTAGCACTACATTCTACCATTCCAAGCCGTTGTAAGTTTGACAGAAAACAATATTTTTACCCCGATTTGCCAAAAGGCTATCAAATTTCTCAATATGATGAGCCAATATGCCTTGGCGGTTGGGTACAAATTTCAAACAAAAAAATCGGGATTACAAGAGCACACCTCGAAGAAGACGCAGGAAAATTAGTACATGCGGGCGCAGCAGGTTTATATGGTTCAAGCTATTCACTAGTGGATTTAAATAGAGCCGGAACTCCATTGTTAGAAATTGTATCAGAGCCTGACATGAGAAGCCCAGAAGAAGCCAGAGAATATGTTGAAACCCTAAGAAACATTTTAAGATACATCGGTGTTTGCGATGGAAATCTCGAAGAAGGCTCAATGAGAGCAGACGCAAACATTTCTATTCGTCCGATAGGTCAAAAAGAATTTGGAACACGTGCAGAAATCAAAAACGTTAACAGCTTCCGTTCATTAGTTAGAGCCTTAGAATACGAATTTATTCGCCAAGCTGAAATATTGGAAGAAGGCGGCGAGGTAATTCAAGAAACAAGACTATGGGACGATAACGCAGGCATAACATCCTCTATGAGAGGAAAAGAAGACGCGCATGACTATCGTTATTTTCCTGAGCCGGATTTAATGCCTCTTGAAATTTCAAAAGAATGGATTGAAGAAATAAGAAGCAAAATGCCCGAATTACCTGATGAAAAAATGGAAAGATACCAAAAGGCAGGCTTAAGCGAATATGACGCAAGTGTTATAGTAAATCAAATTGAAATGGCAAAATATTTTGATGAACTATTAAAAACAAATGTTGACGCTAAAACAGCTTCAAACTTCTTAATGGGTGAAGTTGCAGCGTTTTTAAAAGAAGAAAAAATTTCAATAGAAAATTCAAAATTAACTGTTGAAAATTTTGCAAAATTATTAGGATTATTAAAAAAAGGCACAATTTCAAACAATATTGCCAAAAGCCTTGTTATTGACATTCTAAAAACAGGAAAAGACGCTCAAGAGCTCGTTGAAGAAAAAGGACTTTCCGTAATTTCAGATGAAAGCTCAATTTTGCCGATTGTACAAAAAATTGTCAACGACAATCCTGAACAAGTTGCAGCTTATAAGGGCGGAAAAGATAAGTTATTCGGTTTCTTTGTTGGTCAAGCAATGAAAGAAACAAAAGGCAGAGCCAATCCTCAATTATTAAACAAATTATTAAAACAAGAGTTGGAAAAATAATTTGTTTGTTATATAATGTTTTTTGTCGATACATTGTGACAAATTAGTTAATATTAGCACAATTGACAATTAAATAAGACTAAATGCCGATGTGGCCCGTTGAATTTTTGAAAAAAATTCAAAGAAATTATAAACCAATTTCGCCACTGGTGGCATATATGA
>CASDOW010000009.1 GCA_949282195.1 uncultured bacterium | reverse complement strand
TTGGCTAAAGTCGCCAAACAGCCTCAATTATCCTACGGCGATTTCGTAAGGTTGCAACAAAAGCAAGTTCAACACTTGCTTTTGTTTTCACACACGGCTTACGCATTCAAGTTCGCTCGTTAATTCGGTACGGACTCCGTGCTTTGCGCCAAGCTCCACGCTTGCCGCATACGTGCTCCTGTAAAATTTGCACTACGTGCAAATTTCTACGTCGCTTTGGTACGGTTTCTCAAACGCCAAAGCTCAGCGCTTCGGCGTTCTCGGAACACACCTATGCCTCTCTCGTTTTCATTGGGCGCGTCGCGCCGCAATTCAAACTTCGAAAGGTTCTTCACACACCTATGCCCCAAACTTCGCTCACTAAGTTCACCCTGTGAACTAAAGTTCGCTCGTTAATTCGGTACGGTATCCGCTCTGTCCGCCAGACCTCAACGGTCTGCCGTCACGAGCTTCACACACCTATGCCCCAAACTTCGCTCACTAAGTTCACCCTGTGAACTAAAGTTCGCTCGTTTGGGGTGATTTTCATGGTAGAATTTTTGTATGAAAACATTCTTTATTAAATCTCTTGGATGTAAACAAAATCAACTTGAAGGGCAAATAATCTCAAACGAACTTGTTTCTTTTGGCTATAAAAACATATCCGATATTAAAAATGCCGATATTTATATACTAAACTCCTGTTCGGTTACTTCCCACACTGATTCACAAGTTTCTTATCTGTTAAAACAAGCCAAAAGAACAAACCCCAAAATTAAAACAATTCTTACAGGCTGCGTTGCTCAAACTTATAAACAGCACAATTCTTTTGATTATTCCAATATTGATTTAATTTTGGGAAATAGCGAAAAAATGAACATCAAAGAATACATTGAAAAACTTTTTTCAAATGATGAAAACTTTTTTGTTCAAGACATTTTTGCAATTAAAAATTTCGAAAATAAATTTTTGCTAAATCCAACATCGACAAGAGTTAGTATAAAAATTCAAGACGGCTGCAACAACCGCTGTTCATATTGCATTATCCCCTATGCCAGAGGAAATTCCCGTTCAAACAGTGTTGAAAATATACTTAAACAAATTGAATTAATTTCTAATAAAGGTATAAAAGAAATTGTCTTAACAGGAATACACATCGGTCAATGGGGATTGGAATTTAATAAAAATTTATTAGATTTGCTAAAAGAAATTGAAAAAACTTTAATTCCTCGTTATCGGCTTGGCTCATTATATATCAACGAAATAAATGATGAAATGATTGAATTTTTATCAAAATCTAAAAAATTCTGTCCGCATTTTCATCTGTCTTTGCAATCATTGTGCGACAAAACCCTTAAAGCAATGAATAGAAAATATACATCAGATGAAGCTCTTAAAACTATCGAAAAATTACACAAAAATTTCAATCTGCCTTTTTTAGGCTGCGATATTATTGTCGGCTTTCCTAATGAATCTGATGAGGATTTCAATGAAACCTATGAAAACCTAAAAAAAGCAAAAATGTCTCAAATTCACTGTTTTCCATATTCAAAAAGAGAGAAAACCCCTGCATACTATATGGAAAACCAAATTCAAGATTCAATTAAAACAACAAGATGTCATCTAGTAATGGATTTATCAAACAAACTACACAAAGAATTTTTGAAAAAAAATAAAAATACTTCAGCTGAAATTTTAATTGAAAGAAAATCAAAAAAAACAGGTTTATATTGCGCAACTACAAGAAATTACATCAAAATTCATTTTAAGGATGAAAATAATAATTTAAGGCATAGCTTGAAAACCGTAAATCTGACTGATTATGAGCTAATGTAAACAAATGTAACAAAAATATATAATTTTGATATATCTCTTTAAAAAAAGTTTTTATATATATGTAAGGTATATCAAGAATAAAAGGATGTAAACTATGGCAGCAAGCGTAGATAGCAGAACCACTTCAATATTAATCAATCTTGATTTAAATATAAGCTCTAAATTAGTTGCAAATAAATATATAACGTCAAAGGCAAACATTGAAGAAACGCAACATGGCGCAAACAGGAAAACATATAAAAATTTACGTTCAACGCTAAGGGAGTGCTATCTTACAGGCTCACTTAAATACGGAAATAATTTCATAATGTAAATATCAGCGCAAGATTACAAATCTGCGCTTTTTTCTTTCATGTCGTTTATTATTTGATATGTCATGTAACAATCTTTTAAAGCCCTATGGGCATTTGTGGTATCGATATTTAAATATCTTGCAATATTGGTTAATTTGTGTGAATTAAGCTCTTTATATATTTTTCTTGCAAACATTAATGTGTCTGAGTAATCATTTGGCAATGTTCTTTCATAAATTTGTTTTAATTTTCTGTTTATAAAAGATAAATCAAATTTAATATTATGCCCAACTATCGGATTTGTCTGAACAAAATTACAAAAATCACTTAAAACCGTTTTAATGTTAGGCGCATTTTTTGTCATTTCCATAGTTATGCCTGTCAAATTTGAAATATAATTCGAAATTTCTTTTTCAGGTTTTACCAAAGAAGAAAATTCTTCGACCACCTTATTTTCCACAACCCTGAGAGCGCAAATTTCTATTATGGAATCCTTTTCCGCACTAAAACCCGTTGTTTCTATATCCGCTATTATACAATTATCAGGCAAAACATCGAGCATTAAAGGCTTTTTGTTACTCAAGAAAATTTCAGGAGTTTCATTTTTTATATTTAAATCTAGACTTAATTGCATGGTTTATTTATTTCATTCTATTTTTAATTATTTCTTCTGCTTTTTCAAAATCCTCAATTGTATCTATATCAATAACTCTCGGAGTAATATATGCTATAGGGTTAAATCCGATGAAATCTTTTGTTTTTTTCATTGTTTCCCATTCAAGCGCATAAAATGCACCATTTTCCGTTATCATCTTGTAATGTTGTTCTGTTTCTTGACGCCTTGGGCGAATTCTAAAATCATAAAGCGCTTCTAATTTATTATCGTGCAAAATTCGCCATTTAGCGTGGGTATAACCCGAACTAAAAGCACTAAAACAACTGTCATAACCCTTATTTTGAGCTTCGAAATAATACTCAAAAGCACTATCAATATATTTTTCATCTCTTAACGGGCAAGTCGGCTGTAATAACACAACATAATCGGCCTTATAGCCGCCTTTTTCCAATTCCTCCATTACATTCAACATAACAGGAGCAGTTTTTGTTGTGTCTTGAGCTAATTCTTGCGGTCTTTTTAAAATTTCCGCTCCGTATTTTTTTGAAACCTCTAAAATCTCATCATCCTCTGATGAAACAATTGTTTTTGTAATATATTTAGATTTTAAAGATGCCTCAATAGTATATGCCACAAGAGGTTTATTTAAAATCGGCTTTAAATTTTTTCTTTTAATTCCTTTCGAACCGCCACGAGCAGGAATTATACTTAAAATTTCCATCTTCTTTGCGCTTCCTCTAATTCGGTTGTATTAAATTCCAATTCTTTTAAATATCTTTTTAAATTTGTTTTTGTTTTTGCCGATAAAAATTCAATTTTTTCATTTTGTCTTATCGTCATCATATATTCATCTTTCGGCTTAAATTGATATTTTAAAAATACATCTCCCACAATTACGCTGTCAAAAACTTCTGCCCAGTTGATGTCATAACCTTTTGTATAGAAATCAACATTAATATCATCAAAAAAGCTGTTATAGCTCAACAAATAAAAATCATTATCATAAGTTAAAATAATATCAAACCCCAAAATGCCAATATATTCTTCATCTTGATTTGATAAAGCTCTTATTGTCGGCATAATCATTTCATTGTAAATTTTATTTTCCAATTCCTCATCAATGAATTCAGGGTTAAAATATGCAACATCGTTATGATATTTCACGCTTTTACCTATAATTTTTGCGCTATATCCGTCAGACAAAACCCAAATTGAGATGTTTTTTCCTTCAACATAATCTTCCATTAATATTTTTTTATTACCGCTGTTAAAAAAATCAGCTATAATTTTTTGCGCCGCACCCAATGTCTCACAGGCCAATGAACATTCTTGATATGAATGATTATCAGGCTTAATAACTTGAATAGTATTAGCTTGCTTAAAATATTCAACAGCTATTTGCGGTTTTTCTGCAACCAAAAACTTGGGGGTTCTTATTTTATTTTTATACATAAATCTTTTTGCTGCCGATTTTGAAGCACTAATTCCTATAGCTTCAATGGAAGGAGAAAAAGCGCTAATATTTTTTGAGCTTAAAATTTCTTGCAATCCTGAGTTAATATAATCTTCATCTATTATTAAGACCAAATTTATATCATTTGCTTCGCAAAAATCAACTATGTCGTTTATTTCTTTAAAATCAATACAAAAATCAGTGTCCAATAATGTTGAAAAAACTATATTATTTTTATCTTTTTTAAATAATTCATAAAAAGCTTTTGCGCTATGATTTTTTCCTAAAATTAATATTCTCATAAGTTTTATTATATCATAGTTTTGAGTTATTCATTTTACATATTAATATGTTATAATCTAAAATTAATGATTTAAGGAGCTTTCAATTGGAAGATAACAATAATAAATCAAATTTTAAAGATTTTGATGAAGATAATACAGATGAAATAAAAGAAGAGCTGGAGCAAATGAAAAAAGAAGCCCCCACAACTTTTGGCGGGGAAGTAGAAGAAGAAGAAATTCAAGAAGCAGAAACAATAGAAGAAGAAATTGAAGAAGCTATTGAAGAACTTGAAGAAGAACCTGCAAGCGACTCTGACGGAAATATTTCAAAATGGGAAGAATTAAACGCAGATAATGACGTTGTTAAAAAATATATAATCTACATTTCAAAAGATTTTATTCCTTATATAGACAGTCTTTCAGTTGACGAAAGAAGCGCATATATAAATGATGCCATCCAAATTAAACTTGACTTAGAAGACGCAAAAAAACAAAAACAAAAGAAAACAAGATTGACAATCCATGTTATTATCATGATATTAACATTTTGTTTTCTTACCCCTATAGCTCTTTTAGGAGTCCATAAAGCAATAATGATGACTTTTGAAAATTACAAATACTCTCAAGATAATTTTGAAAAACTATATAAACAACGATTTGAAAAAGATAAAGCTTATATTCGTTCTGTTCAATATAACAAAGAAATGGCAAAGAAAAATAAAAAATAAAAAAAGACCGAGATAACTCTCGGTCTTTAATTTAGTGATTTATTAGATTATTCTTTAGTGTATTCAGCGTCAATTACATCATCATCTTTTTTGTTGTCAGATGTTGTTGAATTATCTTGAGCATTGCCTGAAGCTTCGCCTTGTTGAGCTTCTTGTTGAACTTGTTGATAAGCTGCTTGAGAGATTGCATACATTGTTTGTTGCAAATCTTCAGATAATTTTTTCAATTCATCATTAGATTTATTTGTATCCAATGCTTCTTTTAGCGCTTTCTTTTGTTCTTCAAGTTTTGTTTTATCAGATTCTGAAATTTTACCTTCAAAATCTTTAACAATTCTATCTGCAGCACCGATTAAAGATTGGGCATTATTTTTAACTTCTGCTTCTTCTTTCTTTTTCTTATCAGCATCAGCATTCATTTCTGCTTCTTTAACCATTCTGTCTATATCTTTTTCAGATAAGTTAGATGAATTTGTAATTGTGATTTTTTGTTCTTTATTTGTAGCTTTATCTTTTGCAGTAACATTTACTATACCGTTTGCGTCAATATCAAATGTAACTTCAATTTGAGGCATACCTTTCATTGCCGGCGGAATACCGTCTAAACGGAACATACCAAGTGATTTATTATCGCTTGCCATCGGTCTTTCACCTTGCAAAACGTGAATATCAACTGCTGTTTGATTATCGTCTGCAGTTGAGAATGTTTGAGATTTTGAAACAGGGATTGTAGTATTTCTTGGAACAAGAGGAGTCATAACACCGCCAAGAGTTTCAATACCTAATGTTAAAGGAGTTACATCAAGTAATACGATGTCTTTAACTTCACCTGCTAATACACCTGCTTGAATTGCAGCACCAACCGCTACAACTTCATCAGGGTTAACTGATTGGTTAGGATCTTTTCCCGTATATTCTTTAACTAATTGTTGAACAGCAGGAATACGAGTTGAACCGCCGACTAATACTACTTCATTCAAATCTGATTTTGAAATACCTGCGTCTTTAATAGCTCGTTCAACAGGAGTTTTACATCTTTCTAATAAATCGTGTGATAGTTCTTCGAATTTAGCACGTGATAAATTCATATCAAGGTGTTTAGGACCATTTGCGTCAGCTGTGATAAACGGAAGATTGATATTTGTTTCAACAACGCTTGAAAGTTCGCATTTTGCTTTTTCAGCAGCTTCTTTCAATCTTTGCATTGCTTGTTTATCATTTCTTAAATCAATGCCTTCTTGTTTTTTAAATTCTTCACATAACCAATCGATGATTTTTTGGTCAAAATCATCACCACCAAGATGAGTATCGCCTGATGTTGAAAGAACTTCATGAACACCGTCGCCGATTTCAAGAACTGAAACATCAAAAGTACCACCACCAAGGTCAAATACTAAAACTTTTTCAGAATTTTGTTTTTCAAGACCATAAGCAAGAGCTGCAGCTGTCGGTTCATTCACGATACGAAGAACGTCTAAGCCCGCAATTTTACCTGCGTCTTTTGTTGCTTGTCTTTGAGCGTCATTAAAATAGGCAGGAACAGTAATAACAGCACTTGTAACTTTTTCTCCCAAGTAAGCTGAAGCATCATCAGCCAATTTTCTTAAAATCATAGCTGAAATTTCTTGAGGAGTGTAGTCTTTGCCGTCTATATTTTTCTTATAATCCTCACCCATGTGTCTTTTAATTGAAATAATTGTATTATCAGGGTTCAAGATTGCTTGACGTTTAGCTAATTGACCAACTAATCTTTCGCCGTTTTTAGCAAAACCAACGATTGAAGGAGTTGTTCTTGAACCTTCAGCGTTTGCAATAACAGTAGGTTTGCCGCCTTCCATAACTGCAACAACTGAGTTTGTTGTACCTAAGTCGATACCAATTGTTTTAGCCATAATTAATATATCTCCTTTTTTATTATATTTTTTCTATATAACTAAATTAGCACCGTTTTTCAAAATCATTCAAAAAATAAACAATTTTTTAATATTTTATTTTTTAAGGTATAATTTTTTTATGATTGAAAGATATTCAAGAAAAGAAATTTCTCAAATTTGGGAACTAGATAAAAAATTTTCATACTACTTAGAAGTTGAACTTGCTGTTATTAAAGCACAAGTTGAATTGGGTAATTTTGAACCTGAAATTTATGAAAATATTAAAAATACGGCAAAATTTGATGTTAAAAGAATTGATGAAATAGAAAAAATAACTCGTCACGATGTTATTGCCTTTTTAGAAAATGTTAATGAAAATGTTGATAGAAAATTTTCCCCTTATATCCATAAAGGCTTAACAAGTTCTGATGTTATAGACACTGCTTTTGCGCTTCAAATAAAAGATTCATCAAAAATCATAAACAAAGACTTAGATGAATTAATTGAAGTGGTCAGAAATCTTGCTTTTAAACATAAACATACAGTTTGCCTTGGAAGAAGCCATGGGATTGGCGCTGAAGTTATAACCTTCGGGTTTAAACTTTTAAATTTACTGGATATGTTAATAAGAGCAAAAGACAGATTTAATTATGCTTTAAATGATATTTTAGTAGGGCAGATTTCAGGGCCTTGCGGAACTTATTCAAATATCGACCCAAAAGTTGAAGAAAAAACTTGTGAAATTTTAGGCTTAAAACCTGCTAAAATTTCTACTCAAGTTATAGCTAGAGATAGACACGCAAGCTATATTCAAGCAATTTCATTAATAGGAGCAGTAATTGAGAGTTTTTCTATTGAAATAAGACACTTACAACGCTTTGAAGTTGTGGAAGTTGAAGAAGGTTTTTCAAACGGACAAAAGGGTTCATCCGCTATGCCCCACAAGAAAAACCCGATTGCAAGCGAAAATCTATCAGGTTTAGCAAGAGTTTTAAGAAGTAACACGATTTCAGCCATGGAAAATATCGCCCTTTGGCATGAAAGAGATATTTCTCATTCATCAGTAGAAAGAATAATTTTCCCTGATAGCACAATTTTAATTGATTATATGCTTCATAGATTTAAAGGAGTTTTAGAAAATCTTGTTGTAAAAGAAAAAAACATGATAAATAACATAGATAGATACGGCGGAATTATCTATTCTCAAAGTTGTTTATTAAAACTTTTAGATTACAATTTAACAAGAGAAGAAGCCTATAAAATTGTTCAAAAAGAAGCGCTTGAGGCATTTAATCATAACGGCAATTTTAAAGAGGCTATGAAAAAACACTTATCTGATAGTGATATTAATGAATGTTTTAATCAGGATAAGTATTTAAGAAATATTGATAAGATTTTTGATAGATTTTAAAAAAGGGCTTATTTAAGCCCTTTTTTAGTTATTTGATTTGATTATTTAATTAATCTAAATCAGCTACACATCTAACCGAATATGCATTTGAACGATAGCTTGATGAATATCTCCAAGAACTACCGTTCAAATAATAATAGTAAGCATAACTATAATTATTTGAAACTGCATCGCTTGTCCATAAATTCCCTGGATAACAACCACCATTATATGAGCCTCTACAACTACCACCATCATCACAGCGTGCCCAATCACTAGAGCTGGAACTAGTATCAGAACATAATTGAAGACCGTCTACTCCGCTGCCTGCAGAATAAAAATACCAGTTATTCATTTCAGTATAAGAAGGTAATCTCCAAGTTTTTCCGCCTGCCGTATATTGAGCACAAATTTCTTGGGCGGCCGCATAGTTACACACTGTTCTTGTACAACCTGAATATCCTCCGTTGTTTGAATCACAGTTATCAATATATGCAGTCCGTCCTTTCCAACAGCATTTTGTTGTTGTACAATTGCCGCTACCTACAGCCAAAGTTGTAACAGTAGAAGGAATAGGAAGACCATTATCACCCATGTTAAACTTTGTGATATAAATATTTTCTATAGCTATAGCATTTTCTATTGATGGAACACAAGTTTTTTTAACAAAATGTTTTTCATAACCTGTGCTGCATTCAAAACATTCATTTGAATTACATACGCTGCAATTAGGAAATTTAGACGAACAACTTGAACAAGTAGAACCATTTTTATATGTTCCTCGAGGACAAGTATCTGCTGCATCTGATACGCAGCGAACAGAATAAGCATTATTTCTATAATTAGATGTATAACCCCAAGAGCTACCATTTAAATAATAAGCGTAAGCTATAACGTAACTACTTGTATTTATCTCATTCGTCCATAAATACCCTGGATAACAATCACCATTATATGAGCCTTTACAATTTGTACCATAATCACAGCGTGCCCAATCACTAGAGCTGGAAGAAGTATTAGAACACAGTTGAAGACCGTCAGCTCCTGCACCAAATGAATACTTTTTCCACGTTGACATTTCAGTATAAGAAGGTAATCTCCAGGTTGAACCGTCTAAATCAAACTTTGCACATATTTCCCTTGCAGCCGCGTAATTACACACTGTTCTTTTACAACCATTATATCCTCCGTTATTTGAATCACAGTAATCAATATATGCAGTCTGTCCTTTCCAGCAACATTTACTTGTTTTGCAAGTTTCATTTCCTGCCGTTAAAACAGTAACAGTGGATGGGATTGTTAAAACAGGTCTATCACCCATATTATACTTTGTTACATAAAGATTTCCAACCTGCATGATATCTTCTGATGAAGCTTGACAAGCACCATCAGATAAAATATACCCTTCTTTACAAGCCTTACAACCGCTTGCATCACACTCTGTACAATTTTTAAATTTTAAAGAACACTCAACTTTTTGACTTCCTGAACAATAATATCCTTCAGGACAACTTGTACAAGCGCTTTGATCTTCTGTTGGATATTCATTATCCAGACAACTTGCACATTGAGAAACATTACCTTGTGAATAAGTACCTTCAGGACACTTTGTTGCAACACCATCAACACAATATGACCCACTTGGACATGGCGCACAAACATGGGTTGAACCCAAAACTCCGCCAAGATTTTCTTCAATAGTCGGAGCAGTAGTTCCGCTACATTTTATCTGAACACCGTCATTACAAATATACCCTTCAGGACATGGTTCACAAGAAGTTTTATCGGCACTTGGCCAAAAGCCTGGGTCACAATATTTACATTCCAATCCGTTATCTGAATATCTTCCATCAGGACAAGCTGCACATTGATTATCGGCTATCCTATAACCTTTTTGACATTGGATACAGCCTGTGCTTGTAAATTTAGCACAATTAGGAAATTCACTTGTTGGACATTCCTTACATACGCAATTATCTGCGTCTTGACATAAATTATCAGGACAAATTTTTGAACAGCTTAAACAAACTGTATCATTACATAATAAACATTCGGCGCTAAACTTATCATCACATTTTGTGGCAATAGCACCCGAACTTCCGCCGCTACCGCCAAAGCCGATGTTTGTTGCAAACTTTTTAGTAATCAATGGCGTAAAAGCAGCAGTAATACAAGAAATCACAATAAGTGATATGAGCAGCTCAATTAAAGAGAATGCTCTCTTAGTTATTTTTTGTGTCATGATATTTTTCCGTTTTGATATTAATAAATTATAAGTTAGGCAAAAACCTCTATAATTTTACCCAGCTTAATCAAAAGTTTAGCAAACAGCTAAAATGTTGTCAAATTTTAAACAAACATTCATATTTATAATTGATTTAAAATTATATTAATTTAAAAACTAAAAAGGTTTAGTTTGAGACAATCTGTTTCTTAATTCTCTGAATTTTGCAATATCTTCTTGAACTTTTGAGCTTTCTTTGAATAAAGTTTGAGAAGCAGGGTGCATAATTATGATTGAATCAATATGAATTTCCAAAAAGTCATATCTTTTAGGAGTAGAACCGCCTTGCAAAACGATTTCAGCATTTGTTACCGCCAAAAATCTTCTTTCTTTGTCATTCAATAATTCTGTTAATTCGCGGTTAGATTTAGTAAATTTAGATACGTAAACAGTTCCCCTGATTTCATGGTCTTTAGTTATAATAACTACTTCAACAGGTGCTGTATCTGATGGTTGTTTTGTCATTTATAATTTACTCCTATTATCTAAACCCATTATATATTAATTTTTAAATTTGCGCCATAGTTTAATTTTATGCTAAAATATTTATGCCACACTTCACGGGGGGTTGCTTCCTCTTGACCGAAAGCTGATGTCGGGTGCAGAGTATATCATGAGGCATTTATATTTGTAGTTTGAAAATTAAAAAATTGTTGATAATTTAAATTCTTATGGCGCAAAATCACTCGAATCTGGTCAGGATGGAAACATAGCAGCCATAAGGCAGATAATGCGGGTATAAGAATTTATTTAGGAGATTTTTTAATCGTAAAATTATAAATATAATGTCGATAGATATAGTGTGGCTTTTATTATACCAACAAACCTTCAATGGGTTTCATTATTATCTTTTTATTTTTAATATCGACAACAGGGAAAAATTCATCCACAAAAGGCACAAGACAAACTTTGCCGATTAAATTTTTGATATTTAATAAATCTTGTGATGAATTTGTTGAAATTGCAACAACTTCGCCCAGTTTTTCGTTGTTTTCATCATAAACAATGCAGCCAACTAAATCTGAAATTAAAAATTCATTTTCTTCAAGTTTTTTTATAGCTTCTTCTTTTAAAACAAAAATTCTCTGTCCCTTATATTGAATTAAATCATTTATATCATCAATTTCATTAAATTTAATTATTGCAAAATTCTTATGAAATCTGATAGATTTAATTGTTAATTTTCTTTTAGATTTATCATCTAAAAGAAAAACTTCTTTTGCATTTTTAACTTGATTAAGATTATCAAAGCCAACCTTTGCTTCGCCTTTAATACCAAAAAAATTAGTTATTTTGCCAATTGAAATATACTTGTTTTCCATAAAAAAATTATACCATAATATTTTTAGTCGCCTTCTTCAATATCCCAAATTTCTAACAGATTTTCATCAAGATTATCTAAAAATCTTGAAGGCTTAGTTAAAATCATTTGAGTTGAATAATCATACATATCAACAGGATAGCTAATATATAAATCGGATTTTGCCCTTGTAGTTGCAACATACATTAATCTTAGTTCTTCTTCCATTTCTTCATCAGAATTAAAGGAATATGCGCTCGGAAATCTGCCGTCTACCGCGCCGATTATAAAAACACTGTTCCATTCAAGCCCTTTTGCTGAATGTATTGTTGAAATTGTTAAACAATCATCTTTAATATTTCTCTTATACATTCCTTCAACTGAGGCCTCAGGCGGTTCAAGCGCTAAGTCCGATAAAAAACTGTCCAGTTTTTTATAAAGCGTTGCTAAATAAGAAAAATGTTCAAGGTCTTTTTCCCTTTTTTGCCAATCATCATATTTTTCGACTAAAATTGGTTTATAATAGTCAATCACCGCCCCCACAAGCTCAGATAAGCTATAATTATTTTCATCTTGTTTGGTTAACAAATTAAACAATGGAGTTAGAGAAGTTAAATATTTAGAAGGCAATAATTTTTGATTATAGTTTTTGGCTTGCATTAAAGGGATAATTGAACTAACGGCTTTTGAACCTATCCCTTTTAAAAGAAGCAAAATTCTACTTAAACTGATTGTATCATCAGGATTTAATATCACCCTTAAATGCGCAATAATATCTTTAATATGTGCAGCTTCAAGGAATTTTGGACCGCCAAATTTTTGATATGGAATGTTATATTTAGCTAATTCAATTTCAAGATTATAGCTCATTCTTGCGTTTCTTATAAGAACACAAATATCATTTAGCTCAATATCTTCATCTAAAAGCTCAAGCACTTTTTGACAAACAAATTCAGCCTCCATTTGAGAATTTAGAGCTTTTATTATTGCAGGCTTTTTATTATCTTCAATATTTGAAAAAAGCTCTTTTTTATAACCTTTTCTCGCTTTTGAAATTATAGCATTTGTTAAATTTAGAATGTTTTTGCTGCTTCTATAGTTTTGCTCTAATTTAATTATTTTACAGCCGGAAAAAATATTCGGAAATTCAAGAATGTTTTTGTAATTTGCACCCCTAAAAGAATAAATGCTTTGAGCGTCATCTCCGACAGCCATAATATTATTATGTTCAGAAGCCAAAAGCTTAATAATATCAGCTTGAAGAGTATTTGTATCTTGATATTCATCTACCATGATATATTGATATTGATTTGATAATTTTTTTCTTATATTTTCATTATCTTCGAGCAAAAATTTTAAATATAAAAGCAAATCATCATAATCTAAAATCGAATTTTCTCTTTTATATTTCACATAAGCTTTATGGATTTCAATAATTTTATCTTCAACGTCAGTGAAATTATAATATTCCTTTTCAATCAACTCCTTAACAGGCATTTCTTTATTTACCGATTTAGAATAAATTTCAAGTATTGTTGATTTTTTGGGAAATCTTTTTTCTTTTTTAGGGTATAGCACATTTGTACAATGCTGAATAACATCCTGAGCATCAGCTTGATCCATAATTGTAAAATTATTTTTTAGCCCTAAAAGTTTAGAATATTTTCTTAAAATTAAATTAGAAAAACTATGAAAAGTTCCCCCTGCAACCTTTTCACATCTGTCATCCAAAACTAAAGTCGCTCTATTTAGCATTTCTTTAGCGGCTTTTTTGGTAAACGTTAAAAGTAAAATTGAACTTGGTTCAACTCCGTCTTCAATTAATCTTGCACATCTATATGTTAGAGTCTTGGTTTTACCTGTTCCTGCACCTGCCACAACTAAAACAGGTCCTTTTTGAGCTTTAACAGCTTCCAATTGGGCTTCATTCAACTCTTGCTCATAATTAACTTTGTAATCTGTTTTATCTTGGGTTCTTTTTTTTAAAACAAATTTTTTTCTTATTTGTATAGAATTTTCAGACATAACTTATTTTAGGCAATTACTGGTTCTTCCCAAAAATATTATCAAATTTAATAAAACTTTTTTCATGCGCATTTTTTTCTTCTTGTTTATAACCAAGTATTCTTATTAAATCTGCTTTTAATTTTCCTAAATCTTCATACTTTTTCAAAATTCCGTCAATTGCTACAGAAACATCCCCTGTTTCTTCCGAAACAACAATGCAGGCGCAATCGGGATAAACCTCGGAAACCCCAATTGCAGCTCTGTGACGTGTTCCATATCTCCAAGACAGTTTGGGGTCTTCCGTCAGAGGCAATAATACCCCTGCGGCTATGATTTTATTTTCTCTGATTATAACTGCACCGTCATGCAAAGGAGTTTTAGGAAAGAAAATTGTTAATAAAAGTTCTTGCGAAATATCCGCATTCAATTTTACACCCACTCCTGATTGAGCAATTGAATTAATATCTTTCTGCAAAACAATCAAACCGCCCGTTTTAGATTTTGAAAGATATTTTATTGTTTCGATTAATTCTTTTGCAACATCTGTTTTTTTTGTATTATCAAAATCCGTATTATTTGTAAAAAGTTTTTCAAAAAGATTTCCTTGCCCGATATAGCCCAAAAATCTTCTTAATTCAGGTTGAAAAATTACTATAAGAGCAAAAGAAACAATTAAAACAAGGGTTTTTAGAAATACTCCGAAAATATAAAGATTAATTTTAATTAATATTTCAGATATTCCCCACATTACAATAAGTAAAAGAGAACCTCTGACAAGATTTTCACTTTGGCTTCCTTTAATAAATCTTTGATAAAGATAATATAAAATAAAAACTAAAACCAATATTTCAAATATATTAATAAACAAACTCACTTTATCCATTTCATGGAAAAAATGTTGTATTTGAGTTGTTAATATAATATCTAAATCAGTAAAATTCAATTTTATTCCTCTATTTTAATCTGTCTATTATAACATCATTCTGAACTAATTGTTCAAGAGTTTGCCTTTTAACAATTACATCTGATACTCCATTATTAATCAGCACCATTGCGGGTTTTAAAATATTGTTATAATTTGATGACATTGAATAACAATATGCACCAGTATCATAAACGCATAAAATATCGCCTGATTTTGGAGAATTAAGCTCAATATCTTTAATTAAAATATCTCCTGATTCACAGAATTTTCCCGCTACTGTTACTTTTTCAAAGTCATCTTTTTCTTTAGCATTGGCAATTTCAGCAAAATATTTAGCCTGATACATGGATGGACGAGGATTATCCGCCATGCCGCCATCAATTGCTACATATTTTCTAACACCTTCAATATTTTTTTGACTTCCTATGGTGTATAAACTAAAACCGGCGCTGCACACCAAAGAACGCCCGGGCTCAATGTATAGCACAGGTTTTTTAAGATTAAATTCTTTTGTATGAATTTCAATTGAATTAATTATGGTGTCTGCTATTTCATATACGCTCGGCGGATTATCTTCTTTTGTATATGTTACTCCTAAACCGCCGCCAAGGTTGATTTCATTTAATTCAAGATTAAATTTATCTTTTATTCTTTTAATTTCAGATAGTAAAATTTTAACTTCATCAAAATATACGCTTGTTTCAAAAATTTGCGAGCCGATATGAGCATGCAAACCGACTAATTCAAGATTTTTATATTCATTTTTAATTAATTCAATCGCGTCATTAATTTGATTTAAATCAAAGCCGAATTTTGAATCAGACTGCCCTGTTTTAATATATTCATGGGTATGACATTCAATCCCCGGAGTAATTCTTAAATGAATTTTTTGAATTTTGTTTTTTTCTTTAGCTATTAGGTTTAATTTTTCCAATTCATAAAAATTATCCACGCTAAAATGATCGATATTGTTATCTATTGCAAAAGCAATTTCTTCAAGCGACTTGTTATTACCATTAAAAGATACTTTTGATAAATCAATTCCCGAGTTTAAAAGAGTATAAATTTCGCCCATTGAAACAACATCAAAGCCAAAGCCCAGATTATGGAATATTTTAGCTATGGATGATGTCATCAAAGCCTTTGAAGCAAAAGTCATTTTAACATTTTCATATTTTGAAAATGCTTCCTTGTAATCATTGGCCATTTTAGTCAAAGTCGCTTCATCCATGACATATAAAGGAGTTGAATATTTTTTAGCCAATTCAACAACATCACAACCCGAAATTTCTAAGTTGCCTTTTTCATTTCTTTTTGTATTTAGGGGTTTAATATTTTGATTAACAAAACCTTGATTAGACATTTGACTAAAACTACCTTCTACTTGCTTATTTTCTTAAAAAATTATACCATAAATAAGTAAATCTTGAAATTAGGTGAGAAAATGGAAAATATCAAACTTTTAACCTCTAAAAATATCATAGTTTTTATAATCGTTTTAGCGATTATTACTCTTTCAATTTTTTCTCTTGATATTTTGATGATGTTATTTGCTTCTTTTGTAATTACTTGCGCAATTAATCCCGTTATTAATAAACTTGAAAAATTTATCCCAAGAGTCTGGGCTGTAACTTTGGTTTTATTAGCCTTAATCTTGGCAAGTTTTTTAATTATAGTTCCTCTTGTTTCTATTTCAATTAGAGAAGCAACTGCACTTATAAGTAATTTTCCAAATGTTATAGATAATATTGATGATTTATTAAATTTCAAAATTTTTGATAAATCTATCTCAAGTTTTATAACTTTTGACTCCCTAAAAGCTCCCTTAGCTCAAGGAGCACAAAGCATTATTGAAAACTCTATTTTAGCGGGAAAATGGATTGCAAACTTTTTAACCACGACACTTGCTATTTCAATTATGGTTTTTTATTTTTCATATGATGAAAAAAGATTAAAAGATAAATTTATTGAATTTTTTCCTAAAAATCAAAAAAACCACGCTCTTAAAATCTTTGAAAACATAGCTTCTAAAGTTGGTAACTATGTTTTTGCCCAAGGTATTGCAATGGTTTTTGTGGGTGCTCTAACCACATTAGGATTATTATTAATCCATAATAATCACGCATTTTTACTTGGTTTTATAACTTGCATTTTTGATATTATTCCTGTTGTAGGCCCCGCAATTGCAGTTGGGCTTGGATTAATAACAAGTGTAAGCCAAGGATTTTTATATGTATTATTGACTTTTGCAATATACATGATTGCCCAGTGGGCGCAAAATCAGCTTTTAAGACCAATTGTCTTCGGAAAGCTTTTGAATATGCACCCATTATTAATAATAGTTTCTCTATTAATTGCTGCAAGATTTCTGGGCTTCTGGGGAGTAATTTTATCGCCCGCAATCGCTTCTGTAATCTGCGTTTTGGTAGATGAGCTATATTTAAATAGAATAAATCAAGAATAAAATGGAAAAATTTTTATATCAAAGGTTAAACAATAAAGAACCAAAAATTAATGTCTGGTGGATGTATCCGGCTATTGAGAGCTTTGCTATGGCGTCATTAGGCTATTTAACCATTTTTAAACTGCTTGATTTAAACAAAGATTTATATGTTGAAAGAGTGTACTCTGACACTCAGACTACGCAAATTCCCCCACAAAATATTGATTGTATCGGGCTTTCAATCAGTTTTGAAATTGATATTTTAAATATGATTAAAATGCTAAAAAAATATTCAATTCCTCTGAAATCCTCTCAAAGAAAAGAAAACGACCCGATTATCTTTGGCGGCGGGCCTGTTTTAATGTCTAACCCTCTGCCTTATGAAGAATTTTTTGATTTTATTTCAATTGGAGAAAAATGCTGTTTAAATAAAGCTTTTGAAATATTAAAAAATAAACACTCTTTTTCAAGAGATGAAATTTTAGCTCAATTAAGCGAGCTTGAAGGAATATATGTCCCAAAATTTAAAAAAGATACAGTTAAAATTATAAGAGATAACCTTAATGATGAAGTAGTTTATACCGAAATTTTATCCGATAAAAGCTTTTTTAAAGATACCTTTGTAATCGAGCTTGAAAGGGGTTGTCCTAAAATGTGTAATTTTTGCCTTGCAAGCTGGCTAAATTTGCCAACAAGATTTGCTCCTTATGAAAAAATTATCGAAGCAATTGATTTAGGACTAAAACACACAAATAAACTCGCTCTTTTAGGAGCCTATGTTGCAGGACATCCGAGGTTTGAAGATATTATTAATTACATAGCTCAAAAATGCGAAACAAAAAAAATAGAGCTTTCAATATCATCACTAAGAGCAGATTTAGCTGATGAAAATTTAATCAAAACTCTTGTAAAATGTAATCAAAAAACAGCAACAATTGCGCTTGAAGCAGGAAGCCAAAGATTAAGAGATTATATCAAAAAAGATTTAACTGAAGCTCAAATCCTAAAAACTGTTGAAACAGCACAACTTGGCGGACTAAAAGGACTTAAAATATATGCTATGGTAGGTTTACCAACAGAAGAAGATGAAGATATCGAAATTTTAGTTGAATTAATGAAAAAAATTAAAGCACAAATCAAAAAAACAAAACAAGCTTTTGAAATAACTCTTTCAACCTCAACTTTTATTCCGAAAGCTCAAACTCCTTTTGAAAAAGTGGAGCGAACAGATAAAAAAACTCTTGAAAAAAGAATTAATTACCTTAAGAAAAATCTTGCTAAAATTGGGGTTAATTATAGGGCGCCAAGCATTGAGTGGGATATAATTCAAAGTATCTTATCAAGATATGAAGACTCTTTAGCTGATTTTTTAATTGAAGTTGTTGAAAATGGAGGCAATTTAGGGGCATTTAAACAACTTTGGAGAAAATACAGCAAAATTCAAGTGCTGCCTTCATACGAAAACAGCACCCAAATGCCTTTAAAAAACATCAAAGCTCCAAAGTGGAATTTTATTGATACAGGCGCAAATAATCTGAAAAAAATGCGCTTGGGGGAATTATACAGTGGCCCTATTCATTAAAGCCATGTTAGATAGTTGAGAATAAAGTGTTGATGAAGTGTTGAAAGTTGTAGAATAATTGTCTTTAAAATCAATATACATATTTTCAACATAACTTTCTAAATCGGTGATTTCTTTAGAAAGTTCATCATCATCTAAGCCGTTTGTAAGATATGCAAGCTCTCTTTTAATGTCTTCAATATCATCCTTAGGGTCATCATTAAAAGGAATGTTTAATTGATACATAATGTCTGCCCAAGGGCGTTCACTGTTTGGAATGTCTTCAGAAGTACCTGCATCTTTTCTTGATTCTTCAAGAGCTTTTGCCTGTCTTAACATTGCGGCGTTAATAACTTCATTGTCAGTCGGAGTGAGCCCATACTTTTTCATCTCGTCAGCCAAAGGAGATTCTTTTTTTTCGTCTTCCTTGCGGTTGATTTGATAATAATATTCATATATGGAAAGGCTTGATATTGCGTTTATAGACATAACTCACTCATAACCTCTTACTATCCAATATAATAAATTCCCAAAATTCATAAAAAAATAACATGTACCCTTTACGTTTAGGGGATTTTAGAGTTATAATAACTAATGCGATATTTTAAAGAGGTTAAAATGGCTATAGGATACAATGAACTTTTAGAATATGCAAAAGAAGCAAGCAAAAAATCATATTCACCGTATTCCAAATTTCCTGTGGGCGCTTGTGTTTTATATGAAAGCGGAAAAATATATCAAGGTTGCAATGTTGAAAATGCAAGCTATGGTTTAACTCTTTGCGCTGAAAGAAATGCGATGTCAAGCGCTGTTATAAACGGGGAAACATCTAAAATAACTGCAATTGCAATATACTCGCCAAAACAAAAAAGGTGCTTGCCATGCGGCGCTTGCAGACAATGGTTAAGCGAATTTGCAAAAAATGAAAAAGAAACAAAAATCATTCTTGAAGATATAAATGATGAAATTCTTGTGTTATCGCTAGAAGAAATTTTTCCATACGGTTTTAAGTTTGACGAATAATTTAAAATTATTCGTCAACTAAAACTTGTTTTAATTCAATATCAGGTTTTCCTAATACTCTTACTAATTCAAGAACAGACGCTTTCATTTGGCATTTTTGGCTTGAATTGTTGAAAAAATCGGTATAAAAACAACCTTCACAATTGCAACCTCTTTTATAGCATTCAATAGCAGTTTGTGTCCATCTTCTTACTGCAGTTGCTCTGCCAAAATCTCTACTTTTTAACACTTTATAAACTCTCCCAAAAAATCTAGTTTCCAAACGAAGAAGTAGGCTTTTGCCTTACTGCCCCTTGGCTTTAATATAATTATATCTTTTCATGTTCAATTATCAAGCAATTTTTAGCCAATTATTACGACATTTAACAATCATGGTATCGCTTACCATGCTTGAATTTCAAGGCTTTGCACCGCCCAAGATGCATGATATTACATGGTTTTAGTTGTATGACCCATTTAAAACCCATGACTAGAGCATGATATGAGTAATTTTAAAAAATCGTAAAGGTGTAAATAATTGTAAATAATACACGAAAAGGCATGCCTCGAGGCATGCCTTTTATAAAAATTGATTTATTTTTCTATTCAACCGTAACGGATTTAGCTAAATTTCTCGGCTGGTCAACATCTTTTCCAAGATATTCGGCTATATAATAAGCTAATAGTTGAAGTACGATTATATTTAGCGCAGGACTTAAAGTATCAGATACAGAAGGAATTATAACTATATCATCAAATAAATCTTTATCTTTTGAAGCAATATAATCTGCAACCCCGATTAATTTTGCTTGGCGGGCTTTGGCTTCTTCGCAATTTGATAAAACTTTATCATATACAATGCCCCGATTTAAAATCGCCAATACAGGCATGTTTTCATCAAGCATGGCAATAGGTCCGTGTTTTAATTCGCCCGCACCATAGCCTGTTGCATTAATATAGCTTATTTCTTTCAATTTTAATGCCCCCTCAAGAGCAGAAGGGAAATTTATTCCTCTTGCTATAAAAATAAAATCTTTATAGCTTGAATATTTTTTAGCTAATTGTTTAATATTATCAGTATTTTCCAATAATGCTTCAACTTTATTCGGAAGTTCAATCAACTCTTGTTTTAAATTAACAATTTCATCGTTATATTTTTCAATTCCTTTTTGTTCCATTAAATATATTGCTAGCATATACAGGCTGATTAATTGCGCCATATAAGATTTTGTGGCTGCAACAGAAACTTCAATTCCGGCACTTACGGGTAATAAGCTGTCTGCTAAACGAGCCATGGTTGAATCAGCTCTATTTGTGATAATTATTATATGAGAATTTTTTTCTTTAACTTGTTTAATAGCAGTAATTGTATCAGCTGTTTCACCTGATTGTGAAATACCAATCACAAGAGTATTTTCATCTGCTATTGTTTCTCTATAAATATATTCACTGGATGGTTCAACATCCACAGGAATACCTGCATATTTTTCAATTATATATTTACCAACCATGCCTGCATGCAAGCTTGTTCCACAAGCGACAATTTGAACTCTTTGAATTTTTTTAATTTTTTCAGGAGTTAATTTAAATTCTTCAAGTCTAATTTTATCATCATGGGATAATAATTTTCCGCTTAAAACATTTCTTACAACATCAGATTGTTCATGGATTTCTTTAAGCATAAAGTGTTTATAACCCATTTTTGATATTGCTATTGCTTCAAAAGGAAGATTTTCAATTTTATTTTGAGTTACTAAATCATTTTCATCATAAATTTCAATTGAATTCTTTTTAACAATACCAACTTGCCCGTCAGAAAGATAAATTGCTTTTTTTGTATATTCAATTATAGCGGGAATATCTGAAGCAATAAAATTTTCATCTTGTCCAACACCAATTACAAGTGGTGCATTTCTTTTTGCTACCACAATTCTATCGGGTTCATTTTTATGAATTGCACAAAATGCAAAAGCACCTTTTATTTTTTTAACGGCAGATTGCATTGCTTTTAAAAGATTTTTTGTTTTGCCGTATTCATGGGCAATTAAATGGGCTGCAACTTCTGTATCGGTTTGAGAAACAAAGTGACAGCCCAAAGTAGTTAATTCTTCTTTTAATTCTTGATAATTTTCAATAATACCATTGTGTACCAAGGTTAAATTTTTGCAATCACAAGTATGGGGATGAGCGTTAATTGTTGTAGGAAGCCCATGGGTTGCCCAGCGGATGTGTCCTATGCCGATATGAGCATTAGAACAAGTATCTTGTTTATCTTTTAAAATTTCAATAAGGTTATTTAATTTACCTTGAGCTTTAAAAATTTGAACATCAGAACCTTTCATTAGGGCAACGCCTGATGAATCATAGCCGCGATATTCAAGATGAGATAAACCCGAAATCAAGACTTCGCTTGCTTTTCTATCGCCAATATAACCGATTATTCCGCACATAATAACTCCAAAAATCTAGCTTATTTAGTAATTTTAATACAGCATTAAATTAAATACAAATAAAGATTATATAAAGCGAGTTGAAGGTTGTAATGGCGCTTTGGAATGCCCTTGTCACCCTGAACCCCTTGTCACCCTGAACTGGTTTCAGGGTCTTTATTATAATACTACATGAAATTTTAAAACCGGTTTAGGGTGACAAAAATAATTCTTACACTCTATACTTTAGAAAATTTAAACTCATCATCGGTATAATCAATTTTTATCTTATCTCCGTCATCAAAATCACCTTTCAACAATGCTTTTGATAAAGGATTTTCAATTAATTGTCTTATTGTTCTTTTTAGCGGTCTGGCACCATACATCGGGTTATAACCCGCAATAGCCAAGTGCTCTTTTGCTTCTTGTGTAATTTCAATTTCAATTTTTCTTTCTTCGAGCAATTTTTTCAAATATTGAATTTGAATATCGACAATTTTTGATAAATCTTCTAATTTTAGCGCGTCAAAGAATATTGTTTCATCGATTCTGTTTAAAAATTCGGGTTTAAAATATTCTCTTAGTTTTTGGCTTATTTCTTCTTTTATCTGTTCTTTGTTACCTATATTACCTTTAAGAGCATTATCAAGAATAATATTTGAACCAATATTAGATGTTAAAATTATAATTGTATTTTTGAAATCAACGGTTCTTCCTCTTGAATCAGTCAATCTGCCGTCATCAAAAATTTGAAGCATGATATTAAATACATCAGGATGAGCTTTTTCGATTTCATCAAAAAGAATAACTGAATATGGTTTTTTTCTCACTGCTTCTGTTAATTGTCCGCCTTCATCATAACCGACATACCCCGGAGGCGCACCAATTAACCTTGCTACTGAATGTTTTTCCATGTATTCAGACATATCTATTCTAATTAAACTGTTTTCATCCAAAAACATAAACTTAGCTAAAGCCTTAGCAAGTTCTGTTTTACCAACCCCTGTCGGACCCAAGAATAAAAATGTTCCTATTGGTCTTTTTGGATCGGCCAAACCGCTTCTGGCACGTCTTATTGCATCAGATATAACATCAACTGCTTCATCTTGACCAATAACCTGCTTATGGATTGTATTTTCCATATCCAAAAGTTTTTGGCTTTCTTCTTCAACAAGCTTTGAAACAGGAACGCCCGTCCATTTTGAAATGATTTCAGCAATATCTTCTTCATCAATTTCTTCTTTTAAAAGCGTGTTTTTATGTTCTTGGATTTTGCAGTTTTTTAATTGCGCTTCTAATTCGGGCAATTTGCCATATTGAAGTTTTGCTGCAAGCTCAAGATTATATTCCCTTTGAGCTTTTTCAATTTCGTGTTTAGTTTGTTCAATTTCTGTTTTAATACCTGCTTCGCCTTTAATTGAAGATTTTTCTTTTTCCCATTGAGCTTTTAAAACTTGAACTTTTTTATCTGTTTCATCAAGCATTTTTTGAACTTTTTGGATTTTTTCTTCATCATTATCATCTTTCAATGATTGCAGTTCAATTTGCAGTTGAAGTTTTTGTCTTTCCAGTTTATCTAATTCTTCAGGCATTGAATCAATCTCAATTCTAACAGCACTTGAAGCTTCATCTACAAGGTCTATTGCTTTATCAGGAAGAAATCTGTCTGTAATATATCTTGCTGATAATTTAGCAGCGGCAACAAGCGCTGAATCTTTAATTCTTATGCCGTGGTGTACTTCATATTTATCTTTTAAACCTCTTAGGATTGAAATTGTATCATCCACAGAAGGTTCATCAACTAAAATAGGTTGAAAACGACGCTCAAGCGCAGGGTCTTTTTCAATATATTTTCTATATTCATTTATTGTTGTAGCTCCCACCGTTCTTATTGCGCCACGAGCAAGCATAGGTTTTAAAAGGTTTCCTGCGTCAGATGTGCCTTCGGCTCCGCCTGCACCCACAACGGTATGCAATTCATCAATAAACATAATGATTTGACCGTCTGATTTTTCAACCTCTTTTAAAACTTTTTTAAGTCTTTCTTCAAATTCACCACGATATTTTGCACCTGCAATTAATGCACCCATATCAAGCGAAATCAAAGTTGTATTTTTTAAGCTTTCAGGAACATCTCCTCTTATAATTCTTTGGGCTAAACCTTCAACAATTGCCGTTTTACCAACGCCCGCTTCACCTATCAAACAAGGATTGTTTTTGCTTCTTCTGTTAAGTACTTGAATTATTCTTCTTATTTCTTCATCTCTACCAATAACAGGGTCAAGTTTTCCGTCTTGAGCAAGTTTTGTCAAGTCAACGGAAAATTTTTCTAATATTTTAAAATCTTCATCAGCATTTTTAGTATCCACTTTTTTATCCCCCCTTATATTTTTTATGGCGGTATCTATTTTTGTATCGTTTAATTGATATTTTTCAATTATTCTTTTTAAATCTGCTTCATCAGAATTTACAATAGCTAATAAAAGATGTTCAGGAGAAACAAAACTATCTTTCATTTCTTTTGCTTTTTTTGCTGCCAATTCAAACATCTTTAAACAATTTTGGCTAAAAAATATTTTATCTGTAATTTCAGATGTTTTTGCCAAATTATTCATAACATTATTTACATCTGAAGTAAACAAGTTTGAATTTAGTTTTAATTCTTGAAATAAATTTATAACACTATCTGAACTTGATTGTGTCATTGCAAACAAAATATGCACAGGCTCAATTAAAGTATTATGATTTTCTATGGCAATATTTTGAGCATTATAGATTAATTCCTTTGATGAATCGGTAAAATTATCAAACATAATAAGACCTCTACAGAATATTTCTTATATTCTCATTTTATAAGGTTTTTTTTAAAAACTTCTAAAATTAATCTTATTTTAATGTTTTACAATATTTAATAAATTCAAATAATCATAAACAGGACCTTTATTATCAGGTAAAGCCCAGCTAAAATCTTCGTTTATTGAATCATTAACCATTGATTGATATTTTTCTTTATCTTCAAAATATATTTTTAGCGCATTTTTCATTGCTTCATAAAATTCTTCGGCAGTTAATTTTTTATCTTTATCGGTCAATATTCCGTTAAATTTATCATCTCTGTTAACAGTGTCTGATATTCCGCCGACATTTGAAGCAATAACAGGGGTTGCAAGTGCCAAAGATTCGCTTTGAACCAGACCGCAAGGCTCGAATATACTTGGAATCATAAAGAAATCACTTGCAGCCATAATGGCAGGTAACGGTGCAAATCCATGGGCAAAGACCACTCTGTTATTATCTTCTTTTGATAATCTGTTATCTTTTAAATCTTCAATTATTTTTCTTTGGCTTCCGCCTTCGCCGTCTTGTCCTCCGATATAGAAAATCGGTTTTTCATATCCTTTAAAATCATTTTCCCAATTATCAAATAACATCTTAATTGCGTCACATAAAATACCTATACCTTTTTGTGATACAAGCCTTCCGCCTGAGGATAAAATCGGAGTATTTTTTAATTGCTTTTCACTCAACAAAGGTAGAGCGGTGCCTTTTTCTCCCTGATAAAATTCTAAACGTGAAAGACTATTAACTTTTTCAATTTCCTCATCAGTGCACGCTTGGGATTTTGTAAAAGGAAGCATAAATTTATTATAAAAATCAATCTTATTTTGAGCTCTTCTTGCCATTAAATCATCTTGAGATGTCTTTCTGTTATAAGTTTTAAATTTTATACCTGTTGTTTTTTCAATTTGAGAAGCTTTATTTTCAATTGAAATATTTTTAAAATCATTTCCGTTAATTATACCCACAAGCTTACCCGCTTTGTCTTTTTGAACTAATGCCCACTGTAACATGCCTGATAAATCACTATGATTGGGGGAAATTAATTCTTTAGCGTAGTTTTTGGAAACAGGGCAAAAATAATCACTTAAAATTATTCCCATATTTAAGAAATTTACAAAATTATCATAAGAATTTTCATAGTTTAACAATAAAGCATTATCTAAAACTCTTAAACCTTGGTCATTTTCATCAATTCTTTCCGTATGTACTTTAGCATTTGAAACAATATCAAAAGCATATTTATCAAATAATGTATTTAAAATGTTTGAAGTTGCAGCTCTTTTTTGATAGAAACTGTTGTTATCTCTTGAATTACCTTGATACATAACATTATGACCAATTGTAATTATACTCATATCTTTTAATCTTTTAGAAGCTTCATCACTTAATTGTCCGTATGCATTTTCTAACCCTGACTTATATCTCATTAAAGCAGCAGTAGGACTTGCCTGCCAATCGTTTAAAATCATAGCGTCAGGCGCTTTAATTTTATCCAGCGCATTTTTTGAGAAAACTTTTACATCTTTACTTGCGCTATTGCCATCCATTTTAATTTTAGCTAATTCATAAACTGCTTTTGACATTATTGCAAATTTTTCATTTTCTTCTGTCTTTGTATTGGCTTCATAAATTGTACCGTCAAAATAATTGTCGCATTTTATGAAAACTAATTTTCTTTCGTTGCCTTTTTCATCAAAATCTGTACTTAAAAACAACTCTATATCAACAGGAGAAACGTTTCCGTTTTTATATGAATCCATTTTAAAAGATAACATTTTCTGAAGTTCAAATTTCTTGCCCTTGTAATTATAGAAATATTTGCCGTCTTCTTCTGAAAATGTTGATATTCCCTCATTTAAATACATAGGAACAAATGTCGGAGTGTCAATTCCTAATTTTTGGGCATTATTTCTTATTTCAGGAGGAACAGAACCCAATCCACCCTCTTTAATTGGCGCAAATTCAGATGTAACAGACCAAACAACGGGATGTTGATTTGTAATTATAGGCGCCACACTCGGCTGCGTTAATTTTTCATATGCAATTTCTTGAATATCAGAAATAGCTTTATTATATTTTTGCGAATTTCTGTTTAAGGCATTATTTTGATATAAAAGTTTTAATCCGTAAAAATCTCTTGTGTACTTTTCATTTGTTAAATTAAGCGCGCTTGATTTAATGTAATTTATACTATCTTGCGCACCATAGGACGCTTGCTGTATCGGAGATTGAGCATTTTTTAAAGTTTCTATAATATTATCTTTATCTTCTTTAGATATTTGTTGAGTTTTATATCCGCCAACCCCTGCCAGCGCTAAAATCGCAAGCCATAACTTTTCATCATTGTTTTTTACGGTTTCATTGATTTTTTCGCTAACACGTTTTATATTTGCACTTTTTTTCTTAAACGCCAAATATCCTAAATAAAATCCACCCACAGCTCCCATAAAAAACGGAAGAACTTTTTTAATTTTTTGATTAATATTTTTTGAATTTATATGGCTTTGCTTTTCTAATTTTCGCGAATTTTTTTTATGAGAAGACTGAAAAGATAGCCTATTATAGCTAAGAGGGGAAATTTTCATACACATTCCTTTTTTCTAACTTTGGATGATAAAATATAACACAACCTTTAGTATATTCAGTTTAATATGAACAAAATTTTATAGCAAGGAATATATTTTAAAAAGTCGGGTAAAATTACCCGACCATGCTTTTATTTTTTTGCTTTTACAACAGTATAAATATAAGGCTTTGAAAAATATTTATTCATAACATCAATGACATCACTTTGAGATACATCCATAATCATCTTTTTATATTCGTCAAAACCTTCCAGATTTTTACCTAAAATATTATACCAGCTCAAAAGGTCTGCTTCTGCCATGTTTGTTTCTAAAGACATTAACAACTGACCCAAAATTTTATTTTTAGCGTCATTTAATTCTTGAGTTGTTACCATTTCTTTTTTTAGAATGTCAATTTGTTCTAAAATTCCTTGTTTTGCTTTATCAATGCTTTTTTCGTTTGTGCCGATATAAGCAATAAAAGCCCCGTCTTTCATGTTTGTGTTTATGGTTGAACCGACTGTATAGGCTAAACCTTGTTCTTCTCTTAGTTTTCTAAATAGTCTGCTTGACATTCCTTCGCCCAAAATTGCATTTATTACATTTAGAGTTGCAATATCTTTTCTATTTTGAACAGAACAAATTTTATAGCCTAAAGCCATCCAATTTGCTTGAACTTCATCTTTGTATAAGGTTGTTTGAACATTGTTTGAAGGGTGAAAAGGTATATATTTATAATCAGCATAAGAGAATTTTTTAGCATTTTTAGGTTTTTTAATAATAGAATTTAATTTATTTATTAAATAATTTTCATCAACATCCCCAACAACAGATATTGTCATATTTTCAGGATTAAATATATTTGAATAATATTCAACAACATCATCTCTTTTAACTTTATTGATATTATTTAAAATAAATGTTGAATTTTGCCCATAGATTGTATTTGGGAAAGCTAATCTTTTAAATTCATCAAAAACGTAGCTTGAAGGGCTGTCTGAAACCCCTTTTGTTTCTTGAATTGTTCTTTGTTTAACTTTTTCAATCTCACCTTCAATAAATAACGGCTTATTCATTACTTCATCAAGAGCAATTAAAGCTTTATCAAGATTATCTTTAGTCGTTTGAAGAATAATGGAATAAACATCATTTGTAACACTTAAACCCAATTTTATACCGTTTTCATCTAAAAATTGAGCTAATTGGCTGTTTGTATAATTTTGAGTTCCGCATTTGGCACAAAGTGCTGAGAGCATAGCACTTAAAGGTTTTTTCTCAACTGCTTTTGAACCTTTAATTGAAATATCAAAAGCAATTATTGAATTTGTTTTTTTATTTTTAGTGATTAAGGTTGCACCGTTTTGAAGTTGAACTTTTTTAGTGTTATCCTTGGTTTCAAGAACTTTTACATAATTATCTTCTTTTTTATTTTCAATATTGCTAATTTTTTTAAAACCTTGAGGATGAACGACTGAAATAACATATTTATCAAGCAAAATGTATTTTTTTGCCATATTAACAATATCAGCTTTTGTAACTTTATCAATATTTTTTAAATAATTTTCATAAAAATTTTCATCATCCAAGAATGTAAAATCATACCCTAAATCATCACTAATATTTGAAATTGATTCACGAGAATAATATGTATCTGTTTTAATCATGTTTTTAGCTTTTGAGATTAAATTTTCATCAAATTCACCGTTTAAAATTTTCTTTAATTCAGATATAATTTCTTTTTCGACTTGCTCCTGCTTATCAGCCTCCATTGTTGAATAAATGTAAAATATTCCGCTGTCTTTTTGAGAATAATTACCTGCCGATATTGATAAAACAAGTTGTTTATTTTCTTTTAGTTCACTATTTAAAATTGAACTTTTGCCGCTCGCTAAAATAGTTGATAATACATCAAGCGCATACATATCAACACTATTAGAGAATTTTGGAGCTAAAAAACCAATTAACATATGGGTTTTATTAATATCCATGGCTTCATCCACTCGCTCTATTTTATCAAGAGGCTTTACTTTCGGATATTTTATTTTTGTTTGTTTCATTTTTTGTCTTTGACTGAAAGCTTCTTCAACTTTTTTTAGGGCGTCTTCAGTATCCACATCTCCTACAATTACTGTTGTATAAGCGTCAGGAGTATAGAATTTATTAAAATAATCTAAAATTTCTTCTCTTGTAACTGTTTCAATAACTTCTTTTTTACCTATTACAGTTCTTTTATAAGGATGATTTGATTTTGAATATAGGGCAAAATATAAGTTATCAAACATGCGGTTTTGTGGGCTGTCTTTCGTTTTTGAAATTTCTTCAATAACAACAGAACGTTCACGCTCAAGTTCTTTTCTTGGTATTAAAGGGTTTTGAAGCATATCGGCATGCAAATTCAATGCCAGTTCAAAATCTTTTGATGGGATTTGAATATAATAATGAGTATAGTCTTTGCTTGTTGCAGCGTTTACTGTTGCACCCTTAGAATCCAAAATTTTATCCATGGCACCTGTCGGGTATTTTTTTGTTCCTTTAAAGAATAAATGTTCTAAAAAATGGCTTATGCCGTTATTTTTATCATTTTCATTAATTGAACCCGTATTTATCCAAGTATCAATTTTTACAATCGGATTATCCTTAACTTCTTTAATAACAACTTTTTGCCCCGAAGGAAGCTTTGTAATACTCAAACCTTCTTCCAGTCCGAATACAGCATTAAAACCCAAAAATAATACCATTATTGCTATTGATAATTTTTTCATCATTTTTCCTCAATATCTCTAACTTTTGCTTCGCAACACATCTGACAAGATGAAAATATTTTTGAATATTTTACGTTTTTTCTAAAACATCTGTATTTTGTGTTGTTTATAATATCGATTATTTTTTGTTCTTTTACATTACCCATTTTATATGATAAACAAGGATAAATATCCCCTGACGGATTTATTATCGTGTTTGAAAAAGGATATAAACAAGGATAATATATTTTTGTAATATCTTCTTTTTGATATTTTGTGAAAAATTTTTCAATTAATTTTAATTCGATTTCAGGGTCTTTATGGTCAAATTTTGGAGAAAAACGAATTTTTGTCTTAGAATATTTTTTCATTTTATTTAATTCAAAATAAACTCTTTTAAATTCATCTAAATCAAAATATAATTCAATCGGATAATTAGGTTTATAAAAAACTTCATCAAAACTATCAAATAAAATTGAATTTTGTTTTAGATTATTATTCCTTAAAAAAGATATAGATAAAAACTCAAATCCTTGATTTGTGCAATATTCATATAATTTTAAAATATCTTCAAGGTTATCTTTTAAAACAATAGTTTTAATATCTATTATTAAATTCGAATTAGAAAAAATAATCTGATTTCTTAACTCATTTAAATTATCAGTGATTTTTTTAAAAATACCTTTTTTAGCCCTGTTTTTGTCGTGGTTTTCTTTCCAGCCGTCCAAGGAAACGCTTAAAAGAAGCATTTTTGATTTAATAAAACTATGGATTATTTTTTCATTAATCAAAACCCCGTTTGTTACAACATTAACTTTTCTTAGAACTTTTTTAGAAGCATATTCTAAAATTTCACAAAAATCTTCCCGAATTAAAGGTTCGCCTCCGACCAAAGTAATAAACCCCCAAAAAGGGATTTGACTAATAACATCAAACCATTGAGAAGTTGTTAATTCATCTTTTTTTCGATTTTCACCAATATAGCAATAAGGACAATTTAAGTTGCATAAATGAGTTAATTCAAAAAAATACCTCAGAG
The DNA here is from genome assembly GCA_949282195.1 of uncultured bacterium. Classification (GTDB taxonomy): domain Bacteria; phylum Cyanobacteriota; class Vampirovibrionia; order Gastranaerophilales; family Gastranaerophilaceae; genus RUG14156. Next base: position 34,183 of record CASDOW010000009.1, on the reverse strand, counting down.
GCATAATTGCCCTGCCCGATTTTTCAAAAAATCTTGAATAACTGATTTTTGAATATAAATCTCTTGAAATATCAAAAAGATTAGATAAATTTAAAATTTCTGAAAATTTCATATTTTGATTATAACTATTTTATTAGGGTTTTGGCAAATTCAATTGTTTTTTCGCTGACTTCTCCGCTGGCTAGTTGAGCTAATGCTTTTAATCTTTTTTCATTATCCAAAATTTCAATTTTAATATTTGTGTCATCTTGATGTGTTTTAACTATCCAAATAAAATTATCCGCCTTAGCACAAATTATGGGTTGATGCGTAATACAGATAATTTGAGTTGTTTTAGCTAATTCTAAAATAGATTGCGCTACCGCGTTTGATGTTACGCCAGAAATGCCTGTATCTATTTCATCAAACACAACGGTTGAAACCTTATCTACAGAAGCAAAAATTGTTTTAAGGGCAAGCATTACTCTTGAAATTTCACCACCTGAAGCAACTTTTGATAAAGGCATTGGAGATTGATTTTTATTTGTTGAAATTAAAAATTCAACATAATTTTTTCCAAGTTCATTATTTTCAATTTCTTTAACTGCTATTTCAAATTTTGCTTCTTTTAGTTCAAGGGTTTTTAATTTTTCTTCAATTAATTTTGATAATTCAATTGCATTATTTTTTCTATATTCATCTATTTTTGAAGCTAAAAGATTAATTACATCTTTAAGGGTATTATAATTCTCTTCTAAAATTTCGATGTTATTGTCCCCTGAAGTTAATTCATTTAATTTTTCTTGAATATTATTTCTCTCTAAATCGAGATCAGGACCATATTTTCTTTTTAGCTTTTGAATTAAAGAAATTCTTTCATTTAATTCATCTAATCTCATTGGATTTAGTTCAAGGTTAGATGAATAATCTCTTAAGAAATTTGCACTGTCTTTTAAATTTTCAAATGCATCAAAAAGACTTGATTCAACTTCTTTAAGATTTTTATCCAATTCAGCTAAAGATGAAATTGTGTATTTAATTTTGCCCAATGCTTCAACTATGCTTTGATTATCCCCATATAATGCATAATATGATGAATATGAACCTTCTTTCAACTCTTGAACATTAGACAAAATATCAAGCTCATTTTTTAATTCTTCTTCTTCATTTTCCTTTATTGCCGCGTCATCCAGTTCTTTTAATTGAAAACGCAAAAACTCTATTTCTTTTTCATTATTTTGAAGATTTTCTCTTAAATTATTTAATTTTTTTTCAATCTCCCTAAATTCAGAATAATTTTCTTTATAATTTTTTAAAAGTTCAAAATATTCAGGACTTTTTTTGATTATATAATCATCCAAAAGATGAATATGATGTTTTTGCGCCATATAAAAATATGTTTGATGTTGCGAATGAATATCAACTAAAGATTCTCTTAAATCTTTAATTTCATCCAGAGATGATAAAATTCCGTTTAGACGAAATTTTGATGAAGAAGAAATTTCTCTTGAAATTGTTGTTTCTTCGTTATTTTTTTCAAAAACCGCCTCAATTACAATTGGTTTATCTTTTTCATAAGCATTTTCTTTGGATATTTTTGCCCCTAAAACGCAATCAAGAGCTTTTATTATTATACTTTTTCCAGCACCTGTTTCCCCGCATAAAACATTGAAGCCTTTGGTAAAATCAAGGCGAATTTCTTTAATTAATATAAAATTTTTGATGAATAAAGTTTTTAGCATTTCTCTACTTTTCAGGTGATAATGACCAGTGAAGCTTTTCTTTTAAAATATCATAAAATCTGTCTTTTTGTTGATTTAAAATTAAAAGTTTTGCACAATTTTCATTTTTTCTAATCGTGATTTCATTTTCTACCATAAAATCAACTTGTCCGTCGCAGAAAATATTTAGTTTTTCATTATTTTCATGCATTTTAACAGTTATTTTTTCATTTGGAGGAACAATAACAGGACGCATATTTAAAGTGTGTGCGCAAATTGGAATAATTAAAAAACAATCTATTGAAGGGCTTACAATAGGGCCGCCTGCTGATAATGAATAGGCAGTTGAACCTGTTGGCGTTGAAATTATTAAACCGTCAGACACATAAGAGCATAATTTTTTATCATTTATATATAAATCTAAGGTTGCTGTTCTGGCGCAATTTGTGCCTTTTATTACAATGTCATTAAGAGCAATTTTATCATTTGCTTTCAGCATAAGACGATTTTCGATATTGTAATCGTTATTTTTTAATTTATCTATAACAAAATCGACTTCATCAGGCTTTGCTTGGGCTAAATAGCCTAATCTTCCCACATTGAAGCCCAAAAGAGGAACTTTTTTATCACAATAAAATCTTGCACATTTTAAAAATGTACCGTCGCCGCCTATTGCAATTGCAAGATTAATATTGTCTTTAAGATTAGAGTGAGAGAAAATATTGGAATTTGGTATTTTCTCACTGATTTTTTTTGCCAAATTTTCAGCTTCATTAATATCGGAATTATATATTATTCCTATTTTTTCAAAGGTTTTATGCATGGCTTTATTTTAACAGATAAAAAACGATTTTTCAAAAATAAATGCTTGCATTTTAAATTTTTTTCTGCAAGAATTGTTGCATGAGAATAAATAATGTTGTTGGGTTTGTTAAAGGTAACACTAGTCGAGGTCTTACTTTTAATCGTAAACTTAGGGAAGATGAAAAAAAGCCATACAGTGAAACTTTAAATAGAGCCTTGGATTATCTTGGGGTGCAAAATCGTGCTTTAATTATCCATGGGTCAAGTTTTCCTGCTAGATTAAGCTCAGGCGAAGACCAAAAAATTGGTACTCCATATGGGCAAGAAGAATTTTTAGATTTTATTAAATTACACGGATTCAACAGTGTCCAATTAGGACCTGACGGCAAATTAAACAGAAAAGATACATCGCCTTATACTTCTTCTGCATTTGCCAAAAATCCTCTTTTCATTGACTTTACACAGTTGAAGTCAGATGAATATGCTTCTATTTTATCTGATGATGAAATAGATAGAGAAGCTTCAGATATTGAAATCCCAAATGAAAATTATACATATACCGATTTTGATGAAGCTAATGCAATTTCAAACACTCTACTGAGTGCCGCTTGGAATAATTTTCAAAATAAATTAAACCAAGGCGACAATAATGCCATAAGATTAAATGAAGAATATCAAAGATTTCAACAAGAAAATTCCTATTGGCTTAATGACTATGCTGTTCTTGATTCAATAGCTAAAACATATGGAACAGACCATTATCCAAATTGGAGTCAAGAAGACAGAGAACTTTTAAAAAGAGTAAAACAAGGCGACAATAACGCAAGAAATCGTTATTGGCAGATTTTAAACGAAGATGATAATTCAAACATCTATAAATTCTCGCAATTCCTTGTAGGCAAACAGGCAAAAGCTGATTCAAGAGCAAGAAATATTACTTTTATCGGCGATTTATTAGTTGGCGGTTCGTCATTTGATGAATTAGCAAATGAAGATATATTCTTAAAAGGCTATAAACTCGGCTGTGATAACGGCGGCCCGTTTGATTCACCTCAAACTTGGGGCATGTCTATTGTTGACCCTAATAAATTATTTAATAAAGACGGCTCATTAGGTCCTTCAGGCCGCTATCTAAAGGCTAAACTTGAAAAAGCCTTATCTAATTCATCAAATATCAGAATTGACCATGCTATAGGACTGGTTAATCCTTATTTATACAAAGAAGATACGGTTGTTAAAGCTAAGAAACGTGATGAACATGGAATGGAAAAAGAATATACAATAAGAGAAAAATTACATTCAGGTCACTTATCTGAGCTTGGTATAGACAGAAATCACAACTTTGAAAAAGTATTAAATAGAATTGTTCTACCTACCATGAGAGAACATGGGATTGATCCTCATAAAGTTGTTTGGGAAGACCTTGGCTGGGATAGAACAGGGGTATTCAATAAAGTCTTTAGAGATCAAGAACACCTAAACGGTATTTCAGGATTAATGTGGGTTAAAAGCTATGAAGCTCCAAAAGATAACTGGGCTTATATAGGTTGTCATGATAATCCGCCGGTACAGCAAATGATGCATGATTCAAGCGTGACATCAAATGAACCTTGGAAACTTGATTATCTTGCTTATTCAATGTATCCTGCAAAATACCAAGGACATGAAAGAGAGCAATTTAAAACCAGAATAAAATCAAATCCAAGAGAATATATAAATGCAAAATTTGCGGATTTATTGCGCTCTACTAAAAATATTCAAATATCTTTTATGGATTTCTTCGGAATAAACAAAACATACAACCAACCCGGAACTGTCGGAAATGAAAATTGGACATTAAGATTAAATCCAAACTACAAAGATACATATTATAAATCTCTATCACATAATGATGCTGCGCTTAACATGCCTGAAATCGTTTCTATGGCAGTAAATGCAAAAGTAAATGATGATATTCAATATGGCAAGGCAAGCTATAACAAAAAACACGAAATTCAGCCTATGATTAATGAATTAAATCATTGGGCAGGAGTTTTAAAAGAACCTGAATAAGGAGAGAATTTAACTATAATTTTAAAAGAGTCAATAAAATTTTAAATAAGTTTATTGACTCTTTTTGATAGCTATATTTTAATTTTGATAAGGTATGAAAGAAAAAATAAATAATAAAAATACTAAGAAGTTTATTTTAAAAATGATATCATATATTATCTTTTTATGGATTGCGTATGATTTTTTTCTTTTATTGCCCGATATTTTGATAGCCTTTTTTTATTATATTTTACCCGATAGTTTAACATCAAATGAGGATGTTGAATATATTGGTATTATTTTATTATTGTGCGCGCCAATTATTTTTTCACCAATTATTTGCTATGTCATAGCTAAAATATTTGGAATTTTCAAATATATTGATAAATTAAAAAATTTAATAACTAAATTTTTAGCTCTTATTTTGGTTTCTTTTTTGTCATTTTTAATTTTGTTTATAAAAAATATCTATAATAATATTAATTTAGAAATATCTTTATATTTATCTTTGACTGTTGTTGCGCTAATCCCAGCGTTTTTATTGTATAAATTTTTTCAATTCTTAACCAAAAAACACCCAACTCCGTTTAAAAAGATTGGTTATTATTGCTCAATTGTGTTTTATAAAGATTTATTTAAAAAAACATTATCTAATATTAAAAAGAGGGCTTAAGCCCTCTTTTATATTTACTCTAAATTATCAAGACTGACTTGATCAATTTGGTTACTTAAAAGTTCTTCATTATCTAAATCAACATTTACCTGTTCAACCTTTTGACAACCGTCCTTTTCATATGTTGAAACCATGTTTTTACCGTTGTGTTTAGAGTAATATAGGGCGGTATCTGCTGCATTAATTAATGTTTTAGGGTCTTGTCCATCTGTTGTATATTGAGCAACACCCATTGAAACAGTAGGAGAAAGATTTTCCGTTTCATTTACCTTTACAACAATTTTTGCAATATTTTTCCTGATACGCTCTGCAATTACACAAGCATCTTTTTTATCTGTTTCAGGCAGAATTACAACAAATTCTTCACCGCCGTATCTTGCAGGAATATCAATCTTTCTGACTGTTTCTTGGAGCACTGCTGCAAGTCTTTTTAATATAGTATCACCCGTTAAGTGTCCGTATGTGTCGTTAATTCTTTTGAAATTATCTATATCCATCATCAACAATGACATATTTCTTTTATATCTTGAGCAACGTCTTATTTCGTTTTCCAATAATGTATAGAAATGACGATAAATATACAATTTTGTCATACCGTCTTTTGTGGCAAGTTCATATAATTTAGCGTTATCAATTGCAATTGCGGCTTGATTAGCCAAAGATGTAATAAATTCTAAATCTTTTTGGTTAAATAATTTATCGTGTTTCTTATTTGTAATATTAATTACACCGATTACTTCACCTTTTGCAATCAATGGCACACACAAAAGAGATTTTGTATTAGATAAAACTTCTTTGACTATAAAACGAGGGTCAGCAGAACCAAGGTTAGTAATTATTGGTTTACGTTCTAAAAATACCGTTCCTGCAATACCTTCACCAATACCGATTTTAGCACAATGAACAGCGCCGTTATTAATGGCGTCTTCCAGTTTTTTATCTTGTAAACCTGACACTATTCTAACCTGTAAGGCATTAATTGAATAATCATAAAGCATTAAAGAGCCTTTTTCAGCGTCCAAAGTTACTAATGCTTTTTGAATGATAACCTGTAAAAGCCTTTTTAAATCATCAATAAAGTTAACTGCTTGAGAAATATTATACAAAATTGAAATATTGTGCAGTGATTTTTGCAATTGTGCCAATTCTTCATCTTTTTTAATTTTTTTATGAAACTTGGCTATTATTGGTTCAATATAACTAAAAACAGCGTCCAAGTTATTAAAAGTATCAAGTTCAATCGGCTTTTCTTTATTTTCTTTTATAAAGCAAAAACAAATAGGCACTTGATTATGGAAAAATACTCTAACATGACTCGGGTCAAGCGAAGTTATGTTATTATGTTCCAAAAAATTCTTAAATAGAGGCGCACCAAGACTATCTTTCATGGCAGTTAATTTAGCCTTGCTGACTGCTTCCCAAAAAGGAGAGTTGCCTTCTTCACATTCAAAAAATTCATTGTTTCTTGTTTTATCATTAGTGCAAATACATTTATAATGTTGTTCTTCAAGAAGATAAAATGTAATATCGTTAGAATTAATTAATCTTGAGCAATAATCTTTTAATTTTGGCAACAATTCATAAATTGTATCAACTTGATTAGCAATTGTGCTAACCTCAAACATCATGCTAAGATATTTTATATTATTTTCAATAGATAATGTGTTTTCAAATGACATAATAAAATCTTAAAATAGTACTAACTATAATTAATTATAAATGTTTAATATACAAAAATCACTTTTAAAAATATGAAATACTACTTTTGGGGGAATTATGAGCAATATTTGTGAAAACTGGTCAACTTGGCTTAAAAAAACAAGATTTTCTTATATGAGTGAAGTCCAAATTCAACAAACACTAAACTGGCTGACAAATATAAGAAATATTGTTCTTAATTTGGCAGATTTAAAAGAAAACCAAAAAATTGCAGATTTTGGCTGCGGTTCAGGATTATTGGGTTTTGGAGTTTTAGAAAGATTTGAAGATAAAGTTGAACTTATTTTTTCAGATAAATTCCAAGATTGTCTTGATGAATGTCAAAATATTTTAGAAAATTCAAATATAAAAAATAACGTAAAATTTTTAAAAAGTGATATTTTAAATATTAAGCTTGAAAATGATTATCTTGATAGAGCTTTGACCCGTTCAGTTTTAGTACATGTATTAGATAAACAACAAGCATTTAATGAATTATTCAGGGTTTTAAAACCTCAAGGAATGTATTGCGCTTTTGAACCTATAATTTCTCAAAACACAAAGTACTATGAACTTTTAATTCCCGATGAAGTATCTGATTATTTTGATTTTAAAAAAGCCGAAATGGAATTTATGACAAATCCTAATGACCCATTGGTTAATTTTAGCGCGCAAAGTCTTGATTTAAATATGCAAGAAGCAGGATTTAGTGATATTTTGGTTGATGTTCAAAAAGTTGTATCAAAATATTCTCCAACCATTGAAACCATTGAAAATTGGTTTATAACTCCGCCTGCTCCTAATCAAAAAACCATGAAAGAAAGATTTTTAGAATATTTTGAAGAAAAAAAGGTAGATAATTATATCGAAGAAATTAAACAAACCTTATCTAAAAGAGAAATAAGGGTAAGTTCAGATACGGCATTAATCAAGGCGATAAAATAAATTAATATTTTTTATCGCCTGCTGAAATTCTTGCTATTGCTTTTGCAAGCGCAAATTGAGCTCTTACTATATCAATTGTTTCGTCATGCGCTTTTAAGCGAGCCTCTGCTCTTTGTTTTGCATGCTGCGCTCTAACTAAGTCAATATCACAATCAAGCTCTGCAATATCAGTCAAAATTGTCGCTCTGTTATTTGCAAATTGCAAAATTCCGCCCATTGTCGCAATACAACTTGGAGTTTTCTCTTTAATAACTTTTGTTACTCCGATTGCAAGCGAGCAAATAACGGGAATATGGTTTTTTAAGATTCCCAAACGCCCGTCTGCTGCTTGAACATACAACTCATCAATATCATCTTCATAGACAATATTTTCATGGGTTATAACTTTTAAATGAATTTTATCGCTCATAAAGCTTAAACTCCAACTGCTTCTTGTTGACGAGCTTTTTCTAACACATCTTCAATAGTTCCAACCATGTAGAAGGCTTGTTCAGGAACATTGTCGTGTTTGCCTTCTATGATTTCTTTGAAGCCTTTAATTGAATCTTCAAGTTTTACATATTTACCTTTTGTGCCTGAGAATTGTTCAGCCACAAAGAAAGGTTGAGATAAGAATTTTTGAATTTTTCTTGCACGATTTACCGTCAATTTATCTTCTTCGGATAATTCATCCATACCTAAAATTGCAATAATATCTTGTAAATCTTTGTATTTTTGAAGAATTTCAAGAACTTTCTTAGCAACCGAATAATGTTCTTCACCGATAATATGCGGATCAAGAGCTCTTGAAGAACTTTCAAGAGGGTCAGCCGCAGGATAAATACCCAAAGATGCGATATTTCTTGATAATACAGTAGATGCATCAAGGTGAGTAAATGTAGTAGCAGGAGCAGGGTCGGTTAAGTCGTCAGCCGGTACATATACCGCCTGAACAGAAGTAATTGAACCGTCTTTAGTTGATGTAATACGTTCTTGTAATTCACCTACTTCTTGAGCTAATGTCGGCTGATAACCAACCGCAGAAGGCATACGACCTAATAAAGCAGAAACTTCAGAACCTGCTTGCACAAAACGGAAGATATTATCAATAAATAATAATACGTCTTGATGAGTTACATCTCTAAAATATTCCGCACAAGTTAAGGTTGATAAACCAACTCTCATACGAGCTCCCGGAGGCTCATTCATTTGACCGTAGATAAGAGCAACTTTATCTAATACTCCGGATTCTTTCATTTCGTTATATAAGTCATTTCCTTCACGAGTTCTTTCACCAACACCGCCAAACACAGATACACCGTCGTGCTGAGCTGCGATATTATGAATTAATTCCATGATTAAAACGGTTTTACCAACTCCGGCACCACCGAAAAGACCAATTTTTCCACCTTTTTGATATGGCATTAAAAGGTCGATAACTTTAATACCCGTTTCTAATATTTCAATATTTGTATTTTGTTCTGTTAATTTTGGGCTGGGTCTATGTATTGGAAATCTGTCTTGTGCTTCAACCGGACCTTGATTATCAACAGGTTCACCCAATACATTCAAAATTCTTCCTAAAATTCCTTTTCCAACGGGAACTTTAATCGGGCTGGCTGTGTTTATAACTTTCATCCCGCGCTTTAAACCGTCAGTTGATGACATTGCAACGCTTCTAACTGTGTTTTCTCCTAATAATTGTTGAACTTCAACAGTAACTTTTGCACCGTCATCGTTATAAATTTCCAATGCGTCATATATTTCAGGTAAAACCCCGTCTTCAAATTTAACGTCAATTACGGGACCTATGATTTGTACGATTGTTCCTTCATTATTTGCCATATTAACTACCTCTGGTTTATTCCATATATTTTAATTATATCAATTCAAAAAAAGTTGCTGAAAAAAAATTTTCAAATTCAACTCTTTGGATGATAAACCTACCACCATAAATTATCCATATATAATTTTATTTTTATGATAATATAATAGCATAAGGAGAGATAACATGGTAAACACTTTTGAAGGCAATTTATACGCACAAGAAAATGATAAATTTTGTATAGTAATATCAAGATTTAATGATTTTATAGGTTCAAAACTTTTAGACGGCGCAATTGATACCTTCAAAAGGCTCAATGTAAAAGAAGAAAATATTGATGTTATATGGGCTCCGGGGGCTTTTGAAATACCGTTAACAGCTAAATATGCTGCAAATTCCAAAAAATACAATGCAATAGTTGCTCTTGGCGCAATAATTAAAGGTTCGACTTCTCATTATGACTATGTTTGCGCAGAATTATCAAAAGGAATTGCAACAGTATCAATGAATAGCGGTATACCTGTATTATTTGGAGTTTTAACAACAGATACAATCGAGCAAGCCATTGAAAGAGCAGGCACAAAAGCAGGCAATAAAGGCTCAGAATGTGCTAAAGCAGCAATTGAAATGGCTAATTTAATTAAAAAAATCAATCTTTAGGTCAATAAAATAATCCGATAATGCAATCAAAAGATTAATGCCCTACTCCCATAAACCTAATATGATTTTATTATTGAAAGACTTGAAGTTTATGGGAGAGTATTTAGGAATGAGAAAAAATTCCTCTAAAGTTAAATTTTTAATTGTATTGGTTTTAAGTTTTATTTTTAGTTTACCTTGTTTAGCTGATGAAAATATTATTTCATCCGTAATAATTTCAAAATCAAAAGTAAACCCCGAGAAATATGAACTAAACATTGACTCATCTCAAACTGTTCGCTACAAAACAAGAATAGAAAGAGATAACAGCATATATTTTGATTTAAAAAATTCTATTTTGGCTGACAATTCAGGAACTATTTATGATGATGTAAATGATATTGATAATGTTATTGTTAAACAATTAGATAAAAATAAAGTAAGAATTTATGTTGAAGGCAAAAATGCCAGAAATACAGAGCTTATTTTCACAAATTCAACTCCAAAAGAAATAAACAAAACTCTCGAAAAACAAGTCATTATAAATCGTCCTATCGATCAATATCAACCGACAAACAATACAGATTTAGACAATGAAGATATACAAGATTGGAATGATAATTCATTTAATTTTTCTCATTTAGGTACAGCCATTTTTCAAAATTTAAAAGAAGGCAGCCTTGGAATAATTTTAATCATTCTATCTGTTATAGCCCTATTTGCAATTTTGATTAAAAGTCTTGCAACAAAACTTTCTCAAGACTCTGAACCTTTAATCGGATTAAATGCACAAAAACAATTTAGCAATAATAATGAGTTAAATGATATTACTCAAAGAAGTCAAACACTTAAAATGGCTCAAATGGAGCTCACAAAAGCACATCAAAAATATCAGGATTATCTTCAAAACAAATATAAAGATAGCTATAAAGAAAAATTAAAATCAGTAAATACAGATATGATTAAAAAGGGAATTGCGCTAAATCAATATCAAAAAAGCACGCAAAACCCATATAAAAATCAAGAAGTTCTTAAAATGAACAAAGATTTTACACAAACACCTTACAAAGTGAATAATGACTCATTTAGACTTCCGCCCAAACCAAAGGCAATAAACAATAATTTCAACAGTCCTTATATCCAAAGACCTTCTAATAAAATAAACTATGCTCAAAAAAATACAATCAAAAAAGACAATATGAAATTCTTAGAGTCAGTTACAAAAATTTACGAACAATCAGGAAGAAGCGACTTAGCTAATGAACTGAAAAATTCAATTTCAAAAGCAAAACAATCAATTTAATATAATACTCAACCAATAAATGCCTCTTTTTAAAGAGGCTTCTTTTTTTATTAATAAATAATAGACTATATTTAATTTTTTTTGGTATAATATTATCGGGTTGAATTATTATGACGTCAAATGTTTATACAAAAAGCGAAATATTAAAGAATCTTTCTGATAAAGGATATTTTATAGATTCTTATACTCTTGACACTTTCTTTAAAAAATGGCAAATAGAGGCCATTTTCGAAGACGAACAAGGAAGTGAATTTTATGATAAAAATGCACTTGATACAATGTTGAACAATCTTTTTAACTTAAAAGAAGAAAAAGAGAAAAAAGAACAAGAAGAAAAAGAGAAAAAAGAACAAGAAGAAAAAGAACGCAAAGAAAAAGAAGAACAAGAAGAAAAAATAAAAGAAATTGCGCAAGCAAAAGCTGAAGAAATAATTAAACAAAGAAATGAAAAAAATTCTAAACCCAAAATTATGGATTCAGAAGCAAATCAAATTCTAAATGATATTTCACTTTCAGACGGAACTCCTTTGATTGATAGTATGCAAGGCGCAGTATCTATTGATGATTTGATAAAAAATGAGGCAAACAACCAATTTGATGATGTGATAGAGCCTCGTCCTTTTAAAGAAAAGAAAATGGGAATTTTAGAAGGCGCCCTAAAAATAGACGAAGAATCGCCAGCACAAGAATCTTCTCAAACTATCTTGCCTGTGGAATCTGATAACAATGGTGATTTTGATGATATTAGCTTATTATCCGAATCTCTTGAAGCGCAAGAAAAATTCAGAGAATATGTTGTTTCTGAATTAACCAAAAAAAATGTTGATTTAACTCCTAAAAATGAGTTCAAGCTTGATATTTCAGAAAGAACGCTAAATATGATAGCTCGTTCCATGGCTAAAAAAATAGCCAAACACGTTAGCGCGATTTGTTCTCAAGACGCTAAATCTCAAGCAAAATTGGAAGATTTAGAAGAAGAAAACAAAAGGCTTGAGCAAAAAGCCCGCCATTTAGAAGAACAAAATAAAAAATTAAGACTTTTATTAGCTGAATCAAACAAAAATTTAAATTCATACAAGCCAAGTGTTTTTGGACTTTACAAAAAAGTACCCCCACAAAACAACAAATGAGGATACCATGAACCAAATAATAATGATTATACTAATTAGTTTGCTTGTTTTAGTGCATGAAATAGGTCATTTTTTTGCCGCAAGATTATGCAACGTTAGGGTTACTCGTTTTGGCATAGGTATGCCCATTGGTCCGAGTTGGAAATTATTTAAAATTAATCATACAACTTTTTATATCCATGCTTTTTTGTTTGGCGGATATGTTTCTTTTGCTGATGATGAAAAAAATTTTCAAAATGAAAACAATAATTCAAATAATCAAGATGAAGATGAAATTTTGCCAAAAGATTCAGATGAATTATATGAAAATAAATCAATAGCTCAAAAGCTTTTCATTGTTTCAGCAGGCGTTATTATGAACATTATTTTTGCAATTGTTCTTGTAATGTTTTGTGCTTTATATTTTCAAAAACTTCCCACTTCCAATCAAAATATTTTTGTAGACAGTTTTTCATCTAAAATTACTTCAAATGCACAGAAAGAAGGGGTTTTAAAGGGAGATAAAATTCTAAAAATAAACAATGAAAATATAAATAATCTTTATCAATTAACATTTTTTGCTAAAAATTCAAAAATATTTGACGATTATGCTCAGAAAGATTTAATTGAAAAAAACTTAAAAGAATTAAAAAAATTAAACCCCGAAATTAAAAATGAAATTGAAAAAAATACAACAATAAAACTGCCCAAACCATTTATTGAAAATCCTCTTAAAGTTAATAAAAATGTTTTAGTCGGTCTTGAAAAATATAAAAAAGACGGCATTAAATTAAACGAAAATCAAATTGATTTGAGAAATAAAATATACAATAAATCAACTGTTACTTTTGATAAAAATATATCAATAGATGATTTAGCTTATGCTCTATCTGACACTTATAAACCTCTTAATATAACCGTTTTAAGAAACAATAAAGAAATTACAATTAAAAATATTAAAGTAGAAAAAGAAGGGTTGTTAGGGATTTTATTAAAAATAGAAGACGTATACGCACCCACCAAAACCCCTAAAGATATAGTATTTAAATCTTTTGATTATATTTATACAACTACAACTACAATGTTATACAGCCTATGGCAGCTAATCACCGGAAAAGTATCCGCTTCTGATATGCATGGAGTTATTGCCGTTGTAAAAGTAGGCGGAGATATAATTGCTTCAAAAGGTATGTTGAACGGGATTTTATTAACTGCAATGATTAGTATTAACCTTGCAATTATGAATTTTCTGCCAATTCCTGCGCTTGACGGCGGGCATGTGATGTTTTTAATTATTGAAAAAATCACAGGCAAAAAACCAAGCAAAGAATTAAGCGAAAAAATAACAAACTTCTTCTTCTTCCTGTTGATAATCTTAATGGTAAGCATATGCTATAACGATATTTTCGCCCTTGTAACAAAGAAATTTTAATAATTTTACCTTTTAATATTTTTTTGATAAAATCAAGGTAGTTTTATAGAGATTAAGAAAATACGGAAATGAAAGAAAGAATAGCGCTATTAATTATTATCTCATTCCTAATAGCTTTTTTAATTATTTTTCAAAACTACTTTAACACAATGTGGGCAATTATATTCTTAATTGGCTTTATGTTTTTGTATTCAGTCTATATGTGGCTTGCAACAAAATACAGAAAAAGAAAATTAAGAAAACATCCGCCCGTAATAAATCAAAATTTTCACCCTTTTGTTTCTGTTCTTGTTCCATGCCACAACGAACAAGAAGTTATTGAAAATACGGCTCTTAATATTCTAAATCTTGATTATAAAGATTTTGAAATTATTTTAATAGATGACAGAAGTACCGATGATACAGCAAAAATAATTACAAATCTTGAAAATAAATACGAAAAAATCAAAGCTCTTATAAGAGATAAAAATGCAACAGCAGGTAAATCCGCAGTTTTGAATGATGCAATGAAAATAGCCAAGGGTGAAGCAATTTTGGTTTTTGATGCTGATGCTAAAATTGAGAGCGATTTTTTAAATAAAATGCTTATAAAACTTGAACCTTGTGATGTCGGGGCAGTTCAAGCTCAAAAAGTTATCATAAATAAAGACCAAAACTTTTACACTAAATGTCAATATAACGAATATATTCTTGATACCCACTTGCAAACAGGCAGAGATGCAGTAAGAGGTGCTGTTGAATTAAGAGGAAACGGCGAATTAATTAAACTTCAAGCCTTAAAAAGCATTAATTTTTGGAATGAAGAAACAATAACCGATGACCTTGATATGTCCACAAGACTGCACACAAAAGGCTGGGATATACGTTTTTGCCCTGAAGCAAAAGTATATGAAGAAGGGGTAATTTCTTTTACTGCCTTAATTCGTCAAAGAAGAAGATGGGTCGAAGGTTCAATCAGAAGATATTTAGAATACGCAAATGATGTATTTAATTCAAAAGATATGTCTTTAAGAGTAGGTTTCGATTTAATAGCATATATTACAGAATTTTTATTGCCATTTTGGCTGATTGCCGAAATTTTTATTCAAGCCTTCCATTTTGTAAAAGGTTATGAAAATTGCATTTTATCTTCTATTATTTTAGTTGTAACAACGGCAATATTTTTCACATGCGGATTTATATACAGTCTTAAAAAATACGCAAACTACGGATTTTTTAAAGCATTCTATGAATCAATTGTTACTTCAATTTATTTCATTACAATATGGTTTCCTATTGCAATGTTTATTATATTTAAAATCATATTTACCAAAAAAACCATGGATTGGGACAAAACTCAACATGGTGTTTCTTGTGTTTCAATAAAGGAATTAATAAATGAATAATAATGATTATCCTGACTTTCATTTTATTGCCATAGGAGGAGTTGGTCAAAGCGCATTAGCAAAAATTCTTTTATGCTTGGGCTACAAAGTTTCAGGCTCAGACATTCAAGAAAGCAAATACACAAAATTAACAAGTTCATTAGGCGCTAAAATTTATATCGGTCATGATAAAAACAATATTAAAGGCAATCCTAAAATAGTTATTTCATCAGCAATTAAAGAAAATAATCCTGAATTAAAATATGCAAGAGAAAATAATCTTGATGTTATGCACCGTTCTGACTGTTTAAAATTCATATCTCAAAGATTTCCGATTTTTATCGGTTTATCCGGAACCCATGGCAAAACTACAACTTCAGGGCTTTTAAGTTTTATCTTAGAAAGAATGGAGAAAAATCCTTCTTACGCTATAGGCGGAATTATTCCAAAATTAAACATAAACGCTAAAGCAGATAAAAATTCAAAATATTTTATAGCAGAATTGGATGAATCAGACGGAACTATCCAAAAATATTCCCCCAATCTTGTTGTAATTAATAATCTTGAAGAAGATCACCTTGATTATTATAAAAACGGCTTAGCTGATATTATATCAACATTTGAAAAAATGATTAATAATATGGATAAAACAAGTGCATTATTTTTAAATATTGATAATGAAGGTTGTAATATTTTCAAAAATCAAACTAAATTTAAAAATATAATTACATATGCAATAGAAAACAATGCTGATTATAGTGCTAAAAATATAACCTTTGATGAATTAAATTCATCTTTTGATTTTTATAAAGAAGATAAATTAATCGGAAAAATTAACCTTATTGTTCCGGGGGTTCATAATATCTATAACGCCCTAGCTATTTTAGCTGTTTTAGATACTCTTGGTTTTAAATATAGCGAATATTATAAATATTTCCCTGAATTTAGCGGCATGGGCAGACGTTTTCAACTTGTTGCAGACGTGAATGATATTAAAATAATTGATGATTACGCTCATCATCCTCAAGAAATCAAATCAACCTTATCTGCCATAAAAGATATTAAAAGAAGAAAAATAGCAATTTTTCAACCTCACAGATACACAAGATTAAAAGGCTTGTGGGAAGAATTTTTAAATAGCTTTGATATAATTGATAAATTATTTGTTTTAGATGTTTTTAGTGCAGGCGATAATTTCGACAATGAATATAACTCTAAAAATTTTGCTGCTGAAATTTCTAAAAGAGGAATTGACACAGAATATATTGAAGGCGATATTAAAGAGGCAGCCAAAAAAATTACTCCCAAATTAAAAAAAGGAGATATTGTTTTAACGCTTGGCGCGGGAGATATTACAAAAATAGGCGGAGAAATTAATGATTTGCTCTCAAAATGATATAAAATTTTATAATGATTTTTTATTAACCAACTACAATACTCTTAAAATCAAATCCAGAGCTAAATTATTTTTTCTTCCTGATAATTACGGCGAAATGATTACGCTTTTTAAGAGATATAAAGATTGTAACCCCGTTGTCATAGGTAACGGCTCAAATATTTTGCTTTCATCAAAAGGAATTGATGAACCTGTTATATATAGCGGAAATATTAATTCTATTTCTCATTTGGGAAATACTATAGAAGTTGAATCAGGAGTTAAAGCACAGGCGTTATCAAAATACGCTTATGAAAAAAAACTTTCAGGGTTTGAATTTTTAATCGGAATACCAGCCAGTATTGGCGGCTGCGTATATATGAATGCAGGTGCCCATGGGCAAACAATTAGCGATTGTTTAATAAGCGCAAAATTATATGATACTGAAAATAAAAAAATAATTACCTTAAAAAAAGATGAAATGAATTTTTCATACAGACATTCAATTTTAAAAGAGAAAAAATATATCTTTTTAAGTGCTAAATTTGAACTTGAAAAAACCAATCAAGAAAATATTAAAGCGCTAATGGATGAAAATTTAATCTTCAGAAAAGAAAGACAGCCAAGTTTAGCACTTCCTAATGCCGGATCTGTATTTAAAAATCCTTCTGATTGCGAATTTTCAGCAGGAGCTTTAATTGATAAATGCGGACTTAGGGGTTATAGAGTAGGCGATTGCGAAGTTTGGGAAAATCATTGTAATTTTATAATCAACAAAGGAAACGCAACAAGCATTGATTATACAAACATAATTTTTGATATTTATACAAAAGTAAAAGAAAAATTTAATATAGAACTTAAACCCGAAATTATCTATATCGGAAAAATGAGCAAAGGTGAAGAAGAAAAATGGAAAATACTAAAAAAATAAATAAAAATTCAAAAATAGCCGTTCTTTGCGGAGGCTTATCCAACGAAAGAGAAGTTTCGCTTCGTTCAGGCAGAAATGTCTTTAAGGCATTGATTGAATTAGGCTACAAAAACGTAACTTTGATTGATGTAGATAGAAATATCGCTTCAATTTTGACTGATACAAAAATCGAATTTGCAATTAACATGCTCCATGGCAGATATGGCGAAGACGGCTGCATACAAGGAGTTTTAGAATTTTTAAATATTCCTTATTCAGGCTGTAAAGTTAAAGCAAGCTCAATTTGCATGGATAAAATCATGACAAAAAAAGTACTTTCAACTATTCCTGAAATCCCTTTAATTAAAAGCGTAAATGTTACAAAAGATGATTACAGAGAAAAAATCAAAGAATTAAATTATCCTATTATAATAAAACCGGCAAATGAAGGTTCATCAATCGGAATGACAAAAGTTGACAATGAAAACGAGCTTGATGACGCAATAAAAGAAGCTCTAAAATGTGATGATGAAATTTTAGTTGAAGAATATTTACAAGGCAAATCTGCAACAGTCGGGGTTTTGGAAAGAAAAAAAGAAGATAACAGTATTGAAATCTTCGCAACTCCGATTTTAGGCTTTAAAACAAAAACTCAATGGTATGATTATGAAGCAAAATATACAAAAGGGTTAACAGAATTTATTTTACCTGCCGATTTTGATGAAGAATTAACCAAAAAAATTCAAGATTTAGCCATAAAAGCTCATAAGGCATGTTCTTGTAAAGGTGTATCAAGAGTTGACTTTTTAGTATATAATAACATACCATATATACTGGAAATAAATACAAACCCAGGTATGACAGACACATCTGATTTACCGGCTCAAGCAAACGAAATGGGCATAGATTACAATAATTTAGTAGAATTAATTTTAAGAACCGCAGAAATATAAAAAGAGGCAAAATTGGGTTTACTTTATCAAAAAAGAAGACTTAAAGTAAATAAAATTAAAAGACAAATTGCTGCTATAAGAGCAAATTTACAGCGCATAAGAATACTTTTGTCTTTAATTATGATAATTGCCATTTGTTATTTTGGAATTAAAATTTTAAAATTACCTCAATGGTATATTGATTCATCTAAGCTTTCAGCCGCAGACCCTTCGGTTATTAAAATTCAAGGAAATGTCATTACTCCTGACTATAAAATCATCAATATGATTAGACAGACACAATTGCCTTATGTACAAATTTTCAGACTAAATACAAAAGAATTGGAAAATAACATTTCTCAATTGCAGCCCGTTAAAAAAGTTTATGTAAGGCGTTTTTGGTTTCCTGCAAGATTAACTATTGCGCTTGATGAAAGAACACCCGCATTTCTTTTGGCTCCCAATCTTGATTCTGAACCTAATTCAGCTTTATGTTCCGACGGAACTTTAATTGATCATGATTATTTACCCCTAAATCCCTCAATTAAAGCGAAAAAATTGCTCACATACGGAGTTAGGGATGGTTTAGATGAAGTTTGGGACAAAAAAAGAGTTGAAGAAATAATTAAACTTATTAAAGCGGTAGAAGCATACTCAGGACAAGAAGTTCAATATATTGATTTGAGAAACAATTCTGATGTTTATATAATGTTAAAAGAATATTTGGTTCGTTTCGGAGAAATTAACGATACTGCGATAAAAAGAGCAAAATGGATAGCGTCAATTCTTCCTCAGGCAAGAAGTGTTGAAGGTAAAATTAAATATATCGACTTAAGGTGGGATGATTCACAATACTTTAGGCTTGAAGGTGCTAAAGAAATTAAAAATGAAACAAAACAAAAACCTCAAACTCCTCAGGCGCAAGAAATAAAACCTGAACTCCAAAAACCGGCGATTGAAGAAAATAAACCGCCAATTCAAAATCAACAAACCGAATCTCAACAACAAACCCACACCCATGGTGACGAAATTTTAGATTAATAAACTTTCAATCAGGGCTTTTATATTTTCGTTTTGAATTTTGCTTATATTTTCTTTATTTATCAAAGATGTCATATTTAATTCTTTTAAAATAATTGCCGCTTTAGCACATAAATCTAAGGTCAAAACGTTCTCGTTAATTAAATCGGCAATAAAATTCGCTAAATTTTTAATTTTCAATTCTTTTATCACATCAAGTGCTAAAGATATTCTTAAATTGCCTTTATTGAACTCATCTTTGATGTTTTCAAAAAGTAAATTCAAACTGTCTAAGAATTTTGTAATATTTTTCAGTTCATTTTTTGTATCTTTGTCAAGGTCAAAAGAATAAATATCAGATGAATTATATTCATCAAATTTTGCTTTTAAAATTATGAGGATATTATTTGCAAATTGCGTATTAAAAGTTGAAATCAACTTAATATAATCAAAAACCTGATAATAAATAATTGTATTTAAATTAACATTTTCAGGATAATTTTGAATTAAAATACTAAAAATTTCTAAGATTTCATCACTTGATAAAATCTTAGTCAATTTGTCATAATCAAAAAAGTCAAAAAGTAAAATTATAATATTTTCTCTAAAAGCGCTTTTTTTATAATTTTCTATAATAAATTTTACTGCTTCATCCCCGCCATAAGCAGCAATAAAAGAATATGCATCCAAAATTTCATAATCATCTTTTGAATTTAAAATTATTTCTTTTGCTTTGTTAAAAGCTGTTTTATCCTCGAATTTAGATAAAGAAAGAGCGCAATTTATCTTCAGAGGTTCAAAATCGCAAAAAGCAAATTTATTTAAATAATCCAGCGCACAAGAATCGTTAATATAGCTAAAATACTTAGCAGCATAAGCCTTTTGCTCATCTGTTCCACTGTCAAAAAGTTCAAGAATATTATCCGTCAAATCTTCATTAGCAAATTTTACCCAAGACAAAACAATTAATTCTTCAAAATCGGAACTATAAATTTTTGAAAATTCAAAAACAGTATTTAATTCTTTTTCTTCAATTAACTTTACAAAATTTTTGTTTATTTTTTCTTTTAAAAAAGGAAAAATAAAATCACTTTTATCGCATAAAAATTTAAAATCCTCAATATTTGCGGATTTTATAAGGTTTTTTAGTGTTGCTTCAGATAACGAATTATCTTTTGATGTTATGTTTTTGATAAAATTTTCCGATGGCATAATTTAATTATTACATATTCATCAATTCTTGTGTATAATTGATTTATATTATTTTTGATATTTTATGATTGATTAGAAAAAGGGTGTTAAATGAGCAATTTAAAATATAAAAAAATTCTTCTAAAGGTTTCAGGAGAAGCTCTTTTGGGCAGTCAGCAATTCGGAATTGACCCTGAACCTGTTAGAAATATTGTCGCTGAAATCAAGAAGGCCTATGAAATGGGCGCACAAATTGCAATTGTTGTGGGCGGCGGAAATATCTTCAGAGGCATGAAAAATTCATCAAAGCTTGGCATAGATCAAGCCTCAGGGGATTATGTCGGCATGCTTGCAACTGTTATGAACGCTATAGCACTTCAATCGGAATTAAGAAAAAATGGTGTAGAATGTAGAGTTCAATCTGCAATTGATATTGAAAAAATAGCAGAACCTTATATCAGATTTAAAGCTATAAGACATTTAGAGAAAAACAGGGTTGTTATTTTTGCAGCAGGAACAGGAAATCCGTTCTTCACAACAGACACCGCCGCAGCTTTAAGAGCGGCCGAAATTGGCGCTGATGTTATGTTAATGGCAAAAAATGGTGTAGACGGTGTATATAATGATGATCCAAAGACTAACCCAAATGCTAAAAAATATGATAATATAAGTTATGATGATATTATCATCAACGGTCTTAAAGTCATGGATTTAACATCTTGTGCTTTATGTAAACAAAACAATATCCCGATTTGCGTTTTTGATTTTAATTTAAAAGATAGTATTGTAAAAATCTTAAACGGGGAAAATGTAGGAACAATAGTAAATTAATATTATTAGGAGATAAAAATGTCAATCGAAGAAATCAAAAAACAAACAAATGAAAAAATGGATAAATGCGTTCAGCAATTAAAAAAAGAACTGGCAACAGTTAGAACAGGCAGAGCCAATCCTCTTATTTTAGATAAAGTTCTTGTTGATTATTATGGAGCTCCAACCGGTTTAAGACAATTGGCACAAGTTTCTGTTTCAGAAGGCACAACCTTGATTATCACTCCTTTTGATAAAACAATCATTAAAGAAATTGAAAAAGCTATTGTTAAAGCTGAAATCGGTATTACTCCAAACTCTGACGGAATGGTAATTCGCCTTCAATTCCCGCCTTTAACTCAAGACAGAAGAAAAGAATTAGCTAAAGAGGTTAAAGCGTTAGGTGAAGAAGCAAAAGTTGCAATAAGAAATGTTAGAAGAGATTCAACTGATGCAGTGAAAAAACTTGAAAAAACCGATAATCTTCCTGAAGACGCAGTTAAAGACGGGCAAGATCAAGTACAAAAAATTACAGATAAATTCGTAAAAATTGTTGACGAAACAGTAAGTGCAAAAGAAAAAGAAGTAATGGAGATATAGTTTGGCAGACGAAGTTGCAAAAAAGAATAAATTATCTCGTGTTATTACGGGAACAATTATTTCTCTTATATCAATAGCAGCAATAATATTGGGCTCAATTCCTTTGTTTGTGCTTTTGGTTATAATAATAACCCTTTGCAGTCGTGAATTTGTAAAAATATTAAGATACAAAGGATTTCACCCGAGCTTATCAATTATTTTATTCTCGGCTATTGTTTTTGCAACCCTGACTTTTTTCCACAGATTTGACATGGTGCCTTCAATGCTTACTTTAACAATTATGGCATCATTTCTAACGGTATTATTCAGAGGAAGACAGCCATATATAGTTAATGTCGCAACAACAACCCTTGGCGCACTTTATTGTGGTTGGCTTCCTTGTCATATACTGTTAATAAGACAAATTGGGCTTGATAGAGTTGCTGCTTTTCAATTTGCACCTTCTGAAGGTTTATCGTTTTTAATGTTTGTATTTTTGGCAGTTGCCTTAACTGATATTGGCGCATATTATTTTGGAGTGCGCTTTGGAAAACACAAACTGGCAGAAGTAATAAGCCCCAAAAAAACAATTGAAGGGGCGGTTGGCGGAGCTCTTTGTGCTATTTTAGTATCAATTTTAGGAATATTTTATATCGATATAAGCTTATGTCAAGCAATAATCGGCGGCATTTTAATCACATTATCCGCTCAACTGGGTGACTTATCGGAATCTTTAATAAAAAGAGATGCCGGTGTTAAAGATTCATCAGACATTCTCCCCGGTCATGGCGGCATGTTAGACAGATTTGACGGCTATATATTTGCAATTCCCGTTGCATATTATTACTTTATGCATTTTTGTAACGGAACAAATGTTTTTATTGAATTTTTTAACTATTTAAAAGGCGCAATAAATGTCTATTTCTAATGAACGCGTTATTATACTTGAAGAATTTCAAAAAAAATATAATTTAAAATTTACCAATATTGAGCTTTTAAATCAGGCATTCATCCACACCTCATTCACAAATGAAAACAATATTGATGTTTTAAATTCATATGAAAGATTGGAATTTTTGGGCGATGCGGTACTAAAACTAATCGTAAGTGATATTTTATATAATCATTTCCCCGAATATCAAGAAGGGAAACTAACAAGATTAAGAGCTGAAATTGTTTCTGACAGACATATTTTTGAATATGCAAAGCAATTGGATTTTGAGAATTTAATTGTTTTAGGAAAAAATGAAAAAAAACAAGGCGGGCAAAAAAAAGAATCAATTCTTGCCTGTGCTTTTGAAGCATTATTAGGCGCAATTTATCTTGAATATAAAAATTTTGGCTACAATAAAACCTATGAATTTATTAATGAAAATTTTATTGATGATATTTTAATGACAGAAAATAAAATTTCAATATTAAATCCAAAAGCAATTCTACAAGAATATACTCAAGGCATTAACCAAAAATTACCTGTATATAATCTTATTGATGAAAAAGGGAAAGAACACGATAAAACATTTTATGTCGAAGTGTCATTTCAAGATAAAACCATAGGAAAAGGTTCAGCAAAAAGCATTAAACAAGCGCAAGTTGAGGCTGCTATTGATGCAATTAACAATTTAGGAATAAATAAGGAAAAATAATGAAAACAATTATTTCACCCTCAATTTTATCTGCTGATTTTGCTAATTTAGAAAAAGAAATAAAAAAAATCGAGCCTTATGTTAGTTGGCTTCATATTGACGTTATGGACGGGCATTTTGTGCCTAATATTTCAATCGGTGTTCCTGTTGTAAAATCAATCAGAAAAATAACAAACTTATTTTTAGATACACATTTAATGATAGAAAACCCGATTAAATATATTGACGCTTTTTCTCTTGCAGGAGCTGATTTAGTTACATTTCATTATGAAGCAGCTAAAGATAAAACCATTGAAACAATAAAAAAAATTAAAGAAAATAATAAAAAAGTCGGCTTGTCAATTAAACCAAAAACAAAAGTTGAAGAAATTAAAGACTATATCAACCTTGTAGATTTAATTTTAATTATGACGGTTGAACCGGGGTTTGGCGGACAAAAATTTATGGATGAATGTGCTAAAAAGATAACAGAAATTAAAAATTATTCCAAAAATGACAATTTGATTATCCAAGTTGACGGCGGAATTAATGATAAAACAGCTAGAATCTGCACCAATTTAGGAGCAAATTGTTTAGTCGCCGGAAATTATATTTATAATTCAGATAATATCGAAGAAGCTATTAAATCTTTAATTTAGGAGAAAATAAAATGCAATTTCTACATTCTATGATAAGAGTAAAAAACGAACAACAATCTATTAAATTCTATTGCGATTTATTAGGTCTAAAAAAAGGCAAAAGAATTCGTCTTGAAGACTGTTATTTGCAATATTTAACAGATGAAAAAACAAATACTGAAATTGAATTAACAATTAATGATGAAACACCTGAAAATGGATACAATGTTGGAAATTCATTCGGACATTTTGCATTTTTATGTGATGATTTAGATGAAATAACTAAAAAAATAGATGAAATGGGCTATTCTTGGGAAGTAGAACCGTTTTATATGGAAGAAGTCAAGACAAGAATTGCATTCTTGCTTGACCCCGATGGAAATTCTATTGAACTAATAGAAAAAAATTAGTTCTCTCCTTCGACCAAGATTTTAGGGTCAACACCCAAAACCTGTCCAATATGGTTTAATTCGGCAACTGATAAAGTTGCCAATTCGCCTACGTCAAATTCTTCAACAAATGCTAAGATTTCATCTTCATTCATTGAAAAAATCGGCGAAACATAAGGCTTTTTAACTTCTGAAATCATCTCAAAATTAGTTAAATCTTTTTGTTTTAAATCAGGTTTAACTATATTTTGAGAATCCTTTAGAATTTCCTGCCTTAACATATCTGCCAATCTGGACTCTTCAATTGTAAATTTTTGTTTTCCCATATACCTACATCACCTTTCTGGATACTTTTAATATCGACACAGAATACTCATATATTTAGAAAATTACTTAAAAACGTTACATAAATTAACAAAGTTATTAAAATAACCGAAAGTTCATTAACAAACTTTACAATAGCCTATATTTTAGCCTTTTTGTGTTGATTTTTAAAAATACATTTTGTTATAATTTCAATAACGCAGATGGATTTTATATGGTTGAGATTAAAAAGAAAATACTTAATTTCATTAAAAAAACAGGTATTTTAAACAAAATAAAATACCATAATTTTATATTTTATTTTCTTTCAAAAATGAAAGAAAAACCAAACAAATTTAAAATCACAATTAACACAAAATGTCTTGTTTTATCTCCATACCCCGGTGCCGAAATCAAAGGTCTTGGCGGGCTGGTTGCTCAATATCCGAAAAATTTTGAAATATTGTGTTTTACAAACGGTTCAAATATGCTAAAAGAATTTGACACAATCAAATCTGCAAGCATTAAAAAACAACAATTTCATGATGTTATGAAATCCTTAAGAGTAAAAGGGTATAAAATTTTTGATATAGACAATGAAACCCTAAAAAATCACTATTCAACCTTTAGAAAAATTGATATTTCGGAAGCAGATTATATATTCATTCCAAATGTTTTTGATAATCACACAGATACAATCTCTCTTTTAGAACATTTCAGAAAACTTTTAGAAGAAAAAGAACACAAGTCTAATCTTAAAGTAATAATGTATGAAGCAGATTTTGCGCTTTGCGCCCCTAATTATTCTATTGATATTTCTTCAATAATTGAAACCAAAAAAAGAATTTTAGATATGTATTATCCTAGGGAAGAATATCAAAACTATACCGATAAAATCATCGGTTTAAATGCTTTTAGGGCACATCTTTATAATTGTGACTTCTGCGAAACATTTATGGGTTTTGAATATAGAGATTTTTTAGAAATCCCCCTTCTAAATCTTACATCCAATCATTAACCTGAGCTTTTAATCCCGATTTTATGCAAACGCAACAAGCTTCACAATCTAAATAGCTTGTTTTAGAGCAGTCGTCCAAAGACGAACCCAATCTGGCTCTATAATCTTGAGCTAACATAGGACAAGAATAAACACCGTTTTGAGTTATCACTCTTGAAGAATAACAATCAAGATTTTTAACATTAATATTATCTATATTTTCAATTTGGTTTTGTTCGCAATTTTTATTATAAAAAGGAATGATTTTTAAATTGATATTTTCTAATTCAATTCCTTTTTTCATAAAATATCTTTGAAATTCGTCAAAAATTTCTTCTTTGGGTTTATTTTTATAATTCACCACGCTGATTATCGGATTAAATTCATATTTAATTAAGCTCATAATTGCACTTAGGGCTTTTCTATAGCTGCCTCTGCCTCTTAATTCATCATTTTCTAATTCATTTGTTGAATCAAGGCTAATTCGATAAATTGTTTCAAACTGGCTTTCATCATCAATTTTTCTTAAAAATCTTGCCTTTTTATCATTTATCATAACCCCGTTTGATAAAACCGTTGTATTTGAAACCTTTAAGCATAATCTTAAAATCTGATTAAAATCAGGATGCATCAAAGGTTCTCCTCCTGTCAAATAAATTGAATTTAGGTTTTTATTTTTAACATAAATTAAAGCTTGTTTGATTTTATCCAGAGGAATAAAATCTTGTTCTGTTTTATATGGATTTTTTTCTATATAACAATGTTTGCATTTTAAATTACAGGTTTTTGTTGATAATTGAAAAAATAAATTCTTTAATTCAGCTAATTCTACTTTTGGCGGTGTCATAAGAATAGTTTGTTGATTTTGCATTTCATCTTTCTCCTTAATTTTCAACAATTTTATAAACTAAGAATGTAAATTAAAATTAGCCAATCGGGTATAATTAAAAATTTTGTGGAATTAAATTCATGCTGATTTACTTTTAAATTTAATAAAAATTTGCTATACTAAGTATCAAGAGAAAGGCGGGTTTATGAGCGAACAAACACAAAACAACGCTGGAAGACGTTGGTATGATAAAGACCCTATATTAAAAGAGGCGCTTGAGCTTTTAAGATTATCAACAGATGAACAAAAAGAACAAGCAAAAGACTTCATGCTTAAATTGCAAGAAGACGTTGCCGCTGACGTTATAGAAAGAATTTATCAAATTGTTACTCAATATCAAGGAAAAGGTAACAGATGGTATGATAATGACCCTGTTATGATAAAGGCTGTTGAAATGCTTCGCCAAGCTGACCCAAAAACTCAAAGAGTTGCCGCTCTTAAGTTATTATTGGCACTTGAAAAAAACAGTTTTGATTAATATGATAAAAGATGTTCAAAATCAAAAAGATTTAAGAAATATCCCAATTCAAAAAGTTGGTGTTAAGGATGTTGAAATTCCTTTAAAAATAGAAAGGAAGCCGCAAGACAACAAAAACAACCTTGAAGAAGTTGTATATGCAAAAGCCAAAATGTCTGTGAGTCTTCCTTCCCATTACAAAGGAACACACATGTCAAGATTTCTCGAAATCTTGAATAAATACAGAACAAAATGCCTCTTAACAAGCGATATTGAACATATTTTGTTTGATATGAAAGCAAAGCTTGACGCTAAAAGTGCATATTTAAAATTTGACTTCAAATATTTCATAACAAAATACGCACCAAAAAGCAAACTTGAGTCTTTGATGTGTTACGATTGCGCTTTTGAAGGAGAATTAGACGATAATTGCAACTACAATTTCTATTTGATAGTTAAAGTTCCAATCACAACTCTATGTCCTTGTTCAAAAGAAATTTCACAATACGGCGCCCACAATCAAAGAGCATTATTAAAAATAAAAGTCGGATACGATACAAATAGACATATTTGGCTTGAAGATATAATTAAAAGTGCCGAAAGCTGTGCTTCATGCCAGATTTACTCTCTCTTAAAAAGAGAAGATGAAAAATTTGTAACGGAAAGTGCTTATGAAAACCCTAAATTTGTTGAAGATGTTATTAGAGATATTGTAATAAAATTAAACGAAAACGAAAAAATAAACTTCTACGAAGTTGAAATGGAAGCATTTGAATCTATCCATAATCATAATGCTTGGGCATATCAAAAGTGTTATAAATAAATTATGACTGAAATTAAAAACATAGTTTTCACCGATTGCAAAAAAAATCCTTTAGCAAAACTTTTTTGTTTTGTTAATTATCTTCTGCCCTTAAGGTTAAAATATGCGAATGAAAGCTTTGTTGCACTTGATAACAATATTCAACAAGGCCTTATAACCCTTGATAAAGATACAAAAAGCCATACTCGTTTTAAAATTACAAAATTAATCTTAGAAGAAAATTCAACTTCTTTTGCTCATCAATTAGTCAATTATGTAATGTCCAGATATAGAGCCATGGGGGCACATTCTTTCTATGTTGTAATTGATGAAAAAAGAGACATTTTATTAAATATATTTAAAAATGAACTAAATTTCAGAGCCTGCGGTTGTGAATATCTTTATAAAATAAATTCAATAAACGCAAGTTGCACACTATTTTTAAAACCCTTTAAAAAGGAGTTGGCTAAAAATGTTTGCGATTTTTATAACGAAAGCATAAATTCATTTAACAGATTTTTATTTTCAAGGGAAGTTTATCAATTTTCAAACAAATATGAAAAATTTATTTTTTACAATGATGATGAAAATAAAATTTTAGGCTATTTTGAAGTTGCAACAAAAAACAATATTGATTATTATATCAATTTCTCAATCGATTTTGCCTATAATATCTATCTTACAGACGCAATAAAATTTATTTATACTAAGTTAAAACAAAAAAACAAAAGCTTTAATTTATATATTAAAGTTAAAGACTATTTCATGAATTCAAAAGAATTAATTGCAATATTAAACGAAAACAACATGGAATTTATTTCAAAAAGCAAAATTTTAGCAAAAGATTATTTTAGGGAAATTAAAGAAAATAATCTTTTTAAAAATGCAAAAATCATCTTCAATGACCCTACAACTGCGTAAAAGCAAATGTTTCTTTTAAATATTCCTCACATCCTTTTGCAATTGCTTTTGCAATAATTCTTTGAAATTTTTTATTTGCCAATTTTAGCGCTTCTTCTTTTCTGATTATATATCCGCATTCAATTAAAACGCTTGGTTGAGCTGTTGACCTTGTCAAAACAAAAGAAGCATAATTAACTTTATCATCTCTAAAGTTTGTTGCTTTTAATAGATTATCTTGAATTTTTCTTGCTAAAGGATAAGAAAAATCATTGTAATAATAAACGCCGACACCATGCTTTTTGTCGATATATTTTGGATTGGGCAGAGAATTTTGATGAATACTTAATAATAAATCAGCTTGTTTTTCTTTTGCAAATTCTACTCTTTTATATAAGTCGGTTTGCTTATCTTTTGTTCTTGTTAAATATACTTTTGCGCCTTTTCTTTTTAATTCTTTTTTTAATTTTTTAGATATTTGAAGATTTAATTTCTTTTCTTCTAAATTAAATGCACATGCTCCTTTTTCGCACCCTCCATGCCCTGGATCAACCACGACAGTTTTATGTTTCAGGGGTTTTTTAGCGTTAATCAAAGGAGCTTTTTTAACTTCTATCAGATATCCTTTTTCATTTCTTGAAATGTCATAACCAAAAACAGGTTTATCATTTTCATATTGAATTTTAAAATCATTTTCAATTGATTTAGGTAAAGTAAATTTTTTATTTATTTTATCAATTTTAATTTCAGTAGGGTCATATCGATTGTCAAAAAGTGTAAATTCGATATTATTGCCTTTTTGTTTAAATTCATATGCACTTATTGAATTTGTTTCTATATTAAATTGATATTTTTTCTTATCTTCCTTAAAAGATATTTTTTCTATATTATCAAATCTTTTTTCAGGAATTATTGCCTGAACTTCGACCAATTTTTTGTTAATCCAAGCATAATTATTTTTATTTAAATCAATTCTGTAATATTTATCATTTTGTTTATCAGCAAATAAAACGCTGTCTTTAAAAAGATGAGTTATTCTTTTAGCGTTTTCATCAGGTTTTTCTCTTAGAGGAGTATTATCGCTTAAAACTTCTAATACTGCATATTTTGCTATTCCGACATCTTTTAAATCAGAATTTGCAAACACAGGACTAAACAATAAGAAAAATAACAGCAATATTTTTTTCATATAAAAATTATAATACGGTATTAATTTAGTTCAATTAATAATACAAGTATTATCCTATTTTTAAACTAATTCAATAAAATACATCTTTAAAATTAGAACCCTTTATAATAAAATAATCAAATGGACAAAAATTTTAACTTAAGCTTTAAAAAGAACAGTATAGAAAAATTACTTTTAAATCTTGATCAAAATCCCTACAGTCAAAAGAATAAGGATTTCAGATATACACTATCATTAATCTATGAATTAATTGAAGAAGAATTTGCTGATACTTTTGACACAAAAAACCCGATTTTAAGACAAACCGAGATTTATTTTGACAACGAATTAAATAATGCAAGTATTTTCATTACTCCGCCATACAATTTTGATTACTATCTGAAACAAAAAGGCTCTCTATACCGCCTAAGACCTCAATATCGAGGAAGTGACTACGGTTATAAAATCAGTCTTGATATGTTTTTTGAATATTTTACGGGAGTAGATGAAAATCTTGATTTATCAGATTGTTCAGATAACTATAAATTTTATTTTAATCTTGTTCAATTTGTTAAAAAAACTGTTGAAAAACTACATTTTATCCCTGCGGTTAACTTTAGAAAAGATACTTTTAACATTATTTATGAACCGTATTTTCAAAACAAAGACTTTCTAAAAGCTTATTCAACAATAGTTGATAATAATATCTTAGATTCTGATACAACTAAAAAACTAATAAAAAGATATTTAAATTATCTTATTTTCACATTTTTAAATGTTAAACATTATCGCTTTAAAGATTTAAAAGCAGCGCCTTATTTAGTTAAAAACGCTCTTCAAAAAAGAATATTAAAAGGTAACGATTTAGCTATTGATATTCAAACTTGGTTTGATGAGATGAGCCTTGGAAGCTATGATATCATTCCTGTATTTAATATTGAAAAACTATCTGATGAGAAATTCCTTCTTAGAATTTTAGCCAAAGATAAGACAAAAAATGAAATAATTAATCTTGATGACTTATCAGATGAAGATAAAATTGTTATTGAAAAGCAAATAAATTGGGCAACAAAATACATTGAAGACCTTGAAGATGTAACAATGGAGCTTGATTTATCAGGCGTTTATAAATTAATCACCCAAATTACATATTATTTATCTCAAGCGGGTATGGAAGTAAATCTTCCTGAAGGATTAAATAATGTTATTATTCCAAGAGCCTCAATAAACGCTAAAATCAAAGCAAAAAGAATTGAAGATTTAAAAGAACTTCTTGCTAATCCGACAGGTTCAACGATTTCACTTGATGAAATTATGAATTTTAAAGTTGAAATTGCGTTTGGCGACGGCGAAAAAATTTCCGCTGAAGAATTCAGAGAACTTGCTAAAAATTCTCAAGGTTTAATTAAATATAAAGACAGATACATTTTAATTGACAAGGAAGAAACGGATAAACTACTTGCCCGTTTAGAAAAACAACCTAATCTGACTGTTAATAAAATGCAGTTATTACATAATGCTCTATCAGGTAAAATTGATGATTATGATTTCGATTATGATGAAGCATTCGCAAGGGTTATTTCTGATTTCACCAAAGTTGAAGATATTGAACTTCCAAAAGAATTAAAAGGAACCCTAAGAGCATACCAAGAAATCGGTTATCGCTGGTTATACACTAATATTAAAAAAGGCTTTGGCTGCTGCATAGCGGACGATATGGGTCTTGGTAAAACAATTCAGGTTATTAGTTTAATTTTAAAATTAAAAGAAGAGAAGAAACTAAAACAACCCGCGCTTGTTGTTTGCCCTACAACATTAATGGGTAACTGGAAAAGCGAATTAAACAATTTTGCACCAAGCTTAAATGTTTTAACTTATCATGGCTTTAATCGTGAATTTTCAACAAAATGCGATGTAATTTTAACTACTTATGCAATTTTAAGAATTGACCTTGAAAAATTCCAAAAAACAAACTGGGATATTTTAATTATTGATGAAGCTCAAAACATTAAAAACCCTTCAACAAGCCAAACTCAAGCAATCAAGGCAATTAAAGCTCAAATGAAAGTGGCTATGACAGGTACTCCTGTTGAAAACAGATTATCTGAATTATGGTCAATTTTTGACTTTATAAATAAGGGGTATTTGGGCTCACTTGGTGATTTTAGCAAAAATTATTCAATTCCGATTGAAAGATTTAAAGAATTAACACGTGCGCAAAAGCTTAAAAAAGCAATTAGTCCTTTTATGCTGCGTCGTCTAAAAACAGATAAAACAATCATTTCAGACTTACCTGAAAAAGTTGTTCTTGATGATTTTTGTTATCTTACAAAACCGCAAGTTGCTTTGTATGAACGCATTTTAAAAGAATCAATGGATAATATTGCAAAATCAGAATCTAAAATGAATAGACGAGGCGCAATATTTAAGCTGATTACAAACCTAAAACAAGTTTGCAATCATCCTTATCATTACCTAAAACATGGCGATATGTCAGCAAATGCATCAGGTAAAACTCAAAAATTAGTAGATATTTTACATAATATTTTAGATAATGATGAAAAAGTTCTTGTTTTTACTCAATATAAAGAAATGGGAACAATTTTAGAAAACATTATCGCTGAAGAATTTAATCAAACACCGTTATTTTTCCATGGCAGCTTAAATGTTAAACAAAGGGAAGAAATTATTCAAAAATTCCAAAATGATATTCAGGATAAAATCATGATTTTATCCTTGAAAGCAGGTGGTTTAGGACTTAACCTGACAAGCGCATCTAATGTAATTCATTATGACCTTTGGTGGAATCCTGCTGTTGAAGATCAAGCAACAGACAGAACCTATCGTATCGGTCAAGATAAAAATGTTATGATACACAGATTTATTACTTTATCAACTTTTGAAGAAAAAATTGATAAAATAATCAAAGATAAAAGAGAGCTTGCAAACGCTGCAGTTTTCGAAGGTGAAAAAACTATCACAGAACTTTCTGATGATGAAATTTATGAAATATTCTCATTGGCTTAGTTTTTTTCGACCATTATATTTAATATTTCAAAAATTGCATTCAATTCTTTAATGCTTGCTTTTGGCAATTTGGAATTAATCAACTCTATTAATTGATTTTTCTTTTTATCCGATTCAACAATAAAGAAATTAAACATTTCAACGTCTAATGTGTCGCTCAATTTTGCAATTGTGGCGATAGAGGGCGTTGAATTGCCTGTTTCAAGCCTGCTTATATATTTTGGATCAACATTAATCTTCTCAGCTAATTTAGCTTGAGTTAACCCTCGTTTTTTTCTTATTTCTTTTATCCTACTTCCGATTTGAAAAATTATCTCGTCCATTAATACCACTTTAAAAGATTTTTAATTATAATAAACTATCTATATGGTAGAAAATATTTGACATATTCTAATAAATAGATAGAATATATTATTATAAGTTAACAATTTTTTAAAAAACTATACCTATATGTGATAGTTTAAAGGATTAATTATGCGGAATATGAACACAAAATCGGGCTTCTCATTAGTTGAGCTGCTTATATCATTAATTGTAATCTCTTGTATAACTGCTGCTTTTACGCCGTTGATTACAAAGAAGTTCTCTAATTCAATCTTTGGCGGGGGCGGTTCTGTATCAGATATAACAAGTGAGTGCAGTAAGTTTGGTGAGAATTGTAATTTATGT
>CASDOW010000008.1 GCA_949282195.1 uncultured bacterium | reverse complement strand
GCAATTCCGCTATCATTTCCCAAGGTTCGAAATTCTATTAAGGGAAAAATAGAAAACATTTATTTAAATTTAAAATATCCATATCAAGTTGAAATTGATGTAAAGAAACAGGACAGTACAGAAAAGAGGAACATGTCTTAAAGTCGCTGTTGGTAAACAATTTTAAATAATTTTAGGGTTTCAGAAAAGTCCAAAATGTCTGATTACTGTCCTTTATATGTCTAAAAATACCGAAAAAATTTAATTGATATACCCCAAAGGGTTATTTCCGTATGAGAATAGAAAAGGACAGTGATAAGACATTGGCTATAAAAAAATTAACAGAAGTTCTAGAAAAAATTTTTTCTGTTCATAAACGGAACCTTAACGGAACTTTTTTCGGAATTTCTGCATCTTTACCTTTTGGTTCCATTATCTCTGTCAAAATTTTGATTAATTCTGATGTGGTCGTTCCTTCTTTCCGTCTAGAAAAGACTTTTAATGCTGGAATTATAAGTTGTTTTTCTATAATACGTTCTTCTGGCATACTCTTCTCCTAAGCATATTGAAGCTGATCATTTAATTTAAGTTCCAAAGCTGCCACTTTATTTTTAACTGTAGGCAATTGATAGTTCGTAATAATAAGATGTTCGCAGTCTCTATAATTGCGACCTTTAAAACTTACCATGTATTTTTTATCAAAACTATTGATGTGCAGACCTTTATCAATATACAAATTTATAATAAATTCTGTATTTTTAATTACTAACATAAATTTTGCAGGACATTTATTTATTAAATAATTTGCCAATCTTTCCTGATCTTTTTTATCAAAAACATTATTAACATAACTGCTAAAATCTGTATCGTAAGGGGGGTCTAAAAATATAAAATCGTTTTCTGAGAGTTTTATTTCATTCAAAAAATTCTCAAAATCTAAATTATAAATATCAGTATTAATGAAATGATTTTGAAGTTCTTTAGATTTTATATAATCAATTTTTCGTTGGAAATTTTTTCTATTGTAAGATATTCCTCCGTAAGGGACATTGAACTCTCCATTGGAATTGTATCTAAACATTGAAGAATAACAGTATTCACGAATAAAATAGAAATACTCACTATTATCATATTTATTATATAGGGTTCGAATGAACATATAAAACGAACCTTTTAGTGCACACTCAAAGTTATCGTAAATGTCTTTTTCGGGAAGATTGCCTTTTTTCTCTTCCAAATCT
Organism: uncultured bacterium; assembly: GCA_949282195.1. Lineage (GTDB taxonomy): Bacteria > Cyanobacteriota > Vampirovibrionia > Gastranaerophilales > Gastranaerophilaceae > RUG14156. The sequence continues at coordinate 81,686 of CASDOW010000008.1, read as the reverse complement.
CTCATACAAACTAATTTGGCACAAATATTACGTAATAACTCTTTTTCAAAAATATCGTAGCTCTTTAATAATTCAGAATTCAAAATTTGTTCAAAACTGGTTTTATTAGCAGTTAGGAATTCTGCAATGTTTTCAATTAATTCATCTTTATTTATTTTATTTAATTTATATTGAGTGTACTCTTTATTAAAAAACTCAATATTTTTATCTAAAATGCCCTCTAAACCAATCCAAGTATTTTGAAGAGACTGTAAACTACTTATAAAATCTTTGTTGTTATATTTTATATTGTTATATAAAGCTATTAGTTCAACAGATTTATCATTGATGAGCATGCTTTTATTTTTCATAGAAAAGTAAACTGCTCCCCCACCAACAAAAGGCTCAATAAAGCGAGTAAATTCATCTGGCACATTAGGAAGGATATACTTTAATTCTTGCTCCTTACCGCCAGCCCATTTTAAAATGGGTGATAAACACTTTTCTTTTTCCATAATTAGTATTCTATGTTAAACAAGAGTTATTTTCAATTAATGAAGAAAAGTTAAGAAAGCACCCCTATTAGCTTTATTTTATAGTATAATTGCCTTATGAATGATAATTGTAGAATAAAAAAATAGAAATAAAAAATATAAAAGGCTTTAAGAATTATCAGTTTTCGCCAAATCAATATTTGATACCCAATAAACCTAATTTGTTTGTTGCACCAAATGGGTTTGGAAAGAGTTCAATTACTACAGCTTTTAATGCCTTATTAAAAACAAAAATAAAACTTTCGCCATTAGAATATAGAGAACAAAATTTTGATTATAAACCTTGTTTGTCAATTATAACTTCTGATGAGTATGGTAACAATGAACAAAATTTTTATGCCGATGAAAATAAAAATACAATAAATAGTATGTTTGAAATAGAGGTAATAAATTCTCCTTTAAAGGCAAAGAAAAAATCTTTAGGAGGTGGGACCTCTTATGCTGTAATAGATATAGAGCCATTGATAATATGGAATACAATTCCTAAAAAGGAGAATTTATCATATTCTGTTAGAGAATACCGAAAAGCTATAAAGAAAAATTCTCATATATTTAAGAATTTAAAATTTTTATTTAATAACAAAAAATTCATATGTGAGTTTAAAAATAAGATTAACTATAAATCTTTTGAATTAAAAAAAAGACAAAAAATTCTTCTAGAATTTAAAGAACAATTATCTGAATTATCATTAAAAGAAATTAAAAATTTTGAAAACGTAGACATAACTAAACTTAAAAACATTAATGATCTTACTGAGATCGCTAATTTAATAAAAAAATATAGTGATGAAATTAAAGATATCAGAGATTTATATATTCAAAGTATCCAAGTTATCGATATTATATTATCATTGCCTTCAATTAAATTTAATAATATTTACAAATATTATTCTTACTGTTTAGAAAAGGAAAAATTTAAAAGCAGAATTAACAATTTTAACAATGCTTGGTTAAAGCTGGAGTTACTGGAGAAAAAAGGGAAACTTGTAGCTGAGTTTCCAAATCCTAGTTTAATTTCCAATGGTCAAAGAGATATTTTAGTATTTATAGCAAAGTTATTAAAAGCGGAAGTAAAATTACACGGGGATAACAGTATATTAATTATAGATGAAATATTTGATTACCTTGATGAAGCTAATTTAGTATCGGCACAGTATTATATAAATAAATTTATAGAAACTTTTAGAGAAAAAAATAAAAAAATTTATGTAATTATTATGACTCATTTAGATCCAGTTGTCTTTCAATCATATTACTTCAAAAATTTACATATTTACTATCTTTCAAAATCCCAAAGAAAACCTAATGAAAAAATTATTGAAAAATTATTGATTTATAGAAATAAAAAAGAAAACAAATTTACAGATGAACAAATTGATAATATTTCAAAATATTATTTACATTACAATCCTGATAATTATGAACCAATAGAAATATTTGATAATTTAAACTTAAATAAAATTCACACAAAATCTGATTTTATTTCTTATATTAAAAATCATTATGAATTATATAAAGATGAAAATAGAACTACCGAATATGATCCTCTAGCTGTATGCTGTTTTGTAAGACTAAAAATTGAAAAATCTTTATATGACAGATTAGAAAATGACAGTAAAGATAAGTTTTTAGACTGTCATACAACTATTGAGAAAATCAGATTTATAGAAGATTTAGGAGGAGATGTTTCTGAACATTACTATTTATTAAATATAATTCATAATGAGGCTATACACTGCAAAAATAATACTGATAATTACACTAGACTATATTCAAAACTCGAAAACTTAATTATTAGACAACTTATTTTATCAATATGATAATACTAAACTATTATTTTCTCTATAGTATTGATTTTAAATTATTTTACTTATTATAAAAGATAATATTTAAGATTATGTTATTATAGCACATTTTGCTGAGCAAAACTCTTTAATATATCAGCACTAGGATGATCTGATAATGAAACAAGTTTATTAGCTAATACAACAGGAACTAGAGAATTATAATATAAATCACATTTTAAATAGGCAATATTATTTAATACTATTGGTAAATTTATATAATCAGATAAATTCGGTTCAGCTTTTAAATCCATTGTTGGTATAGAAGCAATATATATATTATCATATTTAGATTTATAGATTAGTTTATGACTATAATATGTAGTTTCACCATAAATAGAGCCTGGTTTAGGTTGTCCTGGTAAAATATATTTATATATGTAACTATTGCCCAGTAATACAATTTGGTTATTCTTTAATTTATCGGCTATCATTTCAGCATGTTCAACAAAAGCTCCACTTTTTTCTAAACCAACTAAGTTTATTGTATAATTTTTATTTAAATATTTTATTAGTTTTTTCATTGGCTTATGTATATTGGCAGTTTGTCCAAAAAAAGCCAATGGCCCATCTTTAACTATTAATGTTTCTTTTAATATATCTGCTTTTGTGTTAAGAATCTCTTTTATCAAATAAACAATTATTAACTGTTCAATTGTGGTACATAAATAACCCAATATTCCGCCAGCACCAATTTCATTATCAACAACCTCATGTAATCTAAAAACATCTGTTAAATATATAGTTTCATTACAGTGAAGACAGTGTAATGTGTAATCTGAAGATAAATCATTTCGTTTAAAAGTTATAGGTTTTGAACAACTTGGACATTGCGCGATAGTCCAATTAATATCATTATTATCATTATATTCTTCAAATATTAACCATTTTAAAGCTTTTATCAAACCATGATTTTCAATATTATTGACAAAAAAATCATATATAGATTTCCTAACAGAGTTTATTAGATCTATTTCATTTTTAAATGTAACTCCTTTTGTAGGAAGAACTAATTTTATTCTTTGCATATTTTGCAATTTAGAAAAATCATCTGGATCTATAAAAGGTTTTTCTTCCATGTCAATTAAATCCTGATACTTAAAAAATAAAGCCCCAAATTGAAAAAAAGCAATTGTAGAAGAAGGAAATTCTTTTCTTACAAAAACATCTGTAAAACCACCGTCTATAGCTATAATATTTTTTATTGGATTTATATCAAGATCTTTAAGAAAATAACTTTGCAAAGCATGTTGTGATATATCCTTATCAAATGAAGGAATATGACAATTATTTAAGAAATTTTTTACATCTTTATCATTAATAATGCTTGTATGATTAGTTTTACTAGCAGATTCAAAAGGTTTATTAGAATATTTATTATTGTAACTCATTTTATACACCTATTAATTAAAACTTTCTGAAGTAAATCTATCTATTTGAACAGGAACAATAAAGGCATTTGAATAAGTCTTCATTCTAATAAATCCCTTATCACTGCCTGAACTATATTTGATTAAGCTTTCACAAAAATCTTCAAAATCATAAAATTTACGAATTTCTTTTATCTCGTCATCGTTATTCAAATGTGCAATAAACCAATTTTGAGTATTTTTTAAAATGTTAGAACTAATAGAACTTACTTCTTGTGTTGCATAAATCATACCCAAATTCAATTTTGCACCTTCTTTTGCAATTCTATTATATATTTGACTTAAGTCTTTATCATCTTTCTTGGGAAATAGGTTATGTGCTTCTTCAAAGTAAAATTGTATAAAATTATTTGGCACATTATTTACAAACGCATTCATAGAATCTTGAAAAATACTTCTACATATTCTTTCTGAGAATGTTTGCTGTATCTTAGGATCTCCCTGTGATAAGTCAATAATAACAATTTTTCCATTTCTTAAATCTTCAATGATTTCTTTTTCAAATGAAATTTCTGTTGTTGCGGTGTGATATTTGCTTAATGGTACAATTTTTTTATAACCGCTAATATTTCTAGATTTTGCAGATAAATCTTTTTTTTGCGTTAGCATAACTAATATTGCTTTTAGATCTTCATCTACCCATTCATGCCCATTACTAGCTTTATATTTACGGAAAAGTTCATGATTATCACAATTTTCTGCCACCCAGGTAAACCATAATGCTGCCTCATCAATACTAATTCCTTTATTTGGATCAATTTCTTCATTTTCTTTAATTGCATTATTAATATCTTTATTTCCTTGAAAAAATACTTTGAAGTTATTTGGAACAGTATAACCGGCCTTATAGAGACAGCATCTATAAGCCGCAACTTTTCTATTCCATCTTACATAATCACTGCGACTTTCATTTTGATCTGGTTGCGTAAAATCAATTGAAAGAAAACTTTTAATATAATCGCCTGATTCACTTTCTAATGTATTACATATTAAATCAAAGCCAGCCTCAATATCATTATAAAAATTTAATTTTAAAATTTTGAAATCTGCTTTTTCTAACACGCTGTACCTAGTGGTCTGTTCTTTGTATTTTTCAAAGATTGCAGTTCCTGAATCTTGCATATTTGCGTTTGCATATTCACCATTTATATCAAATATTATTTGACCAACGGGAAGTTTTGGATTGCCATAATCATCAAATGATTTTAAATTATCAGCAACAGACATATTTGTATTTTTAATTGTAGGTTTTGCTTTTTTGCTAATTTCTGTTGTAGCATCTATAATTTTTTTTACAGTGTTAGATTTACCAGTTCTTGTCATACCAAATAACGCTGTACGCTTCCCCAAAAAATCTTGAGGTGTTATATAAACTGGAACATTCTGTTCATTTCCTTGAAAACGTAAACTTGAACTATATCTTACTTTACCAATTTTTACATCATTATTTCCACCAACAACCGAGTTACCCTCGCGAAAATTAACTATCTTTTCTAAAACTTTACCTGTTGGCTTATAAACTACATAATTATGTGCACTATAAAAATTTTCCACATCTGCTCCAAAAGTTATGTTATCTTTTTGATCTTTATAAAATGTTCCTAATATACGGCATTCAAGTCCAGAAAAACTAAAAGTATATTTTGTATAATCATCTAACTGATTATTACTGCCAGATGTTTTTAAATTGTCCTTGTAATATTCTACCATTGATGATATTACAGCATTATCTGTAGGTAATTTCGATGGCTTTAAAGTTCTTAACAATAAACATTCTTCAACATTATCTTTTGAATTTTCATAAAATGCAAGTAAAAAACAGCCCTGTGGGACACCACCAACTCTTTCTTTCCAAGCATCAGTAATCAAAATGTACGCTTTATCATAATCAAGATAATAAGGGCGACCAACAAATAGTTCTTTTTTCTTTGCTGTTTCAAAAATATCAACATCTGCTATAACTTTAATTTCATCGACAATACTCATCTCATCACTCCATATTTGTTTTAATTTTTGTTTTTATCGAGGGATCTTCAAATCTAATCATGGATTGTTTACCATAATCTTCATTCGCTTCTATGCTGATCCATTTTCTATTAGCTTTTTCTGCACAAAAACCTGTAGTATTACTACCACCAAAAGGATCGAATACTATATCACCCTCGTCGGTTAAAAAATCAATAAAAAAACTGGCTAATTCTAATGGCATCCTAGCTGGATGAGGTGTAAAACCACGTTTTTTACAGGTTCTAGTATAAAAATCGTTTGATTTTGTATTTGCAATACTTAACATGGAATATGGTAACCTTAAATCATCTCCGTTAATAGAAGAAAGCTCTAAAACATTGTGCGATATACTTCCCTTGTTTTCTTTCAAAAAACTTTTTTCACTTATTTTATGTTCTGAAGGTCTTGCTCCGGCATTATATTTTCCACTCGAAAGTAATTTTTGCATACTTTTGCTATATGGTCTTAAAATTCTTTGATTATTTGCTTTAGGATAATCATTTTTTGACATCCACCAAATATGTGTAAAACTATCAATTGCGCGTATTTTTTTTACTGTCACCCATTCGGCTGGTGATGGTAATCTAGCAGGATTATAACAGATAAATTCTTGACACAACCTTAAATTTGCGTCTTTATTTTCAACAAATTCCATCAACGATTTTAAATGAAGTAAAGATTGTATGGGGCGTCCTTTTTCCCAGGAATTCCCCATTTCTATTACGATTGAACCATCATCAGTTAATAAACTTTCAAATAATGGGGCTAGACTGACAAACCAAGATTTGTATTCTTCGCCACAAAAATTCCCATATTTCTTCTTTTTATTAAGCGGAAAAGGTGGAGACGTTAAAATTAATTGAACCTTTCCTTGCAATTTTGAATGTTTGATAAAATCTTCGCATTTAGCAATATAGTATTTACCAAGTTTTGTAGAATATAATGCTTTATTCACTATAATACTTCCAAATTAATTAGAAACTCTAAGAGCATTATATAACAAACAAGATCAAAAGATTTTTATTATTAATACATAATTTATAAAAAAGTATTAGTAACTTAAGAAATGAATTATCGAAGGAGGTGGGGATTTGTACAAATAAGTTTTTACGTTTTCCTCGAAATGTAAAAGGTCTAGAGTTTTTATAAATTCCCCAAATTGTTTTTTATCCCCCTGATGATTTATATATGCTATACAATGTTGTTTATTGTAAAAAAGATTAATAAGATATTTTTGTAAAATTTCTGTCGTATTTTGTTACTTTTTCTGTTTTCTCATGTTAATTTACAAACCGCTTCGCTTTTGCCCTCTCGAAAAAAGACATTTAGTCTTTTTTCTCGGCAGAGTCTCCGGGCCCAATTTTAATAGAGAGCAATCAAAGCTCTCTTTTTTAGTGCCCGTTCGGGATGTTATCTCAAATTTATTTCAAAATCTTAGAGATTAAAAACAAAAACTTCGAGTCGACGAGAATTTTAGTTATTGTCTTTTAAAGACTTATAGTCAGCATAATTTAATTCAGCAGCCGCTTGTCTATCACCTTCAAAATTAGCATACCCCATTATTCGTTTTGTGTACTTTTCAAATACGGTTCTTATCCATTTGCAACAACTAGCGGCACCATTGTATTTTAAATCGCGTCCATTTAGAGAAAAATCAAAGCTGGCCTCGTCTTTTTTTTCACTGTCAAAGCAACTGATTAAAACTCCAAAACCAAAATTGTTAGTTTTGTCATTATATGAGTCTATTGAACAAACAAAAGAATCCGGAGTATTAGTTTCAATATCATCCTTAAGTTTATTAAATGCACATACAAATGCATGAGCTTGGCTTGCATTAAACGACAAATTAGTACTGTGGTATATCTCATAAATAAATGAATAATCTTCAATTTGGCTTGCAAGCTTTGCTCTATCATTATATATTACTGTTCCATAAAATGGAGTGGTAGTATTTACTGTGTTAATTTTCATATAATTTTTCCTAAAATAATATTAAATCAAATTATCAAATATTGCCTGTGTGGTTGTTTTATTGTCAGTTCTGTATTTATATTGTAATAGAGCCTCAAAATTGGTTTCATAAGGATTTCCGGCCATTACTGCATTAACAACCATTTCAAATAGAGACTTTGACATTATTTCAGCAATAGACCTACCCATATAATTGTCACGTGGTAAATCAACTCGATATTTATGCTTAACAACCCCAGAAGAATCTTTGTTACTCTTAGAACTGCCGACGTGTTCTGTCACAACATCAAGATAATATTGAGGCTTTTTGAACAAAGACCTGTCACGTCGAAATTTTATATCTAAACCGCAATAAAATTATCCGGAGTCATTCGAGCTATTGTGTCAACGCACGCGTTTAAACCCTTATTAATTGCAGGTTCTAAAAAAGCGACTTTTATATCTTCAATTTTTTCAATTTCATTCCTTGCTTTGTTTTACAAGATATATCGACAATGAAGTAATGATAAGTAAAATTAACCAAATAAAAATATTTTATAATTTTTTTATACAAATTGCAAAATTCAAATCACACCTTGCTAAATATATAAAATTGTCTGAATGCGTAATTAAAAATAAAAGCAAAGCCTGTGCCCAAAATTTTTGCAATCAAAGGCAATATATTTAAAAAATCGATAAAAACAATCATTGTACATAAATCAATAACTAATGCAATAACACTGGCAAAAGTAACAAGGACAAATTCAATTCGCTTTTTAATTCCTCTTGATTTAAAAATCAATTTACATAACACAAAATTTAAACTGTTTGACACCAAAAAAGCAATTATGCCTGAAGACAAATAATCCATACAGCTTTTTGTGTTAAAAACATAAAATACAAACCAATTCACAAGTGCGCACAAACCACCTGCAAAAAAATATTTTAAAAAAGAGCTTTTGTATTTATGTATTTTTGACTTTAATATTGCTACATTCAAACTTGCCCGCCATTCTTAATTATAAAAATCATAATAAATTTTAAAATTATCCACAACCTGCATTTTTTTTGGTTTTTTATATTCCAAAATATCAGTTACTAATTTTTGCTCTTGGACTGTAATACCCGGAACAACAACAATACATTTATAAATATCATTATTATCGGTTTTTAATACATCTGACAAAGCAAATTCTTTCCATCTTGGCAAAGCTATACCTTTTCTTTTAGAATAATAATGGATTTCAGAACTCCAATCTAGTCCCACAACAAGCAATTCACCATTTTCGATATTCTTATCGATAAATTCGCCAACCTTTAAAATAGGATTACTTAAAGCATATTCATAAAAAACTAAACTTGACATATTTCTATAAACCATAAAACATAAAGTCAAAAATATTAAACCAAAATATAAAATTTTTCTTTTGGAAAAAACATCATAAAATATCAACCCTACAAATAATATTAAAAATATACCAATTGACGTTTGATAATAATTATGAACATAATGCAAATTAGTAAATACAATAAGTACACCAAAAAAAGCACCCAAGCATAAATATGCGATTTTGAAATTAGCTTTTGATGTTTTAAAAGAAGCTATAACCGCAAGAATAAATATTACAAAACTACCCAAAATATCCGGCAACATTCTTGTAAAAATTACCTTGTAAAAATCTAATGAAAAGCGTTGTTGTAAAGTACCATAGTTCCAAAATGCCAAATTTTTCGAGGTTAAAGGATAAGCTATTGGATTTAATAATTTAACAGTATCACTATAATGCACCCATAAGTATGAAATAATTAACGAGACAAGCATGCCCAAAACAACAGACACAATCTGCTTAATATTTATTTTGTTTTTGAAACATTGATACAAGAAATAAATTCCCGCAACAATACAAAAACCAAATAGCGTCGTAATTTTACTCAATCCGCATAATAGCGAAAATAAAAAAAGATTAAATAAATTTATATTTTTTCCTGAACACAAATATTCAATAAAATTAGCCAAAAACATCAGCCCAAAGAAAAGAGTAATGGTTTCAATCATAAAAGTTTTTCCCCAGAAAATATACAATGGGGAACATACAAATAAAATACCTATAATATAAAACAGATTTATATCATCTTTTATTTTTTTTGATATTAAATATATTGGATATAAAGAGGCTATTGTAAAAACATAAGATACCAATCTGCCGGCGACAGATAAATCCAATTTTACAATTTGAGTCAATAATGCGCAAATTACTTGATATATCGGAAATTCAAAAGGAATTGAATACGGATAACCTAACACAGGAGTTTCATAGTTTAAAATACTATCTAAAGATAAATTATTAATCAGGTAATAAGAGCTTATTGCGGTCTGCGTCTGTCTAAACCCATGGTATTCCAGTATAGGACAATGTATAAACTTTATAAACAAAGCAAAAGAAAAAGCCAAAGATAAATAAAACAAAAAAGCGTTTAAATTTATTTTTTCTATATTTTTAATTATTTCTTTTACAAGGAAAAGGGTTTTTTTATAATAAAAAAATAAAAAACAAAAACAAAAACTTAACAAAAATGACGCAGCAACAAAAACAATGTTATATATTTTTAATAGATGTATTTTTGCATGCTCAAAGTCATTTAAGGAATTAAGCTTATAAGAATCTAATTTTATATTTTTTAAATTAAGTAAATCAGAATTTTTAACAAAGATACTATTTGTGTTTAGAGTTAATTTGACAGAAAAATGATTGTTTGTTATCTTGCATTGTTTCTGTTTTATCTTACCAAAGCGCACATACTCAATAGAGCATACATCTTGCATATTATCTGCAACATCCGCTGAAAAGGTTATCTTCCAACAATTATTAAATAACAACAATGAAATTATAAAAATAAATAAGACCAAAAAAAGTTTTAAAATATTTTTATTTAACCATGAAACCATTTTGTATATCCTCTAAAATACCATTTTAAATAAGATGGCAGCCACTGCATAATTTTAAAATTGCTCTTACCTGCCTGTCTATCAGTCCAAATTGTCGGAACCTCGGAAATAATTTTATTTTGCAAATATGCCTTAACAACAAGCTCCAACCCCAATTCAAAACCGCCATTACTTTCGATTGTTTGCTCTTGCACAAAAGATTTTTTATACAGCTTAAAACTGTTAGTTGCATCGTGAGTAGGAACTTTAGCAAAATAATGAAGTGTAAGACCCGCAAAACGCGACATCAAGCCCTTGATTAACGGACCCCCAATTTGTCTTCCACCCCTCATATATCTTGAGGCACAAACAATATCGGCAGAATTAATTTGAGCTTTTTCCAACATTTTATTTATAACCTCAGGAGGATCAGACAAATCGGCCATTGTGACCACAACATAATCCGTTGTCGCTGTTTCTAGCCCCGTTTTAATGGCATTAAGAACACCTCGACCGTATTTATTTTTAATTAAATTAATCTTATTTTTAAAATTAGATTTTACAGATTCAACAATTGGAACTGTTGTATCTTCGTCAAAATCATAGATTATATTAATTATATGTTCATGCATCACATGTTTTTCAAGTTCTTGAAGCTCTTTTACAATATTTTCATCTTCATTATACACAGGAATAACAATAGTTAAGCGACACATTAATTATTTTCTCCATAAAAAATGTTCTAAAACAAAGATAATTATTTCATTTTAAGCGCTTATGCATTGAATAATTAAATGCCGCCAAGCTTAATTTGTTCTACAATCCAAGGAATAACTTCATCAAGTATTTTATCCAAAGGTGTATTTGCTTCAAATCCCAATATATTTTTTGCTTTTTCTATGCTTGGAACACGCTTTTGTACATCATACTTAAACGGAGTATCGCTAACATAATTAAATGGCTTATCAGGATTAATTTTTTTCCAAATTGCCTCTGCTAACTCTAATACCGTAGTTGATACAGGAGTAGATAAATTAAAATCATTATTTACCGCCTTCGGGCTTTCGATACACATTCTAATTCCTCTTGCCAAATCACCGGCATATGTATAATGTCTTATTTGATTTCCTGAACCAAGTATATGCAAAGGGTCCTGACCTTTTACGATTTTTTGAACAATATCAGGAACAACATGACTCATTGCCAATTTTACATTTCCCGATAAAATTTCACTATCGCATAACGCTCTTTTTTCTCCCGTTCCGACACAATTAAAAGGTCTTATTATCGTATAGGGCAATTTATACTGTTCCCAAGCACCTTGGCAAAAATATTCGCATGCCAATTTTTGAAATCCATATGTACTTAAAGGAGGAGCAATTCTTTTTTCATCACCCTCTTTTGAAGGATAATTTGTTGCACATTCATAAACCATGCTGGAAGATAGTACATTTATTTTCTTTAAAACTTTATTTTTAAATGCCCATATGGCAGCATCAAAAGTAGAAGCAATTATTCTTTCATTTTCAGCAAGGAGTTCATACGCTTGCTCATGAAAATATGAAATTCCGCCAATCATAGCAGCACAAGCTAACACCTGATCGCAATCCGAAATCAACTCTTTCATCAATTCGGTATCTTTTACATCACCTTTTGTAAAGTGATAATTAGGATGATTGTCATATGTTTTTTTAACTTCGCCGTATTTTGAATAATTATCAATTCCTATTACTTCATGACCCCTATTCAATAACTCTTCTACAACATAACCGCAAATAAATCCTGCAGAACCTGTAACTAATATTTTCATTATTTAACCCCCTATTTACCAAACATCCCAACAATCAACAAATGGTTTATTGATTTTTAAAGTTTTGTACTCACTGTGAGGAACACCCAAAATTACGGCATCAGCTTTTTCAATTGCCTCACAAGCAGACATTGTACCCTTTAAATATGGGTCAGAAACTAATACTTCACTCATCTTAAATTCTAATTCTTTTTTAACTTTAAATGACAATGATTCTCTAATATCATCATTATCCGGTTTAAATGTCATACCTAACAATGCAACTTTTTTACCCTTCAAAGAACCCAGTTTATTTTCCATTTGTTTAACCAAAAAGTTAGGCAAACCTTCATTTACCAACATGGCTGACTGTCCCAAGAAAAATTGATTTCTGTAAAAAGCACTCAACTGCATAGTATCTTTAAAAAGACACGGACCTGCGGCTAATCCTGCTTTGGCAAAATATTTTGCCCTTGGATAATCATCTTTCATTGCATTTAAAATCTTATAAAAATCAAAACCCGCACCTTCTGTCATCATATAAAACTGATTTGCAATTGCAAATTCCAAATAACGCCAAGTATTTGTCATTAATTTTGCAAGTTCGGCTTCTTGTGGTTCTAAATCTATTGTTTTACTTGCAATTTTGGAAAAAATTTCCGTTGCCTCTTTGCGTGCAACATCAGAAGTTGCAGAAATAAGTTGCGGAAGATCGTAAATTTCTTTTATGCCTTCGCCTTGAACAATTCGTTCAGGACAAAAAGCTAATTTAGATGTTCCAAACTGTTTCTTTAATATATTATCAATGACTTCAGTTGTGCCTGGGAATATTGTACTTCTTAATATAACAAGTTGGTTTTTATTCATTAATGGAAGATAAGCTCTTATAACCTTTAATACATCACTTATTTTCGGATTGTGATGCTCATCAACAGGTGTTCCTGTAACAAACACAACCACATCTTGATTTTTAACAACATTTTTATCAGTAGTGGCAAATAAATTTTTTCCGATGTGCTTTTGTAAAAGTACATCTGCATCTTTTTCTATGAATGGCAATTTATGATTATTAATTTCATTAACAACATTCTCATTTATATCTAAGAGTGTTACGGTAAAATCCCTGCTTGCCAATGCAAGACCAAGAGGAATGCCAACATGACCGCATCCACCCACAATACAAATTTTCATACTTTACCTCCCCATAATTTTAATTTTTATCAAGGTGTCTAAGAGCATACTCACAGCACTGCAACACTAAGTTGTTAAGCGATACACCCTTGTTTTGTGCAACTATTTGCAGCTCCTGAACCAACTTTAACGGTAATCTAAATGTCTTGTTTGTCATTTCAGTCTTTTTAACTTGAAACATAAAGCACCTTTGGAGTATTCTATACAAAAAATTTATACATTTATACACCTAATTTATGCACACATGAATATGAGTGCAACTAGAAAAAAATACAAATTTGATGGGTATAAATTAAATTATTAAAGCTAAATCATAAATAAATATTTATAAACCTTTACAATTAATGTATAAAAATAGTTTTCATGTTAACATTAACTAAATTAGTAAACAAATAAAGCGGGTATGATTTTTAAAATATCAAAAAGGGAGAGTTTTGTATTAAAAATGGATTTAAACCAGATTAATACTAATATGGTTTAAATTTTTGCCAATAAAAGAATTAATCTTTTAACTATTTAAAGTCATGCTTCCGATGAGAAAGAAAGTATAGTGTCATGAAAAAACTAAGCGTAGTAACAATTTGCTATAATGAACCAAATTTGGAAGAAACCTGTAAAAGCATTGTAAATCAAACTTGGCAAGACTTCGAATGGATAGTTATAGACGGAGCTTCCAATAAAGAAACTCTGGATATTTTTGAAAAGTATAAACATAGAATTGATAAATTTATATCAGAACCGGATAACGGAATTTACAATGCTTGTAATAAAGGAATAAAACTTTCAAATGGTGAATATATTCAATTTTTAAATGCAGGAGATTCATATTATTCTGACAATTCACTTGAAAACGTTTTTAAAGACAAGTTTTATAATGAAGATATAATCTATGGAGAAATTGAACAAATATATAAAAATAATCCAAGAAAAAATAGATTTTCTGAGCAATCCGAAATAACAAAAGATTTTATGATAAACGGCTGTATTCAAACTCCTGCAGCATTTATCAAAAGGGAAATGTTTGAAAAATACGGACTATATGATGAAAACTTCAAAATAGTGTCTGATTATGAAAAGTTTGTTACGTTCTATAAAAACAATGCAACCTTTAAACACATTAATGTTGTTGTGTCAAAATTTGACAAAAGCGGTATCTCATCAAACAAAAAATACCAAAGCCTGCATTTAAAAGAACGACGAGAAGTTTTAAATAAATATTTTACAAAAACAGAAATAGAAGAAGCATCAACAAAGTCTAAAAAATTTTCTCTTTTTGAAAAATTTTTTTCAATAACAAATTCGCAAGGAAGAACTCACAAAATCATAACTATTTTAGGAATCAGCTTCAGAATAAGGAGAAATATAAATGCATAAAAAAATCAGAGAATTGATTTTAAAATGTGCAAACCGCTCAAAAGCATCACACGTTGGTTCAGCGCTAAGCATAGTCGAAATCTTAGAGGCGCTATATTTTAATGTTGCAAACATTTCAAAAGATAACTTTAATAAACCGGATAGAGATAGAATAATACTTTCTAAAGGTCATGGAAGTTTGGCATTATATGCAACTTTGGCTTTAAAAAATATAATCCCTATGGAAGCATTAGATAAATATCTGGTTGACGGCGGTGTCTTACCTTGCCACATTGATATGCAATCTGCAAACGGGCTTGAAGCTTCAACAGGCTCACTTGGACATGGTCTTGGAATTGCAGAAGGTTTTGTATTATCAAACAGATTAAAAAACATTAATTCAAGAATTTTTGTAATAATAGGTGACGGAGAATTTCAAGAAGGCTCAATTATGGAAGCCTTAAACTCAATCGGCTCGCTTAAATTAAACGAAATAACAGTAATTTTAGATAACAATAAATTTCAAGCTTCAGCTGCAACAAAAGATGTGGCAGATGTAAATAACTATGAAAAAATATTTAGCGCATTTGGTTTTGATGTTGAAAGTGTAGACGGTCACAATGTTGATTTATTAACAAAAGCATTAAACAAAAAATCACAAAAACCAACTGCAATAATTGCAAATACGCTAAAAGGCAAAGGGTTTTCGTTTATGGAAGACACCTTAGAATCACACTATATAAAAATAGATGACGAAAAAATGAAAATCGGCTTAACGGAATTGGAGAATGTGTAACTATGAGAATGGTTTTTGCTGATACATTATTAGAGCTTGCAAAACAAGATGAAAGAATATGCTTAATTACTCCCGATATGGGCTATGGAATATTGGATAAGTTCCAAAAAACTTTTCCCAAAAGATATTTTAATTTAGGAATTACAGAACAAAACTGTATGTCAGTTGCATCAGGCATGGCATTAAACGGATTAAAACCCTATGTTTACAGTATAATTCCGTTTGTAGTGCACAGATGTCTTGAGCAAATTAGAGTAGATGTTTCATACATGAATACGGACGTAAAAATAATAGGAGTAGGTTCAGGTTTTGAATATGGTGCAGCAGGCGCAACACACCATGGAACTGAAGATATTTCCATGATGAGAGCGCTTCCCAATATGACAATTTGTGCTCCCGGCGATAATTATGAAATGGTAGAAATAGCAAAACTCACAGCTAAAACAAAAGACCCTACATATATAAGAATAGGTCGGCACAACCATGGTATTTTAAACCACAATAAAATAGAGCTTTCAAAAGCTTCTATTATAGAACAAGGCAAAGAAATTGCCTTAATTGCAACCGGAAATATGCTCCCTGTTGCTTATGATTTTGCACAAGAATTGAAAAAAGAAAACATAAATCCGACACTTATTAGCATGCATACAATCAAGCCAATAGACAAAGAATGTATTTTAAAATTAATCAATGACGGATATAAAATTTATACTTTTGAAGAACATACAATAATAGGCGGCTTAGGCTCTGCGGTTGCCGAAATTATTGCTGAAAGCGGACAAAAAGCAACATTTAAAAGAATAGGAATAAATGACAAATATTCTCATGTTGTCGGCTCAGCACAATATATAAGAGAACAATTTAAACTGGATATAAAAGGAGTAATAGAACAATGTTGTTAATGGATTTTCTAAAAGAAGAATATGATAACATCTCTCTAAAAGAATGGGGGAAATTAAAAAACAAAACTATATTAATAACAGGAGGTAACGGACTTTTAGGATCTAATATAGTAAATTATTTACAGTTTCTAAATAAAAAAGAAAATCTAAATTTAAAACTTTTGGTTCACTCTTTTTCAAAACCTGTTGAGTGGCTGCCGCAAGATGAAAATATTCAATATTTTAATTCAAATTTAAACAATGGCTTTCCTGAATGGGAATTTGATTATTTAATTAATACCGCAACATACGGTCAGCCAAAAAAATTCCTTGAAAATAAGCTCCAAACAATCAAACTAAACACTGAAACATATACTAAACTCTTAGAATTAGCTAAGAAAAATAATGCAAGTGTACTTCACATGTCATCATCTGAAATATACGGACAAATTCCGGATGATAAATCTTCAGTTGATGAAAATTACAATGGAGATATTAACACTTTTGCACCAAGAGCAATTTACGGTGAATCAAAAAGGCTTTCTGAGACAATATCTAAGGTTTTTATTGATGATGGTATGGATATAAAAATCATAAGACTTGCTATCGGCTACGGCGCAGGGGTTAAATATGATGATGCCAGATTTATAAATGAATTTATTAAAAAAGCATTTAATGGCGAAATAGTTATGATGGATGAAGGAAAAGCCTTAAGACAATTAAGCTTTATCACAGATACCATTGAAATGATTTTAAATGTTATGCTTTCAGGCAAAAACACAATATACAATATTGGCGGCACAGATCTGAAAAGTATTAAAGAAATAGCTGAAGTCATTGCAAAAAACGAAGGCGTAGAAGTTAAATTACCCGAAGTTACAAATTCTGTTGGCGGAACTCCTAAGAATTTAATTTTAGATGTATCTAAATATATTTTGGAGTTCGGCTGTCCTAATTTTATATCTTACGAAAAAGGACTAAAAAAGACAGCACAATGGATTAAATTATTAAGCAAAGAGAAAGTAGGAGTATAAAAATGAAAAGAGCTTTAATAACAGGTGTTACAGGTCAAGACGGCAGCTATTTATCAGAACTGCTTTTAGAAAAAGGCTATGAAGTCCACGGAATTAAAAGAAGGGCTTCATCATTTAACACGCAAAGAATTGACCACTTATTTCAAGAAGTGCATGATAAAAACGCAAGATTTATTTTGCATTATGGCGACTTATCAGACTCCACAAACTTAGAAAAATTAGTTTATGACATTCAACCTGATGAAATATACAATTTGGCAGCTCAATCTCATGTTAAAGTTTCTTGGGATTGTCCGGAGTACACTGCAGATTGTGACGCATTGGGCACATTGAGGCTTTTAGAAGCAATCAGAATGAATCACTTAGAAAAGAAAACCAAATTCTATCAAGCTTCAACATCTGAATTATATGGTTTAATACAAGAGCCAATCCAAAAAGAAACAACGCCATTTTATCCTCGTTCACCCTATGCGGTTGCAAAGCTTTATGCATATTGGATTTGCGTAAATTACAGAGAATCTTTCGGTCTTTGGGCAGCAAACGGAATTTTATTTAACCATGAATCTCCAAGAAGAGGGGAAACTTTTGTTACAAGAAAAATTACAATGGCTGCAACAAAAATAAAAGTTGGCTTACAAGATAAAATTTACCTTGGCAACTTAAACGCAAAAAGAGACTGGGGACACGCAAAAGACTACGTAAGAGGCATGTGGCAAATAATGCAGCAAGATAAACCAACAGACTACGTACTTGCAACAGGCACAACAACATCAATCAGAGATTTCTGTAAAATGACATTTGAAGAATTGGGTATAAATATTGAATTTAAAGGCGAAGGAGTTGACGAAAAAGGTATTGATACCGAAACAGGAAAAACTCTAATTGAAGTTGACCCAAGATACTTCAGACCCGCAGAAGTTGATTTATTATTGGGTGACAGCTCAAAAGCAAGAAAAGAGATAGGCTGGAAGCCTGAATATTCTTTAAGAGATTTAGTAAAAGAAATGGTGCAATCAGATTTAGAACTTGCTAAAAAAGAAAAAACTCTTAAAGACCATGGCTATACAGTATTAATCCCTAGGGAGGTTTAAATGTTTCATAAAGGAACAAAAATTTATATAACAGGTGGAAGCGGATTAGTTGGAAGAAATATAATTGAAAATCAGCATATTTCAAATTGTACAATACTTGCACCAAAACACAATGAACTTGATTTAATGGATTATAACAAAGTTTACGATTTCATAAATAAAGAAAAACCGGACTTTATAATCCATACAGCAGGTCAAGTCGGTGGTATTCAAGCCAACATGAATGACCCATACGGTTTTTTTACAAATAATACAGTCATGGGCGTAAATGTTGTACGCGCCGCAAAAGAATTAGGTATAAAAAATTTGCTTAATTTATCAAGTTCGTGCTCATACCCTTGTAATATCTCCACTCCCTTATCGGAAGAAATGATTTTAACAGGGCCTTTTGAAAAAACAAATGAAGGATACGCAATAGCTAAGACTACCATTTTAAGAATGTGTGAATATATAACAAAACAATTTGAAGGATATCACTACAAAACATTGATACCTTGTAATTTATATGGAAGATACGATAAGTTTTCACCTAAAAACTCTCATCTTATTCCTGCGATTATTAAAAAATTACACGATGCCAAAATCAACAATATATCAGAAATTGATATCTGGGGTAATGGAGAATCAAGAAGAGAATTTATGTATGCAGGTGATTTTGCGCAAATTGTCGTAGATGTTCTTGAAAACTTTGAAAAAATCCCAACCGTTTTAAATATCGGTTTAGGATACGATTACACAATTAATGAATATTATAAAACAGTAGCAAAAGTTATTGGTTTTGAAGGTAATTTCATTCACGATTTATCCAAACCCTCAGGAATCAAACAAAAACTTTTAAATATCGAAAAGCAAAAAGCCCTTGGCTTTAAATGCAAATATTCTTTGGAAGAAGGAATAAAAGAAACATACAACTATTTCATAAACGAATACAAAGGAGAATAAAATGAAATATGAATTAGCAAGCACATCTTGGGATGAAAAAGAAATTGAAGCAATTCAAAAAGTCATAAAAAAGAATAACTATACAATGGGTGATGATGTAAAACAATTTGAGGCTGATTTTGCAAAATTCACAGGAAATAAATATTGTGTAATGGTTAACTCAGGCTCAAGCGCAAATTTACTTGCAATTGCAGCAATGTTCTTCAAAAAAGAAAATCCGCTTAAAAGAGGTGACGAGGTTATTGTGCCTGCTGTTTCATGGGCAACAACTTATTATCCTTTATGTCAATATGGGCTAAAATTAAAATTTGTAGATGTAGATAAATATACTCTAAATTTTGATTTAAACGAATTAGAAAAAGCGATAACAGATAAAACAAGATTAATTTTTGCGGTTAACTTGCTTGGAAATCCTAATGACTATGACGCAATCAACGAAATGATTAAAGATAAAAACGTATATCTTTTAGAAGATAATTGCGAGTCATTAGGCGGCATATACAAAGGAAAACAGCTTGGTTCAATAGGTTTAATGGGTACATACTCAACATTCTTCTCTCATCATATGGCAACAATGGAGGGAGGTTTAGTCGGAACAGACGATGAAGAATTATATCATATTCTGCTTTCAATTCGTTCCCATGGCTGGACAAGACATTTACCGGAAGAAAATAAACTATGCACAAAATCCAAAAATGCATTTGACGAAAGCTTTAGATTTATTTTACCAGGGTATAATGTAAGACCCATAGAAATGATGGGCGCAATAGGAATAGAACAACTTAAAAAACTGCCTGAATTTTTAAGACACAGAAGAGAAAATGCTAAATATTTCAAAGAACTTTTTGAAAATGATGATAGATTTATAATTCAAAAAGAAATTGAAACATCAAGCTGGTTTGGTTTTTCATTCTTAATTAATGAAAATTCAAATATAAAAAGAGAAAATGTAATCAAAGCTCTAACAGAAGCAAATATTGACACACGCCCGATTGTCGCAGGCAATTTTGCAAGAAAAGAAGTTGTTAAATGGTTTGATTATGAAATTCAGGGTGATTTGAAAAATTCAGATTATGTTGATAAAAACGGATTTTTCGTGGGAAATCACCAATTTGACATTAAAGATAAACTGGATTATTTAAAAGAAGTGTTAAAAGGGGTTTAAAATGAAACTAAAACAAATCTTGCAAAATATTTTTTCAGTTAAAAATCAGGATTTTCATAAAGTCATAACTTTTTTAGGCTTTAAAATTAAATTTAAAAATACAACAAAAATAAAACAAAATATTAATCAACTTATTCAAAAAGAACAATTATTAAATCAAAAAATTACTCAACTTACAAATGAAAAAGAGTCTTTCTTAACTTGGAATTATAATCCACTAGGTTGGTGTGACGACAAATTAAAGTATGCTCTTCAAGATATGGACAATGTGAGATTAACAACTCTGGAGCTTGTCTTAAGAGAAATGAAAAGAAACAACGTAACAGACGGTGCAATAGCTGAAATAGGCGTATTTCAAGGAGATTTTGCTTCAAAGATAGGTGAATTTTTGCCTGATAACAAGTTTTATCTGTTTGATACTTTCGATGGTTTCAATAATCAAGATACTCAATTTGATAAAGAAAATAATTATTCAGAAATTGACAATGATTTTACAAACACTACGGAAGAAATGGTTTTGTCAAAAATAACAAATCCGCAAAGATGTATCATCAAAAAGGGGTATTTTCCCGATACCGCTGCAGGATTAGAAGAAAAATTTATTTTTGTATCCATTGACCCCGATTTATATAAACCTGCAATAGCAGCATTAGAATACTTTTACCCAAGATTAGTTGAAGGTGGATATATATTTTTACACGATTTCAATCATTCACAATATCGGGGCATCAAAAAAGCATTATATGAATTTATGGAATCTAACAAAATAAAATACATACCCATACCCGATATATCAGGAACGGTTGTAATCGCAAAATAAAATAACATTCAACGCAAAGGAGAAAATTTTGATAGAACAAAGTTCTAATAATATACCAATAGTGCTTGCATTTGATGACAATTATTTCAATTATGCATATGTAGCTATTAACTCACTGATAAAAAAAGCAAGCAAAAATAGAAATTATGATATTTACATTCTTTACCAAAAAATTAACGAATACAACAAAGAACTGCTTTTAAAATTATCAAGAGAAAATATATCAATAAAATTTATTGATATAAACGAAAACATTAAAAATTATGGAAAACATTTAACACTAAATAACGATATTACAATAACAACATATTATCGTTTATGGATACCGACATTATTTAAAAACTACGATAAAGTCTTATATCTTGATTCCGATATTATTGTGTTTGATGATGTAGCAAAATTATACGACACAGAAATTGGCAATAATTTATTTGGCGCCATAACAGATATGGGGATAGGTACAAAGCTTCAAAAAAACCTGACAAAATATGTACAAGAAAAATTATTAATTAAAGACACAATGACATATTTTAACGCAGGCGTTTTGTTATTTAACATTAAAGAACTAACTAAATTTGACTTTTTAAATAAAGCTATTGAAACATTAATCTACTTAAAAAAACCATTGGTTGATGATCAAGATGTTTTGAATGTTCTGGCAAAAGGGAAAACTTATATGATAGATTGGGTTTGGAATGCTCAAACAATGTGTTTCACTGATTATGCTAAACAATTTTTAAAAGATTTCATCAAAAATAAAAAAGACATCCATGAAAAATGCCTTGAAAAAATAAAAAATGCAAAAATACTTCATTACACTTCAGGGGAAAAACCCTGGAAAAACCCATATATACCAAAATCAGAATATTTTTGGATGGAAGCAAGACAAACACCTGTATATGAGCGTATTTTATATTCGAATATGCGCACAAATACGGTAATTTCCAAAATTAAAAAATATACATTTTTAGAGAAAATATTTTCTCTAAAAAACCATGGAAAACACAAAATTGTAACATTGTGCGGAATTAAATTAAAATTAAAAAGGAAGAAAAAATGAACAAAAGATATGATGTATTTATTTCGGTACATGATCAAGACTTAATTCTCCAGCTGGAAAAAAACAGATGCTTTAGAAATATCAAAAAATACAAGTATCTTTTTTTAGGATATCGTCCAACCGATAAATTAAACTCACTGAAAAATAAAGTCATTATCGCAAGAGATTTGCCGATAAATATAGAACCTGAAAAATATCTGTTTGATTATACAGGCTGGTATGCATTGGTAAAAAATAATCTAATTAAAAAAGATTATGTTGCAGTCATTCACTATGATTGTTTTGTGTTCGAAAATTTTGAAAATAAAATCCAAAATATATTTAAACAAAATAAAGAATGTTTTATTAATTTTATCCCTCAGCCAATAGAATGTAACTACTTTTTAGAAGAAGAATTTGCAAAAGCAATAATTGAAGCAAGTAAAAAAGTATACAATATTGACCCTCTTCATATGGTGGAAGATGCCAAAAGAAATGGCGACAAATACTGGCCAAGCGGGGGCTCATTTGCCTGCAATAAAGAATGGCTTGTCGGCTTTGTTGATTGGATTGAAAAAATGAAGCCATTATTGGTTGATGATCCAAAAGTTTCACATAATATAGAAAGAGCATTTAAGATATATAACTTAGCGCATAATGTAAATGAAATACATTTAGATGATGTATTAGAGCACATATACAATTGCTCGCATGATCAAAATTACAGAACCGAAGAAGCAGACAAATGGCATAAATCGCGTTTTGAAAAATATATAAACGGAGAATTATTTGATAAAAAATCAAATTTTTGCAAAAAAATATTTTCAATAGAAAAAAATGATAAACATAAAATATTTAAAATTCTTGGTATTAAACTAAAATTCAGGAGAAAATAATGAAATCAATAATATTAGCAGGCGGCTCAGGCAGCCGTTTATGGCCCTTATCAAGAGAAGAATACCCAAAACAACTATTAGCACTTGAAAAAGACGAAAGCCTTTTGCAAATGACATTTAACAGGCTTTGTGCTTATTCAAACCCTTCAGAAATAGTTACTGTTACAAACATAAAACACTATTCGAATATTAAATTGCAATTAAATAAAATTGACACAAAAAATGTTGTTATAGCGGAACCCTTTGGCAAAAATACGGCTCCTGCAATAGCCTCTACTTTGAAGTATTTTATAGAACAAGACTCATCAGACGATATTGTTTTAATAGTTCCTTCCGATCATTTAATAAAAAATACCGATAAATTTAATCAAACGGTTGAAGAAGGTAAAAAACTTGCTGAGCTTGGCTATATTGTTACTTTTGGCATAAAACCGACTTATCCTGAAACAGGATATGGTTACATTAAAACAAAAAAAGAACTTTTAGTTGGATATGAAGTTGAAAGATTTGTCGAAAAACCAAATTTGGAAACTGCAAAAAAATACCTTGAAAGCGGTAAATATTATTGGAATGGCGGTATTTTTATGGGCAAAATTTCAACATTTATGGAAGAATTTAGTAAATATGCCCCTGGAATTTATTCAAATTTAAACAAACTTGATTTTTCAAATTCAACACAAATTGATTATTCAATTTACGAAAAAATGCCCTCTATTTCAATAGACTATGCAATTATGGAAAAATCTCAAAAAATAGCTTTGGTTGAACTTCAATCAGACTGGAATGATTTAGGTTCTTGGCAATCATTGTATAATGTTAAAGAAAAAGATGAAAACGGAAACGTTTTAACAGGAAGCGTTGTTGTTGATAATGTAAAAAATTCATTTATCTATTCACAAAAAGAGGTGGTTGCAGTTTCAAGCTTAGAAAATATTATTCTTGTTGAAACAGAAGATGCGATTATGGCTTGCAAACTGGATGAATCTCAAAACGTTAAAAAATTATATGAAAAATTAAAAGCCAAAGAATCAGATACTATAAAATTACATAAAACGGTATTTAGACCATGGGGCTACTATACTTGCCTAAATAGAGGAGAAGGTTATTTAACAAAAACAATATGCGTAATGCCGAAACACAAATTGTCCGTCCAATCTCACAATCACCGCTCAGAACACTGGGTGGTTTTAGAAGGCACTGCTTTAGTTTTAAAAGACGGAAAAGAATATGTAATTAATGCAGGCGATAGTATTGATATTCCACTAAAAGCAAAACATTCCTTACAAAATCCATATGATAAAGAATTGAAAATCATAGAGGTTCAAAAGGGTGACTATATTTCAGAAGATGATATTATAAGATATGAAGATTGTTACGGTAGAGTATAAATATGAAGCTAATTAACTTAATAAAAGAAAACAGATTTTTTATAAATTATAAACGTATGTGGCCATATGTCAGACCGGTATGGTTTAGGGCGCTTTGCTCAATGCTTATATGTATTCCGATAGGCTCCTTAGATGCAATTATTGCACTGGCACTAAAGCCATATATGGATTTGGTAATGGTCGAAAAATCAATTCAATCACCATGGTATATACCGCTTGGAATTGTTGCATTTACTTCAGCGCAAGGCGGACTTAAATATTTGTCCTCTTACATTTCGACATGGGTAGGCGGAAAAATTACAAACGGACTTAAATATGATATGTTTAAAAAACTCCTTACTATGCCTACTTTGTTTTTTGATAAGAGAAATTCAGGCGATATCGTATTTCAATTCAACAATCAGGCAGATATAGCCTGTAACGGTTTATTGGATAATTTGAGCGTATTTACACAAAGATTTTTCTCATCGGTTTCTTTAGTTTTTGTATTATTCTATAATTCGTGGCAACTTGCCCTAATTGCGGTAATTGTTCTTGGCTGTGCCTTTGCGCCAGTTGCAAAATTACAGAAAAAAATTAAATCCGTATTAAATAAAACAGTTGTTGCAGATGCTGCAATAATAACGGAATACAATGAAGTATTTGCAGGCAATAAAACAATCACATCATACAACTTAGCCCAACATGAAACCAATAAATTTTTCCATATTTTACAAAACATTTTTAAACTAAGAATTAAAATGGTACAAAAAACACAATGGCTATCACCTATGATGCATGTTATTGTATCAATCGGAATTGCGGCAGCAATAGGATATGGCTCGCACCTGATAATATCAAATCAAATTACCGCAGGTAACTTTGTTTCGTTTATCACTGCTCTGATTTTACTTTATACGCCTATTAAGAACATTGGAAATAATTTAAATGCAGTTCAATTCTCATTCTTCTCAATTGAGCGCATTTTTGAAGTATTGGATTCCGTACCTGAAATTAGGGACAAAGAAAATCCGATAACCATGAAAAAAGAACATAATCAAATTCAATTTGAAAATGTATGTTTTGAATACGTTGAAAATGTTCCTGTCTTAAAAAATATCAACCTATCAGTCAAGAGAGGAGAAACAATCGCTCTTGTAGGAAATTCAGGCGGCGGAAAATCAACTTTGGTAAACTTAATTCCTCGCTTTTATGATATCAAATCAGGCTCAATAAAAATTGACGGAATAGATATCAGGGATTACTCGCTAAACTCTCTTCGTCAAAATATCGCTGTTGTTTTCCAAGACAATTTCTTATTTTCAGGAACAATAAGAGAAAATATATTGCTAGGCAAAGAAGATGCAACAGAGGAAGAAATACAAAAAGCAGTAAAAATTGCATATCTTGATGAATTTATTGCAACTCTGCAAGACGGACTGGATACTCAAATCGGAGAAAGAGGAATTCTATTATCCGGAGGTCAAAAGCAACGCGTTGCAATTGCTCGTGCATTCATAAAAGATGCACCGATAATTGTTTTAGACGAAGCAACATCAGCTCTGGATAATAAATCTGAGGCAATTGTACAAAAAGCAATCGACAACTTAATGAAAGATAAGACTGTTTTTATAATTGCCCACAGGCTTTCAACAATTAAAAACGCAAACAGAATTGCAGTAATCAATGAAGGCGAACTTGTTGAATTAGGAACACACGACGAATTAATGCAAATTCAAAACGGACAATATAAAGCATTGTATGAAATGCAATTTAAAAAACAAGAAGTACAAGTATAATCATGTTTGAAGAATTTATAAAATCGGAACAATTTGAAAAATATTTAATAAATCTTCAAAAAAAACTAAAAAATAAAAAAGTCATATTATATTGTAGTGGACAATTTTTAAACCAATTAATAAACAAATACGATTTAACAAAATATTTTAATATTGTTGGTATTTCAGACATAAGATACGAAAATAACCCAAATGAAAAACATGGGTTATTTCGTCTTATCAAGCCTTCAAGCCTAAAAAATGAAATTTTTGACTGTATAATAATTACTTCCCCAAATCCAAAACAAATCAAAAATTACCTAAGAAACAATCTGTTTATAAATAAAAAAATTTACCCTATTTTCGAAGAAAAAGACAATTTTTTACCTAAAATACCGCAAGCGATAGAATATTTTAACCAAACAAAAAATATCCTAAAAACTGTAAAGTACCTGTTCTTTTGTTCAAAAGAAGAAATTAATACAAAAACAAACTACGAAAAAAAACTTAAAGATATAAAAAACAAACTTAAATTAAATAAAAAAATTAAAATATTATTCACCTGCGAAGAAAATCAAAAATGGTGCAGCAATAATATCTATAATTCATTAAAAAATAACAACAATTTTGAAGTTTTACCCGTTGTTTTATTCCCCATAATTACATCAAATAGAATTGACTTTACACAAAAAGAAAATAAAATTTTTTTTAAAAAACACAACATTGAAACAATGGACGGATACGATTACAAAAACAATAAAAATTTTAATTTACAACAATTTGACCCAGATATTGTATTCTATCAGCAACCTTGGTACCTTGAAAACGAAAACCACCCGATTAATGTTTCAAAATATGCCTTAACCGCTATGCTGCCATACGGATATACTACACTGAATGAAAAATTTTGGGGTTCAGACTCAGTAAAAAAAGTGTATTCAAATTTATGGATGTTTTTTTCTGAAAGTAATTATCATAATAAATTTTATAAAAAAGCTGCAAATATGAAATATAAAGACAATCTAATAGCAACAGGAACCCCCAAATTGGATTCATACAATGAACCAATAAACAAAGATTTTGAAAGACTGTGGAAGAACGGCAAAAACCGTATAATATGGGCACCACATCATTCAATTAAAAACCAAGGACTTTGCATGTCGAATTTTGAAGAATGTTATGAATTTATGCTTGATTTTGCCAAAAATCATAGTGAATACACCTTTATTTTAAAACCACACCCTGCACTAAAAAGCACGGTAATATCGACAAACTTAATGACAGAAAAAGATTTTGAAAGCTACTTAAACGAATGGAAAAATCTTCCAAACACTAATTTATATGAAGAAGGAATGTATTTTGACATTTTTAAAACATCAGATTTACTTATAACAGATTGTTCTTCTTTCTTGGCTGAATATTTTCCGACTCAAAAGCCCATAATCCTGCAAGATAGAAAAAACAGAGCTCCGTTTGATAATTTTGGAAGAAAATTAGAAAAAGGAATTTACAAAGTTAGTTCAACCTATGAATTACCAAATTTAATCAGAGAATTATTAATCAATAAAAAAGACATTCTTAAAAACACAAGACAAAATATCATAGAAAAAAATTTCTATATTCCAAAGCCAAGCTCAAGCGAACTTATTGTTGATTTTCTTCAAAAAACAATTATTTAGAATAATTCATCAGGTATTGCATACAAAACAGTGTCATAAAAACAACTACTATAATGACCGAGCTTGAATTTATAATTTTTTAAAAGTTCCTTTAAATATATCGGAATAGTATAAAAATGTTCGTTAGAATGATAAATTGATATAGCCAATTGAGGTCTGTGTTCAATCAAAGTATTTTTTGCTCCTTCTAAAACATTTTTTTCTGCATTCTCAACATCAAGCTTAATGTAATCAATCTTGACGCCTCTATTATGACTAAAATCATCTATTGTTTGAGTTTCAATTTTTATAATCTTATGCGGCCGCTCGATATTTGGTTTTGCTTCGACAATAGCCGAACCGCCCATTTTTAGAGTTTCTTTGCGAAATTCCAAAGTTGTATTTATATCCCACAATCCCTTATTTATGATTTCAACCCTAGGGTCATTTTTTAAGATTATATCGTGCAAATCATTTTTAAAATCCTGATAACAAGGTTCAAACACAAAAACATTTTTCACATTTTTAAAATTTTGTAAAAAAGTTATTGCACTAAAACCCTCATAACCACCCCCGTCAACAACATTTTTTATAAAATCAGGTTTTATATATTCAAAGTAATGCTTAATTGAAACATTATTATTATATCTTTCTTTATATGTATTATCGTAGTATTTTTTAATTTCAGAAGAATATTTAAAAGAATTCATTCTTACATTAGAGATAAATCCAAAAAGCTCTTTGTCTTTATTATCATCAAACACTTTAAGCGTATCTTTAATATCCCATTTTAAAGGTTCTATTTGGAATAAATCATCAAAATCGTCTTTTGTTGGTATTATAATATTTTTTATTCCAAGACCCTTCAAAATAACTTCCAAATAATTCCTTGATGAATATGAAGCAATAATTACACCGTCAACTTGATTAATGCAATTGATAAAATCAAGAGGATTGTATATTTTTAAATTAAGCAATTCCCCATTTTTATATGAATCAATAAAAAATTTCACCTTAACATCGGATCTTCTGGTTTTTAAAATTTCGTATATTTTTTGAGCGGCGCAATTAGTACCCCAAATTGAAATTTTGGCATTTTTATTAATCTTTTTTATAAAATCAAACATTTGATTATCCTTTATTTTTTACAATTCTTGAAAATATATTTTTCATTTCAATATAAGAATATTCTTTTAACTTTTCAATATATTTTATATCTAAACCCTTATCTAAAGCCTTTTGAAGTTCATCAACAATGAATTTGTCATTTGAAAAATTTTCCTTAGTAATAAAAGCACAAGGCATTTTTAAAAATTTAGAAAAATGAACAAGTTTATTATTCCAAACAATTCCAAGAGCAGAAATACCGAGTGAAGTTGCAATTATATTAGCATGCAGCCTTGCTGCTATAATTCCTCTATACTTTTTAATACAATTAACTAACTCAAAATCATTCAAAGGACGATTTGCAATATAGCTTTCGGGCAAATTTAACCTTTTTAAAAGTTTTAGCCCAAATTCAAAATCAGCTTCCCCACCATTACAAAATAATTCCCACTTAAAACCTCTTTTGTTAACTTCACCAATAATATTAATAAAAATATTTTCTACCTCTAAAGGAGTAAGAGTTATTTCGCTATCAGAAAATATTTTAGGTCGTATTATGCCAATTCCAATGATATCATTTTTTTGTTTTTGAACTTGATAACATTCATTTGTCCAAAGCGCAGGGTCTAAAATTTGTTTTCTGTATATCTTTTTATTTAAAATTTGATTTAAATAATCAAACTCATCTCTGGTTGTAACAGCCTTAACATTATTTTGGTTCAAAAGATATTTATAAAATAATTGCTCAATAAAGATTGAAGGTTTTTCAATCCCTATCGCATTATAATAAACAGGAATTTGATTTTTATTGCAATAGCGGGCTACAGGGTAAATTCCACGCCACAACTGCATATAAGAATGTTGAAATATTCCTCCACCGACAAAAACAACAATATCTTTATCTTTTAATATATTTTCATAATGTCGATTTAATTCTTTGTTAATATTTACATAAACAATCCAAAAAACCAATGAAAACAAAAAGAAAACATTGTCACAGATTATTTCTAAAAAATCCCTATCAAAATTTTTCAAAAATAATTTATAAAAAATAACATAACATAATTTTCTTATTTTAATTTGAAATACTCTGAGAGCTTTATAATGAGAAGGTGGCGGAAGCATACTTAAATTAAAAATTTCGAATTTTATCTTTAATTCTTTTAAAATTTTATCAATTAAATAATGGCCGGTTTTGGAAATCACCTCATCGCCAAGTAATGCAGGTTCTTTAACATATAACAATGCTAATTTTAAATCAGGCATTTTAATTTACATTCTCCGTTTTTAAAATACTATTTAATCCGATTTTTTTAAAAAAACAATAAGATTCACCGTCATGCCTGTCAGTGTGAATTATTGGCATTTGAAGCTCAAATTTATTCTCATAAAATATATTTAAAAATTCATTAATTTCGATATTATTAACCCAGATTGAAGAACGCTTTGTGCATTTCTCCTTAAAATGATAAGAGCAAATAACATAATTTGAATTATTTTTAATATTTTGAATAAAATTCTCAACATTGTAAATATATTCAATAATTCCGCTGCATAAAGCCAAATCAACATTTTGATTTAAAAATTCACCTTTATTAAAATCTAAAACTATTGTATTTTTATTAGTCTTATATAAATCAATCGGAAAATATTTAATTCTATCAGGTAACAATTTTTTAGCCCATTGATTTCCGCATCCTAAATCCATAATTGAATTAACCTTATCAAAATCAATAAAAGAAAATAAATACTCCAATCTTTCAAAAAAAGACTCTTTATAAATATAATTATTTAACCACGTATTTTTTTGCTCAAACATCAATTAAGCCAGTTCCTTTGGAATTGCATACAAGACTGTTTCGGTATTATTGTCCCTGTAGTGACCTAATCTAAACTCATAATTATTTAAAAGTTTACTCAAATATAACGGTATTACATAGAACTGCTCATTAGAATGATAAATTGAAATTGCCAATTGAGGCCTGTGTTTTACAAGAGTACTTTTTGCGCCCTCCAAAGCCTCTTGCTCTGCATTTTCTAAGTCCATTTTAATAAAATCAATTTTTTTAATGTTATTTTTTTCAACAAAACTATCAATACTAATTGCTTCAACATTAATGACTTCAGCAGGTCTTGTTATATTCGGCTTCTTTTCAATTACGGCTGAAGCAGCCTTAAAACTTAATTCTTTTCTGAATGAAAGTTGCGTATTTTCTTTCCATAATGCTTTTTGAACAATTTCTATTTCATTGTTGCATTTTATTAACGTATCAAATAAATCATTTTTAAAAGAATCATAACAAGGCTCAAAAGTATACACCTTTTTGCAATTCGGTAAAGTTTGAAGAATCAATAAAGAATGTATGCCATTACAAGCTCCGCCGTCTATAACTGTTTCAATAGCATCTTTATTTAAAAATTCAAAATAATGTTCCAAAGGATAAACATCTATTCTATTAGGATAATTTTCATTGTAATATTTTTTTAATTTGTATTCATATTTTGCTTTATCATTTCTTGATTTAGCTAAAAATCTGTATAAATTTCTATCTTTTAGAGTTTTAAAAACTCTGGCTGATTTTTCAACATCCCATTTTTTATTCGTTGAAGGATTAAAATTAATCTCCAGCATATCTTTTGTAATCATCAAGATATTTTTTACACCAAACCCTTTTAAAATAAATTGCATATAAAATCTGTTTGAATAAGAAGCAATAATTGCAGTGTCAAATTCAGAAAGATACTTACCTAAATCTTTTGCAAAATATACAGGTAATCCCTTTAATTCACCTTCTATTTTTGAATCAATAAAAAATTTTATTTCAATATCAGGCCTATTATGCTTAATTTCATCAAACAATTTTTCGGCAGTCTTATTTGAACCATATATACAGACTTTTGCATTTTTTGCAATCTTTTTTAAAAAATTATTATAAGCCATATTCATATTGTTACTCCTTAATACCTATCAATTTTTCAATATCATGCCAATTTTTACCTATATTATACATAGCAAGAACCGTATCTCTTTTTTCTAAACCAAAGCTATCACAATCATAGCATAATTTTATATTTTTTCTTGAAAACAACAAGGATTTTCTTAAAGTAGAATATTTTTCTCCTCTCCAGATGTCAATTAATTTGTCTTGAGTTAAATCTCCCATTGTCATCTGCCCCAATGCATCATTACAACAAAGAGAAAGCTTTCCGTCGGGTCTTATCACTATTTGAGAAAAAGGCCACAAGCAAGAACTTTTTATTCTATATGTATGTTTCCTGTTTTTAGCATTACCTGCCCTGTTATTTCTTAACATATGCTTATCTATAACTTGAATTTTTACTTTATTTTTTAATTCCGGATTATTTAAACAATATTTGGCTATTTCTTCAATCCTTGGATATAAATGAGGTTTGCCCTCATAATAATTATCAATAACCATATAATCTAAATATTGAATTAATTCCTTAAACGTTTCAAGATTAAGCAATATTCCGTTTGTAAAAAGAAAGTTTTTTGCATTTGATAATTCTTGCTTAATGTATTTAACAAAATCAAATATTCTTTTGTCTAATAACGGTTCATTGTTTGAATAAGCAGAAATATAACCTTCATAATTTAGCTCTTTTAATTGCGAAATAATTGAATAAAAAAGCTCATCTTTCATAACTTTATATTCTCTTTTGTCAAGATATTTATTAACAGGGCAAAAATCACAATCACCATTGCACCGATTTAGGGTTTCTATTTCAATTGCGGTAGGCAAAGGAAAAGGAGAAATCCCGATTAAATCATTTAAAACCGCTTCTAATTGAGGTTTTCTTATTTTATCCTTTTTGCACCTTCTTTTATTTAAAACAAAAATTTCATAAAGCTCAGGGTATTTTTTTAAAAGTGTATCATTATATCTTTTTCTTAAATTAAACAACGCTAATAATATTTCATTTTTCATACAATTATTCTTTCTTTTTATCCATTAAATTTTCTATAAGTTCAACTGCTCTTTTTGAAGCATTACCGTCATCAATGCAGCCTTTTTCAAGTAAAAAATCTTCAACTTTTTTAAGATAAATGTCGTTATCAAAATTTTTAATATTTATCATTAATTCATCATTATTCTTTGCAACCAAAAAAGGAGTATCGTATATTGAATAATAAAATCCTCTTTCTTTGTCATATTTTTCAATATCAGGCGCATAAATAAAAGCGGGTCTTTTAGCTAAAACAAAATCAAAAATACAGCTTGAATAATCAGTTATTGCAGCATCGCAAGAAGCTAAAAGCTCCTGAACATCATCATAAGAAGATAAATCAAAAAGATATTTACTGTTTTCTAAATTAAGTTTAGCTTTAATGTTTCTATGCAAACGAATAAAAATAACCCAATTTCCGCCAAATTTTTCTATTAATGAATTTCTTAATCTTTCATAATCAATGTCATATATATCAAGGGAAAATCCCTGTCTAAAAGTCGGAACATATAATAAAATATTCGTGTCTGGGCTTAAATTAAAAGCCTTAAGTGTCTTTTCTTTGTTTTTTTTATTATCTTTAAAGAAAATATCATTTCTGGCATGACCTATTCTTAATATCTTGCCTTTGTTCATAAAAGCAGACTTATAGACATTATCTTCAAAGGCACTGTTTGAAAGAAGATAGTCCTGCATCAAGGCATTTTGATATGAAGCTTTTTTCCAACTTTCAACAGTATTTAGGGCGTTAACGTCTGCTTCGATTTTCTTTATACCTAAAGACCCATGCCAAGTTTGGATAAAATATTGGTTAGGGCGTTTTTTTAAGCCTTTCTTAATCAAAAAAACTTTATGATAATTATCAACCCAAATTTTTGCGCTTGATAGCTCATAAAACGCCCTTAGAGAATTTATGTCTGCTTTTTTTATGCCCTTAGGGAATTTGAAGTTTCCGTTTTTAGGATTAACAAGCCAGACAATCTTATATTCAGGATGTTTAATTCTTAACAATTCAGCAATATATTTTGGATTGCATCCATAACCCAAACCGAAATAATTTGAAAAAACAATCTTTTTCTGATTTATTGGGAAAAAATCAAAAGGAATAAATTTAAAAAAAGATTTTTTGAAATTAATTATAAACAAAAGAACATCATACTTATTCATATTTAATATTTTCCTCATTCATAAATAAAATTGTTCTTTTAAACATTTCAACTAAATCAACCTTAGCGCTCCAACCTAAATTATTTAACTTTGTTGTATCTAAACAAATGTTTATTGTCGGGTTGTAGCCTCTTTCTTTGTCATCAATATCATACTTCAATAAAAGATTATTTTCTTTTGCGACATACTCCGCCATTTTTTTAACGGAAATTGCTGTTTTATTATTTGCAACATTATAAGCTTCATTAATTAAACCATATTTTAATATTGTTAAAATAGCACTCACTGCATCTGTTATATAACAATAATTTCTGACGGTTTTTCCTTCCGTATGCAAAATAATATCATTTTTTAAAACAGCAGACTTAACAAGTTGGGCAAATAATCGATTATCGGCTTTTGTAATTCCTGCACCAAAAGTCTGACACAATCTGGCAATTTTTACATTCAGGTTAAATTCTGAACCATAAGCAATACATAAATTTTCTGCCATTTTCTTACTAAGAGAATAACTGCTTCTACAAGAAAGAGAGTCAATACAGCCTATTTCATTTTCAGAAACAGGAGCCTTAGAATTCATAAGTCCGTACACTTCGAGAGAGGAAAGATACAAAAATCCCTTAACGCTGTTTTTTATTGAAAAATCAAGAAGACTTTTAGTTCCAATTATAGATGTTAAAATGGTTTCAACCGGTTTTTTAACAAAATCAATTGATGAAGTATAACTTGCAAGATGAATTACGTAGTCAATTTTTCTTGAAAAGTTAAACGCATTTTGAACATCATGGACTAAAAGTTCAAAATTAGGATTATCAAGCACATTATTGAAAATCATCTTAGCTTTCATTTCATTTC
The DNA here is from genome assembly GCA_949282195.1 of uncultured bacterium. Taxonomy (GTDB): domain Bacteria; phylum Cyanobacteriota; class Vampirovibrionia; order Gastranaerophilales; family Gastranaerophilaceae; genus RUG14156. Next base: position 46,098 of record CASDOW010000008.1, on the reverse strand, counting down.
TAACAAGTGCCACAACCTTAATATTAAGACCCTTAATTCGATTTGCACAAAGACACGCAAAAACAATTTCACTGCCGATTAACCCTGTTGCGCCGGTAATTAAAATTGTTTCATTGGCAAATTGTTCAAAAATTAAATCATTTGCCAGCTTATTTAAATCTTCTTGCCTAATTTTATTTGCTGTTTCAAACACTTTTCAAACCTTGTCTTTCTTATTCATCATCATTACCATTAAGAAAATCAAGTATACCCTTTAAAATGCATACATCTTGGGGAGTAGTAATTTTAATATTACCAAAGTTTCCTTCTACAAGATATGCTTTTTTATTTAATACATGGAACAAAGTACAAGAATCGACAATATTTTTGTAACCCTCTTTGGTCTTTCTGATACAATTATGAGCTTCAATAATTTCTCCAAGGTAAAAACTTTGAGGAGCTTGCGCTTTATATGTTTCATTTCTGTATGGAACAATTTTTGGATTAATCCCGTCAGGACTAATCAATATTGTCTCATAACATGGAGTAGAAGTAATTGCACTGCCGTATTTTAAAACACTTTTAATATTTTCACTTATTACTTTATCGGTTATGACAGGTCTTACTCCGTCATGGATCAAAACAATCGACTCATCAGGATTGCTCTTTTGGGCACACATTAAAGCATTATATATGGATTCTTGTGCGGTTTGCCCCCCTTGTGTAACTTCTTCGACTTTAGTTAAGTCAAATTTTCTAACCAATTCTTTTGTATAATCTAAGTATTTTGGAAGGACAGAAATATAAATCTTGTCAATATCTTTATGATTTTGAAATTTTAAAAGTGTGTGAACCAATATAGGCTTTTTATCTATTTCCAAAAACTGTTTAGGTAGCGATTCACCTGAACCGCCAAGCCTTTCCCCTTTTCCTCCTGCAAATATTATTGCTATATTCATTATTGAAAAATCTCTTTTAATAAAGTAAAAAACGGTCTGTCAACAAGAGGCAAAACAGACACCTCAAGCCCCTTTAGGGTATTTCTTTTTAAATCATCCATGATTGACAAGAACTTTAAAGTAGCAATTAATACAACATCAGGCTTATATTGAACAATCTTGTCAATAGGAATAACCTTATAACCAAAAGAACTGCTGCCTTCTTCTTCTAATGTATATTTTCTATCGGACACTCCGATTATATTTAAATCCGATAAGTCATAATTTTCCACAATCTTTTGGAATAAAAGCCCCGTACCATAAATTATAATTGTTTTATTTTTCAATTTTGATTTAATTTTCTTTAATTGTTTATCAAATTTGTATTTTTTTAATTGTTCCAATAAATCGTCAGTCATTTTTCCCTCAACAAACAACAGAAATCATGAAATTACTTTTTCCACCACCAATCGTGATGTTTGGGACCTTTTTTTGGCGGATGATGCTTTGGATGCGGCTTTGGTTTATGTTTTTTATGGGAACAATCATGAAACCAACAACGATGATGCGGTTCATCTGATGAATTAATCATAACTTCGGTATTTTCATTGCTAAATCCAAACCAAGTAAAAGCAGCTTGTGCACTTGGCAGGGTAAATAAAGTCAACATCAAAACACAAATACTAATTCCAAAAAATTTTTTAAACATAAATACAATCCTCATAAAACCTTTAACAATTATCTTATGTATTTCAGATAGTGTCAAGTAAACTTTAAATACAAATTTTCAAACATATTTTAAAACATGTGCTAAAATTAGGTTAATATTATGAACATAGTTACAGAAAAAAAACTAGCGGCAGGACTTTCCATAACCTCTAATGCAGCTATAATAGTTTTAAAACTAATCGCCGGTGCGATATCAGGCTCTATAAGTATAATTTCTGAAGCAATACATTCGCTCAGCGATTTTCTGGCCTCTGTTTTGACCTTTTTTGCAGTAATAAAATCATCAGAACCCGCTGATTCCAACCACCCTTTTGGTCATGGCAAATATGAGGATATGTCAGGCTTTATTGAAGGTGGATTAATAATATTTGCAGCACTATACATAATATATGAGGCGCTAAAAAAAATATTTCTGCACAACAACTCTGAACTCGATACAAACCTTGGTATTATTGTAATGTTAATCGCAAGTATTGCAAATTTCTTTGTCAGCACAATATTATTCAAAGTTGCCAAAAAATCAAATTCAATATCTCTTTTTGCCGATGGGGAACATTTAAGAACTGATATTTATTCTTCTTTGGGAGTAATGGCAGGTTTAATCTTAATTAAAATAACAGACATTTATATACTCGACCCGATTATTGCAATATTAGTTGCAACTTTTATATTTAAGGCAGGCTTTTCAATTTCAAAAGAAACACTAAATAATCTTTTAGACGGCTCACTGCCGCCTTCTGACATTAAAACAATCGAAGATATAATTAACTCATATAAAAATAACTGTCTGACAAGATACAAAGATTTAAAAGCAAGGCGCTGCGGTCCTTCAATAGATATTGAATTAACAATTATCTTCCTTCCTGAAACATCAATACTAAAATGCCATGATATCTGTGACGAAATCGAAGAATTAATTAATAAAAAACTTAAAAATGTCACTATCATGATACATTCAGAACCTGAATGCAAAAAATTGACAGAAACAAAATAAAATGAAAAAAAATTTAATTGTAGGCACAGGAATATCAGGAGCAGTATTGGCAAATTTAATTGCCACAATAAAAAATGAAAAAGTTCTTATAATAGACAAAAGAAACCATATTGCAGGCAATATCTTTGACTTTAAAGACTCAAAAACAAATATACTAATTCAAAAATACGGGCCCCACATTTTTCACACAAACAATGAAAAAGTTTGGAATTTTTTATCTAACTATACTAAATGGCACCAATACGAACACCAAGTTAAGGCAAATGTAGAAAAACAATTAATAACAATACCTTTTAGCTTAGCTACTTTATATGAAATTTTCCCTTTAAAAATTGCAAAAAATTTTGAAAATGAATTAATAAGTGCCTTTGGATATGATAACAAAATAACAATATCGCAACTAAGTAAAATAAATAACAAAAATTTAAAACCAATCTATGAATATATCTATAATAACATTTATAAAAACTACACACTAAAACAATGGAAAATGCCAATTGAAAATCTTGATTTTTCAATCAGTTCAAGAATACCCATTTATATAAATTTTAATAAAAATTATTTTCAAGATAAATATCAAGCAATCCCTCAAAAAGGATATACACAGTTAGTTGAAAATATTTTAAAACATAAAAATATAACAATTAAATTAAATACCGATTTTAAAGAAATAGATGAAAAATTCGATAATATCTTTTATTCGGGGTCAATTGACGAATTTTTTAACTATAAATTCTCAAAATTAGAATACAGAAGTTTATATTTTAAACATAAAACATTGAATAGGGAATATCATCAACCAAAATATGTCATTAATTACCCAAATGATTATAAATACACAAGAATAACAGAACACAAACACGCACTCAATCAAAAATCAACCAGAACAATCATAACTTATGAATATCCCGAAGATTTTAAAATCGGCAAAAATGAAAGATATTACCCTGTTATCAGTTCAAAAAACAATTTATTATATGAAAAGTATTTTAAAGAAAAAGAAAAAATAAAAGGGCTTTATTTCATAGGAAGACTTGGAAAATACAGATATTTAAATATAGATGAAGCAATTGAAGACATATTTAAACTTTTTGAAAAATTATAAAAATAAAAAAATGTTAAGTTTTTGCAATACAAATTAAAAAATTATAGAATAATTTAGTTGTTAGAAAACTTGAGGAAAAGTTGAAAACCATCTTGATTAGCGGAGGGAGCGGATTTATCGGTTCAAACCTTTGCAAGGAATTAGTAAAAAATGAAAATAACAAAATAATTTGTGTCGATAACAACTACACCGGCACAATCGGCAACATAAAAAAACTTTTATCTAATCCAAGATTTGAATTTATTGAGCATGATATAATTGAGCCATTAAATATTAATCAAAAAATTGACGAGATATACAATCTGGCTTGTCCTGCTTCACCAAAATTTTACCAAAAAGAACATGCCATTTTCACAAGCAAAACTTGTGTTTTAGGCGCTATTAATATGCTTGAATTAGCAAAGAAAAATAATGCCAGAATTCTTCAAGCATCCACAAGTGAAATATACGGCAATCCTGACATACATCCTCAAAACGAAGCTTATAGCGGCAATGTAAACCCTATAGGAATAAGAGCATGCTATGATGAAGGCAAGAGAATGGCTGAAAGCCTGTTTTTTGACTACCACAGAATACACAATATCAAAATAAAAGTCATAAGAATATTTAATACATACGGTCCAAAAATGAATTCCAATGACGGAAGAGTAGTATCAAATTTTATTTGTCAAGCCTTAAAAGGAGAAGATATAACAATATACGGAAATGGGGAACAAACTCGTTCTTTTTGTTATATTGATGACTTAATTGACATCATGATTAAGATAATGGCAAGTTCTGATGATTTTTTAGGCCCAATTAACACAGGAAACCCTGAAGAATTAACAATTAATGAACTGGCGTTGCTAATAAAAAATAAAATAAACAGTAATATAAAAATTACACATAAACCTTTACCGAAAGATGATCCCAAAAAAAGAAAACCTGATATAACTCTTGCAAAAGAGTATTTTAATTGGGAGCCAAAAATATCTATTTCAAAAGGTTTAGATAAAACAATTGAATACTTCAAAAATAATCTGCAATACATAAAAAGATAAGGAAAAAATAATGTAAATAAATTTAAAACTGTTAAGGAATTAAGAAAAATAAAAAGCAATAAAACACCTTCATTTGTTTTATTATTAGTACGTTGGTAGTTGTTAAAGTGGTGTAAAAAATATGAAAGTAAATTCAGTTGATGTTATTACAAAACATGGCAAACTTTTCTCAAGCAAAAATAACAATTTTCAAAAAACAAATATTATTTCAAACCCTAAAAATACCGACAGAGTTCAAGGGCATTTCTACCCCATAAAATTTTCAAGAAAATGGAAAGAACACACAAGCTGGGGAGCAGTCGTAGACCCAAATACAAAAGATGTAACTTTTAAATTGTTTACTTTTCCTGACGTAAAAAATGTAAATGTTGTTGTACAAAAAAGAAACAACGATGAAACTATGGTTTTTCCTTTAGAAAACAAGCAAAACGGGATATTTGAAACCCCAAAACCAATTTCATCATCACTAATTCAAGAAAATGACAGATACCACTACGAAATAGAAAAAAATGACGGTACAACAATAAAAGCAAATGACCCATATTCGTTTATGGTTGATTTTGAAGGCAATAATTCAATTATATATGACCAGTCAAGATATCAATGGAATGATGAAAACTGGTTCAGGAATAACCCTCACAGAATTTCAAGAATAGCAAATTCAAAAAATAAGCTCACAAGCCTTAACGACGCAAGAATATATGAAATAAATATTGCAACACTAACAAAAAACGGTGACTTTACCTCTGCAATAAAGAAACTGGATGAAATAGCGAAAAAAGGATACAATGCAATCCATGTTATGCCTGTTGAAGAAACGCTTGACTATTTTAACTGGGGCTATGACGGAAGATATAAAACCGCAGTAGCGCAAAACTTGGGCGGCGCAGACAACTTTAAAAAATTTGTCGATATGGCTCACAATAAAAATCTTAATGTAATTATAGATATGGTTCCTAATCATCTCGGACCAAACGGACAAAACCTAAAAGAAACAGGCCCATATATAAAATGCGGAAATGCTTTTGGTGATGCTTGGAATTATGAAGGAAAAAATTCAACTTATGTTAGAGATTTTATGGTAAATGCAGCGCTGTATTGGCTAAAGAACTATCATTGTGACGGCATAAGGTTTGATATGACAAAATTTATGGACTCTGATATCACAATGAAACAAATGGCAGCTGAAATTAATTATCATTTTCCTGACGCATTTTTAATTGCAGAAGATGCCAGAAATGCAATTGCTTCAGACGGCACAAATTACTGGCAAGATTATTCTAAAAAGCACGATGAAAGAGTGCTTTGCCAATTAACACCCGAAGAAAATTCACCTTTAATGGATGAAAATACACACAATAATGCAATTGAACAAATGAACCCCGAAAAAGGAAAGACAAATCTTTCTCGCTTAGGATTTAATACCGAATGGGATTTTAATTATTTTCATACCCTAAAAGACCATTTATATGGCAATTGCAATCTTGACGCACTTTATGACGCTTGTCTGCAAGGTCAGACAAGATTAAAGTATGTTATGAGCCACGATGAAATAGGAAACTATGAAGGCACAAGATTAATTCCAAAATTAATCGTTCCAATGCTACATTTGAATGAGAATATAGTTTTAAGCAATCAAGACACTCAAAGAGCAAAAAAGCTTGTCGATTTAAAAAATATTGACCTAAGCCAAGCAATAAACTATGTGACTTTACAAAAAGCTCAAATGGTGAGTGAAAAACTTGTTGATATGTATCTTAACGGCGAACTGGATAATTACTCCGATTATAATTATTCTGATTTTTATCAGTCAAAACTTGAAGCTTTGGGTATCAGAAAAGAAGCATATATTACACCAAAAAGAATAAAAGCAATGTGTAAGAAGGCTTTTGACTCTTACAAAATGGCACAAGCATTTACATATAGCCAAAATGGACCAAAAATGACCTTCCAAGGGGATGATGAAGTAACAAATGTTCCGTTTAGATTTTTCAGACAATCTAAAAGAGTTCCCTACGAAGCAAATTTATATATAGAAAAAGGATACAACAGCAACCATGAGGCTTTTGAAGCTTCTAAACTATCAAACAGTCAAGCAAAAGGTGATGCATTTGAAAATAAATGCGGCGCAATAAGATTAACTAAAGATTTAAACAGATTGGCAAATGAAAATTCCGCAATGTCAAACGGAAGAATAATTGAAAAAAATACTATAATTCATCCAAGCTCACAAGTTATTGCGCTCAATATGCGAGATAATGAAACAAGTGATGAAATATTCACTGTGGCAAATTTCTCCGATATGAGATACCCGAGAGATGACGCCGACAGATACTACATTCAATTCCCAAAAGGCGTATGGCAAGAAGCTATTAATACAGATGATGTTAAATATAGAGGCGAAGGATTTACAAATAAACAAATAATTTCATCTGACGGCGTAAATCCTGCACCAATAAACCTTTCAAACAGAACTACAATTATATTTAAAAAAATAAACTAGACAAAATTTTGTAAAATTATAGCCCGACAAATTATATGGTGATATAATAAATCCAGCTAATTTAGGAGGACTTATGCAAAATTATGTTGACGAAGTTTTAGACTCACTCAAACAAAAAAATTCAAACGAAAAAGAGTTCATTCAAGCTGTATCAGAAGTTTTAGATACAATTAAGCCTTTTATTGAGAAAAATCCGTCATTAAAAAAAGAGGCATTGCTTGAACGCATGGTAGAACCTGAAAGAATTATAACATTCAGAGTACCTTGGATTGACGACAACAACAATGTTAGAGTTAACAGAGGATACAGAGTTCAATTTAATGGCGCAATAGGTCCATATAAAGGAGGATTAAGATTTCATCCAAGTGTAAATCAAAGCATAATGAAATTTTTAGCCTTTGAACAAACCTTTAAAAATGCCTTAACGGGGCTTCCGATTGGAGGAGGCAAAGGCGGTTCAGACTTTGACCCTAAAGGAAAATCTGACAGAGAAATCATGCATTTTTGCCAAAGCTTTATGAATGAATTATATCGCCATATCGGACATAATATTGACGTTCCGGCAGGCGACATAGGTGTTGGCGCAAGAGAAATCGGATATTTGTTCGGTCAATACAGAAAAATCAAAAACCAATATGAAGCAGGAGTGCTTACAGGTAAAGGGCTTGAATACGGAGGCTCTTTAGCAAGAAAAGAAGCAACCGGTTTTGGTTTAATATACTTTATGAGAGAAATGCTAAAAGCAAATAACCTTGATTTCAAAGGCAAAACAGTAACAATTTCAGGCTCAGGAAATGTGGCAATTTATGCAGCACAAAAAGCTGCCGAATACGGAGCAAAAGTTGTTGCAATGTCTGATTCAAACGGTTGCATTTACGATGAAAGAGGGGTTGACTTAGATGAAATCAAAAGGCTAAAAGAAGTTGAGCGCCTAAGAATAAAAGAATATATTAAAAAATTCCCTTGTGCTGTTTATATTGAAAACCAAAAGGATGCGACTCCTGCCGTATATAAAATTAAGGCCGATATTGTTTTACCTTGTGCCACACAAAATGATATTAATCTTGAAACCGCAAAAATCTTAGTTAATAACGGAGTAATTGCAATTGGAGAAGGCGCAAATATGCCAACAACAATTGACGCTATCACATATTTAATTGAAAACAATGTATTACTTGCGCCCGCTAAAGCGGCAAACGCAGGTGGTGTGGCAACATCAGCTTTAGAAATGAGCCAAAATTCAATGAGATATTTCTGGACATTTGAAGAAGTAGACAAAAAGTTAGATACAATTATGACAAATATATTTAACACCTGTAAAGAAACAGCCAAAGAATATAATCTTGGCATAAACTATGTTGCAGGTGCAAATATAGCAGCATTTAAAAAAGTAAGCTCAGCTGTTATAGCTCAAGGCATAATTTAATAAAATTCAACCATAATAAAAAACCCTCTTAATTAAAAGAGGGTTTTTTATTAATAATTTATTTTTAGTTTTCTCCGCCGTTAACAAAATCATTTAAAATAGCATATGTTGCATCCCAACCGCTTATTCCTCCTGTTGCTTTATATTGGGCGATGTTTTTTGCTCTTTCTTTTTTTGCTTTTTCTTGTTCTTTGTTAAATTTTTCAAGTTTCTTTTTATCAGAATTTCTTTCAGTTGCAATTGGTTCAGCATAAACTAAAAAAGCTCTGTATTCTTGACAAGCATATCCGGCTTTCACTTTAGAAGGATAATTATAGCTTAAATAATCAAAAATGTTCATGGCTCTTTCCGAATTTGAAGGCTTGCCGCTCAAAGCTTCAAAGGTACTTGTTGAGGGCTGTTTTGTTAAAACAACAATCATAGCAAGAGGATTATATTCAGCTTTAATCATTAAATCAACGCCTGTGATATCAGCGTCTTTATTATCTTTCATTTGAGTTTTTGAATTAATAAAGCTTGTTGCAATAGAATTTGTTGCACCTGTTGTATTTTGAACAATATTTCTTAATTTTTCTTTAGAAGATTTGCCGTTTATAATGCTTCCAATCTCGTGAGCAACAACAGCAGCTACTTCATTATCATTTCCAGCATATTCAAGTTGGTCTTTTGGAATATAAATAACTCCTGTTGTTGAAACATTAGAATTATCAACAGTGCCATTTATAACTTTAAAAGTTGTTTTTGAAGGTAAATCGTTTTTAGTTAAAAGGGTTTTTCCAACAGTAGGCACCCTATCTTGTGCATTGTATGTTGCAGCAGTGGCACCAAGTGTAAATAACACAAGAGATAAAGCTGAAATAATAATCTTTTTCATTAAATTCCTCTCCTTATTCTTTTTTATGCATAGTAATTTAGCTTATGCTCAACCTTTTGTTTATCATTCTTGATTTTTTGAGCTTGAGCTAAAATTGTTTTTGCCTCGCCCGCAACTTTTAAATCCTGACTTGAAGGGTCGAAAGGTGCAAGAGCAGAAGAAATAACCGTTTTGGCATCTTTAATTGTATTATCAGGGTTTGTCTTATCAATCGAAGGCATTTTAATATCAACATGCCCGCCTATCGGAACACCTCTGCTATCCTTTTCTATAACTATGGGCCCAGCAAGCGAACCACCCTTTGCCTTATGTTGAGCCTCATGAGCATAAATTTTATTATATTGGCTTTTTTTAAAACTGTTGAATTGGGACCGATTAAAATTGTTAAAACCGAAAATCATAACAACACCCCCTTAGCTGCAAAACAATTATACACTTTTCAATTACTTTATGCAATAAATAACTACTTATTGTTTAAAAGAAGCATTTTTTCAATACATTCTTTTGCTTTATTTGCAACATTTACATCAATAGTAATTTCAAATTTTTCTTCATCGAGAGTTCTGTATATATCTTCAAGGGTGTTCATTTTCATACTTGGACAAACTATATTTTCATCTATTAAAATAAACTCCTTATTCCAATTTTGAAGTTTAGAATCCCTGTTTAATCTGTCCACAACCCCTTTTTCGGTTGCAATAACAAACAATTTATTATCAGATTTTTTTGCAAATTCCATTATTTCTTTTGTAGAACCGACAAAATCAGCCAATTTTGCAACATCTTGATGACACTCAGGATGTGCCAAGATAAGCGCTTGCGGATATTTTTTCTTTGCTTCAATCATATCATAAGGTCTAATTCTAAGATGAGTTGGGCAAAAACCATTAAAAGTTATGACTTCAACATTTTTCAACTTACTTTCAACAAATTTACCAAGGTAATTATCCGGAACAAAAAGCACTTTATCCGTATTTAAATTTTTTACAACTTCAATTGCATTAGAACTTGTACAGCAAATATCGCAATTCGCCTTAATTTCCGCCGTTGAATTTATGTAACATACAACAGGAACATCAGGATATTTTTCTTTAAAATGTTTCAAATTTTCAACATCAATCATATCTGCCATTTGACAACCTGAGTTCAAATTTGGCAATAATACCTTTTTATCGGGTGAAAGCAATTTTGCACTTTGTGCCATAAAATATACGCCCGCAAAAACAATTATATCAGCATTTGTGTTTGCAGCCATTTTACTTAAATATAATGAATCACCAACAAAATCCGAAACTTCATCTATCTCAATATTTTGATAACAGTGTGTTAAAATTATTGCATTTTTTTCTTTTTTTAATTTATTGATTTTTTCTATTAAACTCATATCGCTCCTGCAATTTTGCGAAAAAGCCAGTATATTATTCTATTAAACTACAAGGACATTTGAAGGTCAATAAAAAATTAAGCTAAATAATCAATTAAATACTAAGAAGTAACAGATAAAACAAACTCTTTTGCAATTACAAGAGCCTCATTAAACTTATTTTTATTTTGCAAAAAGTCGTCTAAATTTATATAATCTTTTACAATTTTTCTGGCATAGCTTCCTATGGAAATACCGGCTGCATCGATTGAAAACAATTTCAACAGCTCTTTTGTTTTTAAATTTGTGCCACCAGATAAAAACACAGGGCAATTTATTTTGGATTTTAATATTAAATCAGCAAAAGCAAGCGCTTGAAGAGTTGTATTATATTCATTATTATTGCCGCTCATGGGCTTACCGTCTGCTTGAATCATAGAATTAGGATAAATATCAATCATTTTTTTAATTAAATCAAGAGTTGTTTTCTCGTCGAAAATTGATCGATTGATACATATTGAAATTAAACCTTTATAATTTTCGATTAATTTATGCCATTTTTGCATTATTTCATCAGGATTTGGCGTTGAAATATGATATTCAACACAATCAACCAAAGGAAATAAATCAAAATAATCGTCAAAGTCTTTTTCAATGCAAAAATCGGATACAGCACCAACCGGGCAAGCGTTTTTACATTTTAGGCAGCCTATACATTTTTTTTCATCAATTTTAAAGCCTTGAATTGCACTTTGAGGGCATACTTTCTGACAAATTCCACATTTCTTACATAAATCAATGTTTATTTTGCATTTTTTAAAATGAACATCATCTTTTGTACCTACACTAACGCAAATAAAATGCTCGCTATCATAACAATTTGAGTATTTCAACCCCTCAATTGCAGCTAGGATTGCTTCTTTTGAAGCGTTAATATCAAAAAATTTGCAGCCTGCCGAACTATATAGTGCAACTATTTTTTTAATTTCATCATAATTTTCATTATTTGCACCGCAAATTATCTTAAGACAATTTTTAGAAGCAAGATAATTAACTAAATTTTGAGCCTTTATCATAGGATAATTCTACAATATCAAAATTTAATATCCATATAAAATTAATTATCAGCTCTTAAAACCACACCTTGTTCTTTTAAATAATCCATTTGGTTGTTTATTGTATCTTCGCTAGCTAAAATTGAGGTAGTAGGCTTATATGAAAATATATATTTTGCAGCATTTTGAATATCTTTTTTTGTAATTTTATCAATTGCTTCAAAATATTTATCAATTCTTTTAATACCATATGGTTCTAGGGCATTCATTGCAAGAAGCTGAGTTTCGCTAAGAGGATTTTGACATTGACCGATTAAATTTTGCTTTAATTTCATTTTTGCAGCTTGTAATTCTTCATCAGCAACTAATTCAAAACACAATAAATCGGTGTGTTTCTTAAATCCCTCAAGAGAAGCCTTTAAGTTATCATAGCTTATCGCATTTTGTTCTTTATTGTCTGTTGTTGTTTGAATTTGCAACGTCAAAATTCCCGTATTTTCAAATGACTGAATTGCAGATGAAACGCTATATGCAAGATTTTGTTTTTCTCTTAGGTCGCTAAACAATCTTGAACTCGGGCTTCCGCCTAAAATTGTGTTAACCAATTCAAACTTTGCTTCATCTTCGATATTTCCTGTCATAGGGAAAACATAAGACTTACAAATTTGAGCTTGATTTAAATCATCTGTATCATAAACAATTGTTTCAGTAGAATTAGGCTGAAAAATCGGAGTTAATTTTGGAACGTTGTCCTTAAAATTAATTGCAGAAGTCTTTTGATATTCAACAACAGTATCTTTCAAAAACGGATATTCATCCATTGGCATTGTTGCAACAAAAGATGATGAAGCATGGCTTAATAAAACATTCCAAAATTCCCTAATATCATCCAATGTAAGTTCATCGATTTTTCTTAATCTTTGAGCAACAGTCGGGAAATATCCAGGGTAAACTTTATCTAATAAATTTGAACCTGCGTCTTTTTCGCTCGCTTTTAACATATCCTTAACATATCTTTTTGCGTCTTCAAAATCGCTTTGAGTAAAGTTAGGATTATACATTAATTCATTTAATAAAGCCAAAGTTTTGGCAGACTCGGAAGGTAAGCAATTAGCGTTAATTTCAATACTTTTTCCGTTAACATATACATCGGCATCTATTCCATTTAGCTCTTTATATCTTTCCAATTCAGTTTGATTTTTATAGTTTGTGCCTTTTTGGAACATATAAGATAAAACCGCAGGAATATTGGGGTTTTTGGGTTTAACAGGAGGAGTGTTTACGCTCCAATTAAACACGCATAACTTTGAATTTGTATCATTAAGTGTTAAATGGGTATTATTCGGCAATTTATATTGCTCAACTTTATCGGTTGTAACTTTTTTATTTCCCTTAAAAACAATTGCAGCAGGAGATTTTTTTAATGATGTTTTGTTTGAATATTTAGAATTTTGATAATTGCTGTTAATTTCATCAACGCTTACACTCATAGGATGAACCACAACAATTGAAGCTTTATTTAAATCATAGTATTTTTTAACAAAATTCATGATATCTTCTTTTGTTATACTTTGAGCAACTTCTTTGTAATTAGCAAATAAATCTACAGAACCGTCCATTAAACATTTACCCAATAAATCACACATATTTTCGCTATCGCACATTTGAAGCTCGGTATTTTTTTGGATAAATTTTTGAATAGATGTAATTTCATCATCACTCAATAAAGCTGATTGCAATTTTATAATTGAATCGTAGAATAAATCCAGAGTTTTTTGCTCATCATTAGGATTTGAAATAATAACATTCATAATTGCATATGGATCATCCTTATCTAAACCCACCTTTTGAACACTTGAATCAAAAGCAGCATTTAATTTTTCCAATGAAGTTTTTAAATAAGAACTTGAACAAGTTTTTAAATAATAATTTAGAGCATTAAATATAACAAAATCTTTTGCATCCTTTGGAGTAGGGCCGCTAAATGCAATTATTGAAGTTGTATAATTTGTTTTAGATGACCTTATATCCGCCCTTTTTGATTGCTGAATAGGTGTTAATTTTTGTTTTACCTTATTTGCTTCGCTAAACATGCCTGTTTTTGGCAAGGTGAAATTCCTGCTTACTTGTTCAATTGTTGTTTTAGGGTCAACATCCCCAATAATAACAGTATATAAATCCGAAGGAGTATAATAGGTTTGATGATGATTTACTATGTCATCCCTTGTTAAATTCGTTACTGTTTGAATTGAACCGGCAACAAGATTTAAAGAATCAGAGTCAATTTGAAACAAATTTCTGATTGCTTTATCAAAAGCAACGGTAGTAGGAACATCGTTAATCATAGAAATTTCAGAACAAATCGGGCCTTTTTCAGATTCAATTGCGTCTTTATCAAAAGCAGGATTACAAATCATATCGCCTTGAATTTCGATAGTTTTAGCTAAATCTTTTTCATTCATATAGGGTGCTTTTATATAATAATCCGTTTGAGCAAAATCAGTTGACGCGTTTGTTGATGCACCCATTAAGCTTGTTAACCTGAAAACATCTCCGTCTTTAAGCTTAGATGAACCTTTAAATAAACAATGTTCAATACAATGGCTAATTCCGCGAATTGAATCATTTTCATTCATAGAACCGCCGTTTAAAAAGGTTTTAACGATTGTTGCTTCGTCTTTTCTTGGAATAATTGCAACTTTTTGACCATTTTTTAATTGATACAAATATAAATCTTCTCCATTTGGAGATTTAGCCTGTGCAATTTGAGTATAATTTGTGCCTGCTTGAGGCGTATATAAAGGGAAATAAGGATAAATTGTATTTTGATTATAAAAACTTGTATAAATAGGATTTTGAACTCCATTATAAGAATATTGAACAGGAGCTTGATATAAATTTTGCGAATTAACCGGTGCAAAATAAGGATTTTGCAAATATTGATTTTGTAAATACGGATTTATATATTGAAAAGACATTATTTTCCCCTTATGTATTATATTAAAACTAAAATTTCAAAAAAATTGTTAATTTTAAATCAAAAAAGTAACAAATATTAAATTTTTTATTTTATTTTGTTTAGTGTATTATTAACCTGTAGCAAATTTTAGGTAGATTTTATGAATAAAGAAAAAATTATCGGAATTCCAAAAGCCATGTCATATTACAATTACTTTCCATTTTGGTACGGCTTTTTTACTAAGCTTGGAATTGAGATAGTTTTATCTGATTCCACAACCAAAAAAACCATATCAGACGGGGCTTCTTTGGTTGTAACGGAAACTTGTTTGCCTATAAAAGTCTACGTTGGACATGTATTAAATTTAATCGACAAAGGTATAAAAAATATCTTTGTACCTTCTATTCAGTCTATTGCCCCCAAAATCTATAACTGTTCAAAAATAAGAGGACTTCCCGATTTAATCAGAAATGTTGTAAAAGGTGATTTCAATATAATCGAAGCAACTCTTGATAAATCAGAAAAAAATAACAACCTAATCGATTTTATAACTGAAATTGCCAATCAATTTGATATTAAAGACGCTAAAATTATAAAAGAAGCCCAAAATGCAGGATTTGTCGTACAAAACAATTTTAATGTCATGGTGCAAAACGGACTAGATTTTGATGACGCAATGAAATACGCCAAAAAAGGACAAGTTATAATTCCTCCAAAAAAAGAAGATAAGCCCATAAGCATAGCTCTAATTGGTCATGGTTATAACATCTACGATAAAAGAACCTGTATGGACATATTTAAAAAACTCGAAAAAATGGATGTAAGAGTATATAACGCATATCAACTTACCCAAGAACAATTAAAAGGCGGAATGAATTCTCTAAATTCTACGCTATATTGGGCAAATCAACACGAAATGACAGGCTGCGCAGGTCATTATCTTCAAGATGACAAAATAGACGGAGTAATCACCCTGACTGCCTTTGGCTGCGGTCCGGATAGCTTAATGGTTGAAGATATCAAAAGAAAATCAAGAAACTTTAATAAGCCTCTTTTAAATCTAACAATTGACGAACACACAGGAGAAGCAGGTTTTATAACAAGAATTGAAGCTTTCTGCGATATGTTATATAGAAATAAAAGAGCAAAAATCATGAAAGAAAGACAAAAAGAAGTCGAAATAACTTCAATGATATAAAAAACCCTTAAATAAAGGGCTTTTTATTCTTCATCCATTTCATCGCCGTCTGTTATGGCTTGAGCGACAAGATTAAATTCATCATCATCTTCAATTATTTCAAAAGTACAATCATCATCAGTTTTATTCATTCTCATTATTACAATTTCATCTTCATCATTATCACTATTAGGCAGAGTATCTTCTTCAACTAATGATAATAAAGCATAGTCTTTATCATTAACCGTAACAATTTCAAGAAGTTTCATGAAAATTTCTTCACCTTGTTCACCGATTGTTTTAATAATTTGTGGAGCGTTTTGTTCTTGTTGCATAGTTTATTCCTTATTAAATACTATCTAAATAATCCTGTAAAATAACGCAAGCTGCAGTTACATCAACCATACCTTTGTTTTTTGTATATTTTTTTCCTTTTGCCTTCAGTATATCTTCTGCACATTGCGATGAAAGTCTTTCGTCTTGTTTTAAAATAATATAATCATTTTCCAAAGGTTTTATAAAGTCAAGACAGTTTTTTGCTTGAAAACCCAAAGAACCGTCCATATTATAAGGTACACCGATTAAAATTGTATCTGTTCTATATTCATTGCATATTTTTTTTATTTCAACAAGCGCCGACTTGTCATTTTTTCTTATAATTAATTTTAAAGGAACAGCTCCTAAGCCCAAGCCGTCAGAAACGGCAACACCAATCCTTTTTGTTCCGATATCAAGAGCTACAATTCTTTTTTCTAAGACCATTTTTCCTCTAATCTTGACATTAAATTTTCCAATTCTTCTTTGCTAAAATTTGAATTAAGTCGTCTTTTAAACATATTTTCTTTTAATAGTTCATCTTTTTCATATAAACAATTGCTCAAATGATAATAAATGCTTTTATCAATAATAGATTCTATTAACATTTTTGTATATTTATTCTTAAAACACATGCTATAAGCACAAGCACTGCTTACTTTTAAATTCGCCTGTTTAGCTGCATATGCTTGTAGAAGAAGTTTTGTCTGTAATTCAGAAATAAATTCATCATTATTTATGAAATTTTTATCTATTTCATCTGATACATATTTTTTTAATTCATCAATGTTAGAAATATGGTTATTTTCGATATAATCAAGTATATTGTCGATTTTTTTATCTTGTCCTTGATAATAATACCAAGTTTCAAGCATTTTAGACGAGATGAACTTTCTTACCTTTTGCTCGGTCAAATTAATTGTATCAAGCTTAGAATTTAAAAATTCCGATAAATCATAATTCAATTCTTGAATATCTGAAAACATTTTTTTCCAAACAATAAATTCATACGGACATTTATTATTTGTTGTTTTATTTTTTGAATAATAATATTCACACAAACCCCTAAAAGCTATCGGGCTGATTTCAATAGGCAAGGTATTTGCAAATGTTCTTTGTATTATCGCTTTTAAATTTTCAATATTTATATTTCCAAAACCAACACAAGCCGATATACCTTTATTAAGATTTGCAGTTAAAAGCAATGTATCAATTGAATTATCATCTCTACTTCTTGAAATAATGAGAGAAAAATTAGATTCACCGTCTACAAAACTCATATAACATCTTAAAACTTTAGAATCTTTGCAAAAAGAAAGATTTTTAAAATTCTGATATTTGAATTTTAATTTTCTATATGCCTGTTTTAAAGCCTTTTTTAAAAAATCGCTAAGATTATAATTTTTAAGAATATATTCCAACCCCTCAAGACAATAAGGAGAATCTGTCTTTATTAATCCATTTGAAATAATTTCTATTTCATCATCTTCAACATCAAGCTGCGCCAATAAAGAAAAAGCGTTAGCTAAATCATCGCCTTCAAACTCATTAATTAAATTATTCAGCAGATATAATTTTTCATCTTTTGAAATGTTAAGATAAAAATCTAATAAATCTATTTGTGCTTCAGCGTCATAAGTTGCATTGTTAAGGAAATCTCTGACCCCGTTTTGCGCTATTTCGTCGGGTTTGGAAACATAGTTTGATATTTCATCATAATCAAACTGAATACCTTTTTGTTTTAATATGGAAATAAAGAAGAACTTTCTGTCATCAGCAACATCTTTTCTTGATAAAAAATCGTACGCATACTTTTCAATAATATCAACATCAATTGCTTCAATTATCATAACCGCACAAATATTACTGAAATCAGACTTAATATCAATAATTTCATCCAATAGAATTTTTAAGACAATACTCTTATCTTCAAAAGATTTAATAAACTCGATATCTTTTTGCAATATGCGATTATCTGTCGGCTTATTATCTCTATATTTATTCAATACCGCCATTATTTTTGTACGATATTCTAGTTTTAAAGAAGCGCTTGGCATTATTTTCTGGATACACCCCATAATAAATCAAGAATTTTTTGCGCTTCGGCACTCATTAAGCCGTCTTGAAGAATTAAATATTGAACAGCAATCAAAGTACATTCAGAACATATATTTACACCCGGACCCTTAACCATTTTAGGAACCTGCGTATTTGGTCTTTTACAGAAACTGCAATATTCTATTTCTTGAGTTTTATCATTAGCTTTTGAATGTTTTTTTTCAAAAGACACTACTTTCTTATCTTCCAAAATTTCTCCTTCATAATAGCTGTTAATATTATTCTATAAGATTTTTCGATTATATACAATATTAAATTACAGTAAATCAAAAATTAAATATTAAGTTTTGTAAACAAAAAAGAACAAAAAAGTCAATTTTTGAATAAAAAAATACTTTATTATAGTACGAGAGATATTTAGGAGCTTTTTAAAATGGCTGTTGGCGCAAAAGATAGATTAGATAAAGCATTAGTTAAAAAATATCAAAGTTTAAAAGTTGATAATGCAATAATTCAAAGTTCAATGGTTGATCCCAATAAAATGATGGAAACAATGAATGATTATGCAAATGCTCATATGGAAGCATTTAGAATACATCAAGCATTAAGAGATATTTGTACAAAAGCGATTTCAATGAATATTCAATATACAAAAATGAAATCAGTTAAATCTAAGAAAGAAAGGATTGCAGAAGCTGCAAGAAAAGTTGTAGCAGCTCAAATGGCTAAAAAACACGCTTTAACGCAAAAATTAGCCAAAGAACCTCGCCCTGAGATGGCGTAAAAAAGATATGAATGGTTTTGTGTGTGTTAAATTACCTCTTTTGATTAAAAAGAGGTTTCTTTTTTTGTTTACTTATTTTTTTATGTGTAGTTTAATATAAATGTAAGGGCGCTATTTGGTGGGTTAATTATGATTGAAATATTAAAAACCACAGATGACAATAAACTTAAGGAATTAGGAATAAATGAAGCGCAAAGCGGGTCTTGGTTTAATCTTATAGACCCTACGTATGATGAAATACAAAAAGTTTCCCTGATATTGAACTTAGATGAAAGCTTTTTAAGAAATTCTCTTGACGTGGATGAACGTTCACGTATTGAAATTGAAGATGATTGCGTTCTTATAATTACAAACCTTCCTGTTATGGAAGATGAAGGAACTTATGATACCTTACCCTTGGGTATAATTTTTACACAAAGAGGTTTTATAACAGTAGCTTCAAAGAAAAATAAAGTAATCGGCTCTTTTAATAAAGATACATCATCATCTTTTGACACAAGAAATAAAACAAAATTTTTATTGGACATATTATTCCGCTCAACAAAATTTTATTTGAGGTATTTAAATTATATCTATAAACAATCAGAAGAAATTGAAGAAGAATTAAGAAAAACAATGAAAAACAAAGCACTTTTTCAACTGTTTGAAGTGCAAAAATCATTGGTTTATTTCACAACCGCACTAAAAGATAATTATATGGTGCTTCAAAAAATCATGCGCTTAACTCAAAACGCAAAGCCTAATTCATTCTTTAAATTCACAGAAGATGATATTGACCTTTTAGAAGACGTTATAATTGAAAACAAACAGGCGCTTGAAATGGTTGAAATGCACAGAAACATCTTAGAAAATATGATGGACGCTTTTGCTTCAATTATTTCAAATAATTTAAATATAGTTATGAAATTTTTAACTTCAATTGCAATTATTTTTGCAATTCCAACAATGTTTTCAAGCTTTTGGGGAATGAACGTTGCTGTTCCTTTTGCACATAACCCCTATGGTTTTATGATTGTAGGATTTATTTCTTTAATTGCCGCAATTTTAGCTGCATTTTATTTTGCTAAAAAAGGAATGTTTTAATTTATAAAGCAAAAAAATATTTTCATAGATTTTAAATTAATAGGGTGTTCTATGAAAATAAATTTGCAGAATTTAAACAATTTTTCTTTTAAAAGAGCCTTTACAACAAAGGAAAAAGAGAAATATTCTAAAGCGATTGAAAAAGCAAGACAAGAGCTTGGGCTAGCTGAAACATCGGCTCAAATTTTTGACTTTAATTCACCGACAAACAAAGGTGAAAATTATGGATTGTCTTCAATTAATTCAAGCGCATTTATTCCTTTTGTTGACTTTCTAAAAGAAAACGCCTCTATATCAAAAATTCAAATGGGTCCTCAGGGAAATCTCGACTATAAATCAGACGGGATAACTTTTAAACCTGTAGTTTCCCCTTATTCAGGGACTACATTCACGCTTGGTATACAAGGAATTGCGCTTGAAAAATTAACACAAAAAAAATACGGACGATTATTAGATAAAAGCTATATAAAAAGTCTTGATGAAAATTATCCTTTATCTAAAACCACAAGAGAATATAAAACCGATTATGATTATGCGCTTGGTGATAATAAAAACGGAGTAATTTTTCAAGCTCTAAAAAAAGCTTATAACAACTTCTTAATAAGAAAAGAAGAAACAAAAGCTCTAAGAAGTGAATTTGAAAAGTTCAAAGAAAATACAACAGAAGAAATACGCAAAGAAGCAATTTTCAATGCAATATCAGATGAATATCATTCAAAAGGCAAAAATGGAGATGATTGGAAAAACTGGGATTACATAGATAAATATTTATTCTCGAATAAAGTTTCAGACAAAAACAGACAAAAAAGACTGGATGAGCTTAAATCATCAATAGATTTTTACTTATTCTGTCAATTTTTGGCGCAAAAACAACATTTTGAAACAAAAGAAGAATTAAACAATAAAGGCATTAAACTAAACGGCGATTGCCTAATTTGCTTTTCAACTCCTGAAATCTGGGCAAATCCAAATTGTTTTCTTGAAGGATACTATATAGGCGTTGAAGACGGTAATTGTCCAGAAACAAATAACATACAAACTTGGTGGGCACCTGCATTAGATTATTCAAAATTATTACTTGATAATTCAAAAGAACCTGTTAAATCAAATCTTGGAGAAGTTGGAAAATTATTATATGAAAAATTTAAAACTTTCATGCAATATTACGACGGAATGAGATTAGATGCCTTTTGGCAATATGTCAGCCCGTTTATTTATAATGATAATCTGGAAGGTCGATATATCAATGATATTGGTGATAAAATCATTAAGATAATACAAATAGCAGCAAAAGATGCACAAAATAGAGAGGTAGACCCTGACAATTTTGTTCTTGAATTAATTGGCTATGGTACAGATAGGGCAAAAGCCTTAACAAAAAATATCTATCCTCACATGTATTCAACTGCATATGCCGAATATGATGAAAATCCAAGAGATTTAATAAACAACAAAAAATATCAAGACGGCAAATTTATAATTGGACCAATGTCCCATGACAATGACACATTAGTTAATATGTCAAGAAATCCCGAAAGAAGACAAGCCCATGCTCATATCTTACAGGCTTCACTAAATCAAGGCATAAATAATCTTGGATATAATGTTAACAAATATCAAACTCAACCCCAAAAAGATAAGATAGAAGAAGATTTTAGAACAGCAAAAATTGCCGAAGTTTACACAACAAAAAAACAATATTTCACTCTGACAGATATGTTCGGAATGGAAGAAAGAATTAATTTAACAGGGAAAATAAACAAAGATAATTGGAAAGTAAAAATTCCAAGCGATTATGAAAGATTTTACCACTCACAGCTGTCAAAAGGTTATGGAATTAATTTTCCAAAAGTATATCAGGTTGCAATGATTGCAAAAGGAATAGACGATAAACCAACAATAAATTTATTATCTCAAGCAGCGGACATCTTGCGCACTGATGGCCCTATGACAGAAAAAGAAGCAAATAAGTTGTTTTTAGAAGGATAAAAAAGACCCCAAAAAGAGTCTTTTGTAAATGGGGCGGGTAATGGGGATCGAACCCATGAATACCGGAACCACAATCCGGGGCCTTAACCACTTGGCGACACCCGCCATATAGACACATAATATGTGCCTTGTCATTATAAATTAAACATAAAAAAATAGCAAGAAAAAAGCCAAAAATTTGTAAGACCTTCCAAAAAACAGGCAAAAAACGAGCTTTTTTGAAAAAATATGATATTCTAAAAATATAGATTTTCGGACAATTCAAATTTGTATCATCCCGATTGGATAGAGAAACGAGGCTGACGAAAATAAAGGAGGAGAAACTGTGCGTCATTGTAATAGTGTATTTTCATCTGATGATATTTGGTTTTTATTAGACAAAGATAATTACACAAACAGAAGAATATACCTTGCAAAATGTCCTATATGCAACAAAAATATTGCCTTATTATCTTTTATGGACACCAATACAAACACATTTATCGAACAATATTTCTACTCCGGCGGAGTTACAAGAATTAAAGAAAAATATAAAAAAGACGTTGTTTCAACCATGCTTGGCTTTAAATATAAATACAAAGCTCCTTCAGGGTTTAAATACGGAATAAATAAAGAAATCAAGAAAAACGGAAAAATAATCGCCCTAAAACAATATGCTTGTGATTTTAGCGGAAATAAAGCTCTTGTTAAAAAAATTGATGTATGAAAAATGAAAATAAAATAATTCAATTTGAATCACAAAATACTCTTAAAATTAACGAAAAACACGACACCTACAATCAAAATAAAGCAATAGAGGAATTTGACGAACTCAAAAAAATCGCCCTAAACTGTCTGGATAAAAACGGAAACCCTAATATTGGAGCTGCCTTAAGGGCAGTTGAAAACAAAGCAAAAATTGCGGGTCTATATTCGCAAAACAATCTCGAAATCGGCACAGTAGTAAAAATGGGAGAAATTATGATAGACGGAACCCAATTAAAATTAAATATCGGAGAAGATTTCAGCTAAAATAATGGATTTAATATTACCGGAAATTTTAAACATTCCACCTAAATTATATCCTTTTATTTTTAAATTTAATAACTTTAGTTATTTTCTTTTAGAAGGCGGCAGAGCCTCAGGCAAAACACAAAGTGTAGCCAGATTTTTACTTTATATAATGGAAATGCGCCATGTAAGAATTTGCTGCGGCAGAGAAATCCAAAACTCAATCAATGAGTCAGTCAGAACGGTTTTTTTGGATTTAATTGAAAAATATAAATTAATCTACGAAATTAAAAGAGATATTTTAATTCATAAAAAAACAGGCTCAAAAATATTTTTTAAAGGCTTTAGAGAACAAGGAAAAGTCAATATTAAAGGACTTGAAGGTATTGATATATTATGGATAGATGAAGCTCAATCAATAGCAAAAGCAACACTTGATGTCATCGTACCTACTATCAGAAAAAAGAATTCTGTAATAATATTCACCATGAACAGATACACAAGATTTGATTCTGTGTATAATTTTTGTGCCAAAAGAGATGATTGTCTGCATATCAACATTTGCTATTTTGACAATCCTTATGTGGATGAAAAAATCAAAAAAGAAGCAGAAATATCTAAAAAAACCAACCTGAATGATTATAACCATATCTGGCTCGGATACCCATTGAATAATAATAATGAATATCTTCTAAGTTCAAAAATGATTGATGACGCAATCAATTTAAAATATGAAAAAGATGAAAGTTTTATGTTTAATTCTGTTATGAGCGTAGATTTATCGGCATCAGGAGCCGATTTATGCGTAGCTAAATATTTTGTACAGGAAAATCAAAATATTTGGCTTGAAAAATTTACAAATAGCTGGTCAGAAGCAGATACCGACATAACAAAGGGTAAAATAATCAGCCTGTACTCATCTTGGATGCCAAAATTATTGATAATTGACGCCGACGGACTCGGTTATCCGATTTGGATAAGCATTCAAAAAATAATTCCTAACGCAATCGGTTTTAGGGGTGCAAAAAAGGCTATATCAAAATATGCACTAAATGCAAGAGCTGACGGATATTTAGCTTTAAGAGATTTTCTTGATAAAGGATATTTGAAATTAACAGACAAAAACACAATAAGACAGCTTGAATACATCAAAAAAGTTTATAAACCCAACGGCTTAATAGCAATTAAAGATAAAAAAGAACTAAGAAAAGAAAACAATGAAAGCCCTGATTTTGCTGATTGCGCTATGATGGCACTTTATGCAATCAATTATTGCCTAAACGCATACAATCCATACACCGATAACAATGAAAACTATGTTGAAGCAGAATTTGAACCGTTTGATTAAAAGAAAGGAGATAATAAAATGTGTTTTATTCAAAAATCACCAAAAGTAACAGCAGCAGTACCTGAAGTAGAGGAAAAAGTGCAACGTCACGAAGCCGACGCCTCATTAACAAAGAAAAGCACAAACATTAATTCAAACAAAGGCTTTAGTCAAAATATAAAAACATCACCAACAGGTCTTGAAGATAATCAAAATCCAAACAAAAAAACACTTTTAGGAGAATAAAATGACCTTTTATACTGTTGAATATTTTCAAAAAAGGAAACAGGAGCTGGAAGAAATTTTTAACGTTATAAAACCTGACCTGCAAGAACTGTCCGATTATTTTCTTCCAAGAAGCACGCAGTTTCTTGTTAGAAACATAAGAAAACCGATTGCAAAAAGCAAAAAAATTATAGATTCCACTCCATTGATTGCACTGAGAAATTTCTCGTCAGGTATGATGAGCGGCGCAACAAGCCCGACAACTCGCTGGTTTAAAACAACATTTGACGACAATGATGAAAAAAATAATTTTTATCTAAAAAAATGGTGCCACAAACAAGAAGAGCTAACAAGAAAAATACTGTACAGTTCGAATTTTTATCAGTGTTTACCTGAAATATACAAACAATTGGGTGTATTCGGGTTTAGCGCATTAGGTCTTGAATCAGATTATGAAAATGTAGTTAATTTCAGAATTCTGCCAATCGGCTCATACTATTACGCTAAAAACTCCCAAGGTATAGTCGACACTTTTTGCAGGGTATACAGTGAAACTGCTAAAAATATCTATGAAAATTACGGGCAAAATTGCCCTGATGTAATTAAAGAAGCTGTTAAAAACAACCCCTATAAACTTTTTGAAGTAATGCATTATGTGGAAAAAAATAAATATTACAAAGAAAAAAGACTTTCATCACAATTTGCAAAATATGTTTCTGTTGTTATTTTATCAGGGAAAAACGAATTTTTATCCATAAAAGGTTTTGACAAATTCCCTTATGTTGTTTTTGAATCCGGCTTTACAAGCGACTTTGACTACCCTCAAGATTCCCCCGGAATTTGCGCTTTAGCTGATGTTAAACAATTGATGACAATGGTTAAAGAGTATGCAAAAGCCGTTAAAAAAATAGTTTGTCCGGCTTATAAGGGTCCTGCCAGTTTAAAAAATAAAAAACTCGCCGATGTCCCCGGAGCATATATAGAAGAAGATGAAAACGGCAGAGGTATAAGCCCTGTTTATGAAGTAAATCCGAGAATTTTAGAATTAAAAGAAGAAAAAGACGAATTAAAACAAATAATTAAAGAACATTTCTATAACGACCTTTTTGCAATGATTTTATCAACAGCGGAAAGAGGAAGAACAGCAACAGAAGTTAATGAATTAAAAGAAGAAAAAATGGTTCTTTTATCACCCCTATTAGAACAAATTCATAATTCACTGAAACAAATTCTTTTTTGGATTTACGACGAAGAAATTAAAACAGGGATTTTAGAACCTCTAAACAATAAATATTCAAACTCCAAATTTCAAATAGAATTTGTTTCAACTCTTGCACAAGCACAAAAAGTAGCAAATATTTCAAGTATGGAACGATTTACAACCTTTGTTTCAAATATTGCAAATTCAATTGACCCAATATTAAAACAAAAATTAAATGCAGAAAAAATAATTGAAGACTATGCAACATATGCAAATATTTCACCATCACAATTGGTTTCAAAAACAGAAATGGACAAAATAAGAAAAGAAAATCTTAAAAACCAAAATCAACAATCGCAAATACAAATGGCAAAAGAAGGAAGTCAAATTCTGCAAAACATGGGCGGAGTTGATTCTTTTGGAAGTGATTTATTGGCAAGGTTTGGCATAATATAAGGTTAAAAAAATGAACAATTTAGCAAAAAGCATAAGAAATCTGGAATTTATAAACAACTTAGATAACTTAATTAATGAACTTCTTTATTCAAAAGAAAAAGGTTATGTAAATTTAAATTCTAAACAGGCAATTGATGAAGCAATTAATGTTGTAGAAGAATTTGATAATGAAGCAATAAAACTTTGCGATGATATTGATTTTGAAAACTTAGATGAAATAATACAAGAAAAAAGAAACGAATTAATCTATCAAATTAAAAAACACTATAATTCACAAGCTGCAATATGGGCAAAAGAAGTCTATGAAAATATAATAAGTAATTTAGCGCTTTATGTTTCCATAAATAAAACCAACAAAAATTACACAGACAAAATCTACAATAGAGGCCTATGCGCAATTTCATGGTATAGCGGTGTGATGAATTTAGATAAAAAAGTGCAAACAGAACTTATAAAAGATTTTAATAAAAAAATAATCAATGCACTTAATTCCAAAGATAACGACTTTTTAAAACAAAAACCAAAGATAAAAACAGATTCAAAATATTTTATTGAATTAAGAAAATTAATTCTTGAAAATGAAGAAAAATTTTTATCGCTAAACTTTGATACAAAAAAATTATCAAACGAAGATATAACTTATTTTAAAAAAATTCAAAATGAATTAAACACCTACAAAAAGAATTTCATAAAAGATACTATTATTCTTATAGATTGCGCTATAGAAAGTTTAAATCTAAAAAATGAAGATACAACAATAGATTTTATCAAGCAAGTAGAAAATGATTTTCGATACTATATTTCGCAAAATTCAAAACTGGAACTTGAAAATCAGCTTGAACTAATTAAAAAACGTATGCAGATATTTCAAGATAATAACTCAAAAAATGCAAAAAATAATTATTTTAAAAGTTTAATCAATTCTTAGAGTGAGTAATTGAACAATATTTAGGATTAGCAAGATATTTTTGGAAAACTTCGCCATTAGTTGTCATCTTTGCTTCAAAGATTTTATTTTTTGCAATCTCTTTTTTGTAATAATTTGTGAATTTATCCATTGAATCAGCCATGGCAGGAAGTTGATTATTGTCAAAATTACAAGTTAACATTTGATATTTTTTACCTTGGTGAATTTTTTCTTTATATACACACTTGTTTCTCGATTTGTCCAGAGTAATTGTCAAATTAAAAACTTCGCCATTATGGGTAATGCTTCCGTCTTGTCTAAATGTTTCACAAGTTCTAAGCGCCTTTGAAAAATCAGTCTGCGCAAATGAAATATTGCAAGAAACAAAACAAATAAAAGCAACAAATACAAAACCAATAATCAATGTCTTTTTCATAAAACTAAATAACTCCTCTTAAGAGTAATTATACCACATAGAAAGGATAAAAATGCAAGAAAATTTAAAAAGTAACTATTGTTTACAAGACGAACAGGAAGAAAACAATAAATTATGTGAAGAATACAATTTTTCTAAATTTTTAGCTGACGAAGATTTTAGCTTGGATGATGAATTAACCGGAAAACTTATTCCAATTGCAAAAAAACTAAATCTATCACAAGAATCACTGGATTTGTTGTTAGAACTTGCACTTGAAATGTCAAAAAAACAAAAGGAAATTTATAAAATTGACGAGAAAACAATGCAAGAAAAAAACACAACAAAATATACAGAATTATTTAAACAGGATAGAAACATACCAAGCTCAAATTCACTTCAGCTAAAAGAATACATGCAAACGGCAAACAATGCCTACAGTCAATTTGCAAGCCCGAATTTAAAAGAACTTTTAAAATCAACGGGTTTAATTTATCACCCCGAAATGATAAAAATGTTTTTCAAAATCGGAGAATTGACAAAAGAAGACAGCTTATCATACAAAGGCACACCTGCCGTTAAGGAGCTTACACCAGCTCAAATTTTATACGGACCAAGAGATTAGTAAAAAGGAGAAATTATGGCAACAGTTGGAAATACTTATTTAACCTTAAAAGACAAATTTGCACAAAAAGAAAACGGCAAAATTGCAACAACAATCGTGGATTTATTGGCTCAATCAAATGTACTTATTGAAGATGCGGTTGTAAGGGAATGTAACGAAGGTTCAACCCATAAAACCACCGTTAGAAACGGCTTACCGGAAGTTGAATTTAGAAAATTTTATCAAGGCGTATCTGCTTCAAAAGGTGAATACACTCAAATAACAGATACAACAGGAATGCTTGAAGTTTATTCTCAGGTTGATAAATCGCTTGCAGACCTTGAAGGCGATACAGACCAATTTAGAATGAATGAAGCGCAAGCTTTCTTGGAATCTATGAACAATACCGTTCAAGAAAATATCTTTTATGGTTCTAAAGCAACAAATCCTGCGGGTTTTGACGGTTTAAGCGTAAGATATAACAAGATTTCAACAGATAAAAATTCAATCGGATACAGAGTCTTAGACGGCGGCGGCACAGGAAATAAAAATACATCCATTTGGTTTATCACTTGGGGAGATTTACATACTCATCTTTTATATCCAAAAGGCTCTCAAATGGGCTTAATACACGAAAACAAAGGTGCACAAACCGCAACAGACGCAAACGGAAACATGTTTGAAGTATATCGCGATCACTTCAAATGGGATATAGGGATGACCGTAAGAGATTTCCGCTCAACAGCAAGAATTGCAAATATTGACGTAACCGCACTTGACGGCTCAAGTCCCGCCGATTTAATCAAACTGATGATTCAAGCCTACCACAGAATTAAACGCTTCGCTAAAACAGGTAACACCGTAATTTATTGCAACGAAACAATTGAAACATATTTGCACTTCCAAGCAATAAATAAAGCGAACGTAAATCTTTCAATTGAAAACTTTGCAGGTAAACCAATTGTATCATTCTTGGGAATACCTGTTAAATGTGCAGATCAATTGAGAAATGATGAAAAAAGAGTTGTAAGCGCATAGTTAAGGAGATACAAATGTTATTAGATGCTCAAAATTTATTTTCGGAAAATCAAGCCATAACAACAGGCTCAATTAATTCGGATAACACAGTTTATTTTGGGAAAGGCGACGTTTCTTTTGCCCCTTTATTAATTCAAGTTGTAGAAGATTTTACAAACCTGACTTCACTGACCGTAAAAGTACAAACCAGCCAAGAAGAAGACTTTTCATCAAGCGAAGATTTAGTAACTTCTACACTTGAACTGGCCGACTTAAAAGCAGGGCAAAGATTTCCGATTAATTTTCTTCCAAAAGGAAACAAAGGCTATATGAGAATTGTTTATACAGTAACAGGAACCGCCGAAACAACAGGAAAAATAACAGCCGGCGTCGTTGCTGCAGATGAAAATAATGTAATATAACCTAATCCAATGTGGGCATTATGCCCACATTTTTTTAAAAAAAGGAGTAAAAAATGTGTGTTCCGACAGTTATTAATACCGCCCTGCAAGTAGGAAGCAGTATCTTTGGCGTAACAAATGAATTAACAAATTTATATCAAGACGCAAAAACACAAGAATATCAAACACAAGTTGCAATTGCTAATGCTAAAAATTCAATAAATGAATCAAGATACCAACAACAAAAAGGGATAGAAGAAGCAAGAAAACAAAAACTTGAAGGCAAAAAACAAGCAAACGAGCAAATAGCAAAAGCGAGCGCAATGGGTTTTGATGTAAATTCAGACACAAATCTTATGAATTTTCAAGACACTCTTGACTATGCAGACTCTGAAGCCCAAGAAACACAAAAGAGTTACGATTTAATTTCAAAACAATATTTAGATAAAGCAAACGAATATTTAAATAATGCAAACTTAGATACAAGTTACTACAATGCAAACTTATATTCAAAAGCCATAAATTACCTTGGCTCCACTAATAAAGTGGCTTCCAATTGGTACAAAGGAGATTAAATGACACAATCAAAAGCGCAAATATTCAACATAACCCTAAATATACTTGGGGTTTCAATGCCGCTTGAAAACGGAAATTCAACCGACAATCGTGCAATTTTATTAAACAATTATTATGAATTAGCCAGAGATTACGTATTAAAAGACTTTGACTGGAATTTTGCATCCACTTTCAAAGAACTGGCACTTTGTGAAAACCCTGTTTCGCAATTTCAATATAAATATTGCTACAATTATCCCAACGATTGCATTTGTACACGCGATGTTTTCAGAAAAAACTCGTACGCAATTGAAAAATATTCAATTTCATCACTGTCAAACGGGCAAAAAGTAATCTTGTGCGATGTTGAAAATGCAATACTAAGATATACAAGACGTGTTGAGAAAGAAATATTTTTCTCTTGTGAATTTGCAATGGCATTATCGTACTACCTTGCCTCACTTACGGCAAATGTACTTGTAGGAAGTATACAAAAAGGCGAAATTGCCTACGAGAAGTACAATCAGCTAATAAAAAGAGCAAAAGTTTTAAACGCACAAGAAGGCGTAGAAACAATAGATGACGAACTAACATATTTAGATTCCAGAGGATAAACAAATGAGTATAAGAGTATGTCAAAATTCTTTTTCAAAAGGAATTTTATCCCCGTCCTTGCAAGGAAGAGTTGATTTAGAACAATATAATCTCGGATTAAAAAATTTAAAAAACGGCTTAGTGCTTCAAGAAGGATGCGTTGTTAATCGCTCCGGCCTTGAATTTCTTGAAAAAGCAAAATACTCCGACAAAAAAACAAGACTAATTCCTTTTGTTTTTAATCTTAATGAAAGTTACATTTTAGAGTTTGGAGATAAATATATAAGAATAATTAAAGACGGCGGATATATTTTAAAAAACGAGGAAATCTACGAAATTGAAAGCCCGTATACCGAAAATGATATCTTCAACATTGACTACTGTCAGCAAGCAGACGTTATTACACTGACTTGCGCAAACTTTTTGCCATACAATCTATCAAGATATGCTAACGACGATTGGAGATTTGAAGAAATTAATTTTAAAGCAACAATTGAAGCTCCAAGTAATCTGTCAATAAGCTATGTTGGCTCAACTGCATCCAATACCACAACTTATAGCTATGTTGTTACATCGGTTCATAAAGACAGCTTTGAAGAAAGCTCTAAAAGTTCACCAATATCTGTTGTTGGACACTTAGAAGCATATTGGACAACATCAGAATATATAACAATTTCTTGGTCGGCTGTTCAAAATGCTTGTGAATACAATATATACAGAAGCGTAAACGGCATATACGGTTATGTAGGAACATCAAACACAACCTCGTTTAAAGACAATAATATTGAGCCCGATTTATCGAGTTGCGCACCTACGCACACAAACCCATTTGAAAACGAAGGCCCCTCATGCGTCTGTTACTTTCAACAAAGAAAAATTTATGCCGCATCAAATGCTTCTCCTCAAACACTATGGATGAGTCAAACAGGTACAAATGATAATTTTAATATTTCAAGACCCCTGAATGCAACAGATTCAATTACTATGTCGATTTATGATAATACTGCAAACAATATTCAGCATTTAATACCTCTTGACAATTTAATTGTTATGACAACGAATGCAGAATGGTCGGTTAACGGGTCTGACGGAGTTATGAGTGCATCAAATTCCCCATATGCCAAATTGCAATCATACTACGGCTCATCTAAAATCAAACCTGTTGTATCGGGTTCTATGGTGTTATTTGTACAGTCAGGAGGAAACATTGTCAGAAATCTGGGATATGACTACCTTTCAGACTCATACGACGGAGAAGAATTAACTCTATTTGCTTCTCATCTTTTTGAAGGCAGAAAAATAATTGATATGGCATATTCTAAAGAGCCAAACAGAATTCTTTGGTGCGTAATGGATGACGGAAATTTATGCGCCCTAACATATAACCCCACGCAAAAAATTGCCGCTTGGCACACTCATACAACCCAAGGAAAATTTAAAAGCGTTGCCGTTATTAGAGAAAATTATGAAGATATTGCATATTTTGTTGTTGAAAGAGAAATAAATAATGAAAAAGTATGCTACATCGAAAGATTTTATTCAAGAATTGTGACTTCTCTTGAAAATTCAAAATTTTTAGACAGCTCAACCAGTTTTAACTTTGAAGAGAAAACAGACACAATCAGCAATTTAAATCATTTAAAAAATACAAAAGTAAATGCCTTGGCTGATTGGGGCGTAGTTGAAGATTTAGAAATTAATGAAAACGGCGTTTTAAAACTTCCATACCCGGCAAAAGATATATTTATCGGCTTAAGATATGACTTTGAGCTTGAGACCCTGAATTTAGAATCACAAGGGACATTAGGAATTAATAAAATGATTAATAAGGTTGAAGTAAAAATACTAAACTCCAGAGAAGATTTCTTTATCCAAAATGACAACAATAGCTTAAGTCAAAACCCAAGAAGCCATGACAGCATTAACAATCCTAAAAAATTATATTCAAAAGACATTGAATTTTGTCCGCTTGCGGACAGAGCTCCTCAAAAAAATATTAAAATTGTACAAAAATACCCGCTTCCGCTGTCAATATTAGCAATAAACGCAACAATTTCATTAGAAGAAGTTGAGTCACAATGAAAAAAATGAATATAAACAAAGACAATCTTAAATTGCTATATGACAATTTAAGAAAAAGCGACAAAAAAGAACTGGATTTTTATATAAAAAACAAAGAAGATTTTATTGAACTCTGTTTGAAAAACAAAAAGAATGCATATTTTTTAGCTGACGACAATAATAATCCGATTGCAATCGGCGGAGCTAAAAAAATTAACGACTCTACTGCGCAGTTATGGCTATTATGCACAAAATATGCACATAAAAACAGATTTTATTTAATGAAGTATATATTCTCCAAAATTGAAAAGTTTAAAAAAGAGTATTCAATTTTATTTAATTATATATACTTAGAAAATTTTGATGCACTTATTTGGCTCAAAAAATACGGCTTTAAAATTTTAGACACTAACGATAAAAAATTTAAATTATTTTATTTTAAAAAGGAGGAAAATTGATATATGACATAACTCCGGTAAATAATTATACCGGAAATAATTCTACAACCATATTTGAATTTGATTTTTATATTGATAACGAAGAACAACTAAAAGTAACTCTTTTCGATAAAGAAAATATTCAACATACACTCCAAAACGGAATAGATTACAGCATTAACGAAATAAAAAACGAAAACGGGAGTTACATAACTTT
Organism: uncultured bacterium; assembly: GCA_949282195.1. Taxonomy (GTDB): domain Bacteria; phylum Cyanobacteriota; class Vampirovibrionia; order Gastranaerophilales; family Gastranaerophilaceae; genus RUG14156. The sequence continues at coordinate 12,320 of CASDOW010000008.1, read as the reverse complement.
TCCTATAAGTTCATCAAATTACGATATTCTATCAGAAAACGAAAAAATCTCGCTCGAATTAACCCTCCCGATAAGTCAAGAAACTCAATACAATAACAGTTCATTATTAAACTTAGAAGCACTCGAGTATTCTTTTGATTACCTGACAAGATTAATTCAAATATTATCAAGAAAATTAGAACTGACTATAAAAGTATCCGAATTCTCGGATCAAACCCCTGAAGAACTTTATAATCAATTAAATTCATCAGCATTACTTGTAACAAACATAGCTTCGGATATAAATGAAAAATATGATGAATTAAAAAACATTTCTCAAAACATTAACGATAACTACGAAAAATTCAATCAAATTGATGTAAATACAGTCGCAATAACCTCAATACAAAACAACCTTGAAAATAAACTGGATAAAAGCCTTTCAAATATAACAAGCACAACAAAAGAACTTATTGGCTCATATTCTTTCCCCTCATCAAAATTCGACAATTTAACAGTAGACGCAAGCAGTGCAACTTATACAGCTCCTGCTGACGGTTGGTATTGTTTTAGAATAAGTAATGGCGGACTTGCACTAACAAATCAAACAAAAAATATTCAAAGCGAATTACAATCATCAGGCAGTTCTAATATTTCCGCTTATTTACCTGCTGCTAAGGGTGATACAGTATCTTTAGCTTATTTTGGCACAGTTGATTTCTTTAAGTTTATCTATACAAAAGGAGCAAATAATGACTAATTACTATATAGAACAAGATAACAAAATTATAAGATTTGACACAAGTTTAGAACAATTTAATTTAATGCTTAAACACCGCCCTGAATTACAAAATTTAGAAATCAAAGAAACACAAAGACCGATAGGTTTATCAAATGACGGTACTTATTTTGTTTTTGCAGACACAGAAGAATATCAACAAGAACAAGCACAAAAAGAAAAAGAAAGAATAGCCATGCTTAACCTGACAGCAGCAGATGTAGAGCGTGCAATATATAAAGCAAAGGGGCTTGATTTTGATGATATTGTAGCTCTTGTTGAGGCGCAACCGTTGGCGGAAGATGGAACACCACAGATTGATATTAAAGCTTTAAAGATTGAATTAAAAGCTAATAATTTTTATCGTGGAAATCCCTATATAAATCAAGTTGGCACATTATTGGGCTTAACAAGTCAACAACTTGATGAATTTTTTGAAACAAATGATTATACAAAATTAATTTAAAGGACAAAAAAATGTTTAAATGGATAAGGAAAAAAATTTTTGAGGGAATAATTAAAGACATTTTAGCCCAATTACCACAACTAAAAGAAAAAGCAGAAATTTTATTTAAAGAAAAAAAGGATTTAATAATTGAAAAAGCTAAAGAAGGGATTAAAAAAACTCTTTTGGAATTTATTGAAAAGTTTTAGAATTTCAAAAAATAAAATAGGTTTTAATTTTACTTGGAGATTTTAAAATTGATAGAATGGTATAATGACGAAGAATTAACAATTTTATTTTCAGATATTCCAAAAATAACACTGAGATATATTCAACCAAACATGAATGAAACAGAAAAAGAAATAATTAAAAAACTTCCCTTTCAAAACCAAAAAGAATTAAATGTTGTTTTGACAGATAAAACACTCTTAAATGAATACGATTTTACGATTAAAAAAGGATATTGTTGGGACGGAGCAACAATTCCAAGAATTTTCTGGCGGCTTATAGGACCCAAAACAGACCCAAAATTTTTAATTCCGTCATTAATTCACGATGTACTATGTGAAAACCATGATTACATTAATAACGACAGATATTTTTCAACAATAGTCTTTGAAAGATTGCTTTATGTTTCAGAAGTGAACCCGATTTCAAGATGGCTTATTAAACACAGTGTTGACAATTATCAAAAATTATTTTGGACAGATTAATGAACTATGAATTACTTGGAATATTTATAAGTGTAATTATACAGGCACTATATTTTGCTCATAAAATGGGAGTTATAGAAAAAAGCATACAAGCTCTTGAAATCAAGCAAGATAAACATAATTCGATAATTGAGAGAACATATTTTAACGAAAAAGAAATATCCGTCTTAAAAGAACAATTAAAAGTCGAAAACCACAGAATAGAAGACATTGAGGATATTCAAAATGAATATATCAAAAAATGGAATTGATTTAATTAAAAATTTTGAAGGCTTAAGCCTTAAGGCTTATAAATGCCCGGCGGGAGTTCTAACAATAGGCTATGGACACACTGGAAAAGATGTATTTAAAGAACAAAAAATAACCGAAAAAGAAGCCGAAAATCTTCTTATTAAAGACTTAATTATTCACGCAAACAATGTAAATAATCTGATAAATGTCCCATTGACTCAAAATCAGTTTGATGCAATTATTTCCTTTGAATATAATATCGGCATAAATGCTTTTAAAAATTCAACATTATTAAAACTCTTAAACAAAAAGAGATACCTTGAAGCTTCAAATGAATTTGATAAATGGATTTATTGTAACAAAATGAAATCAAAAGGTTTAATCAACAGAAGAAAAAAAGAAAAAGAGTTATTTTTAAAAAAATAAAAAAATGCCTTGCATACTCTGCAAGGCTTTTTTGTTTAGTAAGTTTAGTTTATTAGAGGAGATTTTATTGTAAGTAATTTATATATTTTGCATCAAATTTTCCGTTTGTACCCATATCATATAGAATTGTTCTTGTTGCAATTTCATTTAGGGGTTTTTTATAGGGTCTATCTTCTTTTAGTGCACAATAAATATCTGCAACCGTTAAAGATTGATTTTCATCCGATCTTTCAACATTTCTTTCATAATCATGATGTTCAAGAGCAAATTGGGCAACTTTTGGATGAAGTCTTGTTGTTTTTAAAACTTCATAGCTTAATTTATTATGAAGTTCAACAATTTCTCTTTCTTTAGAAGTAAGGCGACCGTTTTTATTTAAAATTTCAGAAGGAATAAAAGCCTTACCGATATCATGCAATAAAGCAGCTTGAGTTAAATATGCATAATTTTTTTCTGATGTAGAATGACCCAAATTTCTGTAAATTTTTTGAGCTTGACGAGCCGTTGGAATTAAATGAGAATTAATAATAGATGTAACATTATCAATATTGTAATCCAAGGGCAGATTATTTTCTTTTAAAATTCTTTCAATATTGGGATTTCTCATAATTGCTTCTTCAATAACCATAGGATTAACATAAAGAGCAATAAATTTTTCAGGTTCTTTTAGGGCTAATTCTGTTTCAAAAACAATTCCTTGAGAAACAGTTGAGCTTGGAACATAATATCTTGGAGTTAAACCTTGTGCTTCAACTTGTTGAGCTGATTCAAAAACATCTTTTTTAAGATTTGTTCTTTTTAGAGCATTAGCACTAAATGAAGGCCAAAAATTTATTTTTTGCGTTTTTTCTGTCGTAATATTATTAGACTTATTTACGCCTGTTATGCGCTCTAAAAAACCCATATTCACCCACTAATAAATACTAAACACTTTCCTTATGTAGTAATAAAGTATTTTTTTAAGGACAAATTGCGCAATTGTATATATAATATTAAGTATTGTTAACTATTTTCTTTTTTATCTACAACCATGGTACCGCTAAATTCATTTTTTCCGGTTAGTTTTCTTGTAATCCAAAATGCAAGCTTAGGAATGGCAACAGCCAAGCCAAAAATACTTATGCCAAGACCAATAGCAAGGAAGGCCGCATTTTTCATGTTTGTTTTATATGCAACCTTTTTGATTAAATCTATATTTATAGAACCATTTTTAAACAAAGGCTGTTCAGATGTTTGAGCTGATTTAACAGTATTTAAGAACGAAATAACACCTTCAGTTATATCTTTTAAATCATCACTCTTAACAAAACGATTAATTTTTCCAATTTTACCATATGTGCCTTTGTCAAAAATTTCATGGATTAATTCTCGATTTGTTGTAATATCAGCCAAGAACTCAACATTGCTTTTAGCATTTAAATTAGTGAATATTTCAGATAAAGTTTTTTCATCTGCCCTAGAAAGGATATCGGCAATTATTGGAGGTATATTAGGAGTCTTTGTTGCTTTTCTTAAAGCAGATTGAATGTGGCCTGCAGAGAAATTATAAAAATAAATACTTCCGCCGTCTATCACAAAATTTTCAATTCCTTCAAATATATTTCTTGATGTACCGACACGCCCTGCAATCATAGGAACATCAGGTACAATCAATCTAAAAGTGTTATTATTTTCAACATTAAATACAAAGCTGTTTAATAAATCACCCTTAAATCGAATGTCTTTACCTTTGTCATTATTTTCATTTTGAGCTTTTTGGAGTTTTTCTTGCTTCATTTTTTGAATTTTTTTTCTTGTTATTGCCTGATTAATTTTAGGTAATAATATACCCATTGCAAAACAATTCATTGCAACTGCCAAAATAGAAGTAACTTGTTTTGCTCCCCTGATTCTTTTTATCAAAAGTTCAGGATCCATGCCTTTGTATTTATCTTTGTATTTTGCCAATTCTGAAGTATCAAATTTTGTTTCTTTAACTTTTCCAACCAAAAACTCAACTGAGTTTCTTATTGCATCATTTCCATCTTTAGAATTTGAATAATCCATATTCATGGGGATATTTAAAACGTTTTCACATATTTTTGTACCCAATGAATTAAATGCATTTATTCCAAACATCCATACAATCGCGGACATTAGCTCTTTTCTTAATTTTTCAGCACCTTCGATTACACCGCCACGCTTATAGCCAGCATAAGATCTGCCTATATCGGTCGGTATTTCTTCAATCAAAGTACCGACAGGTAAATTAGGGTTGTTAATCGTATGGACAATTTGAGGTATATTTGATGTAAATTTATTAATCAGCAAAATAATATCCGTTTTATACTGTCGACTTTATAAAACCGCTGAATATTTTTTTTTGACATGAAATTAAATATTTTTATTTTCATAACCCGTCATTTCAGATATTTGTTTGCACCATTGGGAAACAATTTCTTTCTCATCTAATTCATATGAAATCGGGCTGCCTGTTTTAACATTAACCGTTTGTTTTCTGAAAGGTTTCCAATTATATGTTTCCAGCCCCTCAATTGCAACCGGAACAATATCAATTTTATTTGTTTTTGCAAAATAAATAAAACCACCGTTTATGTTTTCAACTATTTTATTTTTTCTAATTCCGCCTTGAGGGAAAATACAAAGATTATAATTTGCCTTAAAAACTTCTTTAACGGATTTTATTGTCGAAAGCCCGACTTTTTCGCGATTAACGGCAAAACCTCCAAGACGCAAGATATTTCTTGTAACCCACCTTTGCGCCCAAGTATCTGTTTTAAACAACTCTTGTTTTGCGATATATGCTAAAGGCCTATTTGCAACATAATTTACGATAAAAACGTCAATATATGAAATATGATTTGCTGCAAAAATATAAGGTTTATTTTCTAAATTATTATTACGTTTAATCTTAAAATTATAGAACAAACCGCCAAATATAGGTAAAAACAAGATGTACAAAGCATAATATTGATACAATCTTGTCAGGATATTAAGATCTTTTGCTTTTTTTTGTGCAAAATTTACGTCTTTAATATTCATTTATCTTTTTCCTTCGGATAATTCTGCTACCGTTTTGCTCCAGAGAGCCATCATTTCTTCAATGTTATCATTATATGGAATAGGCTTACCTATTTTTATCTTCATTTTGCCTCTAAAGGCCTTTCTTTGGTCTTTTGTCATACCGGTAATTGCGACAGGCAAAATATCACATTTTAGTGTTTTTGCAAAACTTGCAAAACCTTTATTGATATTATCTAAGCTACCTTCTTTATCACGGGTGCCTTGAGGAAAAATTCCCAAAACCCAATTTGTTTGTTTCAAACTTATTACTGTTTTAATTGTAGATACTGAAAGTTTTGCCCTATCAACTGCAAATGCCCCAAGAACATTCAAGAAAAACCTTGCAACCTTATTTTCAAACAATTCAACTTTTGCCATATATGCAGTATGTCGTTGAATAGCATGGATAACCAAAAAAGGATCAATTGCGCTGACATGATTAGAAGCCACAATAAAAAAGCCTTTTTTTGGAACATTTTCCCTGCCTTCAATTTTCAAATTAAATACAAGTTTATAATATGTACCATACACAAGCGTGCATGTAATCCATTGAAAAATTCCCCTAAAAACATTATACTCTTTAGCACTTCTCTTTTGATAATTTCGACTCATTTTGTGTATTCCTAAAAAGTCTTATGATAGAATTATACTAAATAAAATAAAAATATGATATAATTTTTTTAAAATATAGGAGGAAATATGAAAAGATTTTTAACACTATCAATTGCACTACTTTCTTTTGCCATCGCTTCAGCTAATGCAGAAGTTATTGGAGTTGTAGATTTTGATAAAGTTGTCGATAACTATTCAAAAGTTAAAACAGTAAGTGATGAAATCTCTGACAAATACGCAGAAATTCAACGCTATAGCTTAGACAAAGAAAGAGAATACAAAAAACTTTCAACCCCGCTTGAGCGCAAAAATTTTGAAGAATCAACAGCAAGAGAATTGTCTAAAAAACAAGATGCTTATTTAAGACTAAAAGAAAAAAAAGAGGCTGAAATTGATACTGCAATAAAAAATGCAATAAAACAAGTCGCAATTTCAAATAAAATCGATACAGTAGTTGAAAAATCCGTAATATTCTTTGGCGGAGTAGATATAACAGACAAGGTTGTTAAAGCACTAAATTCGCCTTCTGCTAAATAATTTTTAAAAAAGTTCTTTACATAATATTTTTTTCTGATATTATAATAAAGTACTTTTCGGAGGATTGCCGGAGTGGTTGATCGGAGCGGTCTTGAAAACCGTCGGGCATGCGAGTGTCCCCTGGGTTCGAATCCCAGATCCTCCTCCATTTTAAAAGAGCCTTTTAAAGGCTCTTTTTTTATCTTATTAAACTTTTTGTCAAATTATATATTATTTCTAATTTATATGAATCGTTATTCAATTTTAAAATATTTTTATTTATCAGTTTAACTAATTCATCAGGCTCCTTATGGGAATTTGTTGCAAATAGCTCCTCAAGCTCGATATTAAAAACTTCAAGAATTTTTTCCAAGGTATCAGACGTAATAAAATTTTTTCCCAGCTCAATACTGCTTAATGCACGCTGAGAAATATTTAACAACTCTGACAATTTATCTTGAGTATAGCCATTCATTATGCGCAAGTGTTTTATTTTATTTCCGAGTTCTTTTTTTATATTCATTTACAATTAATACTTCTTTTAATTAATACTTTAGCATTTAAAAGTATTATATATGAAGTTTTGTAAACCTGAAATGTATCGTTAATAGTGTATTGTAGATATTTAGTATTTTTAATTGTAAATTTCGAGCAATTTAAATTCTACAATTTACTTATTAAATATGTCAGAAACATAAAGGAGAAAAAAATGGACACATCAGTAGCAGCATTAACAACAGGACAAAGAAAAACAGCTAAACTGCAAGAAAGCGTTAAAAATAACGCAAGTTTCGCCCTAAAGCAGGCCGGAACCCTTGGAACTTTTGCAGGCGGTACAATGTTAATCGGAAAAGCGTTGGCTACAGCCGAACAAGACAAATTTGCAGACATTCTTTCACGTACAACACCCAAAAAAGTTAATCTTAGTGGAACACAGATAATATCGGATAATACAACCATTAAATTAATAAATGAACAAATTAAGCCAATTTTACCGCAAAAGAAAAAAGATATAGTTACGAAAGGATTAATTAAGTTATCAGAAGGCATGGGTAAGGTTTGGGATAGCACAGAATCTGTTTACAATAAAATATTAAAAGAAAAAGTTGGTGATTTTATAGACGAATTTAAAAATTTAAATAAATCACAAAAAGGCGGACTTATTATATTTGGCGCACTCGCGTTAGGAACAATAGCTCAAGGAGTGACAAACGCAATAAAACATTCTAAAAATAAGCAATCGATTGAACAAAAATATAACTAAATTAAAGGCTGTCAAATAGACAGCCTTTAATTTAGCAAAAAAATTTTTTTAGTTTTTTTATTAATATTATAACGCTGCTACAACAATACCGGATATAAAAACTTAAAAAGAGATAATATGAACAATATTCCGTCATTTAATGAATACCTTAATTTGGCAAAAAATAAAACCTTATTAAATCAAACACCTAAAAATACATTGTCTCAACAAAGTGTTTCAATTCCAAAAGAAATAGACTCTTTTGAATTAAATGAAAAATTCGAGCAGGCAAAAAAGCAAAACGGACTAATTGAAAAAATAGCAGACAAAATCAAAAGTGCAACAAATATAGGTTTTAGCTCAAAAAAAATCGAACAATCGATAAATGAAACAAAAAAGGCACAAAAACAGTCCAAGAAGTTGAAAAAGAAATAAAAAATTACAGACGCTCGCAAGAAAATACAGCTCAAACAGTAGGAGATTTATTGTCTATTGGCGGAGCAGCATTGGCATTTTTTACTGCCTATAAAAATCTTATCAAAGCTAAGTCCGTACTTTTAATTAATAAGGAAAAAACTTTAGCAGGTATTAACATCTTTTTAAACGGAATTAAAAATTCAAACATTCCAAGTATAATAAAAAACGTTATAACAAAAACAGATAAAGAAAAAATATTAAATATCGCAACAGATAAAAAAACTATAAATATTATTGCAGCACTACCTGCAATGTATGTGGGTCAAATTATTAAAGAAAACGTTTTAAAAATCAACAGAATTAAAACAAAACAATATAAACCCGAATTTGACAAAGAAACAATGTCAAAAAAGGAAATCAAAGAAATCAAAAAAACAACCAAAAAAGAAAAGAAAAATGCCAATTTTAGAAACGGTTTAACAGGAGCAATTAATGGATTAACACTGCCGATAGTTAGCTTATTAGGACCAATTGGCGCACCAATTTATGCGATTGTCAATTCTCTTTCAAAATACTTTATAGCTTCAAGAGAAGATAAGGGCAATAAATCGATAAAATCATATATAGAAAATATTTCAACATCAAAGATAATAAATGCACTCGGCGCATTAGCTATTGCAATTCCTTTAATCAAAAAAGGGCAATTCATGAGTGTATATGAAAAAAATGCGCAAAATGTTGTTAAAGCATTAGAAAATGCAAAATTAACCCAAACTACAAGCTTCAACAGCGTTTATGATAACTTGGAAAATATTCTTTTTGATAATGAAAAAATTGCCGCCATAATGAACTTGGATATAGACGAAACCGAAAAAATCAGGCTTTTAAGCGAAGAAAATATTTTTGCTCTTAAATTTAAACAAATTAAAAATGATGGAACCAGATTAACTAAAGCTTTAAAAGAAAATTGTCCTCAAACCTGGACTTTAGAGGAAGCTCAAAAAGCAGTTGAAGAAACTTTTGGAGCAAATAAATACAAACTGAAAGCATGTGTCGGAGTAGGTACAGTAGCACAAACCTTCGTCGCGCAAGACGAAAAAGGCAACGATGTATGTATCAAGCTAATTCATAAAGGAATTAATAAAGAAAAAATCCTAAAAGACAAAGAAGCCTTTATTGCAATGATTAATTCTTCAACAAAATCCCAAAATGAAAAAGAATTTTTAATTAAAAATGTTGAAAATATTGCAAGAGGAGTTGAAGCTGAAGTTGATTTATCAAATGAAATGGAAGCAGCTAAAAAACTTGCAAAAAGCACAAAAACAGCAAATGTTGTAAAACCGATTGAAGTTAAAAACAATATATATGTAATGGAGCGAGCAGACGGCATAAGTCTTGCAGACTTCAATGAATTCGGCAGCAGATTTTTAATCTTAAAAAGAGATGTGGAAAAAAGCGCTGAAATATACGGTACAAATTCAAAAAAATACCAAGAATACAAAAAAGAATTAGATTTAGCAACAGCAGAATTTAAACAAAGAATCGGCATAGATATTGATTTTCAAGACTTAACAAAAAAAGAAACATTGGAAATGCTAAAACAATATCAGGATATTTTGTCTGAACAATTCTCAAGTGCAGATGTTAACGGCAGAATAATCCATGGAGATATTCACCCCGGAAATATATTTATTGACGTTAAAAAATTAAAAGAAGGTAAAAACTGTTTCACTTTAATTGATACAGGTAATACAATCGAACAAACCAAAGAACAAGCTCTTAGATTTATAAATCTTACTAATTACATTAAAAATGCAGACGTAGATAATATTACGGATTTTGTGTTGGAAGGGGCAATGCTGCCCAAAGGTATGACAAGGCAAAATGCAAAAGAATTAATAAGCAAAGAATTAAACAGAATATTTTTTGATAAAGAATCAAAACTGCCAATCATGACAAACGATTCTCTATTAAGCCTAACGGACGGTATCATGCAAAAACTGGGAATAATTCCTTCTTCCGCTCAAGGCAATCTTTTAAAAGCCAGAAAATCAGGTCAAAATTCCCTATCTGAGTTATATGAATCTTATATGAAAAAATTCCTATCAAAATACACAAGTGCAAAAATGGATTCAAAAATGCAAGCTACGGCATTAATAGCGCAAGTAAGCGCCGAACTTGCAAAAGATGTTAGCAATTTAAAATTCAGAGAAACAATTGTAAATTTATTACAACAAAGAAAAAATCTTGCTAAACTTCCACCAAGTGAAAGAATAAAACTAACCAAAGGGGTAAACATTCCAAAAGAAAACTCCGAACAAGCGTTAACTTATTTCCTAAAACAATATAAAAAAGGAAACTCAATAGCAGATGATATATTAGGCGTATTTGGTTTATAAAATTTTACGCTATATACCGCAAAAAAAATTTATCACAGTTTTTATAGATATGCTTATTAAATCATGAGGTTAGGTGTATGCAAATTAATACTGTGAAAAATTTTAAAAACAATCAGCCCAATTTTGGCATGGCAAAGTTAACGGCAAAAGGCAGAAAACTTGTTCAACAAACCTATGGCGCACTCCCATATTTTGCCGATAAAAACTTTTCTAAAAAAAACAGCCTTTCAAGATTATTAAAATCAAATGTTCTTACAGGCGATATTGAAAGATTTTTCGATGGCGGACTAAGCGATTATGCGCTTGTTAATAAGAAATTTTACCAAACACAACTATCTACATTATCAGGCAGATATCAAATTAAAAAATTTTTAAAAGCAAATATTGATACACAAGCCGGTTCAGGAGGGCTTGTAAAAACGTTAAATAAAATCGGAAATGAATTAAAAGAACAAATTATTGTATTTTTTGATAAAAATGTAAATAATGAACTAATTTCAGCACGACAAGGAAAAAAACTATTGTCGCTAATTGAACCATACATGCAAGTTGATGAATTTGCAAAAAGAAATGCAATTTTATCAGACAGAGTGTTTTTTAGAAAATAATTTTTGCTTAACTCAATTACAATAAATCAATCATTGCATTAATTCGAATTAATTTATCAAGGGTGCAATTATCAAGTTTACAATTAATTAAATTTTTAATATCGACCAAATTGTCTTGAGGATCGGCCAAAAGCAGTCTTATTGGAGAAATATTAAAAACATCACAGATTTTGTCAATTGTTTCTGCGGTTGGCAAATACCTGTTATGTTCTATATTTCTATACCCTTGAACGCTCATGCTGATTTTTTCGGCAAATTGTTCCTGAGTAAGCTTATTTGTCATTCTTAATCTTTTTATACCGTTTGTAATTAATTGTTGATAACCCATAAAATAATTTTCACTTATTTATTATGAAAATAAAACTAACTATATAGACAAGTTACTATCATATATGGTATAGTTTATGTGCAATTATTTAATGGGAATATAAAACATGAAAAATGGTTTTTCGCTTGTCGAGCTTTTAATAAGTTTGATAGTAATTAGCTGTATAACTGCTGCTTTTACACCGTTGATTACTAAAAAGTTTGCAACAAACATCGGGTTTAATGGCGGCGGAGGAACAAATATTGATTCTCCTTCAATTACAACCGATTGCAGTTCTAAATATTCATCCGATTGTATTTTATGTTCATCAAGCGAATGTTTAAGTTGTGTTAAATCATGTCCTGACGGTCAGTGTCAAGACGCTACAAATTGTTCTTGTAAAGAATGTCCTACAAGCGAATTTCCCAATTGCGCTAAATTTACAAGTACTGCTTGTATTCAATGCCAAAAAGGATATAGATTAGTTGAAGGGCTATGTGTTGCTTGTACTAGTGAAAAATATTCTGATAACGGAAAAGAATGTAAGTATTGTGAAGCAGGTTATTGGCCAAATAGTGATAGC